>NZ_LMCL01000019.1:0-14703 GCF_001424795.1 Aminobacter sp. DSM 101952 | reverse complement strand
CGACCCGATGATCACGCATACGCTCAAGCTCGAAGACATCAACAAGGGTTTTGACCTGATGCATGCCGGCGAGAGCATCAGAAGCGTCGTCGTCTACTGAACGCTTGAGACAGCGGCCAAATCTGCAATCGAAAATGTAGGAGGGATCAATGGCAAGTTTGGTATCGATACACCCAGCGCTGGACGCTGCAATGAAATCCGGCATCGCAGGCTTCAGCGGCGGGACGCTCACATGCGCCTGTGTCGACAAGCCCGTAAGGGTGGCCGTCAAAGGGAACGTTGCCCACAACCACGCCTGTGGTTGCACTAAATGCTGGAAGCCAGAAGGCGCGAAGTTCTCGATCGTGGCAGTCGTGCCTCATGAAAACATCACCGTGCTGGAGAACGGCGACAAGCTTGCCGTGGTCGATCACTCGGCACTCATTCAGCGTCATGCGTGCAAGGATTGTGGCGTGCACATGTATGGCCCGGTTCAGCGCGATCACGCCTTTAAGGGCCTGGATTTTATACACCCTGAACGGTTCCAGGAGAATGGCTGGGCAGAGCCGGGCTTTTCGGCGTTCGTCTCGTCGATCATCGAGGCAGGTGTGGATCCGTCCGAGATGGATGGTGTGCGTGCAAGGCTAATGGAACTGGGGCTCGAGCCCTATGACTGCCTGTCGCCGGCACTGATGGACTACCTCGCTGCTTGGACCGCGCGAAAGACCGGCATGCTGACGAGGTAAGGAGTTCTCAAAGTGAGAATCGGGAAATGGGAGGAACGAAAATGCAAATAGCCAAGAAAATAGCCATTGCGCTTGTTGCCCTCGGAACAGCTTTGGCATCGAACTCCAGTTCGGCAAATGACCTGGTAAAAGTGCGCTTTAGCTGGAAGTTGAAGGGAGAGTACGCCTTTTTCTATCTAGGCAAGGATCAAGGGGTCTATGAAAAGCATGGACTAGATGTGCAGTTGGGCGAAGGAGCAGGCGCTCAGGCCGCACTTGGCTCGCTCGTGCAGGGAAACGAAGACGTGGTGATCGTTCCTGCGATTTTTGCCATTTCGGCAATACAGAAGGGAGTGCCAGTCAAGATCGCAGCACTCTACCAGCCCACAACCCCATTTGCCTTCATTTCTCATCCTGACCGGCCAGTCGCTACTCCAAAGGACATGGAGGGTCGATCTTTGGCCGTCTCAACGGGGGACACTGCGACAGCTTATCTGAGTATTTTCTGCAAAAAGAACGAGGTCGATTGCAGTAAGATAAATCAGGTGCAATTGGACCCTCAGGTCAAAATACCGCAGTTCCTGCAAAACAAGATTGATATGATTACAGTCTACACGAACGTCGATCTTCCACTCATCGAAGAGCGAAGTGGAATTAAGTTTGCAGTCCTCGACCTGCCTAAATTCGGATTGTCAGTGCCAGGCCTTGCAGCCGTAGTAAGCAACGACAGTGTTACCAAATCTTCCGAGACGCTGAAGCGCTTCTTCGCGGCAACAAGCGACGCTATCGATTTGACCCGTGAGGACCCATCGAAGGCTGCTGCCGCGTTGCGTAGGGCTTGGAGCGCGGCCCCCCCTGAAGATCTCATCAAGCAGTCGGTAATTGCAACCTCACTCACTCTGCAGGACGGCAAGGAGAAGCCCAACGGCTGGATAGATGGCCAGGTCATATCGGATGCACAGGATTTGGTACTTTCCACCGAGGCCGGCGCCAGTAAGAAGGCCGTCTCCGAATATTATACGAACTCTCTATTGGAGGCGGAACGCTAGCCTAGGCTCGCGGGTCTTGCTGCTTCGCTCCTCAGGAGCCGTATGGAGTACTGGGCGCACTCAACTGGCGTGCCGAAGCCAGCCGCGACCGCAGCGCCGAAAGCTGCAAGAACGACGCCCGCTGTGTGGCGTCGTTCTGATTTCTGAGCATGCTCTTTCACATAGAGCGCCGAGAGCCCGATCTGGGTGATAGCTCTACGTCGGCCAACAACGGCTGTGTAGTGGACCGGATTGTATCGCCCAGGCGCCGTTAGGAATGCTTCCCTCAGGGCATACTCCGGCAATGGCCCTTCCTCACACTCCGTTGCGGGAGGCGGTCGGTCCGTTGCCGGCCCCGGAGTGGTCACAACCCAAGTATCCCAAATCTCATCCGCCGGCGCGGGCGTTGTCGCCAGCAAGCCCTTGTTCTAGGATAAGCCCGTCATGGAACTCTCGTCAGGGAGGATACAATGATCAAGCGAGGGCGCATTTGGGTGGTAAGGGCTACATGGGTCCTTTGGCTTCTCACACTGCCCGCCCAAGCGAGCAACCTAGGTGATCTTGTCAGGAGTGGCGATGTCGCAGCGGTGACATCCGCCTTGGACAAAGGCGCCGCCATCAACGAAATTGACGGTGTTACGGCGCTTTATATCGCCTGTGAAAACGGAAATGCCGAGCTAGCAAAACTTCTGATCAATCGCGGGGCAGATGTTGACCTGCCTGTCAGTTGGCAAAGAACGCCACTCTACGCCGCCAATAAGGGTGGGCACGCTGACATCGTGAAGCTGCTACTCGATAGTGGGGCAAATCCAAACCAGTTGGCGAAATCGCAGACCCCGCTGCACGTGGCTGCTGAGAATGGCTGCCTTCAGTGTGTCATCCATCTTGTGGATGCTGGAGCAGATGTGAATGCACTGACATCGAATGGAAGTCCGCCCATACATTTGGCCAAGCTTAGTGGTCACGCCGATGTCGTGGCCTACTTGCATAGTCATGGCGCCGGACGACCTTCCATTGATCCAATTTCGTCACGACTTGCAGCGGCAAACGCGGGATCGGGCAAAGAACTTTTCGACAGAACGTGCGGCGCTTGTCATCTTTCAGCGCCAGGGGTCCAGGTCCCCGGACGAGCCAATCTGTGGGGAATAGTAGGACGGCGAAAGGCATCGGAAAGCGATGTCCAGTATTCGTCAAGTCTAAAGGACGCTGGTGGCGATTGGACCTTTGAGGAACTGAATTTCTTTATCTCAAACCCCGCGCTCACATTGCCTGGGACAGATATGACTTTCCCGGGCCTGCACGACGAGGAGCAGCGAGCGGACCTCATCGCTTACCTGCGGACCTTGAGTGACACACCGCTGCCGCTTCCCGACAATTGAGTCCTGTCTGAGCCAAGCCTAAGATCAAACGGCGATGCTTGTCGGGTGGTCGCGTCCGGTCGCTTTACCTACGGCACCAACTATTATGGCAAGGCGTACTGATTGGCGGTGGCCGTCAAATGCGTTTGACGAGGCGCTGCGGACTGTACCCGAAGAGTGGCGCAATTTGCCGACGGCAGCTTGCGGGAACCGATTGAATGTTCGTAATGCGATTAGGTCCGCTGCCGATTGGCAGCTATTCGCTGAACTCACCCTGATTGCGGACAGGCGGCTCGCGGCCCCCACCACGTCGTTCCAGCTCTCGACTAATGCGCAGTCATTCTCGGGCGATATCGTCGAAGGGGTGATCGCCGTTAATGTTTGCGTGGCCGCAATGAGTTATATTGGCTTATATATGACGATCGGCGATATAGGAACCTATATGAGCTAGTCTGATATAGGAACGTATATTGACACCAGTCATATACGAGCCTATATCAGACTAGCTCATACAAAATCGTATCCCCATGAAGATCAGAACAGCTCGCGACATTGGTATCCTGATCAAGGAGGCTCGCACCCGGCGCGGCCTGTCACAGGCTGCCTTGGCCAAGATGATCAACACCACGCAGACGTGGGTGTCGTGGATCGAGAACGGCAAGCCCAGCGCTGAGATAGGCAACGTGCTGCTGGCGCTGACCACGCTTGGTGTGGAGCTGGACTTTCAGATCCCGTCGGCGCCGACGTCGGTTGCTGATCATCCTAATGCCGATGAACGGCATGTCGATGATGACGAGATCCCCTACAAGCTCTAGGTGACGATGGTCATGCTGAACCCGGTCGACACCCTCGACGTCTACATCGCCGGCAGACCGGTTGGGGGGCTCCACCACCTGCAGGGCGGCAAGCTTTCGTTCTCCTATCACGCGGCATGGATGGAGGGCCGGGTGGCGATCCCGCTCTCCCTGTCCATGCCGACAATCACCAGGACCTACGAGGGCAAGGTCATCGAGGCATTCCTCTGGGGCCTGCTGCCGGACAATGAGCAGACCATCGCCAGATGGGCCCAGAGGTTCCAGGTCTCCGCCCGAAACCCGTTTGCCCTGCTCAAGAATGTCGGCCGCGACTGCGCCGGCGCCGTCCAGTTCCTTCCGCGTGGCGACCAGGTTTCCCGCGGCGAGGACGTAGAGTTGCTCACCGAGGCGCAGATCGGCGACCGCCTGCGCGACCTGCGCAAGGATGGTGCAGCGACCCGACGAATCGGCGATCCCGGTCAGTTCAGTCTCGCTGGTGCGCAGGCGAAGACGGCGTTCCATTTCGACAAGGGCAGCAATCGCTGGGGAATCCCTCTAGGCGACACGCCCACGACTCACATCTTCAAGCCCCCTTTGCCGCACTTGCACGGGCATACCGAGAACGAGCATTTCTGCCTGCAGCTTGCACGCAAGCTCGGAATGGATGCTGCACACAGCCAGGTTCTCGACTTCGCAGGCGAAAAGGCGATCGTTCTCGAGCGCTACGACCGCCGCGACATCGACGGCAAGACCATCCGCATCCATCAGGAGGACATGTGCCAGGCCCTGGCGGTGATGCCGACGCTCAAGTACGAGAACCAGGGTGGGCCGGGTATCACGACGATCTCCAACAAGGTGCTGTCTGCTTCCCTGGACCCCGTCCGCGACCGTCAGACCTTCATGGACGCGAACGTCTTCAATTGGATCATCGCCGGCACGGACGCGCATGCAAAGAACTACTCGATGCTGCTCGGTGCCCAGGGCGAGGCCCGCCTAGCTCCGCTCTACGACATATCCTCCATTCTGCCCCACCTCGGCGAGGGAGAGATCCAGGCTGAGATGCGCGACATCAAGCTGGCGATGAAGATCGACAGGGTCTACCCGGTCGACGAGATCATGCCGCGCCACTGGCAGCGCTGTGCGTCCTCGGCAAAGGTTGGCGGCGAGTACACGATTCGGACGATCCGCCATCAGCTCGCGGTGACGCCTGACATGGCATCGGAGTGCGCCCAAGACATTCGCCGGGAGGGGATCACCCATGAGATCGTTGGTCGTCTCGTCGACGCGATCGCGACGCGCATAAAGGGCCTGTCCCGGATCTATGGAGAGGAAGCCGCAGCAGAGCCCGTGGAGGTGGTGGAGGTGAAAGTCGGGCGGGGATAGCGGATACACGGACTAATGTAGGCAAAATGGATACCCGCGCCCCCGCATTTGGGGACCGCACTGCCCGCGGGATTTTCGCTCTAATAGCGCGGCCCCGGACCGGATAGATAGCCGGGTTCGGGACCGGCCATCGGCATATTGAATGACGGGAATGGCGTCGGCCGCAGAACGGCGGATTAACGTCCGATTTGTCGAAAACCGGACTGTCCGGAGACGGCCCCGTTCCTTCTGCCGAGCAACTCTTCTGGAACGTTATTTTGGGTTGGCATGCCTTGTCCCGGAAAGCCGTGCTCGATGACGGCGCCCCAGAGGATGATGACATTGATGCCGCTGGCTTCGCGAAGTCGCGGCGTTCCTGGGCAGGCCAAGCGGGACTTTGGCGGCTGAGGTGCCCCAGTGCTGGACCATGGCACGCGGCCGGCTTCCAGCTTGGCAACGATCTTGTCGGTGATTTCGTCGGAGAAGTTCGCCCGGTCGGAGCCGGTGCGCGCGGCGACCATATCTGGACATCGCGGTTCTCCGCGACGGCGCCGAATGCCTCTCCTCAGGCTATCTACCGTCACGGTAAACCCGATCCGCACTCTCACAGGGGGCGTTGCGGGGTCTCCTCGCAGAAGGCAGCCGAGATCGTGGCTCGGCCGCAGGGGGGCTTTCCCCGCAAGCAGCCGCCAATTGCTCATATAGACGTGAGCAAGTTCCATCATTTGCTCATATTTGAATGAGCAGCGTTCGATGCTGGCGACTACGCCCCGTTGTGCGCATTCGCCAGCTCGTGAAACGTCGCTACCGCGAAAGCCGATCAGAGGCTCGCGTAGATCGCTTCGATCCGCATGGCTTCATCGTCGGTCAGGGCCGCAAATTCCTTTTCGCGAGCCCGCTTCGACAACGTGCCTCCGTTCTGCCGAAGGAAACGGTAGAGAAGATCCAGCAGCCGATCTGGCATGTCGATCATGCCCGTCACCTGCGCCTTGAAGCTGTCATAGCTTCTGAGGAACGCGGTTTCGGCGGGCAGGTCTATATCGATTGCGCGTGCAACGCATTCGAACAGAAACTCGGCCTGGGGCGTGGCGTCGAAATAGCGATAGAAGTCGGCGGTCTCGTTCAGAACCTCGACATTGCCCTGATCTGTCGGCCGCCAGCGAACGAGCGGCAGCAGGCGGCGTGAATAGCTTTCTAGAACACGCCGGTAGTCGTCGATCCGGTCGAGGATCACGGCCGATATGGGAAAGACCAGTCCCGGCGGATTGAATCCGCGTTCCGCGAGAACGTGATGGATGAGATAGCGGTGGAGACGGCCATTCCCATCCTCGAACGGATGAATATAGACGAAGCCGAATGCGAGGGCGGCGGCTGCGAGAATGGCGTCGAGGTTCGGCGCGGCCTTACGGTCGAATGCGGTCAGGCCGTCGATCAGCGCGGGCAAATCGTCGTGGCGCGCGCTGATGTGGTCGGGGATAGGGGAACCATCGAGCCGATCGTGCTCGCCGACAAAGCCGCCCTGGTCGCGCAATCCGAGGTGGACGAAACGCGCATCGCCGATGACGATCCGTTGCAGACGTTCGAGTTCGGCGCTGTCGATCGGGCGATGGCCGGCCTGGCCGATGACCTGCCCCCAGCGTTGGATTCGATCCTGAGGCGGGTCTTCGCCTTCGATCTGAAAGCTCGATCGGGAATCTTTCAACAGAAGAAAGGCCGCGGTACGGGCAAGCAGATCGGCGGGCACGTCCGCGACGAGCCTGCGCGCTTCGGCGCCGAGATCGCGGGCGACGAGCTGCTCCAGCAGCGGCGTGCGGAAGATGAGCGGGCAAAACGCGGGCGTTCCGGGAAGATTATTCTTCACCCGATGGCGCGAGGATGTCGTTCCCTCGGCGGCCCATTGCTGATCGGGATCGACGACCAGAGCATAGATGCCGCTAGTCGCATCGGGCAGGTCAAGTCGAGCATCGAGCAGCCATTCATACAGGAACCAGATGCGGCGGGCATAGGCGCTGGTGGGTGCTGCGCGGACAAGCCCGGCGATCGGCTCTGATCCTGTCGTCCGAAACAGCGCTTTCAGGACGGCGAGGTCCAGCCCTTCGTAGCGCAGGGCGAATGTGAGATGGCCAACGAGGCTGGCGTCAGGTCGATGTCGCGGTGTGTAGAGCTTCCATCCGTCGGAGTCATAGACCTTGTGGCGTGGACCGATGGCGCCAAGCCGGATCGGGATCGGCACCGCCAGCCCAAAGGCGTCGATCAAGGCGGCATAGCCGACCGGAAGGGCCGCTTCCGGGAGCGGCCGTCCGTGAAAAGCTGTTACACTTTCTGAAAAAGACTTCTTCTGCCCTGACTCCATGAATTTCGATACCAGCCTGTGAAATTTCGTAAATCAAGACTCTATTTCATGAAAATCGATAACATTCAACGAATTTCGGTGAAAATGGATTCGCGACTCGTTGCCGAAGCATTCAGTGCTGCTCGTGACCATGAGCCTGGCATTCCTCAATGATCAGAATGGCAAAGGCGGTCGAATATAGTCATATCTGACCTGTCATACGGACTTATGTGTTATAGTGATAACCGGACTGACGTGGGGTTGGTACAAAAAGGTATCGAAGACACTTGAAATGGTTTGGCGGGGCGCCGAGGGAAGGAAGGGCTTGGGTATTGGTAGCTTACCTCCGGAACCAGCCAAGTGAAACGAAGGCTGCGCTTCGGTCGATCCGAACCGCTAGACGTCGCGCTCCATCGCCAATTCCGCAGCAAGGCTTTCACCGTCACGGAAAATGGTGGCGACCGCCAGCGTGCGTCCGCCGCGTTTGAAGCGCAGGAGGCAACCGGCGAGGAATGGCCCGGCGTCAGCGCCTTCTACAAGGACGAGGCGGGCGAGATCTTCCGCACTTACTCCACTTACGGGCGCGGCGTCGAGGTGATGATGGGAACCACAACATGCTCGATCTTGCGCCCAAGGGGCGCAACGAGTCCGAGGGAATGGACTGGGTGCGCCGCCACGACCGCTACGCGTAACCGCCCCAAAGGGAAGTGGCACGATGACCGGATGGCAGCGAGAAATGAGGTGATCCGCCGGACTCCTTCGGGATCCGGCAGTTGCCTTTTTCGTTTCTGTGAACCGGGCTCGGTCTTGTCCAGCAGTCGCTGCGACGTGCAGGAGGGACATGATCTGGGTCCTGCGGACGCAGTCAGCAATCCGTGCCAGCACGATCTGCCACGGGGCAGGAAAGCTTGTCGACTTGTCCTGTGATCTGTCTGGCGAAATCGGACATGTCCTTCACAGTAGGCGCTGCGCGCCCTCAGTCTCCGGGACGAGCGTCAGCCATGGCTTCAGGTGGACCATGTCCGCAGCGGACCGTGCCCAATTGCCTTGGCGAGTTTCTTAACAAACGGCGCTGAGGCGCCCCGCGCACACGACGTCAGAGAGCGGCTTTATCGGGAACGATCTCCCGATAGAGCGGTGTGGTGCTGACCCTAGGTAAGCATTCGTGCTTGACACGTCTGTAGTGTGATCACATACTGAGATCAAGAATAGGGATCAAAATTATAACGCTACCCTGTTCTGGGAACTGCAACTGACAATTCACACTTGGGAATATCAGCAACGAAGGGGAGCAAGCGCATGAAGCGCCTTATCAATCGAATTGCGGTCGGGATCATAGGCCTCAACGCAATCTTCAGTGCGAGTCAAACTCTTGCGGCCGATGACGTGAACGTCCGGTTTAGCTATAAGTTGAAAGGCGAATACGGCTTCTTCTACCTAGGCCAGGAAAAAGGCGTGTATTCGCAAGCCGGCCTTTCGACCACCTTTGGGGAAGGCGCGAGTTCTCAGGCCGCGCTCGGATCACTGATCCAAGGTCAGGACGACCTGATTGTTCTTCCTGGAATATTTGCAATATCCGCAATTCAGAAGGGCATGCCGATCAAGATCGTAGCTCTCTACCAACCTGCAGCGCCAACCGTTCTGGTGTCGCATCCAGAGCAGCCGCTCAATACGCCCAAGGATCTCGAAGGTAAGACAATCGCCGCGCCCATCGGCGAAACCGGAACGACTTATCTCGGCGTCTTTTGCGAGATCAACGATATCGACTGCAGCAAAATCAAGAAAGTGCAGATCGATGTCCAGGCACGCGTCTCTCAGTTCTTGACCAATCAGATTGACGTAATTGCTGCCTATAAAACCAACGATCTCCCCATCCTTGAGGCGAAAACTGGCAAGACCTTCTCAGTGCTCGACCAAGTCAAGTATGGCCTGACTGTACCCGGCATGGCAGTAGTGGCAAGCGACAACGGGATCTCGAGCAAATCGGACATTCTCAAGAAATTCCTTGCTTCCACAGCAAGCGCAATCGAACAGACACGAACCGAGCCCCAGACGGCAGTGACTGCTCTCAAGGCTGTTTGGCCGAATGGCCCAGCTGATGCGGTTGTTCTTAAGCAGATCGAAGCAACGTCTGCCTCTATTCCCACCAGCGCCGAAAACCCAGTTGGCTGGGTCGACGAGAAGTCGATTGCCGCCGCCTTGAAGCTTCTTGATGAGGGAAGCTCGGCCGTACAGAAACCTCTTTCCGAATTCTATACCAACGCGCTGCTGCAAAAGTAGTGACGTGGGGTCGCTGAGCTCAGGAGATCCGGTCGAGATCCCCTGAGCTGTCTGCTTTCGTTCAGTGTTAATGCTTGGCGACGTGAGGGCGTGGGCGTTGACAGGACACGACCCTAGAAAGGTCATACGAGTGAAGCCTGCCCCGTTCGAGTATCACCGCCCAGATACGATCGAAGCCGCCATAAAGCTGCTTGGAGACTATGGTGGTGAAGCCAAGATCATCTCTGGCGGACAAAGTCTTTTACCGATGCTAGCCTTTCGCCTACTGGCCCCGGCTGCTTTGGTTGATATTTGCCGCATACCAGATTTGAACACCGCAAAATGCAGCGAACGTGGCCTTACCATGGGGAGCAAATTGCGCTGGGTCGACATCGAGAAGGACCTCGAGCTTCGTCGCAGCTACCCCTTGCTGGTCGCGGGAGTGGAGCACATCGCCCACTATCAAATTCGCAATCGCGGAACGATTGGGGGCAGTTTGGCACACGCAGATCCTGCGGCTGAATTTCCTGCTCTCGTCCTCATTCACGAGGGCCAGATCCAAGTCCAAGGAACCGGTGGGTCAAGGCTAATCTCGGCCGCAGATTTCTTCCACGGAATGCTAACGACTGATCTGTCGGAAGACGAGATAATCACCGGCGTCCATCTTCCGAGTTGGCCCGAAACCAGGTTCTGGTCCTTCAAAGAGTTCGCTCGACGCAGCGGAGATTTTGCGATTTCCGGCGTTGCTGTGCATTTTGAGCTAAAACAAGGTCGGATCGACTCTCCACGAGTAGTTGCGTTTGGAGTAGACGATCGCCCGGTTAACCTTACGCCTTTGCAATCGATGTTGGATGGCGCGTTGCCCGATCTGAAGACGTTTGCAGCGGTTGGTGCTGCGGCGGCCAAATTGGACATGATCGATCCCCCGTCGGACATCCAGGCATCATCGGAGTATCGGCGCGCTTTGCTGGGAGTGCTTGTTGAACGTGCTCTTGCCGATGCCTTCGACAAGCGAGGAGAAGTCCGTTGAAACAGCCAATGGATATAGCCTTCAAGGTCAACGGACGAGAAGTTCACGTGTCTGTAGAACCTCGTAGGAGTCTCGCTGACTGCCTCCGTCATGACCTTTCATTTACCGGCACCCATGTTGGTTGTGAACATGGCGTCTGCGGCGCATGCACCGTAATGATGGACGGCGAAGCCGTGAGGTCGTGCCTGGTACTGGCTGTGCAAGCTCAAGATCGTCTGGTGGAAACCGTCGAAGGTTTGGCAAGTGACGACTGCCTTTCGGCAATCCAGGAAGAGTTTCGGGCAAACCACGCCTTACAATGCGGTTTTTGCACTCCTGGCATCCTCATGAGTGCGCAAGCGCTTTTAAACACCGAGCCCGAGGCCAGCAACGACCGTATCCGTGAGGTCCTCTCAGGTCATATTTGCCGCTGTACCGGGTACATCCCAATCGTGACGGCCATCGCAAAAGCACGAGATCGCTTGTCCGCAGCCAGCCGAGATCACTATGCAATTGAAGAATAGCCGCTACGTCGGTCAACCGCTACCACGTGTTGAAGACTTCCGTCTACTGACGGGGAACGGTACGTTTGTCGATGATTTTCATAGGCCAAACATGGCGTGTGCCGTGATCGTTCGCAGTCCCGTCGCGCACGGGCGGCTGCTCGCTATTGACGCCACTGCAGCCCAAGAACTGCATGGTGTGCTTGCAGTGTTGAGCGCCAACGACCTCGGCCTCGAAATTCCGCGCATCCCTTTTCGCATCGCCGCGTTTGAAGAGGCTACACCCTTTCAACAACCTGTAATCGCGAAGGATAGAGTTCGCTATGTGGGCGAACCTGTGGCGGTGATTATAGCCGAGAGCCAAGCTGTCGCTGAAGACGCAGCAGAACTTATTCAGATTGAGATCGACGAATTGGCGCCGATTGCCTCTTCACGAGACAGCGTTCGCGCCCAGGCACCAATGCATGAGGACTTGGGATCAAACATAGCATTTCAATACACGATAGACCGTGGAGACGCGGCCGGCGTTTTTTCCTGCGCACCCTATAAAAGGAAGGAAACGTTCTACGTTCAACGGCATACGGCTGTCCCCATGGAGATGCGCGGCCTAGTCGCGGAGTGGAACGAAAGCAAGGGTCACATGTCGGTTTGGGGCGCGGCAAAGGTCCCTTTCTTCAATCGTCATGTTCTCGCCGGAATGCTGGGTCTTCCCGATAAGAGCGTAGATCTAATCGAGCTAGACGTTGGTGGTGGTTTTGGCGTTCGCGGGGAATTCTATCCAGAAGACTTTTTGATACCCTTTGCGGCACGTCGCCTACAGCGACCTATCAAATGGTCCGAAGACAGACGCGAACATTTGATGGCGACAAACCATTCCAGAGAGTTCGAATGTGAACTCGAGGTCGCGTGCGACGCGCAGGGCAAGGTCCTGGGTCTCCGTGGGCAAGTCGTTGCGGATCTGGGGGCCTATGTCGGGACAACCGGCGGGATCCTCGCGTCCCGAGCTGCCCAGTTTATGCCTGGGCCCTATGATATTTCCGCATTGAGCCTCGATGTCCTCTCGGTGGCGACCAACAAGACGCCGTCAGGGAGCTACCGAGGTCCCGGTCGTTTCGAGTCCAGTTTTGCGCGAGAACGGCTGTTTGATATCGCAGCACGAGATCTGGGGATCGATCCGATTTCTTTCCGTCTTCGGAATTTGTTGAGGCCGGATCAACTGCCATACTCGACGGGCAATCTGGTCCCCTATGAGCAGGACGCCTCATACGATCTTGGCGACCATCCCACTGTTCTTCGGCGCTGCGCCTCAGAAATAGGATGGGAACAAAAGACTGCTCTGCGTGGAAGGGAAGTCGACGGCCGATATCACGGGATAGGGTTTGGCAGTTTCATCGACAGCAGTGGCGCGGGGCCAAAAGAAAATTGTCGAATCCGACTTGAACCAAACGGTCGCATATCTGTTTTCATAGGCTCATCGGCCCTCGGCCAAGGGATAGAAACTGGTTTCTCGCAGATCTGTGCCGATGCTCTAGAAGTTCCAATTGAGAGTGTGAGCATACATCACGGGTCCACAACCTTGCTCGATGAGGGGTTTGGGTCTTTTCATTCGCGTTCAATAATCATGGGTGGGAATGCGATTGCCGATGCAGCGGAAAAGCTAATATCTCTGCTCAAGGCAGAAGTTGCCAGCATGTTTGAGTGCAACGCCGACAACATCCAGTATCGAAATGGGATTTTTGTAACTCCTGCCAAAGACCCTTTAGCTTTGGCAGATCTTGCCCGTGTGCTGCCCAAAATTGCGGAGGCCGATGGCACTTTTGGCACAAAGCGGAAGCCATATGGTTATGGAACTCATGCAGCACATGTGGCCGTCGACATACGAACAGGCCATGTAGAGGTCGTCGAATACGTCGCCGTTGAAGATGTCGGAAAAATGATAAATCCCCTTCTTGTCCATGGCCAGAAAATAGGGGCCATCGTGCAAGGACTCGGGGGGGTCTTTCTGGAGCAGTTATCTTACGATGACAACGCGCAGTTTCTCACCGGCTCCTTGGCAGATTACCTGCTGCCGACATCAACGGACTATCCGAACATACGAGCTATTTCTCTCGATCTGACCCGTACCGATCGCAACCCCATGGGCGTGAAGGGTGTCGGTGAAGATGCAATCGCGCCGGTTGCCGCGGTCATCGGGAATGCCATAGCCGACGCGTTGTCGTCTTTTGGAGTTCAACCAACCCGCCTGCCGCTCACTCCCTGTGCCGTATGGCGCTTGATGGGACAGTCCGAGGAAAGCGAAGCGCACTGACCACCAGAAATCCAACACTCTACTTGAGGTAATTGCGATGGACATGACTGGAGAACAACTTATTCCTGCTCCCAGAGAGGCCGTTTGGAATGCGTTGAATGATATAACAGTGCTCAAGGATTGTATCCCTGGGTGCACATTTTTAGAAGAGCAGGAAGACGGTTCCTTAGCAGCTAAATCTGTCCTTCGGATTGGACCAATCAAGGCCACTTTTTCGGGAAAAGTTACCTTCAGCAATATCATTCCGATGGAGGGCTATTGTATCGTGGGAGAGGGGCAAGGTGGTGTTGCCGGTTTTGCAAAAGGCGGAGCTGACGTTCATCTCAGGGACGCCGAAGGCGGCACTATGTTGGTCTATACTGCGAAGGCCGACATCGGAGGCAAATTGGCGCAATTGGGGTCGAGGCTAATCGATTCCACGTCTAAAAAGCTTGCCGGTGAGTTTTTCGAGCGGTTTGCATCTGAGGTAGTTTCAAAGGTTTCGGTACCGGCATGAAACCCTGATCCGAGCCGCTACGAGTTCGACCGCACCCGGCGCATTATCTAGCACCAGTCCGGCGAGTTGCTCGTGAACTACATGTTCGACTTCATCAACAGGTTGACGGCCTGGGACGCGTCATCGGGCTGACGTCACTGTTTATTACGTGCGGCTCTGACACTGCCGCCGACGCAGGTTGATCGAGCGTCCCGTGCTGCTGATGCACTGTTGCAGCCCGCCCGCCTTTAGTCCGCATTGGGGGGACGTCGGTCGAATAGACGACTGACCGCTTGTGGTCACCGAGATGCCAGAAAGCTTTGCGCCCGGTAGTGGGCAGAGAAGTCCTCAAGGGCTCGCTGTATGTTAGACAGGTCAAGCAACACGGTTCCCTTCCTTATCGATCAATGGCTGTCCATCCTCCTTGTGGAAAGGTCCCTTCTGGGGAAGCGGCAGGGCGTCGAGCACGATCTCTGAAGGTCGGCTGAGGCGCACGCCCCATGGCGTGACAACGAACGGCCGATTGATGAGGATCGGATGCTCGATCATGGCATCCAGAAGCTGGTCGTCG
>NZ_LMCL01000018.1:0-24829 GCF_001424795.1 Aminobacter sp. DSM 101952 | reverse complement strand
GTCATGTGCCGCGCAGAAAGGCCGGACATATGACCGCACCGTCCTCATGTGGGGAAATCGACTGAAAGCATCCTTGCACCGCGGGCCGTTCCACATATCACGGGTTGATCGAGGAAGATCCGGGGCTGGATCAAGGTTGCCATCACAAGAGCGGCTTTGGGTTGCGAACTCCATGGGGCCGCAATACATCGATCTCTCCGGACCAGCCCGCACACCGCTGTCTCAAGCTCGTCCCAGGCCAGCAAACGCATTCGGCCAACTTCGCCAAGCGGCTGCAACTCCAATGCCGACGATCCTCACGACAAACGCTCCCGGGGACGGGTCCATGGCGCCGGTAGCCAGGCATCAATCGGGCTAGCAGCCGTTCAAGAAAGACGTGCCAATCGTGTCGGCAAGATATGCCTGCTGCGGTATCGCGGTGTTCCCGCTATCGACAATAATGGATCGGACCGGAACCCAACGTTTGAGCATTTGACGAATGCGCTCACCTGCGATGGGTGCAGCCTTGCGACTCCTCGAAGGCAACGGCCTTTGGCTGCCCATCAGAAGCCCATGTAGCTGAAGTCCACGTTGGCCGTGAGCTCTCGTCTGCGATACGCATTGTTGTCGAAACCAAGAGGACCTTTAGGATCCTGTAGCCGGTATCGTGATGGACTTTGCAGGGCATTGGGCGGGTCTGTGCATGACTTCCCGGAATCAAGACTAACAGGCGCCTCGCAGCCCTCGGTTTATTGCAGGGCCGCGTCGATGTGATCGAGGCTTCACAGTTCATGGCCAAGGGCCCCGGCCGATCCGGCCGGGGCCCTTGGCTGAGGCTCAGTCGCCGCGCCGACCGTTCGGGCGGGACCAGATGAGCGAGAAGGTGTCGCCTTCTTCGTCGTCGAAGAGATTGGCGTAGATCGGAGCGTTGAAGCTCGGATCGTCGAGCTTGAGGCCCAGATAGTTGCGGCCCTCATTCGAGGTCTTGGCCCAGGCGGCACCGATTTCGGCGCGGCCGATCATGACACGGTGGCTGGGGGCGTTCTCGCCAGAGGCGCGCTGGTCAGGGATGATGCGGACGTTCTTGGCCTGGACGCTGAGCGTAGCAATGTCGCCGGTGAACTCGTTGTTGCCGATCTTCTTGAAAGTGCCGATGGTCGCCATTGTAAGTCTCCGATTTCCGTTCCCGAGACCGCACCATGCGGCCTCGATGGCGATCGGTTGGCCGGAGGCGACCGACGGCGCATCGCTTGCGACCGAAGCAAGGCGGAGGACAGCGCAGGATCGAGTTTCTTGTCTCGCGAGGAATGACGGCCCTGGCCGGCAGGGGAAGAAGATCGAGACTCGCTGTTGCGGCATAGGCGGTCGAGGCGTCAGACGTCCTTCGGGCAGATCAGCCCATTGAAGAGGCCGTTGGAGCGCTCGCTGAACGGATGGCAGGGGAGACGCCGGCGACTATTCCCGCCTGAAACGGCGACAACGCGTTCCCCGTCGCGCCCTACCCCATTCATGCCCACGATGTTAGTACCCCGCGCCAGACGCTTGTGAAACCGCACAGTCGGTCGCTGGTTTGTTGATGCGCAAGACGGTCCCGTTGGCGCTCAGCACCAGTGAGGGTTGCCGTGGGTGGGCGGACATGACGCTGCAGCGCACCGCCGTTCTATGCCAAGGTATTCAACGCCTGTTTGACCGCCATGGTCTCTGGTTTACCGCACTTGTGGTGCAGCGCTCGGCCCATGTAACGTTCCGCCAGATTGACCGTCGCCCGTCGCTCCTATGATCCGGATGAGGCATCGACGCCGACTGCGACTAAGCCGAAGATCGAACATGAGATCGGCCATGCATCGGAAGGCCTCATATGCTTGGCGAAGTCCTGGGTTGGCGTAGTGTCGACAATGGCTGCTGGTGCCGCGAACACCAATGCGATTGCGACTTGGTCACGAATTGACGCGGGGTCCCGGGCAGGATCCGACGCAGAAGTCATTCAGCAACAGAGACCCGATTGTATCTGGCAACGGTACCTTCCGGCACCACAGCCAATCCGAGCATGGCAAGTGAGACCCATCAAGGAGCCAAAAACCGTGCCTGCCTTCCCTTCTGCGGAAAGTACCTTCGCCTAGCCATTGGACTATGCAGGCAACTTCGCCAATCGATCCCGGCGTCATCACGCAGTGCCCGTTCGCGGCCATGCCTTTTGCAGGACTTCAGATTCTGGAATTAGACAACGTCAATTGGCTTGGCTTGAGGCCAGTTGTCCCAGGAACTCGGCGGCGCTCACGCGCCGCCGAACCTCCAGACCGGGATGCCGAGCTTCTTTGCCTTGTCGGCGAGGTTGTCGTTGATACCGGTGCCAGGAAAATGCATCACGCCCCTCGGCACGATTTCCAGCATCTCGTCGTTGCGCTTGAAGGGGGCAGCCCGGCCATGTTTGCTCCAGTCTGGGGCGAAACCGATCTGCGGCACGCTGCGGTTCTTTGCCCACAGCGAGGCGATCTTTTCGGCGCCCTTCGGCGACTTGCCGTGAACCAGCACCATATCAGGATGCTTTTCATGCACCTGATCGAGCTTGGCCCAGATTTGCCGGTGATCACCGAAGTCCAGTCCGCCGGTGACAATAATCTTCGGGCCCGGAGGGATAAGCACTTCCTGCTCGGCTCGTTTCCTGGCCATGAGGAAGTCGCGGCTGTCGATCATAGCCGAGGTCAGGTGGCGGTGATTGACCATTGACCCGGTGCGGGGGAGCCAAGACTTGCCAATCTGGCGTTCGTAGTGCTCGGCGGCCTGGTCGCGCATCAGCTCAAATGCGCCCTGCCGCTCCACGAGCGTCATCCCCTCGGCGACCTGGCGCTCAAGTTCGACCGACTTCACCTCGCTGCCGTCCTGCTGCCGCTGCGACCGCTTTTGGGCCTGCTCGTTGTCGTCGAGTTCGCGGGCGATCCGTTGGGTGGTACGGTGAAAGACGTTGACGGTCGACCAGAGGAGATCATCGAGGTCGGGTTCGAGACGCGTATCGGCCAGGGTCGAGATAAGGGCGTCGAAGATGTCGGCGACAGCACCCGCGACCTGATTGCCGTCTGGCAAGAGTCGTTGGTCGGGCTCGTCGGTTAAGGGGCGGTAGCCGTGGAGTTGGAGCTCATTGAGGACGTGATCCGTGGGTGAAGATTCGTGGTGTGGTTCGTAGTCACCTTGCTCGCGCATTGTTTGCCCCTTGGCTGGACCGCGACCGTCGCGGCCTTCATGGCGCCGAAGCCCACGGGCGGAGCGGACCTTGCACCCGGCTGACGCCGGGCCGCAGCGAACGCGCAGGATGCCGAAGGCCGACTATTTTGCATCGCGATGGAAAGGCGCGAGTTCGGGGGCCTACGCGGCACTGCCGCGTGGGGTGAACGCGGGCCGCCGGAAAATAGTCGGCCGCAGGCATTGCCTGTCCGAACCGTTTGTGGGCCGATCGCCCTCTTGAAGGCCGAGGCGCGGTCCTCTCCAAAGCTCGTGCACGAGAGCGCGGGCCATGTTGGCAACCCAACCCCGCCCCAGCCACCGATCTACGCCGCCAGGAGCATGAAGCGGGCGACGTCCTTCGGTGCGAGCTGCGAGCGGAGATGCGCCATCAGCGCGTCACGGCCGAATGTGCGAAGATCCTCGTTGAAGTCCTCGAGCGTGGGTGACAGGGCAATCGCCTCGATACCGACCGCGTTTGCTCGCTCGATAAGCGAGTTTCGCGCGCCGTCCCCGGCACGATCTTTGTCGCGCACGACATAGAGCCGACGCAGCGCCTCGGGGAATTGGATGGCCGCCAGGTGAGCCGCAGACAGTGCTGCCACCGCAGACATGTTGGGCATGGCTTCGCGAGCCGACAGCACGCTTTCGATGCCTTCGCCGGCTGCCAGCACCTCGCCGGATGGTCCGAAGCGGACCGCGTTCCCGAGAAGATTGCCCATCGCCTTGCGCTGGATGTCGATCGGCGCCTTGCCGGAACCATCTGGGGCGAGCCAGGTCCGATGCGCACCAGTGATCCTGTAGGAAAGATCAGTGACGGCCGCGACCATCGCTGGCCAGGTCTCAGTCGGGCTATGCTCGTCCGGTCGATAGTAGCAACAGGAATGGAAGTGCAGGTGCCCACATCCGTGCAATCCCGTGATCCCACGACCGCGCAAATACGCTTCTACGAGCGTGCCGCCGATTGGCTGACACATGGCGACCAGTCGGCGTGCTGCGTCGGCGGACCCTGATAGTGCAGACGCGCTACCGTGCTGTTTCGGCCCCCGCTCGGGGTCGGGCGGTGGCATGCTGAGAAACAGACGGGCCTCTTCTGCGACGTCGGCGAAGTCGATGAGGCCCAGCGATTCACGGATCACGTCGAGCAGATCGCCGTACTCGCCGGTCGCGGCATCGGTCCATTTACCAGCAGGGCCTTTGGCGGTGTTCTTTAAGCGCACGAACATAGATCGGCCGGGCGTGTTGCGAACGTCGCCGACTTGCCAATAGTTGCCCTGTCGTCGGCCGGCGCCGAGATAGCGTTTGCATACCGCCTCGGCCTGTTGGCCGAGACGAGATGCGAGGTCGAAAGCGTCGTAGCGGGCCATCACGCAGCCTCCCGCTCGCCGATGCGGACCACAGGATAGGTGTCGAGCAGCTTGCCGAGCACCGTCAATCCCGTGCCGTCGATCGGCACGAAGAACCGCAGCGACCAGGAGATGATCTCGGTGAACAAGCCATAGGCGCTAAGGCGCTCGCGCATAGCCTCAGTGAAGCCGGAAAGCTCGATACGGTTCGCGCCCATGACACGGACGCGGCGAAGCTGCAGCCCCTCCGCAAGGTCGAGAATCGTCCGCCCGTCGATGAGGGCTGCATATGCAGCATCAGCCGGTAGATCGGTGGCGTCCTTTGACGCGGTGTTTGCTGCCCACGCCGGAGAGACGCGGCGACCAATGATGCGCTCGCCATCATCAGTTTGAAGCCGATAGACGCGGGTCGACTCGTTCGGCAGGCGCTTCCATACCGGCAGCAGCAATCCAGCGACGATGTGGATCGTGCTTTCGCTGAAGGTAGGAACGTCGTCGAGTTCGCGAGACCATGCTGCCGTGAACGTGCCGCGATCGGCCTCCTGCCAATGGCTTTCCGCCATCGACTTAAACGAAGCGTGGTGATGTTCCATCGGTCGGATCAGCCGGATGCGTCGCTCGATCTCACCATCGTCCAGCATGAGAGATGGCGCGGGGATCTGCACGGCAGCTCGCCCCGAACGCTCGTTGATGAGCAGCGTCGCGCCGCGATCGCCAAGCCAGCTGAGCGCGTCGCCCAGCGACAGCGGACGATTGCGAGTCCTCTGTGTGATTGTCAGCAGCCGGGTTTCCGCGCCCGATGCCGGGTGGGTGTAGATGTTGGTGCGATCGGTGACGACAAAGCTTTCCGCCGTTAGGGTTTCGAGGCCGACGTCATAGAGGCCGCTGGTGATCGCGCCCGTCACCTTCGCATCGAGCAGTTGTTCGAAGGCAGTGAAAAGGATGCCCTGCAGCTCGATGGTAAGTGCAAGCAGCCGGTTGAGGAAGGTGGTGATCGGCGGCAGTTCGTCCTTGATGCCGTTGTCGTCCATCAGCTTCAGGCCGGTGGAGGACTCGAAGCGGTGGAGCGAACAGCCCTCGATCTTGCCGCGCACGATCAGAAGATAGAGCTGAAGTAGCGCGTCGCGGGCGTAGCAGGATTCCAGATTGTCCTCGGGTCGGAACAGGCCCTGTCCGCCGGTCTGGCGTTGGCCGCGGGTGATTGCGCCGAGCGTATCGAGCCTACGCGCGATCGTGCTCAGGAAGCGCTTTTCCGCTTTTACGTCGGTTGCGATCGGGCGGAAGAGCGGCGGTTGTGCCTGGTTCGTCCGATTGGTGCGGCCGAGCCCCTGGATCGCCGCATCGGCCTTCCAGCCCGGTTCGAGTAGGTAATGCACGCGCAGCCGCTGATTTTTCACCGACAGCTCCGCATGGTAGCTGCGGCCGGTGCCGCCGGCATCGCTGAATACGAGCACACGTTTCAGATCATCCATGAAGGCGGCGGTCTCGGTTAGGTTCGAGGACGGTGCACGGTTCTCCACCGCCAAACGGTCGCCCTTACGGACAATCCGCCGCGAGCGGCCCGTCACCTCTGCCACAATGTCGGTGCCCAAGCGCTGGACGATCTGGTCGAGAGCGCCCGGCACGGGCGGAAGCGATGCGAGGCGTTCGATCAGCTCATCGCGGCGCGCGACGGCTTCGCGGCTCTGAACCGGTTGGCCATCACGATAAACCGGACGAGACGACAGGTTACCCTCACCGTCGGTGAAGGGCTCATAGAGCTGCACCGGGAAGGAATGGGCGAGATAGTCGAGAACGTATTCCCGCGGCGTGATATCCACACGCAGGTCGTTCCATTCGTCGGTCGGGATCTCAGCCAGGCGTCGTTCCATAAGGGCTTCGCCTGTCGACACGATCTGCACCACCGCGGCATGGCCAGCCTCCAGATCGTGCTCGATCGAGCCGATCAGGGTCGGCGTCTTCATCGACGTCAGCAAATGCCCGAAGAAGCGCTGTTTCGCAGACTCGAATGCCGAGCGGGCGGCGGATTTCGCCTGCCGGTTCAACGTCCCGGTCGAGCCGGTGATATTGGCGGCCTCCATCGCCGCGTCGAGATGATTGTGGATGATGGCAAATGCGCCGGCATAGGCGTCGTAGATGCGGCGCTGCTGGTCGGTGAGTTGATGCTCCACCAGCTCGTATTCCACGCCGTCATAGGAGAGCGAGCGGGCTGTGTAGAGTCCGAGCGAACGCAGATCACGCGCCAGCACCTCCATCGCCGCGACGCCGCCATCCTCAATCGCCTCCACGAATTCCGCGCGCGTGGCGAAGGGGAAGTCGTCGCCGCCCCAGAGGCCAAGGCGATGGGCATAGGCGAGATTATGGACTGTGGTAGCGCCGGTTGCGGAAACATAGACGACGCGGGCATTCGGCAAGGCGTGCTGAAGCCGGAGGCCGGCACGGCCTTGAAGCGAGGGGGCGAAATCGCCGCGTTCTCCCTTGGCGCCGCCGGCGTTCTGCATCGCGTGGCTTTCGTCGAAAATGATCACTCCGTCGAAGTCGGAGCCCAACCATTCGACGATCTGCCGGACGCGCGAAATCTTCGCGCCCCGTTCGTCGGTGCGCAGCGTGGCATAGGTTGCAAATAGGACGCCTTCCGATAGCGCAATGGGCTTGCCCTGTGGGAAGCGCGAAAGCGGCGTAACCAACAGGCGCTCCATACCGAGCGCGGACCAATCGCGTTGGGCGTCCTCGATCAGCTTGTCGGACTTGCTGATCCAGACGGCCTTGCGTCGGCCCTGGAGCCAATTATCCAGGATGATGCCAGCCGACTGACGGCCTTTTCCGGCTCCGGTCCCGTCGCCAAGCATGAAGCCGCGGCGGAAGCGAACGGCGTCGGCCGCATCGTCGGGCGCGGCTTTCACGACATCGAATGTCTCATCGACCGTCCATGACCCGGCGAGATAGTCGCTGTGCGCCTCGCCGGCATATATCACCGTCTCGAGTTGAGCATCGGACAGCAGGCTGAGGATGTTCGCCGGCAGGGTGGGCCGGTAGTTCGGCTTCGGCGGCGCGATGCTCGCCATGGCGGCAGACTGGACAAGTTTGGTCGGGTGCGCCTGGGCACCGGGAATACGGATCGACTGCAATCCGTATTCCTCATAGAGCGCATCGGTCATGTGTGTGCCCTCGCTTGGCGTCCAGTCCACGGTCTCGTAGCTGAGTTCGATACCGCCTAGATCGATAACGGGAGCCGGGTGCGCGACGGCTGACCGCGGAACGGCTGACCGCGCGAGATAGCCGCGCACCGCCTTCGACGTCGTGGCAACGCGCATAGCGGAAGGCGCTGGGAGCGTGACTGGCAGACGTGGCGGAACATGCTGCTCGATCCAGGCGAGCAGTGTCGCTACGTTGGGGGCGGAGCCGACCGATGCCGGCAGCAGGATCGGGTCAGCAGCGGGCGTCTTGTCGATGACGGTCAACCTGGTGGGAAACGTCGTGCCGTGCTTGGCGTAGATAGAACCGGCAATGGAGGTGGAAAAGACGACGCTGCCGCGCTCTTGCAGGCGCACGAATGCATCGCGCCAATCCGGCTGGTCCGGCGCGACATTTGCACTGGTGATGGCCACGAGACGGCCACCGGGCGCGAGCCTGTTCAAGGCCGAGGAAATGTGACGGAACCCGGCATCGGCGACGCGGCCGGAGACATTGGCCATGGCCGAGAACGGCGGGTTCATAAGTACGACAGAGGGAGCGGCGGCGCGATCAAGGTAATCGTCAATCTGCGCGGCGTCGAAGCGCATGACGGTGACGGCCGGGAAGAGAGAAGAGAGCAGCTCTGCGCGGGCATCGGCCAATTCGTTGAGGATCAGCGAACCGCCGGCCGTCGATGCCAGAATGGCGAGCAGGCCGGTGCCAGCTGAAGGTTCCAGCACGACGTCGCCCGGTACTATGCCCGCAGCCGTGACTGCGGCAAGGCCGAGCGGAATCGGCGTCGAGAATTGCTGGAGCGCCTGGCTCTCCTCCGAGCGGCGGGTGTGGGTCGGGAGGAGCCCGGCGATTTTTGTAAGGGTGGCAAGTTGCCCGGCCGGAGACCCGGATTTGAGGAAAAGCGCACGTCCGTATCTACGAAGGAATAGGACTGTGGCGACCTCGCAGGCTTCATAGGCAGCCTTCCAATCCCACGCACCGGAAGAATCGGAGGCGCCGAACGCCGTCTCCAGCGCGGTGCGAAGGAGATGCCTGTCGATACGCTCCCCGCGCTCGAGATAGCCCAGCAAGTTCTGGGCCGCAGACAGGACAGCGGGCACACGGACAACGGGCGCGGCCGGTGCGGCCACGGGCAACAGGAAGGTCATGGGGAGATCCTCAGGAGAGCGGGAACGGACAAGCCCAACCGACGCTCTCTCTCGAACGGCCTGGACTCACTTCGTTCAGGCGACCCCTCACTCTCAAGAGCTGGCATGAAAAAAGCGCCCCGCCTGAAGTCGGGGCGCTCCGGAAACAGGACTGCCGAACAAGGCCGGCGATACAGGCGTCGAAAGTATTGCGTGGAGCACGCCGGCCGCCCCGCGTAAAAGTGCTATTCGGCTGCGATCAATTCAGCCGGAAGGACATCTTCGGGTCCTGTCGCCTCGGTATCCTCGCCCTGTTCAACCAGGAAGGCGGGAAGGTCGACATCGCCCTCGTCCAGCGCCGCTGGCTGCACATGGTCGCTGGTCGCGTTATCGAACATACGCAACGGCTCCGGCAGCCAGCCGGTCCCGGCGAGAAGGCGCTCGGCTTCGTTGGCCATGTCGCCCTTCTTCAGGTGATGGATGAGTTCGGCCGCCCGCTCGCCAGCGCCCTCGCGGACGGCTTCGAGAATGCGACCCTTCGTGACCCGGCCGAGGTAATTTTCGACTGTCGGCTTCCAACCCACTGCGACCATATCGAGTCCCGTGGCAACAGCGAGCCGGTCGGCTTGCGCGAGGCGCACATCCAGGCCGTGGCGACTGATGCCCGACACCGCGTGCGGATTTGGCCGCTCGTAGAGCGCATTGACCCCAAAGCTCACGCAATGGGCCAAGAGGTCGAGGCGCGTGCCATCGTCGAGCTGTTCCAACCAATCCCAGAGGGTCTGGTCGTCTGCGGGAATGTGATCCCCCCAGCTTTGATGGCGTGCGCGCTCCGATTGCGCTGAAGGGCTGCCCTTCATCTCGTGGGACTGACCGGAGAGATAGAGATGTTTAACGCTCGCTTCGAGGCAACCAGTCGGTGCGGTGATCCGGAAGGTATCGCTGACCAGCTTGTGCAGCAACATGGTCAAGGCAACTTGCGGATTGTTCGCCACAGCGTCGCGCAAGGCGAGCGTCCTATGAGCCGTCAGTTCGATGATCAGACGCTCGGGCAGCGGCTTCAAGCCGTCTTCCTCAGCCTCCCCATCGGCTTGAGCGGGCTGACCGCCGATGGTGATGTCGGCGCGCTGCATGATAGGGGCGCGAATTTCGCCGGTTTCGGGATCGACCTCTTCGTCCGATGTTTCATGGTCGGCCTCGGCCGACCGCTCGTCTTCAGGTCTGACATAGCCGCGATCGACAGAAAGCGAGCCGTTGGCGTCAATGCCGACGAACACGCCGGCCATGGCGACCTGGGCCGGATCATAACGGACAGGACGGTTGTCGAGGGCTTCAAGGGCTGCTTCGATTTCGCCCAGGCGCTGGTCGATCTGGTCGGGGAGCTGGTCCGTCTCCTCATATTCGGTGGTCAGGCGATCGAGTTCCGCCTGCAGCGCTTCGCGTGTCGCTTGCTCCTCCGCAGTGATGTCGAGCGGAACGCCCTCAATCTTTCGGAGCCCATGGGTGACGCCGTAAGGGAGGCTGAGGGCTGCTTCGACCCATTTCCAACCTTGGGCGGCAAACTCGTCGGCGATAACGGTCAGCTTTTCGGAGACGAGCCGGTCCAGTAGCCCGACGTCTTGAAGCCAACCGCCGTCATCAGACTGGAAAAGATCCCGCAGGACGATGCCGCCTGCGGCCTCATAGGCGTTGATGCCGACGAAGACAGCACGTTTGTCGGAAGCGCGAACAGTCGTCTCGGTCAGCATACGGCGGATCTGATAGGGCTCCTTCTGCCAGCTATTGCGCACGGCATCCCAAATCTGATCCTGGCGGGCATGGTCGTGCGACACGCTGAAGGCCATGAGCTGCTCGAGGGTCATGCCATCATCGGCATAGACGTTCAGAAGCGTAGGTGAAACTGATACCAAGCGCAGGCGTTGCTTCACGATATTGACGCCAACGAAGAAGGCGGCTGCGATGGCCTCCTCGGTCATTCCCTTCTCCCGCATTGCCTGGAAGGCCCGAAACTGGTCGAGCGGATGCAGCGGCGCGCGCTCGATGTTTTCGGCCAGAGAGACCTCGTCGACGAGAATGTCAGAGTTTGCGGCCGATACGATGCAGGGAACCGGCGTCGTTTTGTTTAGGCGCTTCTGCTTGGCGAGCATTTCGAGCGCGCGATAGCGGCGACCGCCGGCGGGAACTTCGAACATGCCCGTCTCCTGACCCTCGCCGTCGAGGACGGGCCGGACATGAAGGCTCTGAATGAGGCCCCGCCTGGCAATCGACTCGGCGAGCTCCTCGACCGAGATGCCGGCCTTTACGCGCCGGACGTTGGACTGGCTGAGCACCAGCTTATTGAAGGGGATATCGCGCGAGGACGATAGGGTGATCTTCTGAACGGCAATTGCCATCGCAGTTACTCCGCGACGGGCGCCGAGAGCCTCTCTCTCGAACCTATACCCGTCACGAGCGAAGCGCCGCCCTCTCACTCTAGAAGGGCAGCGCAAAAGTTACGGAACGGACCCACGACGCAAAGCCGATTAAACGGAATCGCCCGTTATGGGGATCAGGCAGCGCGGTCGAGCAGCTTCTTGGCCCTGCCCTCCAGCTCCAGCCGCGCATCCTGATGGATTTTGTCGCGCGCGAGGGCGGTGATGCCGGCGACAAAGTCGAAGATCGACTCGGGCGGGCGGCCTTCTTCTGCAAATACAGTCTCGATGATCTTGCCGGTCTCGGCCTTCGAGAACCCGCGCTTTCGCAGAAAGTCTGTACGGTCGTCATCGGTCTTGGCGACAATCCGTTCACGCGCGGCCTTGACACTGTTGATGAACGGGGTGGGTGAGGAATTCGCGAAATTCAGCAGCGCTGGCGCGGCCTCGTGGGCGAAGCGCGATGCAGCATATTTCGAATGACGGATGGTGATCTCCTGGAAATCTTCGACCCCCCAGAGATTTCGATTCTGGCAGACCGCACGGAGATAAAAGCTCGCCATGCCGAGGGTCTTGGCACCGACTTCAGAATTCCAGCAATAGAAGCCGCGGAAATAGAGGTCGGGTGAACCGTCGGGGAGCCTACCGGCCTCAATGGGATTCAGATCGTCCACCAAGAACAGGAATACGTCGCGATCGGACGCATACAGCGTCGTTGTGTCCTTGGTGATGTCGACCCGAGGATTGTAGACGCCGGTCGACCAATCCAGCACACCGGGCACTTTCCAGCGGGTGTCGCCCGTGCCGTTGCCGGCAATCTTCTGCACCGCCTCAACCAGTTCATGGTCATAGATGCGGCCATAGTCAGGACCAGTCACGGCACGCAGGTCGACCCGTCCGTTCTCCGTTTCGAGGGTCTTGATCTGCTCGGCCCGGTGCGACGTGAGCCCATATTGCAGGTTTATGCCTGCGAGCGCTGCCGGAAGCTGACGGAGATAGGCGGCGGGCGCTCCCACCTGGCTGGCGAGCTGACCAAAGCTCCAATGGGTCGGCGCTACAGGGGTATCCGATCCGGGCAGGATCAGAGATAGGCGCTCCGGGTCCGATCGACTGGCCTCGACATGGATAAGAGCAGTTTCGACCACGCGCGTTCGGCTGCGCTCGGTCCGGGCGCGGACCGAGCGGCCCAGCTCGGTGAGCGACAGATAGCGTTCGTCAGCCGGGCGGGAGAACCACTCGGACGAGACTCGCCCGATGCGCTCTCCACGGCTGACATCAACCTTATACCCGCCGCTCAATTCGCGGCGAGCCTCGAGAACCTGCATGTTCATGGGACCAAACTCCATGACGGGCGCCGACAGCCTCTCTTTCGACACTCAACCCGTCATGGATTTCCCATTCCCACTCTCACTCTTCGCGGCGCGCGAGCGCGGCGCGGACACCGGCTTACACTTCGCTTCCGTTCCCATCGGAAAGCAGAGCAGTGGGGACTTCAATTCAGTGTAGCTGAATTTATTTGCTGCACGGTCGCCTGCAACGATTGCTTTCAGCCCAGGTAAACCGCGCCGCCTTCAGACGTCGTTCGCGCTCCGCTGAATGTGACCAAATTCAATCGAGCATTTTGGCTTCGACCAGAATGCCGGTTTCTCGGCAAAAGATTTCGAAGACGTCCCGCGCCTCAGCGGGTTCGATCGCACCCGCGACTGCCGATTGAAGGCTGTTTGCGGCCAAATAGTAAAATGAGTTTCGCTTACCAGAAGGCCATGCATCAAGGAAGTCGATGGCATCCCTAACGGAGGCAATAGCGAAAAACGCGAAATCACCCTCTTTGACCCATATGCTCGGCCTAAATTCCATCCCCCTCAACGCGCGCACTGATCATCGGGTTGCAACTTGCGACGCCCCATGAATCGTTGCGGCAGAGACCCGATCCCTACCCGATGTTTTTAAGATTAGGATCTTCGGACCGCTTGGCAGCTATCTCGGAGAGTAGTGGTATCCTCACGACGTCAGCAAACCCCTGCGGACAAATCAGGAGGGGGAACCGTCCCCTGCTCCACGGGTTATGGTCCCTTGAGGTCGACATTCCTGACCGGAGCAAGAATATCGTCGCGGCATCAAATCGACCTACAAACTCTAAATGCATCTACCAGTGTAGATGCATTGTCCTTTTTCTAGGCTTGGCTCTTTGGGGTTGCTCGGGACAACAATCGGCATTGGAGCCATCCGGCGAGGAAGCCGCGAGCGTTGCCCAGCTGTTTTGGGCGATGGTGGGCGGCGGCGCGGTGATATGGATCGGCTTGATGGCACTGCTAGCTACCGCAATCCGGGGAAAGCTAGGACCGATCGACAATCGAGCTGCCACCCAACTCGTATTTTGGGGAGGTGCGGTTCTCCCGTCCGCTGCATTGGTCGGCTTGCTTGGTTATGCACTCTGGTTGATGCCTGGATTGAGGCCCTTCGCAAATTCGGGAGCGCCTCAAGTCATTATTGAAGTCACCGGTCGGCAGTTCTGGTGGGATGTGATCTACCGGCTTCCGGATGGAGTTCAGTTCCGAACCGCAAACGAAATCGTTTTGCCAGTTGGCCAGCGCGTTGAGTTCTCACTTAAAAGCACTGACGTGATCCATTCCTTCTGGATCCCATCGCTTGCCGGCAAGGTGGACATGATCCCGGGCCGCACCAATCGGCTTTCCCTTGTCGCTACCAAGGAAGGCCGCTTCCGTGGACCCTGCGCTGAATATTGCGGGACCTCCCATGCATTCATGGCCGTGGAGGTAACCTCCCTTCCTGTGCAGGAATTCGCCCTCTGGACCGAAAGGCGAAGGCAGCCATCGCCAGGCATCTTAGCTCCGGGCTCGGAGCTCTTTGAAAAACATGGCTGTGGCAGCTGTCATCGTGTCGAAGGGACCAGCGCCGCAAGCCGGGTCGGGCCTGATCTGTCACATCTGGGATCACGCAACACGCTTGGCGCGGGCATCCTGCCCAACACGCCGGAGACCATTTCGAGCTTCATAGTCAGACCTGATGCAATCAAGCCCGGCACGCACATGCCAGCTTTCGACATGTTGCCTCCGGACGACATCCGGTCGATCGCCGTTTGGCTGAAAGGGCTCGAATGAACACCCGCGCCAGATCCTCGGCACCACCAGGAAAAGCGCAGGAACAGCGCCTACGGGAAGTGTGGCGCACACCATCGGGCTGGCGGTACTGGACATCTGTCAACAATGTGGATGTCGGCGTTTGGTACGCCGGCGCTGCTTTCGCGTTCATGCTTTTTGCTGGCGTGCTGGCACTGATTATGCGAGCGCAGCTGGCCGTACCCGACAATGATCTGGTGTCGGCCGACTTCTACAACCAGGCCTTTACACTCCACGGCACGGTGATGATGTTTCTCTTCGCCGTGCCGATATTTGAAGCGATAGCGATCTTCCTTCTGCCTCCGATGCTCGGCGCTCGCGAGCTTCCGTTTCCGCGACTTGGAGCATTTGGCTTCTGGAGTTTTCTACTCGGCGGCGTTTTCGTTTGTGGGTCAATTTTCTTCAACGCAGCGCCATCGTCCGGCTGGTTTATGTACCCACCCCTGGCAACGGACGAGAAGCTCTCCGGTATCGGGGCCGACATATGGTTACTCGGCCTTTCATTCATCGAGGTCGCCTCCATTGCCGCGGCGGTCGAGATCATCGTCGGCATCATGAAATGTCGCGCACCCGGAATGCGTATCAACCTGATGCCGCTCTTTGCCTGGTATCTTCTGGTGGTTGCGGGAATGATCCTGTTTGCCTTTCCGCCTCTGATCGCGGGCGACATTCTGTTTGAACTTCAACGTATGTTCGACTGGCCATTTTTCGACCCGGCCCGCGGCGGCGACCCGCTGCTGTGGCAGCACCTGTTTTGGATCTTTGGCCATCCGGAGGTCTACATCATCTTTCTGCCCGCCATCGCATTGATGGCGATGATCGTGCCTACCTTCGCGCAACGACCGATTGTCGGCTATTCATGGATCGTGCTGGCGGCAGTAGGGACAGGTTTCTTGTCTTTCGGCCTGTGGGTTCACCACATGTTCACAACCGGGCTCCCGCAGATATCACTCGCCTTCTTCTCTGCCGCCTCCGCTGCAGTGGCAATCCCGACCGCGGTCCAGATATTCGTCTTCATCGCGACCATGCTGGCAGGTCGTGTTGTGCTGTCCATTCCCATGCTGTTTGGGGCCGGCAGCATTGCGACCTTCGTCATCGGCGGCCTCACCGGGGTCATGGTTGCGCTGGCGCCATTCGATTGGCAGGCGCATGACACCTATTTCGTGGTCGGGCATCTCCACTATGTGCTGATTGGTGGGATGCTGTTTCCCGTGGTGGCCGGGATCTATTACTATTTTCCGCTGATCAACGCACGGCATCTGTCCGTTCGATGGGGCAAGATCGCCTTCTGGCTGATGTTCACCGGTCTCAACGTGGCTTTCTTCCCTATGCACCTGACGGGTCTGCGCGGAATGCCGCGCCGGGTTTTCACTTATCCGAGCGATCTCGGCTGGGATTGGCTCAATCTCATGTCGACAGCAGGGGCATATATCTTCGCGGCAGGTGTCTTGATCGTCGTCGCAGATATCGTGCGGCCGAAGCATGGAGATCCCAAGAGCGCTCTTAACCCCTGGAATGCCGGCACGCTGGAGTGGATTTCTGAGCCGGAAGAAATGTGGGGGGTGCGTTCAATCCCGATCGTGGAAAGCCGCTACCCGCTGTGGGATCAGAAAAACCTTGTGGCAGACGTGAACGCCGGACGCTTTTACCTGCCCGACGTCGAGGAGGGACGCCGTGAGGGCATGGTCACTTCGGTCCTGGATGCCAAGCCCGAGCAGGTGATCCGGGTGCCGGCAACCGGCGGTATCACGATGATCGCGGCAGTTGCCCTTGCAGCCGTATTCCTGACACTGACCTTCAAGTGGTGGTTAGCTGCATCATTGGCAGGGTTCGCTACGCTGGCGACGATCCTCTATTGGCTATGGACCGGCACGGCCGAAATCCCGAAGAAAGCTGAAAGGGAGGCGGGACTCGGGCTCGTCCTGCCTCTCTACACATCCGGCCCAGCCTCAGTCGGATGGTGGGCGATGTTCATCACGATGACAGGCAACTCCACCGGTTTCGCCAGCCTCGTCTTTGGTTATTTCTTCTATTGGACTATTCATGCGGATTTCACCGCTGGCGCCACCGGACCTGGCTTGACCTGGCCGCTAATTTCGGTCGCTCTTTTCGTGTTGGCCTGGGGCACGATGATGCTGGCACGCTCACTCAATGCGAACGGATCAGTTGGCTTGATGCGCACAATTCTCGTGACATCGTCGGTCCTCACTATCGCTGCGGCCGCCGCCGCACTGGCCGGACCTTGGCTTCATCGCATGGACCCTGTCGCCCACGTCTACCCGGCCATCGTCTGGGTACTTGTCGGATGGACCGTTGTCCATGCCGGTCTGGGCGTAATCATGCAGTTTTACTGCCTGGCACGCAGTCTCGCCGGCAGGCTTACGCCGACCCATGACATGGACCTGCGCAACACCTGCCTGTACTGGCATTTTCTCGCGTTGATGGCAGCCATAAGCGGAGCGATCATCGGTCTGTTTCCGGAGGTTGGCGGATGACCCGGATCTTGCCCAGCGAAACAGATTCGCTTTGGACGCTGTTCACCGCACCGGTGATATGGGCACTGCATTTTCTCGTCTGCTATGTGCTGGTAGCTGTGCACTGCCAGAAGCCTGGGGTGCTCGGCATCGGGTTCGATTCGGTACGTTTGATCATCGCCGCGACCACAATGGCGGCCCTTATCGGGATCTTAATGTCGGCCTGGCTTGCCTGGCGGCAATGGGGATATGGCCGCGATGACCCGCCGCATGACGATCCGACATTGCGCGACCGTACCCTGTTCCAGGGATTTGCCACACTGTTGCTCTCCGGCTTGAGCTTCGTGGCGGTCGTGTTGGTCGCAATGCCCGTTTTGTTCATTTCGGAGTGCCTGCGATGAGACGCACGGCATTAGCGGTGGGCTTGGCATTGCTCGGCCTGATATGGGGCGGCCCTCTGATCTCGACCTGGCGAGGCTCTTTCGCATCACACATGTTGGCGCATATGGGGGTCGTGGCTCTGGCCGCCCCGCTTATCGCAATCGGGCTTTCCAACTACTCTCGTTCCTGGCGCATCCCCGGGTGGGCGCCGATCATAGCATCGCTCGTCGAACTGGCCGTCGTTTGGGCATGGCACATGCCGGAAATGCGTTTGCTGGCCGAGACCTCAACCTTCGTCACGGCCATCGAGCAAGCCATGTTCCTGGTCGCGGGCCTGCTTGTTTGGATTGCATGCCTTCATCAGCCACCGCATGACATGCGGCCGGCGGCCGCCGGTGCATTTGGTCTTCTGTTCACCTCCATTCACATGACCCTGCTTGGCGCATTGCTCTCCTTGAGCCCGCGCCCGCTATATGGGGAAGGCACCGTGACCTGCTTTGGCCTTGAGTTGTCCGCTAATCAGGACCAGGCGCTCGGCGGCGTGTTGATGCTGCTTGTTGGCGCAGTTGTCTATCTCGCCGGCGCCCTGTGGCTGTTTGCCCGGCTTCTGCGTGAGCCCCCCGCCATTTCGACCGGACACCCGTGATGGAACTCCGTTGGAAACATCTGGCTATCGCTCTAACGATCTTTCCGGTTGCGATTATCGTCTTTGCCTGGATCGGCTTCTTCAATATCGGGGCTTCGACAGGACACTGGAAAGTCACCGAATGGCTGCTCCATTCAGCCATGCGGACGGCGGTGAAAACCTACGCTCTGCTCGAGGTCGACGCTCCGGCGCAATTGCCGCGCCATGACATCGGGCCTGCGGCCGGTCATTTCGCACGCGGTTGCGCGATCTGCCATGGTGCGCCGGGAGAGCTTGTAAGCCCATCGGCGCAACGAATGTTGCCACCGCCTCCTGACCTTACCGAAAAGGTCGGCGAATGGAATGACGCCGAGTTGTTCTGGATCGTCAAATACGGCGTGCGCTTCACCGGCATGCCAGCATGGCCAACGCAGGCGCGCGACGATGAAGTTTGGGCCATGGTCGCCTTCCTCCGCGAACTTCCCGGCATGAGCGCACAATCTTATCGGGCGCTTTCGCTCGGACAGAGCGGCCGGCTGGAAATTTCGCCGCGGGGCTTCGCCAACGCGATTGCAGAGTGCAGCCGGTGCCATGGTAGAGACGGGCTGAAAGCCGGCGGCCTCGTTCCGATCATAGCTGGCCAGAAGGAAGGTTATCTCCTGGCGTCACTTCGCTCCTATGCGGATCGAGAGCGACGGAGCGGTATCATGGCGCTGCCAATCTCGGCCTTGGACCCCGCAGTCTTCCCGGATGTCGCTCGCCACTTTTCCCGGCAGCCATCCCGTCTGCGTCAGATCATGCCCGATGAAGACGATCGTTCGGACGGGGCGCGCATCGTCTTTGGAGGGGCGCCTGATCGGGCTATCCCGTCATGCTTCGGGTGTCATGGGAACACAGCCATCAGAAATGAGACTTATCCCGACATAGCCGGACAGGACGAACACTATATCGCAAATCAGTTGCGACTGTTCCGGGCCGCGGCCAGAGGCGGGGGCCAAAATGCGCATCTGATGCACAAGTCGGCGGAACGCCTGTCAGATGCCGATATAAACGCACTTGCTGCCTTCCTCGGAGCTCTTGCCGCAAAGAATGCAACCCCAACCGCGGCGCAACGTTGAGGTCCTGGGGAAGATTTCCGATCTCTCCAGGAGGTGAAGTCAGGTGAAGAAATTTTTGATCGCATCCCTGGTCATTGTCATCCTGATCGCCGTCGCTGGAGCCGTCGTGGTCTTCTCGTCACGAGAACAGGCGACGGTGGCTATCGAGGACCAGTATGGTCCCAATCCCACATTGCCCGAGCCTGATCCGCGCCTGCTACCGACTGTTCACCAGGCCAAAGCCGTGCCTTGGAAAGAGGGCGAGATGCCCACGCCGGCAAAGGGATACGTGGTCACCTTGTTCGCTGACGGCCTCGACCACCCGCGCTGGCTGCATGTCCTTCCAAATGGCGACGTGCTGGTCGCCGAGAGCAATAAACCGCCGCAGGAAGAAAGCAGCGTCGGCATTCGGCGCTGGGTCGCACAGCTGGTAATGGGCAGCGCAGGCGCCGACACCCCGAGCGCAAATCGGATTTCAATCCTGCGCGACGCCGATGGTGATGGCAGCGCCGAGTTCAAGCAGCCATTCATCACCGGCTTAATGTCTCCCTTCGGCATGACGCTTCTGAACGACAAGCTCTATGTCGCTAATGCTGACGGCATCGTTGCGTTTCCCTACACGGAAGGCGCAACCGAGATCGCGGCGCAGCCGGAACAGGTCACTGACCTGCCGGCGGGCCTCAACCATCACTGGACCAAGGACGTCAGAGCTTCTCCGGATGGTACCAAGCTTTATGCAACTGTCGGGTCCAACAGCAATGTTGGCGAGAACGGCATGGACGTCGAGGGAGGCCGCGCGGCAGTTTACGAGATCGACCTCGCAAGCGGAAAAAAGCGGCTGTTTGCGACTGGATTGCGCAACCCTAACGGCCTGTCCTGGCAACCAGATAGCGGTAAGCTGTGGGTGGTCGTCAACGAGCGTGATGAGATAGGCAGCGATCTGGTGCCCGATTACATGACGTCGGTAGAGGATGGCGCCTTCTACGGCTGGCCATACAGCTATTTCGGACAAATAGTAGACGATCGCATCGAGCCGCCGCGGCCAGATCTCGTAGCCAAGGCAGTCAAGCCTGACTACGCGCTTGGCTCGCACACCGCTTCTTTGGGTCTGACTTTCAACACTGGCGAAATGTTCGGACCCGAAATGAAGAACGGCGCCTTCATCGGCCAGCACGGCTCGTGGAACAGAATGCCCCGCAGTGGCTACAAAGTGGTTTTCGTTCCTTTCAACGCCGGCGAACCATCCGGACCTCCCAAAGATATTCTAACTGGGTTCCTGCGTCCGGACGATACTGCTGCTGGTCGGCCGGTGGGCGTGGCCATCGGCCGAGACGGCTCGCTGCTTATTGCTGACGATGTTGGTAACAAGGTCTGGCGTGTGGCATCCGGAGGCCAACAGCCATGAGCTCGACAATGCCGGCCCTGACCGCCTTTGCCCTCAACTGTTCGCTAAAGACTTCCGAGGACGATGAGCCCAGTTCCACCGACAAGATGATCGCTGACCTCTTCAGCTTTCTGCAGCCGCATGGTGTGACGGGCAGTTCGCGCCGAATGGCCGATCAGAACATTCCGCCCGGCGTCCGGTCAGATGAAGGCGGCGGCGACGAATGGCCCGAACTGCGCAAGCTGATCCTGACTGCAGATATTTTCGTTCTGGCCACGCCGATCTGGATGGGCCAACCCTCAAGCTTGGCCAAACGTGTGCTGGAGCGCTTGGACGCATTCCTGTCCGAGACGGATGATCGCGGCAGGATGCCCAGCAGCGGCAAGGTCGCGGTCGTTCTGGTGGTCGGCAATGAGGACGGCGCGCATCACTGCCATGCAGCCTGTTTCCAAGCACTGAACGATGTCGGCTTTACCATACCGGCCAATGCCGGCGGCTATTGGGTCGGTGAGGCCATGCAGGACGTGAACTACATCGACCTGAAGAAGATTCCCGACAAGGTCAAAATGACGCTGGAGATGCTCGCCTCAAATTCAGCGCATCTGGCGCGCCTGCTCCGGCAGGACAACTACCCAGGAGTTGATGAGTAAGCGGACCGAGGCGACAACTGCCGGACCCGCGAGCCAATGCCGCAAACGCTGGACCTCATCGAGGGGATACAAGGTGCAAGGCCAGCTCCGAAAAACACTCGATCCCTGTAATGACCTCACTCTACGGAGCCGATCTGGTCACATTGTTTCGGAATCACGCTTGGACCCCTGCTTCAAAATGGCAGCTAGCTCCTACTTTCCGCCATGTCATCGGCATAGCAGTTTCGTCCGCCAGTTCCAGGATAGCGCCTGGTGGCCGTAGCTGAAGCGATTTTGGTATGTGTAAACATCTAAGGTCGTCCCAAGCTCTTCGGCAGCAGCCCGAGATCTCTTCCACGGTAGTCGATCTTCCGGCGCGTGATGCTCTCCAACATCGTATCGAGCCTGCCAATATGGTCGTTTAAGAGCGTGTAAGTTTCGTTGAATGGCTTCAGCGAGATGAAACACTTCTGAATTGCCGCGCGAAGCGGGATCGCGGCCAGGACAACCGCCTCGATTTCGCTGTCTGTCAGTTTTTCGCTTCTGCTTGGACGGCCCATGACGCTACTCCTCCCGCCAGACTGGAATGCGCCTGAACTTGATCGACACAAGCCTACGAATCTTCCTGCCAACCATCTCCCTTGGACCAGAGAAAATGCGCTGGACCCGGAGAAACCCATGTCCGCCGCGAACACTCTCGCACGTCATCTGAGCGGCCAGAGAAACGACGTCGACGTCGCCGAACAGTTGCATGAGGTCGGTCGGATAATAGGCATGCTCGCTTGCAATAGGCGCAGCTGACCAGGACGAGCTCACGGGCATCGTTCAGCTTGGACAGCGGAAAGGTTCGGTGTAGGCATTAGAACAAAATAGGAACAATCTCCTTGCGGTGTCAATTCACATCGCGCTAACCTACGGGCATGAGCGACGAACAAACATCCGCCCCGAGGCAGACGCCGGCTGGCCTCTACGAGCATGGCTGCGAGCACCCCGGCTGCAAGAAAGACGGGGGCTGGGGCTTCGCCCTCGGCAAGACCGCGGAGCCCCACTGGTTCTGCTACCAGCACAAGGCGGATGGCGAGCAATACATCCGCTGAGTGTTTTTGCGAGGCGCCCTCAGGATCGTAAGTGCAGGTCGAGCGTTTAAAATCTTGGGAGGAAAATCTCCATGACCCGTAACACAGACGAAGACGCGCAACTCGATATTTTCCGCCGGATCGCAGCTGGAGCAACCTACACGACCTACACATTGGCTGAAGAGTATGGCCTGTCCGACGGCCAGGCCCGTGCCCTTATCAGGCTGCACGGCCCGTCCCGTGAGAAGCTGGACAGGATTATAGCGGCTCAGCCGTTTCCGTAGGTAGGGGCGATCATGGCCACCAGCGAGTATCTTGATGCAAACCTCGAATGCCGTATTGCGGGACAATTCGCTTGAGAATTCCTGAAACCCGGAAGCCCGTGGCGCCTATCTCGTCACATGGGAATTTCTGACGGATTTGGAACGGCAAGGCGGTCGAACGGCGTGATCAAGCTCGAAAAAGGCTAGGTGCGCAAGGTCGGACCAGAATGACGAGGCGAAGTTACAGATGACTGAAGACGAAATGCACGAAGCATATCGTGAACGGGCGACGATGAGCCGCGTCATGGGTGTCTATGACCTTGAGGTCAAAGCAGATGCCCCCATCCAGGAACTTCCGCTTGGGGCTGCCATCAGGTTTGTCGCACTTGCGCCGATGCATGAATTCGACGTTCATGCTGCTGCCGTGCTCTATGGCCGCACAAGAAGCTTGCCTGCTCAGGATTGTGCCCAGCTATGGGCAAGATTTGGCAGCACGCTGATCGAAGGTTAGGGCAAAAAAGGGGGCCCAGACGGGCGTCGGGCCCCAACTCAAACCTGCCCTGGTCGTAAAAAGGCAGGAGGGGAGCGCCGGAAAAATGGGCTGCAGGTGACACTCCCGCTCTTCAAACAAAATTGGCATGTATTGGTTCCAGAGCCGGCAAGGAGACCTCCCTGTAAGCAACGACGAGCAGATCCAGAAGAAGAATAGCGCAAACAGGTTACGGACTTAGCCGGTCCGGCGCATAACCCAGTCTAACAGCTAGGGTTATGAGAACATTCGCGCACGAACGCGGAACATCTCCGACATCCGCCAACCTTGAAATTGGAGGCCGGACGTGTACGCTATGGCGTTTCGTTCTCTTTTCGAGGTCCAACTGCTATGACATCGACAAGACATCTGAACCACAGGCTGGAATGTGCCTACTGCAAAACCATCCGGTTGTGAATCCCGGAGGACGCCAACCCCGACACTCGTATCGTATGCGATGACTGCGGCCGATTTCTCGGAACGTGGGACGAACCCCAGAGGGTTCTGTGGCGGCAAGGTGGTACGAACGGCGCTTTCCTCATCGATGAGGGCCGGTTCCGCAAGATCGGCTGACCACAGCGATCCACTAACGCCGCTGCTTGGGCCCACGGGCCGCTTGGTAGCCCGCAGTGTGTCCATCTCCTCCAAGGGTGAACGAGAATGTGGCTCGGCAAAGCACGCAAACTCTGCTCGGTTCGTTCGATGTCGGTATCATGCACATTCCCCGCGGCGGTAAAGTCCGCAGCGCTATCAAGCGTTCCATCAGCTTTCGGGCATGTGCTCCCCGCGCGCGTCGTCGTCTGACAAATGGCGCAATTGTAGGAGGTAGTCATGCAAGAGTTCGCGAATCGCATCTTGCCGCGTCTGATGTCTATCTCGCCTGTATTGGTCTACCGCGAGCAAAACAGGCTTTGAGAACCTGAGATGGACCGCCTCAGTGCCTGATGGCGGGCGTCCTCGCTTGCCATAATTTCTGCCCATCACCGATAACCCTCACCCAAAAGGAAGGTTACGGTTGGTGCAAACAAGGCGCAATACCTCAATTTGAGGTAAATTAGCAGAAAGTGACAAGCTCCGCATGCCACATGGCTCAGTTTAGCTCATGAGGGTGGAGAACGGCGAGCTCGGTAGGATGTACGGGCATTTCGACGAAGGCAGACGCTTTTTCGAGCACCCTATCCTGCCACCGCAGACGGGATGCCGAGTTCATTCCCATGCTTCAGCGTTCCATGACCCCGGTAGTGATGGCGGACGATAGCCCGTCCATACCCATTATGACGCCAAAGGACTGGAACCGAAATGGGGGCGGCAGCCGCCGCAGCAATCATCCCGGTCGTAGGGACAGACGATTGCCTGGGAAACGACCGCGCCGAGTGCGGCCATTCGTTTCCCTCGCCAATCAGGGACACGGCCCGCGTGAAGGGGAAGAGATCGGCGCTACCGGTACGCCGTGCCATGCAAACTGGAAACCTTGAGGAGCAATTCACAGATGCTGACGACGACCTGCTGAAGGAGAGGACTAGGCCGCCTGTTGGGCTCGAAGGGCAACCCGTACACCACGCGAACCCTTGCCGATTATATCCTTTCACCGGCTCCTAAATCAAAATAGCTATGCGCTTGGATAGCTCCAATATGCGATTGACGAACATCGAATGAAGATTAATTTTTAAGAAAACTTTCCGGCTGCAGATCACTCCTTAGCTGTTGATTTTTGCAGTGGAGACTGTCGATGTTTAACCAGAGCTTTTCAGTACTAGAAACAGTCTCAATCGCTGAAAAAACCCTTAGGATAAAAGCCTATACTTCAAGTGATTTTGTTGATTCTATTTGGAAAAGTTTCGACATACCCATGCCGCGAGTAGCTCTGTTCCCGCAGGCAAGCGCGAAGTTTGGCAATCTCCGCAAGATCTTCAAGGTCGTTGAGAGTGGAGAGGTCGACGCGATAGTGCTCACGGACGAACGG
>NZ_LMCL01000017.1:0-31870 GCF_001424795.1 Aminobacter sp. DSM 101952 | reverse complement strand
GCGGCGGCGGCGGCGGCGGCGGCGGCGGCGGCGGCGGCGGCGGCGGCGGCGGCGGTGGCGGTGGCGGCGGCGGCGGCGGCGGCGGTGGCGGCGGCGGCGGTGGCGGCACACACTGATCGATCACTCGCCTGATCATTTGATGAACGCAGTGAGCCGGGCGGCATAGCCGCCCGGCTTTTTTCATTGTCCGGTCTAGAGGCGGCGTTGTTGCCGCTTCGGCATTGGGGCTATTTGGAGACTGCCGAATAGCGGTCGTCGGACAGGGTCATGCCCATCACGAGACCCTTGACCCTGGCGTTCACCGCCACCTTTCGCACTTCCTGGAACATGAAGATGAAGGGCGAAACGCGGCTGTGCACCTTCTGGATCGCCTCATACATGCCCTTGCGCGTCGACGTGTCCAGTTCGCGCACGGCCGCCATGGCCTCGGGTGAAAGCGGCCCCGCGTTCCAGCCGAAGCGATCGGTGATGCCTTCCGAACCATCTGGCGCATCCTGCTTGTTGACGGAAAAGGCCTTGGCGTTGGAATGCGGGTCGGGATAATCCGGCCCCCACAGGCCTAGCCAGATGTCGAGGTCGTGATTGCGGTAGCGGTCGAGCCATTCGCGGCCGCCGACGATCTGCAGGTTGAGCTTCACGCCGGCCTTGGCCATGCTGGCCTGGATGGCCTTGGCGAATTCGGTGTAGGGCAGGGTGTCCCAGACCACCATGTCGAGCGAAAATTCACCGCTGACGCCGCCCTCGGCGAGCAATTCCCTGGCCCTGGCGACGTCGAAGCTGAAGGGGGTGTAGTCGATCGCGCCGAGAAAACCCTTCGGTATCATGGTCTGATGGACCTCCATCATGCCGCGCGAGACGGTGTCGACCATACCCTGGTAGTCGATCATGTATTTCATCGCCTCGACCACCTTGGGGTTGGCGAGATACTGGTTCCGGACGTTCAGGCCCATGTAGTAGATGTTGCCGGATCGGCCGCTGACGACGGCAAGTTTCGGGTTGTTGGCGATGGTGTCGAAATCGTCGGGCCCGAGCCGGTTGGCGATGTCGATGTCGCCGGCCTCGAGCAATTGGCGCTGGACGGCGCTCTCGGCGACATGACGGATCAGGATGCTGTCGACCTTCGGCGCCGCGCCCCAGTAATTGTCGTTGCGTGTCAGCAGGATCGACTGCCTCGGTTGCCATTTGCTGAGCGCGAACGGGCCGGAGCCGGCTGAGTTGTCGGCCTTCAGCCAGGCATTGCCATAGTCGCCGTCGACTTCATGCGTCTTGACGATCTTGCTGTCGACGATGCCGCCGATATAGGACGACAGGCAGTAGAACAGGAAGCTCGGCGCATAGGTGTCGGCGATCTCGATGACCAGGGTCTGGTCGTCGAGGGCCTTGATGCGGTCGTCGACGTTTTCCGGCGAGAAGCCGAACTGGCCGATGATGAAGGCCGAGCGCGACTTCAGGTGGACGACCCGGCGCAGAGAATATTCGGCGTCCCACGCGGTAACGGGATTGCCTGAGGCAAAGCGCGCCCTGGGGTTCATCTTGAAGGTGAAGGTTCGGCCATCGGGTGAAATCGTCCAGCTCTCGGCGAGCACGCCGATGATCCTGGTCGGGTCGTTGACGTCGAAGCTGACCAGCGACTGGTAGATCTGGGTGCTGGCAAGCACGCCGCCGACCTCGCCCACCTCGTTGGGGTCGAGCGTCATGACGTCGTCGATGGCGTCGGCGACGATGAGCGTATTCGCGGGCGTTTCGGCAAAAGCCATCGACGCGGCAAGAACCGCGCCGAAGATCGCTCCGGCCATGGCCTTCAGAAAACGCATACCTGTCCCCTCATGGGCCTTTGCTGCGGCCCCAGCTATCGGCCCGGCGACGTCGATGAGAAAATCGTCGCAATGGGCCGATTTGTGAATTGGTTATATTCTTTATTCTGCATGTGAACATCGAATTCGGTCGCCGGAATGAATTTCTAATTCAATGGCATATGGTCGTATCTCATTCCGGAATTCCCGGAAATTTCGGGCGTAATTGCCGTGTGCGGGGCCTTCCGGTAGACTATAAATGTGGCCGACGCCTGTTTTTAGAACGTTTTTCCGGGGAGTAGTCCGATGCGTTTTTCTCTGATCGCCGCAGTCATTACTGCTGGCCTGGCCTTCGCCACCGGCGCGCAGGCCGAGCGCCTGACCGACCAGCCGCTGGTCGATGCAGCCTGGCTGAAGTCCAATCTCGGCAACAAGAGCCTCGTCGTCCTCGACGTGCGCGACGCGGCCAAGGATGGCAATCCCTATGACAAGGGCCATGTGCCGGGTGCCATCAACGCTCCCTACGCGACCGCCGGCTGGCGTGCCGAGGTGAACGGCGTCCCCGGCATGCTGCCGCCGCTGGAGACGATCACCAAGACCATCGGCGACCTCGGCGTCAGCAATGACAGCCATGTCGTCATCGTGCCGAACGGCACCGACTCTTCCGAATTCGGCGCTGCAACGCGCGTCTACTGGACCTTCAAGGTGCTTGGCCACGACGCCGTGTCGATCCTGGATGGCGGCGCACGCGCTTGGGAAGCCGCCGGCGGCGAACTTTCGGCCGAAGCGGCCAAGCCCACGGCAGCCACCTTCAAGGGCGAGCTGAAGCAGGAGCTTCTCGCCACCACCGCCGATGTCGAGAAGGCCCGCGCCGACGGCACCAAGCTGATCGACGGCCGCCCGGCCGCGCAGTTCAGGGGCGAGGCCAAGAGCCCGGTCGTCCGTGCTGCCGGCACCATTCCCGGTTCGAAGAACCTCGAAAACAGCAAGCTCTACGACGCCGACAAGGCTTCGTTCGCCTCGAAGGAGACCGTCGGCAACCTTTCCCAGTCCGTCGGCCTCGGCAAGGACGAGCAGAACATCGCCTTCTGCAACACCGGCCACTGGGCGTCCGTCGTGTGGTTCGGCCTGAGCGAGATCGAAGGCAACAAGAACACCAAGATGTATGACGGCTCGATGGCCGAATGGGCCGCCGATCCGGCCCGCCCGGTGCAGCCGGGTTCCTGATCTCGCGCAAGGCAGATCCGAGATGAAAGATGTCCAGGAGCGATCCTGGACATCTTTCATTGAACGGGTCATCCCAGATCAATTGAAGTTCACGACAGAATTGACATGACACAGATCAATCTCGCGACCCCGGCGCCGGCGGCGCCCGTCAATCTCGACAAGGGACCGGTCATCTTCGTCGGGCTGGCCTTCGTGCTTGGCGCGCTGGCCATCGGCGAGGCGATCAGCCTGCGCCAGGCGGTCCTGTTCCTCATGGGTGGCCTGCTCGGGCTGACGCTCTACCACGCCTCGTTCGGCTTCACCGGCGGCTGGCGGCGGTTCGTCGTCGAACGGCGCGGCAACGCCATCCGGGCGCAGATGCTGATGATCGCGGCGGCATCGGTCGTGTTCATCCCGCTGCTAGCCCTGGGCAGTGCCAATGGCCAGGCATTGGTCGGGGCGTTCGCGCCTGTCGGCGTGTCGGTGCTGGTGGGAGCGGCGATGTTCGGCCTCGGCATGCAGCTCGGCGGCGGTTGCGGCTCGGGCACGCTGTTCACGGTCGGCGGCGGCAGCTCGCGCATGCTGGTGACGCTGATGTTCTTCATCGTCGGGGCGCTGATCGGCACGGCGCACCTGCCGTGGTGGCTGGAACTGCCGGCGCTGCCGGAGATCAGCCTCGGCAGGACGCTCGGCGTGCCCGGCGGCGTGACCGTCACGCTGCTCGGCCTCGGGGCAGTTGCCGCGCTGACCGTGCTCGTGGAACGCCGCGCCCATGGCGGGCTCGAAAAGATGAAGCCCGCATCTCGCCGCGGCGTGGCGCGACTGCTGCACGGCCCGTGGCCGCTGGTTGCCGCCGGGCTCGGGCTTGCCGGCCTCAACATCGCGACGCTGGTGACGGCGGGCCATCCCTGGTCGGTCACCTTCGGCTTCGGCCTGTGGGGCGCCAAGGCGGCGCAGGCGGTCGGCGTGCCGGTCGAGACCTGGGCGTTCTGGAACTGGCCCGGGCCGGCCAAGGCGCTGGGCTCGAGCGTGCTTGCCGACATCACTTCGGTGATGAATTTCGGCATCATCCTGGGGGCAGCACTCGCTGCCGGCCTCGCCGGCAAGTTTGCGCCCAAGGTCCATGTGCCGTTCGCCTCGTTCCTGGCGGCGGCCGTCGGCGGCGTGCTGATGGGCTACGGCGCGCGGCTGTCCTTCGGCTGCAATGTCGGGGCGCTATTCTCCGGCATCGCCTCGGGCAGCGTGCATGGCTGGCTCTGGTTCGCCTCGGCCTTCGTCGGCAGCCTCGGCGGGGTCGCGCTGCGTCCGCTCTTCGGTCTCGATGGGTTCAAGAAATGAGCGCGCGCAACACCCTCCTGTTCGGCACCGCCTTCCTCGCCGCCACCTCGGCGGTCGCGGTCGACCATTACCGTTTTGCCGCGCCGAAGCCGGCACCTGCGGCGAGCACTCCGGCGACGCCCTGTGCAGCCGGCAGCCCGTGCGCTGCAGGCAATCCTTGTGCGGCGGGGTCACCATGCGCTGCGGCCTCGCCGTGTTCGGCCGCTTCGCCCTGCGCGGCGGCTCCCTGTGCGGCGGCTTCTCCATGTGCGGCGGCTTCTCCATGTGCAGCTGCTGCCCCTTGCGCTGCCGCGTCCCCGTGTGCGGCAGTATCCCCGTGCTCCGCAGCCGCGCCGTGTTCCGCCGCTTCGCCATGCTCGGCGGCTCCTGCTCCGGCGGCGGCCTCGCCCTGCGCCGCAGCACCGGCTGCATCGCCTCGTGCCGCCGCACCTGCAGCCTCGCCTTGCGCGGCCCAGCCGCAATAGGCCAAGCTGCGGCCTGGAGGCCGACGATGGACGAGACAAGATCAGAGGCGGCGCGGCAGGCGCTGTTCTGCGAACAGGTATTGGCCAAGTCGGGCAGCAACGTGTTGCTCGAGACGCTGCGCGAGGCGAAATCGGTCGCGGCCTGGGAGCACTTTCCGCAGGGCGACGTGTTCGATCCGGAGACGGGCGCGCAGTGGTATTATCACAGCCATCCGCCGCAGGAGGGCCAGGCCGAGCACGGCCATTTCCATTGCTTCGTCCGGCCGGAAGGCGCGAAAGGGCCGATCCACCATCTCGTCGCTGTCGGCGTCGATGCCTATGGCAGGCTGGTCAGGCTGTTCACCGTCAACCAGTGGGTCGTCGGCGACGACTGGCTGGAGGCCGAAGGCACGGTGGCGCTGCTGCCGCGCTTCGACCTGCATTTCGCTAGGCCGTCCTATCTGGTCAATCGCTGGCTGGCCGCGGTGCTCGCGCTCTATGCCGACGAGATCGCGGCATTGATCCGCGAGCGCGACAAGGTGCTGGCCGGGCACCGGCCCGATAATGGCACTCCAGCGCGCGACGACCGCGCGCTGGAGGTGACGTCCGAGCTTGGCGTCGACCTTCGCCAGACGGCCGCCGGGCTCGGCGTCTGATCAGATCTCCCGCAGGATGATGCCGACCGCCTTGTCGACCACGGGGTGCAGGCCGCTGGCATAGAACGACAGGCGGTTGCCGGAGCCGACATTGCTGGTCATGGCGATGGTCAGGCGCGATGCCGGATCGTGCTCCATCACAGTGACATATCCCGGGATGCTGCCCTGGTGGCCGAGCACCAGGCGCCCGGCATATTCGCTGGCGATCAGGCCGGCCCCGGTCTCGCGCAGACGGGTGCCGGGGTAGCTGACCGTGGAGCGGCCGTCCTTCATGGCGGCGAGCAGCGGCGCCGGCAACAGCCTGCCCCCGAGCAAGCCGTTCATGAAGCCGATGAGGTCGGCCGGCGTCGAAACCATGTCGCCGCAGCCATAGGCACCGGAGAACGGGAACGAATCCGAGGAATCCTGCAACTCGTCGGAGTAGGGCAGGACGCCGTCCATGCGCCACATCTCGCCGCCTTTTGCCAGTGCCGAGCTGGCGTCGGCGGCAGGCTTCGGGCGGTGGTAGTAGCCGCGCACCATGCGCGCCCCGGGGAAGGCTTCGGTTGCCGGCGACCAGGTATCCCCAAGGCCGAGCGGGACGAGCACCTTGCGGCGGACATATTCGCCGAGCGAAAGGCCCGACGCCGCCTCGATCAGCATGCCGGCCAGCACATAGCCGGTGTTGTTGTAGACGGCGGCACCGCCGGGTGGGGTCTGGCCGCCGACCTTGAAGGCGAGATCGACGAGCTGGGCCGGGGTCCACACCCGGCTCGGGTCCATCGGGATGTCGTATTCGAATTCCGGCAGGCCGCCGCGATGGTTGACGAGCTGGAGCACCGTCACCTCACCGGAGCGCGGCAGGTCGGGGAACCATCCGGCGATGGGGGCGTCGAGCTCGGCCTTGCCTTCCTCGACCAGCTTCATCAGCGCCGCGGCCACGAAGGTCTTGGTGCAGCTGCCGATCTTGAACAGCCGGTCGGGCGTGACCGGCACGTTGCCGGGCCGGTCGGCAAGACCGGCGGTCACGGCGAGGGTTTCGCCATCTCCCAGCGAGAAGGCGAGGGAGGCCCCCACCGCGCCATCGGCGCGGTAGGTTTCGAGCAGACGGTTCAGTTTTTCGAGCATGACGATCTGCTCTCCTCGGCTGTTGGACGGCTTACTCGGTGATGTCGACGCCGGCGAAATTCTGCCGGCCGAACGGATCGAGCACGTAGTTGACGACGCTGTTGCGCACCGGGATCGAAACGACCGAATGGGCGATCGGGGCAAGCGGCACCTCGGCCTTCAGGATCGCCTGCGCCTGCTTGTAGATCTCCGCGCGCCTGGCCGGATCGGCGCTGACGCGGCCATCCGTGAGCAGCTTCTCGAAGTCCTGGTTGCACCAGCGCGCACGGTTGGAGCCGCCGGCGACGCCGTCGCACGAGAGCAGGTAGCTCAGCATGTTGTCGGGGTCGCCGTTGTCGCTGCTGCCGCCGAGCAGGAAGGCGTCGTGCTCGCCCTTGGCGGTGCGGGCAAGATATTCGCCCCATTCGAAGGTGACGATCTCGGATTTCACGCCGACTGCCGCCCAGTCGGCCTGGATCATCTCGGCCATGCGGCGTGCATTGGGATTGTAGGGGCGCGACACCGGCATGGCCCAGAGCTTGACCGACAGGTCAGCCTCGTGGCCCGCTTCCTTGAGTAGCGCCTTGGCACCCTCGGGGTCGTAGTCGATGCCGGCATCCTTGACGGCGCCGATCTGTGCGGGCGGAACCACGCTGCCGGCGACGGCGCCGGCGCCCTGGTAGACCGACTCGATGATCGCGTCGCGGTTGACGGCCTTGGCGAGCGCGGTGCGCACGCGCACGTCACCGAGCGGCTGATGTTCGACATTGAAGCCGAGAACGCCGATGTTCTGGCCCTCAAGATTGTGGACGGTGATGTTGGGATCGCCCTTGAGTTCTGCCGCGGCAGCCGCCGGCGGAGGGGCCGCGACCTGGCATTCATCGGCCTTGATGCGCTCGACGCGGATCGTCGGTTCGGGCGTGATGGCGAAGACCAGCGTGTCGATCTTTGGTGCGCCGTTCCAGTAGTCCTTGTTGGCGGCGTAGCGGATCTGAGCATCCTGCTGGTAGGCCTGGAGCATGAAGGGACCGGTGCCGACCGGCATCTGGTCGATCAGTTCGGGCGTGCCGGCGGCGACCATCTTTTCGGTCTGCTCCGCCGACAGGATGGACAGGTAGTCGAGCGCTATGCCGGGCAGGAAGGTGACGTTCGGCGCGTTCAGCGTGAAGCGCACGGTGTAGTCGTCGACTTTCTCGATCTTGTCGATCATCGCGCCCATTCCGAGCGCGTTGAAGTACTCGTAAGCCGCGTTGGCAAGCTTGTGGTAGGGATTGTCGGCATTGCGCTGGCGATCGAAGGTGTAGAGCACGTCGTCGGCGTTGAACTCGCGCGTCGGCGTGAACTTCTCGTTGGCGTGGAACTTGACGCCCTTGCGCAGATGGAAGGTGTAGACCTTGCCGTCCTCGGAAACGTCCCACTTCTCGGCGAGAGCCGGCCCGACCTCGGTGGTGCCCGGCTTGAACTCGACCAGGCGGTTGAAGATCGTCTTGGCCGCAGCGTCCATGGTCGAGTCGGCGGTGCCGATCATCGGGTTGAAGGTCTCGGGGCTGGCCTCCGAGCAGTAGACCAGCGTCTTGGCATAGGACTGGCCGGCAAAGAGCATAGTCGAGGCGACGAGCGCCGTACGCAGAATACCCAAGGATTTCATCGCAAAGCTTCCTGCTTTCCTGTTGACGTAACCGCGCGGCGGGTCTCCTCCCCGCGCCAACCGATGTGCGGAATGGTGGTGTCGAGCCTCAGCGCGTTTCCGCGGCGCGCGAGGGGTCTAAAAATCGTTGCGGCGACAGCGCGTCGTAGCTGACGCCGAGATCGGCCAGATCGGCTGGAATGGGGTCGCCGCGCATCAGGGCGGACGACAGCCTGGCCAGCGTCAGCGACACCTGGAAGCCGTAGCCGCCCTGGCCGCCGAGCCAGAAGAAGCCGGGCAGGCGCGGATCGAAGCCGGCAACCGGGCTGCGGTCGGGCGAAAAGGTGCGCAGGCCGGCCCACGGCGTCTGCGGGCGGCCGACCACCAGGCCGGTCGCTTCCTCGATGTTGTAGGCGGCGGTGGCGACGTCGATGTCCTCGGGATAGGCATCGCAGGGCTCGCTGTCGGTCTCGTCGGCGAGCGAGCCGATCAGGCGCCCGGCATCGGGCTTGAAGTAGAAGCGCTCGTGCAGGTCGACGACGAGCGGCCATTTTCGCGCGTCGATGCCCTCCGGCGTGTCGAACAGGAAGGCGGTGCGGCGCTTGGGCCTGAAGCCAAGGCCGGAAAGCCCGGCGCGTCCGGCGACGACGTCGACCCAGGCGCCGGCGGCGTTGACGACGATGTCGGCGCCGTAGGTGCCCGTCGTGGTGGTGACGCGGAAGCCGTCGGCGCCGCGCGCGATTTCGAGAACGTCCGATGACATCACGATGGCGCCGCCGGCGGCCTTGAGGGCTGCGGCCTGGGCCTGGACCATCTTGCCGGTGTCAATGTCCTTGGCGTCCGGCTCGTAGACGCCGCCACAGGTGCGTTCCGGGGCAATGGAGGGGACCAGCGCATTCACTTCGACCGCGCTCAGCCTCTGCACGCCCGGCACCAGCGCCTTCTGTTCCCCGGCCATGCGGTCGATGGCCTGGCCATCGTCGGGACCGCCGAAATGCAGGGCACCGCGGGTATGCTCGACAAAGCCGCCGTCGAGGATCGCCTGCCGGCTCGCCACAGACAGCGCGCGCACCAGGGCGTTGCCGTAGGTCTCCGAAAACAGCGCCGCCGAGCGCCCGCTGGCGTGATAGCCGAGCTGGCTTTCGCGTTCGATCACGGTCACCTCCGCCCATTGCTGGACACTGGCGGCGAGCGAGAGGCCGGCAATGCCTCCGCCGATGACGATCACTTTCTTGGGTTGGGAACTTTCGTGCATGGCTATCCGTAAAATCATTTTCTGATACGGTCAATATTTAGCGTATAGGAAAAATTTTGGCGAATCTTGCGGTGCTGGGGGAGTTCGATTAGCTACTGAGGTCGGTGATGGAGATGGCCATGTCGGAACAGCCCAATCTCGGCGACTGCCTGCGCAGCCTCAGGAAGCAGCATGGCTGGACGCTGCAGGATGTCAGCCACCTGACCGGCGTGGCGGTGTCGACGCTGTCGAAGGTCGAGAACGACCAGATGTCGCTGACCTATGACAAGCTGCTGCAGGTCTGTGCCGGGCTTGGCATCCACGTCACCGAGCTGCTCAGCGGCGACAGCAGGCAGCCTTCGGCGCGGACGCGCCGGTCGGTTGCGTCACCCGTGAACACGCTGCGCCAGCTGACCCGCAATTACGATTATCATTACCTCGCCACCGACCTGGTGAAGAAGCGCATGGTGCCGATCCTGGCCCATGCCCGGGCACGGACGCTGGAGGAGTTCGGCCCCTTGACCCGGCACGCCGGCGAAGAGTTCCTGATCGTGCTGAAAGGCGAGATCGAACTCCACACCGACCAGTATGCGCCGGTGCGGCTGAAGGCGGGCGAAAGCGTCTATATCGATTCGACCATGGGCCACGCCTATCTCTCGATCGGCGAGGGCGATGCCGAGATGCTGTGCGTCTGCTCCGGCGAGGAGCCCGATATGGAAAAGACGCTGTTCAGCCTCAACGACAACGAGGCGCTGGGCTCGTAAGGCAAAAAAGCGCAGCACTGATGCTACGCTTCTCCGTAACTTGACTCTTGCAACGTCAGGCGACCCGGCGGCCTTCGCGCCAGACGGTGCGGACGACGGGCACGTGCTCGTCGACGCGGACGCGCACGAGGTCGCCCCGGCGGCCGGCTTCGATGACGCCGCGGTCGGTCAGGCCGACGGCGTCCGCCGGGTTCTTCGAGACCATCGCCATTGCCTGGGGAAGCGAGATGCCGTCGACGACTTCGCCGAGGAAGAACGCCGACTGGATCAGGCTGAACGGGATGTAATCGGACGACAGGATGTCGAGCAGGCCGTGTTCGGCAAGGGCGCGGGCCGAGACGTTGCCGGAATGCGAGGCGCCGCGCATGACGTTGGGCGCGCCCATCAGCACGCCGAGGCCGGCGCCCTTGGAGGCATTGGCGGCTTCAAGCGTGGTCGGGAACTCGGCGACGCGGATGCCCTGGGCGATCGCCTCGTCGACATGGGCGACGGTCGCGTCGTCGTGGCTGGCCAGCACGATGCCGCGCTCATGGCAGGCCGCCGAGATGACGTCGCGGTTGGGCCTGGAGTTGCGGGCGGACTCGCCCATGCGCTTGTCGCAGAAAGCCTTGAACTCGACGTCGTTCAGCTTGAGCTTGCGCTGGTAATAATAGGCATAGGTCTCGATATCGACGAACTGGCGCTGGCCCGGGGCATGGTCCATCAGCGAGGCCAGCTTAACGCGGTCGTCGCCGTCGAAGACGGCAAAGCTCTCCTGGCAGTCGCCGGCCGAAACTTCGCAGCGCAGGTGGATGAAGTGGTCGGCACGGACGCGGTCGGCGCGCACACTGTCCTCGATGGCGTTGGCGAGCAGCCGCATGTCGGCGGAGGTCATGTCGGCATCCTCGTCCATGCCCACCCGCAAAGCGTCGAAGACGGTGGTGATGCCGGCTGACGCCACCTGCGCGTCATGGGCGAGCACGGCGGCGATCGGGTTCCAGCGGACGCGCGGGCGCGGGGCGTAGTGGCCTTCGAGGTGGTCGGTGTGGAGCTCGACAAGGCCGGGGATGACGAAGTCGCCTGCCATGTCCTCGCCGATGGCGCTGGGGCCGGTGGAGATTTCGGCGATGTTGCCGTTGCGGACGACGATGGAGCCGTCGATCACCTCGTCGGCAAGGACGATGCGGGCGTTTTTCAGGACTAGGTCGGTCATCTCAGGCGGTCTTTCTCTCGGCTTGCTTGCCCAGGGCATGATAGCTCAGCACCTCGAAAGGCGCTCCGGCGCTCGGCTCGACGAACAGGGCAAGCCCGTCGACGGGAACCGGCCTGTCGAGCACGCTGCCCAGGCATTGTTCGATGGCGCTGCGCACGCGCGCCGCTTCCTCGGCGGCGACGCGGCCGGTCAGGGTCATGTGGAAACGGAAGGTGTCGAAGACGTATGGGTAGCCCCATTGGCTGAGGTTGCGGCATTCCTGCGGCGACAGCGCTTCGGGGTTGCGACGGGCGATCTCGGCGTCGCTGAGCGGTGCGCGGAACGGCTCGAACGCCTTGACGACATCGCCGGCAAAGCCCTGCAGTTCAGGCAGCGGCTCAGCCGGGACCAGGGCGAAGAAGCTGTCGATCCGGGCGAGCATCAGGCGTGGGATGGCGAAGGGAGCAACGTCGCTGGCGAAGGCGGCGACCGCATCGACCAGCGACGTTTCGGAGGCATCGTCGGCGAGGCGGAATGGTGCCTTGAGCGTGGCGTGAAAACCGTAGCGGCGCGCAGCCGCCGTGTGGAACGCGACCTCGGCAGCCGACAGGTCGCCAAAGGCCCTGGCCGGCGTCACGTGGCCGCCGAACGCATCGCGTCCGAGCCAGCCGGCCGCGATGCGGCACAGCGGATCATCATGCTCTGGCGTGAAATAGACGGCGTAGCGCATGGCGCGGTTCCCTAGGCTTTCGCCCGATAGATGATTTGCATGACAGTTTGACGAAGTAGTGGCCGAGTTTCTTGGCTTTGCAAGGGCCGACCTGAAAAGTTCAGTGACTGGACTTGCCTCCGATCAGGCGGTGGCGCAACGCGGTCGAGATATTGTCGAAGATGAAGACCACGGCAAGGATGAGCAGCACCATGTAGGCGACGTTCTCCCAGTCGGAATTGGTGCGCATCGCTTCCCACAGCTTGAGGCCGATGCCGCCGGCGCCGACGGCGCCGATGATTGTGGCCGAGCGGGTGTTCGATTCCCAGAAGTAGAGCGACTGGCTGATCAGCACCGGCAGCACCTGCGGGACGACGCCGTAGCGCTGGACCGATGCCGGCGAGGCGCCGACCGAGCGCATGCCCTCGCGCTGCTTGTCGTCGATGTTTTCCAGTGCCTCGGAGTAGAGCTTGCCGAAGGTGCCGGTGTCGGTGACGAAGATCGCCGAGATGCCGGCGATGGGGCCGGGGCCGAAGGCGCGGGTGAAAAACAGCGCCCAGATCAGCATGTCGACCGAGCGCAGGAAATCGAAGAAGCGCTTGGCGACCTGGTTGACGAGGCGGTTGCGGGTGATGTTGCGCGCCGCCAGGAAAGCCAGCGGGAAGGCGAGCAGGCTGGCGAACAATGTGCCGACGAAGGCCATGACGATGGTCTGCAGGAGCTTGGTCCAGACGTCGCCATGCTGCCATTCGGAGTTGTTGACGATGTTGTCCCAGGCAAGGGCGGCATTCGACATCCTGGGATCGAGGCGGTCGCCGGAGACGACCAGCGCGAAGACCTCGCCCGTCGACTTGCCCCAGAAGGGCGAGTTGGCGTCGAAGACGAAGTTCTCCCAGCCGAGGAAGCGGTGGCGGATCTTGACGTCGTCGGCGTCGATCTGGGCGCTGCCGGCAAAGCCGAAATCGACCGTGATCTTCTCGCCGGGAGCCCTTTGCGTCGCCCAGGCCGGCAGTTCATCGGCAATGGTGATGCTCTTTTCCGGCGCGACGGTGATGTCGAGCGTCTCGTTGCCACGCGACACCCGCACGCTGGACGGCGTGATCTCGATGCGGTCGCGGCCGTCGATTTCGACCGTGACGCGGCTGGCGGCAGCCTTGTTGGCCGCAGGTGCGGCCGCCGTCGCCGCGGGCTGGTCGAAGCTCAGCCATTCGGGATGGCGGTCGGCGCGGTAGGAGGCGAAGCGCGGATAGCCGATGTCGAGGCGGTCGTCCTTGAAGTCGATCTGCGGCCGGATTTCATAGGACACCCAGTCGGCGAGATAGGTTCCGGCGATGCCCCAGTTGCCGCCGGCAAGCACTGCGCCGACGGCGAAGAACCACCAGGCAAAGACGAGGTAGGCGACGAGGCCGGCGCCGATCGCCCAGCCGGTCAGGCTCTTGCGCCAGGAGCCGGTGAAGACGTCGGGGTGACGGTCGGCGATCGACTGCATGTCGGCCGTGGAAAGGCTGGTCATGATGTTATTCCCCGCGGCCGAAGGCGTGCTCGCCGACGAGCTTCTTGCGCAGCCAGGCGGAAAGCTGGTCGACGGCGACGATGGTGCAGAACAGGAGGAGGATGATGGCGATGGTCTTGGCTTCGTGGGTGCGGCTGATCGACAGGCGCAGCGCCTCGCCGATGCCGCCGCCGCCGACCGCGCCGATGATGGTCGAGGCGCGCACGTTGATCTCGAGCCGCAGCAGGGCGTAGCTCAGGAAGTTGGGCATGACCTGCGGCACGATGCCGAACCAGACGCGCTCGGGCCAGTTGCCGCCGACGGCGCGCAGGCCTTCGTCGGCCTTCATGTCGGCGTTCTCGACCACCTCGAAGAACAGCTTGCCGAGCGCGCCGATGGTGTGCAGCGACACCGCGATGATCGCGGGGATCGCTCCCATCGACAGGATGGCGAGGAAGAAGCCGGCAATGACGATCTCGGGGAAGGCGCGCAGGATCTCGAGGAAGCGGCGGACGAAGAAGCGGAGCCAGCGCTGGGTCACCAGATTGGACGCGGCGAGGAAGCAGAGCAGGAAACCGAAGGCGAAACCGATCAGTGTCGAGACCAGCGCGACGTTGATCGTCTCAAGCATCTTGTAGACGTATTCGGGCAGGTAGAACGAGCTGTCGAACAGGTACATCCGGCCGTCGGGATAGTCGAACTTCAGGCTGCCGTCGTCGTAGGGCGAGGGCAGGTCGAACAAGGCGCGCCAGACCTCCAAGCCGTCGCGCGGGATCATCTGGTCGACGAAGTCGAAGAAATGCGGCAGCCGGTCGAAGAACTTGCCGGCGTTGCTTTCATTGGCGAACCAGAGCGAGCCGGACAGGGCGACGAGCAGGAAGATCAGCCCGCCGGCAGTGTAGAGGCGGCGGCGGCCGGCGAGTTCGCGCCAGTGGCGCTCGACCGCGAGGCCGGCTTCCGAGAGTGGCATAGTCATGAAGAGTTCCGTCCGATCCCGGATCAAAAAAGGACGCGCCGCGGGTTGGCCGCGACGCGTCGATGTCGGCCGTAGGGCTTAGCTGCCGATCTGCGCCTTGCGGGCGTCGATCACCGGCTGGTAGAATTCCGGGGTCACTTCGGTGAAGCCCTTGAAGTCGCCGCCCTGGATGGCCGAGAAGCAGGCCGGGTCGGTTTCCGGCAGCTTGACCATGTAGTCCTTGAACTTGGCCTTGATGTCGGCGTCGAGCGAGGTGCGAACGACGATCGGGCCGTTCGGGATCAGCGGCGACTTCCAGACCTCGACCAGGTCGTCCATGTCGAGGATGCCCTTGTCGACCATCTTCCTGAGATTGCCCGAGGTGTAGCCGTCCTTGAACTCGCCGACGCCCGAGCCGAAGGTGGTGCCGGCGTCGAAGGTGCCCTTGAGCACTTCGAGGACGAGGTTTTCATGGCCGCCGCCGAAGCCGGTCTCGGCGACGAAGTCCTTGACGGCAACGCCGCCGAGGTCCTTCGGCAGGGCGGTGACGGGGATCAGGTAACCCGAGGTCGAGTCCGGATCGGCAAAGCCGAGCTTCTTGCCCTTGAGGTCTTCGAGCTTGGTGATGCCGGAATCCTTCTTGGCGACCATGATGGTGTAGTAGCCGGTGGCGCCATCGGTCTGGACGGTGGTCAGGATCGGCTCGACCGCGTCCTTGTTTTCCAGGTAGATCTTGGCGTAGCCGGACGCGCCGAGTTCGGCGTAGTCGAGCGTGCCGCCGAGCAGGCCCTGTATGGTGCCGTCATAATCGGCGGCCGGGAACAGCGACACCTTCTCGACGCCGAGAACGGCAGGCAACTGGTCGACGACGCACTGGAAGTTGCGCAGGCGGTCGGCTTCGTTTTCGCCGCCGATCACGCCGATGCGGAATTCCTTGACGTCGGCGGCATGGGCCTGGCCGATCGCCAGGACGGCGAGCGAAACGGCACCCAGAAGTGCTTTCTTGAACATGGCATGTCTCCAGTTTGGCCTGGCGTCCTGCCAGGTCATTTCCGTTGCTGATTGCGGGCCCTTGACGCGGGCGAGGCGACCGCGAACGACCTCAGGCCGGGGCGTAGGCCGGTTCGAGAGGTGCGGCGGATGCGGGAACCACGACCTTGGCCGGGCGGATGCTGGTCGAGGTGATGGCTTCGGAGATTTCGGCGCCGTCGCTGTCGGCGCCATAGACCTTGCGCACGGCCTCGCGGGTCAGCTCTTCAGGCGCGCCGTCGAAGACCACCGAGCCGCCCTGCATGCCGATGATGCGGTTGCAGTAGGTGCGGGCGGTGTCGAGCGTGTGCAAATTGGTGATGACGGTGATGCCCTCGCGCAGGTTGATGTCGCGCAGCGCGTCCATCACCACCTTGGCGTTGAGGGGATCGAGCGAGGCGATCGGCTCGTCGGCAAGGATGAGCTTCGGCTCTTGCATCAGCGCACGGGCAATGGCGACGCGCTGCTGCTGGCCGCCCGACAGGGTGCCGGCGGGCTGGAGCGCGGTGCGGGCGATGTCGAGGCGCTCGAGTGCGGCAATGGCGCGGATGCGCTCCTCGCGGGAGAAGATGCCGAGCAGGTTGAGGCCCGTCGAACGATGGTTGAGGCGGCCGAGCAGAACGTTGGTCAGCACGTCGAGGCGCGGCACCAGATTGAACTGCTGGAAGATCATGGCGCAGTCGCGCTGCCAGCGGCGAAGCGCCGGGCCGCGCAGCGACGACACCTCGGTCTTGTCGAAGACGATTGAACCCTGGCTCGGGTCGATGAGGCGGTTGATGGTCTTGAGCAGGGTCGACTTGCCGGCGCCGGAGCGGCCGATGATGCCGACCATCTGGCCCGGCTGGATCTGGAGATTGACGCCGTTGACGGCGACGTTCTTGCCGAAGCGGCGGCTGACGTTGCGGATTTCGAGCATCGTGGCTTCCCTGTCCCTTCAGGGCTTTCCGCCCTCTTTCTGGCTTGGGCCTAGACCCGGGACATGAAGCTGCAATGTCGGGACCATGTCAGTTTTGTTACGATGCACAGTCCGGAGCGCGAAAAACGCGTGCTCGAGCGCCGTTGCCAGCCGAGTTCGCACGACGGAAAGAAAAAGAGTCGGATCAGGGGTTTGTGCGTCCTAGCCAAGATTTTGCAAAAACTTGATCGCCGGCCCTGACACTACACTTGTTAGTCATTATATGAGGGCGGACGTCACATTGAGGAACCGCCGATGAAATTGTCCCGAACGACCCGCTTTGCCACGCTTTTCGCGGGCCTGTTCCTTGCCTTCTCCATGGTCGCCGTCGACCAGGCCGACGCGCGACGCGGCGGCAGCTTCGGCAGCCGGGGAGCGCGCACCTTCCAGTCGGCGCCGCCGACACGCACCGCGCCGCAGCCATCGGCACCGGTGGAGCGGTCGATGACCCCGAACACCGGCCAGGCGGCGAACCCCGCCACCAACGCCGCGCGTCCGGGTGCCGCTGCCCAGCAGCGTCCCGGCTTCATGGGCGGCTTCGGCGGCGCGATGATCGGCGGCCTGCTGATGGGCGGCCTGTTCGGCATGCTGATGGGCCAGGGTTTCGGCGGTCTCGCCGGCATGTTCGGCATGCTGATGCAGGTTCTGCTGATCGGCGGCGCCATCTGGCTCGCCTTGCGGTTCTTCCGCTCGCGGCAGGCGTCCGGTCCGGCGATGGCCGGTGCGGGTGCCGGCGGCGGCAACTTCAATTCGGGCGGCGGCAACTTCAACTATCGCGATGCCGCCCCGTCTGACGAAGGTGGCAAGGCCAATGGCGGCAGCCGCTCGTTCAGCATTCCGAGCATCGGCGGCAGCCGCGCCAACGCAGCACAGCAGCAGCCGGTCGGCAAGGACATCACCGTATCCGGTGAAGACCTCGACACGTTCCAGCGCCTGCTGACCGAAGTGCAGGAAGCCTTCGGTCGCGAGGACCACAAGGCGCTGCGTCGCCTGGTGACGCCGGAGATGGTTTCGTATCTCTCGGAAGAGCTGGCCGACAACGCGCAGAACGGCGTCCGCAACGACGTAACCGACGTCCAGCTGTTGCAGGCCGACATCGCCGAAAGCTGGAGCGAGGGCGACCGCGACTACGCGACCGCCGCGCTGAACTATTCGTCGATCGACGTCACCCGCAACCGGGCCACGGGCGAAGTGGTGGACGGCGACGAAAACGAGCCGACCGAGACCACCGAACTCTGGACCTTCGTGCGCCAGAACGGCGGTGACTGGCAGCTCTCGGCGATCCAGGAAGCCTGAGCGGGCTTCATCCAGACAAAGAAAGAGGCCGCGCACCGCGCGGCCTTTTTTGTTGCGGCAGAGTCGTTTAGCCGCCGTTCTTCTCAAGGAACTCTTCCGCTGAAAGTTTGCGGAAGTCGTCGAGGGCGGTGCGCAGCCTGGCGTGGTCCCAGTCCCACCAGGCGAGCGCCTGGAAACGCTCGGCCGTCCTGCGGTCGAAGCGCTCGCGCAGCGGCTTGGCCGGGACGCCGGCGACGATGGTGTAGGGCGCGACGTCCCTGGTGACGACGGCGCCCGAGCCGACCGCAGCACCATCGCCGATCGCGACGCCGGGCAGCACCGTCGAGCCGTGGCCGAGCCAGGTGTCGTGGCCGATGGTCACTGCATTGGAGCGGCGCCATTCGAAGAACTCGCTCTCGTGGCTGGCGTCCTCCCAGTAATCGGAGGCGCGGTAGGTGAAGTGGTGCAGCGTCGGCCGCCAGGTCGGGTGGTTGGTGGCGTTGCAGCGGACGCTGGCTGCGATGTTCGAAAACTTGCCGACCGTCGTGCACCACAGGCTGCAATCCTGCATGACGTAGGAATAGTCGCCGAGCGAGCTTTCGCTGATGCGGGTGCGCTCGGAGACTTCGGTCCAGCGGCCAAGCGTCGACTGCGTCACCTCGGCGCTTGGGTGGATCCAGGGCTGTTCGGACAGCTTGCGGCTCATGCTGCAATCTTTCCGGCGGCGAATTCGGTGACGTCGACGATGCGGTCGGCGACGGCCTCGCGCACGTCGGCATCGTGGAAGATGCCGAGCAGGGCCACGCCTTTCGCCTTCTTTTCCTCGATCAGGGAAATCACCACCTCGCGGTTGGTGGCGTCGAGCGAGGCCGTCGGCTCGTCGAGCAGCAACACCGGATGGTCGGTGATGAAGCCGCGGGCGATGTTGACGCGCTGCTGCTCGCCGCCGGAGAAGGTGGCCGGCGGCAGGCTCCACAGGCGCTCCGGCAGGTTGAGCCGGCCGAGCAATTCGGCAGCGCGGGCATGCGCCTCGTCACGGGCGACACCGCGGGCGACCAGCGGCTCGGCGACGACGTCGAGCGCCGAGACACGCGGCACGGTACGCAGGAACTGGCTGACATAGCCGATCGTGTCGCGGCGCACGGCCAGCACGGTACGCGGATTGGCGGTGGCGAGATCGACGAGCTGGCCGTGGTGGTCGACGATGATCTGGCCCTGGTCGACGCCGTAATTGCCGTAGACCATCTTCAGGATCGAGCTCTTGCCGGCGCCCGAGGGGCCGCCGAGCACGGCGCATTCGCCAGCCCGGACCGAGAACGAGACATTGGAGACGACGGGCAGACGGATGCCGTCGCGAAGGTGCATGGTGAAGGCCTTGGCGACCTCGGAGACGATGAGTGGCGTTGCCATGGCTTACACCTGAAGGATCGAGGAGACGAGGAGCTGGGTGTAGGGCGCGCGCGGGTCGTCGAGCACGCGGTCGGTGAGACCGGCCTCGACGACATGGCCGTCCTTCATCACCATCATGCGCTGCGACAACAGCCGGGCGACGGCGAGGTCGTGGGTGACAACGATGGCCGCGAGGCCGAGATCGGTCACCAGTCCGCGCAGAAGATCGAGCAGGCGCGCCTGCACCGACACGTCGAGGCCGCCGGTCGGCTCGTCCATGAAGACCAGGCGTGGGCCGGTGACGAGGTTGCGGGCGATCTGCAGGCGCTGGCGCATGCCGCCCGAGAAGGCGCGGGGCTCGTCGTCGATGCGCTCCTCGCCGATCTCGACACGGCCGAGCCAGTCGACGGCGGTCGAGCGGATGTTGCCATAGTGGCGGTCGCCGACGGCCATCAGCCGCTCGCCGACATTGGCGCCGGCCGACACCGTCATGCGCAGGCCGTCGGCCGGGTTCTGGTGGACAAAACCCCAGTCGGTGCGCATCAGGAAGCGGCGCTCGGCCTCGCTCATGCGGTAGAGGTCTCGCCACTGGCCGTCGCGCATGCGGTAGCTGGCAGTGCCCGACGTTGGCAGCAGGCGGGTTGCCAGGCAGTTGAGCAGGGTGGTCTTGCCCGAGCCTGATTCACCGACGATGGCCAGCACTTCACCGGGCCACAGGTCGAAGGAGATGTCCTCGCAGCCGATGCGCGAACCGTAATATTTGGACAGCGCCGTAACGCGCAGAAGCGGTTCGTCGGTCATCGGGCAGACTCCAGGATGTCGGGCGAGAGGTGGCCGCGATGGCCGCAGGCCTGGCGCGTCTCGCAATGGTCGGTGTCGGAACAGACGAACATGTGCCCGCCCTTGTCGTCGAGGATGACCTCGTCGAGATAGACCTGCTCGGCCCCGCACAGCGCGCAGGGCTGGTCGAAGGTCTGGATCTCGAAAGGATGGTCCTCGAAATCGAGGCTGACGACCTTGGTGAAGGGGGGCACCGCATAGATGCGCTTTTCGCGGCCGGCGCCAAACAGCTGGAGCGCCGGCGACATGTGCATCTTCGGATTGTCGAATTTCGGCGTCGGCGAGGGGTCCATCACGTAGCGCCCCTCGACCTTGACCGGATAGGCGTAGGTCGTGGCGATGCGGCCGTGCCTGGCGATGTCCTCGTAAAGCTTGACGTGCATGAGGCCGTATTCCTCGAGCGCGTGCATTTTCCGTGTTTCGGTCTCGCGCGGTTCGAGGAAGCGCAGCGGCTCGGGGATCGGCACCTGGTAGACCAGGGTCTGGCCCCCGGTCAGCGGATGCTCGGGGATACGGTGGCGGGTCTGGATGATCGTCGCCTTGGCCGTCTCGGTGGTCACGGCGACGTCTGCGACTTTCTGGAAGAAGGCGCGGATCGAGACAGCGTTGGTGGTGTCGTCGGCGCCCTGGTCGATGACTTTCAGCACATCGTCGGGGCCGATGATCGCAGCCGTCACCTGGACGCCGCCCGTGCCCCAGCCATAGGGCATCGGCATTTCGCGGGAAGCGAACGGCACCTGGTAACCGGGAATGGCGATGCCCTTGAGGATCGCCCGCCGGATCATCCTTTTGGTCTGCTCGTCGAGATAGGCGAAGTTGTAGGTTGCGATGTCTGTTGCAGGCGTGCTCATTCCGCCGCCTCCCGCTGTTCGGTTTCGTTGCTCTGGTTGCGCTTGTCGTGCTCCGAGCGCATGCGGCGGACGAGGTCGAGTTCGGCCTGGAAGTCGACATAGTGCGGCAGTTTCAGGTGCTCGACGAAGCCGGTCGCCTGGACGTTGTCAGAGTGCGAGATGACGAATTCCTCGTCCTGGGCGGGTGCGGTGATGTCCTCGCCGAGTTCGCCGGCGCGCAGCGCGCGATCGCACAATGACATCGCCATGGCCTTGCGCTCGGACTGGCCGAAGACCAGCCCGTAGCCGCGGGTGAACTGCGGCGGCGCCTTGGCCGAGCCCTTGAACTGGTTGACCATCTGGCACTCGGTGACGCGGATGCGGCCGAGCGTGACGGGGAAGGGCAGTTCCGGCACCTCCAGTTCCAGTTCGACCTCGCCGATGCGGACCTCGCCGACGAAGGGATGGCTGCGGCCATAGCCGCGCTGGGTGGAGTAGCCGAGGGCGAGCAGAAACCCTTCGTCGCCGCGCGACAACGCCTGCAGGCGGATGTCGCGCTCCATCGGGAACTCCAGCGGCTCGCGGGTGATGTCGCCGGTCAGGTGGTCCTCAGGCAACTCGCCGTCGGCTTCGATCAAGCCTTCATGAGCCAGGATTTCGGACACGCGCGCCATGCGCTGGCCGTCGCCCTCGCGCTGCTCGGGTTCCGCGATGGCAGGGTCGTTTGCCAGATCTGGGTCGAGCAGGCGGTGGGTGTAGTCGAAGGTCGGGCCGAGCAACTGGCCGCCGGGCAGGTCCTTGTAGGTGGCGGAGACGCGGCGCTCGACCTGCATGGCGGCGGTGTCGATCGGCCTGGTGTAGCCGAAGCGCGGCAAGGTGGTGCGGTAGGCGCGGACGAGGAAGATCGCCTCGATCAGGTCGCCGCGCGACTGCATGATGGCGAGCGCCGCCAGCTCGCGGTCGTAGAGCGAGCCCTCCGACATGACGCGGTCGACGCCGAGCGCCAACTGTTCGACGATCTGGTCGATGCGCAGCGCCGGCACCGAGCGGTCGCCACGGCGACGGTCGGCAAGCAGGCGATGGGCATTGGCGATGGCGGCTTCGCCGCCTTTGACAGCCACATACATGTCAGGCCTCCATCGTCTTGATGCGGGTGGTGCGGGGCAGGCAGGCGACCGCATCGGGTGCTGCCATGATGACGTCGACACCGCGCGGGAACCGCGCGCCGTTCTGCTTCCACTGCTCGACGAAATGGCGCGGCAGCGGGGTGGGCGCGATGGTCGCCGAGGTCTCGATGCCGGGGCCTTCGAGATGCAGCGGTGTGCCTTCGGTCAGGCTTTCGACCTGCAGGACCAGCGTGGTCGAGCGATCGGGATATTCCTGCGTCCCTTGCGCGAAGTTCTCGACCGAGATCATGTTGGCCGGACTGGCGACGAGGGCGAAATGCGCATCGGCCGGTGTGGCGGCCAGCGGCGCGCCGGCGTGGAACGCGATCCAGGACCTGGCCGTCGAAACCTGAAGCCCGGCATCGAGCCAGAGCGGGGTGTCGTGGTCGCACAGCGTGAGGGCGACGGCTCCCGCCGTTGCCGACAGCGGGGCGGGCGGCTGGGTGAGCCCGACGACCGGCTGGATGGTGCCCGGTCGGGCCATGGCGTCCATGACCGCACGGAAGACGGTCTGGGCGTCGAACACGGGTGCGGCGAAACCGCCGTCGATGACATCCATCTGTTCCATCAGTCTTCTCCGCGAACCATGGTGAAGAAGTCGACCTTGGTGGCCGCCGTCTCGGCGCGGCCGATCGCATCGGCTTCGGCTTGTGCGGCGCGCAGGGGCGCAAGGATCCTGTCCTCGATCTCGGCGCGGCGGGTCGGGTTCTGCCAGAGCGCGTCGGCGATGGCCGAAAGCCTGGCCTTCTCCTTGTCGCGGCCGAGTGCATAGGAATGGCCGATCTCGCCGCCGGGCAGGCGCGCCGTGGCGCGGGTCACCGTCGCTTCGCCGAAGTTGAAGGGCGCGCCGCCACCGCCGATGCGACCGCGCACCGACACCAGGCCGGTCTCGGGGCCGCGCAGCATCTCGGCTTCGTGCGTCATGCCGGCAGCCGCGCACAGCCGCTTCAGCTCGTCGGCCGGCGCTTGGGCGAGGGCCGCCATCGCCGCCTTGCGCTCCGCTTCCAGTTCTCTTTCCTGCCGTCGGTCCATCTCGATCGCCACTCCACTTCGTATTTGTCTATTGTTCTATACAATCGAACAACATACAACGGGCTTGTAGCGAGGCTGCATGACGGGTGCATGACAGGTCGCAAACAGGGGCGGTGGATTTGAGCGGGCAGGGACAGAAACAGGCGGTGACGCGCAAGAGCGGGGTGGCGCTGTGGCGCCAGATCGCCGACCAGATCCGGCAGGCGATTTCGGCGGGAACGCTGGGCGGCGACGGCAAGCTGCCGCCTGAGATGGTCCTGTCCGAGCGCTTCGGCGTTAACCGCCACACGCTGCGCAGCGCGATTGCCGCACTTGTGCAGGAAGGCGTGCTCCGGGCCGAGCAAGGCAGGGGGACCTTCGTCGAGAGCCGGCAGAAACTCTCCTTTCCGATCTCGGCGCGGACGCGCTTTTCCACCGGCCTGCGCAGCCAGGCGCGCGATCGGCGCAGCAGCCTGCTCGCCCATGCCGTGGAGCCGGCGCCGCGGCGCGTGGCGGAAGGGCTCGGCCTTGCGGAAGGCGCGGCCGTTGTCAGGCTGGAAACGCTGAGCGAGGCCGACGAACGGCCGGTGTCGCGCGCCACAAGCTGGTTCGATGCGGAGCGGTTTCCCGGCTACGCCGAGGCCTATGCCGAGACGGGCTCGATCACGCTCGCTTTCCAGCGCTATGGCATCGAGGACTATTTCCGCAAGTCGACGCTGGTATCCGCCCGCCATGCCGATGCGGCCGATCTTGCCGACCTCAAGCTGTCGGCGGGAGCCATCGTGCTGGTCGCGGTTGCGGTCAATGTCGATGCCGAGGGCGTGCCGATCCAGTATGCCGAGACGCGCTTCGTTGCCGACAGGGTGGAGCTCAGCGTCTCGACCGAGCTTCAGTGATTGTAATGGGCGGCGACGCCGCCGGGCCCGAACTCCACCTGCCGGGCCGGTGAAGCCGGCACGGCCGGTCGTGTTGCCGGTTCCTTGGCCCGTGCCCAGCAGTAGTAGAGCAGAAACGAGCCGATGACATAGGGCTGGAGGATGTCGACCTCGAAGAAGGAGCGGATGACCAGCAGGGCAAGCAGGCCCGTCTGCAGCAGCGGCTCGATCCAGTCGCCTTCGCCGAGTAGCCGCGAGATGCACAGCCTAAGGATGGCGAGCAGCGGCAGCACGATCATCGCCGCGCCGACATAGCCGAGTTCCACCAGCGCCTCGATATAGGTGTTGTGGAAATGGAAGCCGGTGCGGGAGGTGATGTAGAACTCGTTCCACAGCCGCTCCGCCTCGGAGAAGCCCTGGACCCAATAGGCGGCATAACCGATGCCGAGCAGCGGCGTGTTTGCCGCGGCGTCGAAGCCCTGCTGCCAGAGATAGGTGCGGCCGGTCAGCGTCGAATCCTTGCCGAAGGCGCCAAGCACCATGTCGATCGCGCCGGCATTGAGCGCCGCCAGCACCGCCGTTCCGGCAAAAACGAGGCCGGCGGCGAAGAAGATCCGGCGGTGGGTCGGCGAGAACGCCTCCAGTCCGGCAATGACGACGACCATGGCTACCGCTGCGGGGGTGGCGAGCATCGAGGTTGCCGATTGCGACAGCACCAGCGAGGCCGCCGAAAGTGCGACGACGCCCAGCGCCAGCAGGCGGGCGATGCGGCCGCGCGTCTGAAACAGCGCGAAGTAGCAGCCGAAGAGCACACCCAGCGAGGCGTAGAAGCCGAGCTGGTTCTTCGAGCCGAATGCGCCGACGAAGCTGTAGGTGCCGTCGAGCGCGTCATAGACATAGCCGCCGACGAGCATCGAATAGGTGAGGATGACGGCGACGCCGGCGATGGCGCCGATGGACAGGGTGCGCGCATCGATCACCCGGGCCGCGATCACGGCGCAGACGACGTGCGACAGATACTGGAGCGCTGCCCGGCTGGTCACGTCGGGCGCGTCGGACCAGAAATAGGACAGGCAGGCAAGCAGTGCGAAGGCGAGGAGTTGCGGCGATGCGGCGAGGCGGCCGAGCGTGAACCGGTAGTCGACCAGGACCAGCGGCAGCCAGACCGCATAATACATCAGGATCGAGACCTGGCCGATGCGGAACGAATAGGCGAACACGAAGAACGATACGGCGACCGCGAAGGCGCCGTAGAGCGTGTTGTGGCCGGGTTCGACCAGAGTGGATTTCCTGATCCGCATGGCGTCTGGCCGTTACTGAATGAGCGGGTCGCCCATCCGCTTCACCTTGAGCACATCGCCGGGCAGGACGGGCATGTCTTCGGCGGCGGTGAGGTCCTTGCTCTTGCCATTGCCGTCCTTGCGGACGAGGACATAAGAAATCGCCTGTTCGGTGCCGGCCGCGGCGGGGGCCGTGCCGCCGGCCTCGGCGATCAGGCCCTTCTGCATTCCGAGCTTGAGCGTGACGGCGTTGAGTTCGCCGACGACCTTCTGCCGCTCGACCGCCAGTTCGGACTCGCCGTCGTTCTTGAGGTCGATCGCTTCCTGCTCGGCCTTGCTGATGTCCTGCTTGGCCCGCAGCATGGCGGTCTCCAGATCGAGGATCTTGCCTTCCATCTCGGCGATGGAGCGCTCGGTCGACAGCACGCGCGTGTTCACCACGAGGCCCTTCTGGGCCAGCGTGTCGATGCCGCTGAGTTCCTTCCTGGCGAGTTCCACCTGGCGCTTCTGGGTCTCGGACTTCTGGCCCAGCGAGACGATCTCCTGTTCGAGTAGGCCCTTGAGCTCCTCGAGCGCCTGCAGCCTCAAGGTGAGTTTCTTCTGGCGCGAGGCCATGATGGCGGTCTCGTTGGCGATCATGCCCGGTACCGCCGGCAGGGCGGCGATCTCCTTCGGCGCTTCGACCTCGGTCTTGCCGGCGAGCTCGGCATCGATCCTTGCGCGGGTCACCATCAGCCGAAGCTGCTCGTCGGACAGCACGGCATGGCTGCCTTCGGCAGTGATGAGGTCGCGCTCGGTACGGGCGCCGTCGGCGCCGCGGCGCATGCCGCCGGCAATGCTGATCGCCTTGAGGACAGTCAGATCGGGGGCATAGGCATACTGGCCCGGCGTCTGGATGTCGCCGGAGATGTAGAACGGGCGGAACTGGGCCACCTCGACCGACGCCTCGGGGCGGTCGGAAAGGCCGAACTTGTCCTGCAGCGTCTTGCCTATCGTCTCGGCGATCTCGGCCGTCGTCTTGCCCGCGGCCTTCGTTTCACCGACGAATGGCAAGGAAAGATTGCCCGACGGCCCGATCGTGTATTCACCGCTGACCGAGGACCAGTCGCGGAAGGCGCCTTCGACCGTCTGCCATTCGACGACGCGGATGGTCAGCTTGTCCTGGGTTCCGAGCTGGTAGTCCTGGGCAAGGGCGGTGGACGCCGAAATGGCCAGCGTGAGGCAGAGCGCGCCGCCCAGCCTGAGCAGGCGTCGCGTGCGGCGATTAGGATCGAGGTTTCGGTTCAAGGTCGTCGTCCGTTCGTGGGCCGCGGGGATCTCTTGGAGCCCGCGGGCGGGAGAAGCTGCGCGCCCCCACATGGGCGCAGCCTCGATTGCGGCAAGCTCAGTAGCTGCCGCGCGACAGGCAGACGGCCGGGACCGTCTTGAGGATGATGCGGATGTCTTCGGCCAGCGACCAGTTCTCGACATAGTGACGGTCGAACGCGACGCGGCTGTCATAAGAAACGTCGTTGCGCCCGCTGACCTGCCACAGTCCGGTGAGGCCCGGCCGCGACTTGAGATAGAAGACGACCGCCTTGCCATAATAGTCGAGTTCGTCGCGGACCACGGGGCGTGGGCCGACGATGCTCATGTCGCCGAGAAGGATGTTGAGGATCTGCGGCAGCTCGTCGAGGCTCAGCTTGCGCAGCACGGTGCCGACACGCGTGACGCGCGGGTCGTCCTTGAGCTTGCGCGTCGCGTCCCATTCGGCCCTGGCTTCCGGGTCGTTGCGAAAATGGGCAGCAAGGACCGCATCCCCGTTGGGGACCATCGTGCGGAACTTGAGGCATTGGAAGATACGCCCGCCACGGCCGATCCGGCGATGGCCGTAGAACACGGAGCCGCCGTCCGACGCCTTCACCAACAAGGCAATGAGCAGGAACAACGGGCTTAATGCGATAATCCCGAGACCCGCACCGATGATGTCGAATCCGCGCTTGGCCACACCACCCAGAGGGGGAAGGTCGGTGGCGACGTGTGGAAACTCCAAGCTCGTAGACTTGGCCAGATCCCTCATGCTGCAACTCCAATTGGTCGATAAATCGCCCCAGAATCGCCCTGTGACAGGATATGGCCGGCATGCTGCGCTGCAACACACGTTTTTTTGACGCGTGAAATATTTCTATCAGTAGATGACCAAAATCCGTGCATGGCGTGCACAAGAAAATTTCAATGCGACAGTTTTATGTCCATAGCCTCAATGCTTGAGCAGAATCGAATATGTCGATCTGTGGGAAATGTTAAAGGTTAAATTCCAACCATGTTTGTAATCATTCTAAAAATGGGTGTCAGATTATGAAACATGTTACAAAACATACGTGTACAAGGCAAAATATTCGGAAATAATGGCGACTTGAATGAAAAATGGCGAGACTGTCGATTGTCTGTGACAGTGCAATGCAACATCCCAGGTTGATGGCAGGACTCGTCGCGAAACAGGGCTCCGCTTGCTGACTGCTGGGTGGCTCAATATAATGAAATGACGTTCCTGCGGCCGATCGCCAGCCAGCATGCCGGCATCAGAATATGTCGAAGGAACGGATGTGGGTGGAGCTTTCAGGGCCAGGGGAGTTGCAAGCAACATGGTGACGAATTCAGTGCCGATGCCTCGGGCCTGACGGTCAGTGGCCATGACTCTGCCAAAATTCGTGTTCGGCATGGCGATGGTGATCGCCATCGTGGCACTATGGTCCTATCTCGATGCTGCCAGCTGGGGCACGATCTTGCTGCGCGTGCTGGCCTGCGCCGTGATTCTTCAAGTCGGATACTTCCTTGTCATCCTGGCCATGGTGTTGCGCGCGAGCCCGAACACGGCCGAAATCAAGAACACCAAGGCAGTGGCCGACGGAACTCCGGCAGTTCCAGCCGACGACCTGACGCCAAAGGGCAGCGCGCACTAGGGCCGTTGCTGCATCATCCACGGCCGCCCGCCGGCTGGATTTGTCGGGAATCGCCGACGCTTTTCCGAGCATCATCTTGCCCAGCTCCGCCCGCCGTCGCGTGATGCCGCGATGTCACCGCTGCAGATAGCGGCGTTAGTTGGCGTGATCAAATCGACACGCCCACAAGCCTTGGAAAGCCGCATGTCGCGGCGGTCGGCACCGGGTCCTTGCGACCCCAACGGTGAAGCGCCGTAACAAAAGTTGGGGTTCCCATGTTCGCAGGTGCAATATAGCTCTTGCGTCGGCGGGCTAAGACGGAAAGGCAACGACGTGAGCGGAACCGACGTCTGTGTCATCATTGCTGCGCGCAACGCGGCGGAAACGATCACGACGGCCATCACTTCGGCGCTGCTGGAGCCCGAAGTGGCCGAGGTCGTGGTCGTGGACGATGCTTCGACCGATGCGACCGAAGCCGTGGCGCGGGCTGCCGACGATGGCAGCGGCCGCCTTGTGGTGCTGCGGCTTGACGTCAATCGCGGCCCCTCATTTGCGCGCAACATGGCGATCCGCAACTCCAGATCGGCACTGATCAGCATCCTGGACGCCGACGATTTCATCCTGCCCGGGCGGTTCGCGAACCTTGTCGCCGGCGATGACTGGGACCTTGTCGCCGACAACATCGTCTTCGTGGAACATGCCTCGGTGCGCGACGTGCTGGCGGGCGACATCGCGCAATTCGATGCCGATCCGGCGCAGCTCGATTTCGCGCAATTCATCGCGGGCAACATTTCCAGCCGCGGCGTCCAGCGCGGCGAACTGGGCTTCCTCAAGCCGGTGATGCGGCGCGAGATGCTGGAGCGGACGGGGCTGGGCTACGACGAAAATTTGCGGCTCGGCGAAGACTATGCGCTCTACGCCGGGGCCATGCTGGCGGGCGCCCGTTTCAAGTTCATCAGGTCCTGCGGCTACTGTGCGGTGGTGCGGCCCAATTCGCTGAGCGGCCAGCACCGCACCGAGGATCTGCGGCGCCTGGCCGATGCCGATCTCGGGCTTTTGGCGCAACCCGGACTGGCGACGCAACACCAGCGCGTCCTTCGCCGCCACGAGCGCCATGTGCGCGACAAGTATCGCCTGCGGCGTTTCCTCGACCTCAAGGCGGCCGACGGCTTGGCAGCGGCAGCGAAGTTCGCGATGGCATCGCCCGCCAACTTCCTGGCGGTCGTCCGCGGGGTGGCCATGGACAAGTTCGATGCGTTGACGGGCTCTGGTTCGGTGTCTCCGGCTCGTGAACCGCGCCTGCGCTACCTGATGGCGGCCGAGAACGCAGGTGCCCGGACGTGACAGCATCGGACATCAAGGACATTCTGGTCGTCGGCGGCGGCGGCTATATCGGCTCCCACACCTGCCTCGACCTGGCGCGGAGGGGCTTTCGCCCCGTCGTCTATGACAATTTCAGCAACGGCCACCCCGAATTCGTCAAATGGGGACCGCTCGAGGAAGGCGACATCCGGGATCGCGCGCGGCTGGACGAGGTGTTCGCCAGGTACCAGCCGGCGGCCGTCATCCATTTCGCCGCGCTGATCGAGGTCGGGGAATCGGTCAGGAACCCGATCGCCTTCTTCGAGAACAACGTCGCGGGGTCGCTGAACCTGTTTGCCGCCGCCAATGCCGCGGGATGCAAGCGGCTGGTGTTTTCCTCGACCTGCGCCACCTATGGCGAGCCGGAAGAGACGCCGATGCGCGAGACGCACCGGCAGCAGCCGATCAATCCCTATGGCCGCAGCAAGCTGATCGTCGAGGACATGTTGCGCGACCTCGACCGCTACGAGGGCTTCCGGTCGGTGCTGCTGCGCTATTTCAACGCCGCCGGCGCCGATCCCGAAGGACGCATCGGCGAACGCCACGATCCCGAGACGCATGCCATCCCGCTGGCGATCGACGCAGCTCTCGGCCGCCGTGCCGGCTTCAGCGTGTTCGGCGACGATTACGACACCCGCGACGGCTCCTGCGTCCGCGATTTCATCCACGTTCTGGACCTTGCCGACGCGCATAGCCGCGCCGTGCAATACCTGATCGAGGGCGGCGACAGCGTCGCGCTGAACCTGGGCACGGGGCAGGGCACGACGGTCAAGGAATTGCTGTCGATGGTGGCGCAGGTTTCGGGCCGGACATTCCCGGTGGAGCAGGCGCCGCGGCGCGAAGGCGACGCACCGTCGCTCGTCGCCGACAATTCGAGGGCACGCCACGTGCTTGGCTGGACCCCACGCCACGACCTCGCCGCGATTGTGTCGAGCGCCTGGAACTGGCACGCTCGGGCAAACGTGGAGTAGAAGGGCATGGCATCGATCTTCGCTTTCCGCACACGCAGTCCGGACCGCGACCGGGAAACCGACGTGACCCGCTTCGAACAGCTGGCACGTTCGCTCGACCAGCTGACCTCGGAGATCGAGGCCGAGAGGACCGGCATCCGGAACCGCTACGAGGCCGTCTCGGCCAATGCGGCCTTCCTGGTCGAGGCGATGGACAATTCCGAGGCGTCGTCGCGGCGGGCCGACGACATGGACCGGTGGACGGAATCGCTGAAGACCTGCCTGCGCCGCATCGAGGCACTGGGGCGGCAGACCGAGTTCATCGCCGGGCTTCGTCATGCGCTGGACACGTTTGTCGACGAAGGTCGCAAGGCCGATGAGGGATCGTCGGCAGCTGAGGCGCCGGAGGAGGTCCGGCGCCGGCCCTGACGGGCCAGAATCTTACGGGAGGATGGGAGGTTGTTTCCGGTCGGGGTGAGGCCCCTGGCCGGCAGTTGCAATGCGGTTCTCGGGCGGGAGGCGCGAAGGCACAAGGATGACTTGGCTATGAACGCAAACGTCACACATCACGCAGCCGGCCGGATCGGCCGCCGCTCATGGGGCTTGCGCCTGTCGGTCGCGCTGGCGGGCCTGCTTGCCGCTTCGGGCGGTGCGCTGGCGCAGGATGCCATGGGCAAGTCCTTCGTGGAAACGTTCGACACGCTGAGCGGTTCGCGCTGGTTCGTCTCCGACGGCTGGGACAACGGCAAGCACCAGAACTGCACCTGGTCAAAACAACAGGTCCAGGTCGCCGACGGCAACCTGGTGCTGAGCTTCGAGAAGAAGCAGTTGAAGAACCGCGACTATTCCTGCGGCGAGGTGCAGACCAAGGAACGCTTCAGCTACGGCACCTACGAGGCGCGGATGAAGAGCGGCACCGGCTCGGGCCTGAATGCGGCCTTTTTCACCTATATCGGCCCGGTGCACAAACAGCCGCATGACGAGATCGATTTCGAGGTGCTGACCAAGGATCCCTCCAAGGTGCAGGTCAACGCCTATGTCGGCGGCAAGTCCAACGACGAGAAGCTCGTCGACGTGCCTGGTGGCGCCGACCAGGGTTTCAACGACTATGCCTTCGTGTGGGAGAAGGAGCGGCTGCGCTGGTACGTCAACGGCCAGCTCGTGCACGAGGTGACCGAGCCGTCGCAACTGCCCAGCCACCCGCAGAAGATCTTCTTCAGCCTGTGGGGCACCGACACGCTGCGCGAATGGATGGGGGCCTTCTCGGATCCGGGCAAGCCGGTGACGATGGCCGTCGACCGCGTCGCCTTCACCGCCCTCGGCGAGCCTTGCCAGTTCGAAGGCTCGGTCGCCTGCACGCTGCAGTGAGCGGCAGACAGGCTGGCGCGGCACGTCCGCGCCCCAACATCATCAACGAACAGGAACGGACCTGATGAAGCTTACGGTATTTGGGATCGGCTATGTCGGTCTTGTGCAGGCTGCGGTGCTGGCGGAGGTCGGGCATGACGTTGTC
>NZ_LMCL01000016.1:0-35006 GCF_001424795.1 Aminobacter sp. DSM 101952 | reverse complement strand
CTGGCGTGCATGGGGACCGACACAAAGGGTAAGCAGGAGGTCGACGCGCGACTGCTGGCCAATGCAACTGTGTTCACGGACGAAATCGCGCAGGCGGTGACGATCGGAGAGACCCAGCACGCCGTTGCCGAGGGGCTGGTGGACGCCAGCGCCATTATCGAGATCGGTGCCGTCATCAATGGGGATCATCCCGGGCGCGTCAGCGCAGATGAGATTACCCTTTTCGACGCAACCGGCGTTGCGTTGCAGGATCTTGCCGTGGCGTCAGTTGCCGTCGAGCGGGCGGTTGCCACAGGCGTGGCCACCACGGTCGACTTCTAAGTCTATCCTATGTACGACAGGGAGATGGGAAGGGCAGACGGGCTGCAGCCGAACTTTAACCTCTGCCGAAAGGTGTTTGGCGCTTTCGTTCGGAAATTGGCCTGAGGCGGTGAATTTCAGCCCATGCGGAGCGCACCGGGTCACCACCTAGCATGATGGCATTTGAAATCAGATCGCAAGACCAGCAGCTGTACTACGTTGCCGGTGTTTGGACCCAGCCTGTCATGTTTGTCCGTCAGTCAGGGGTGGAAAGGACGTTCAATTTCGACGGCGGGGGTGCAGTCGCAGCACAACGCCCGAATTTCAATGGCTCGCGTCCGCGGCAGTTGGCCATATCGTGTGCGTCGGTGAGCGCAGCTGCCAAGGGTTCTAGGGTGGTCAGCATTTGCTGAAGGCGTCCGATGCCCGAGATGAGAGCTACGGTCGAAACTCGACACCCACGGGCATTCCAGATCTGTACCAGCATGCACCGACCGAACAACGTACCCCCAATACAACCCACCCAACCCGCCGGAGCCCGCAATGTCGGATTTGACGCTCGCCACTGCCAATACCATCGTCACTGCAGCGTTAAGCAAGGCCACTGCGGCCGGAATGCTGCCCTTGACGATCGCCATTCTCGACGCAGGCGGCCACTTGAAGGTGTTTCAAAAGCAGGACGGTGCGTCGATGCTGCGTTACGAGATTGCAGCGGGCAAGGCTTATGGCGCGCTCGCGGTCGGGATGGGTTCGCGCTGGCTTGACCAAGTAGCTAGGGAAAGACCGCATTTCATCGAGGGCCTCAACGCTGTCTCAGGCGGTCGCATCGTTCCAGTTCCCGGTGGCGTACTCATCCGCAATGAGCAAGGCAAGCTCTTGGGTGCCGTGGGCATTACAGGTGACACGTCGGACAATGATGAACTTGCCGCCATGTCTGGTATCGAAGCTGCAGGGCTTAGACCTCAGGCCGGATAGTGCGTGCTGGCGGAGTCGACAACGTTGATCCGCCAAATGCCTTGTCGAAATATTGTTCGGTAGTCGTCCTGCTCAGTGTGCCTCCCGCTTGTCGTCATTCCCTGGTCGCAGCGCAAAGGTTTCGTTGGACCTTGCAGCCCTTGGCCTTTTTGCGTCCGAACCTAGGTTTCAGGGCAGCATGTCTTTGCCCTATGGCTATGTGTCGGAGAGAAATCAGTCGCGCCAGGACGGTGTTCGAAGTGACCAGCTCCTGTGGCTCTTCTGTCTTGCCAAGACGTGATCAGTTCGCAATTGCGATAGCGTGGTTGGCCGCCGCATGCTGCGCTCGCTGGTGCTGCCCTTTCAAAGGTTCGGCTCGGAACGATCATCGCAAACAGCCGGATCAGAAATGGCGAGGCTAGTTTGGTACGCGAACAGCAAGCCTACGAAAAAGCCCCGGATCGCTCCGGGGCTTTCGCTTATCTGCAATTCTTGCAGGCGTCAGGCCGCCGCGCGCGTCCGTGACGTGTCAACGCCATATTCCAGCGACGAATCCACGATGGTGTGCCACAGGCTGTCGGCAAAGCTGGTGAAAACCAGCATGCTATAGACCGGATGGCCGTCGGCGCCATTCGCCTCACGGTAAAAATTGACCGCCGTGTGGTCGACCGCCGTATTTGCCGCAGCGCCGACCGGAAAGGCAGCGTCGTGCAAATCGAGCGACGAGAACTTGGCGATCGCATCGCGGCCGCGCGGCCCGGAAACCCGGATCAGGCAGCGGCCGTCCGACTGGTCGGAAAGCGAGGCCGAGCCGGAGAACGCCTGGCTCATGGCATCGATCTGCGAGCTCTCGTCCGTCCGTGGTGCCAGGACGGTGAACTGGTCGGGTCCCGACCAAACGAGCGTCGCGGTCTTGCCTGCGACGGCCTTCGGCGTGCTCGGCGCATCGACGCCGAACAGCTTCTTTGCCGCCTTGGCGGTGTCGGCAGCCTTGCCGCGCCGGGCCATGACCTGGACCAGCACGAGGTCGCGCACCTCGACAAGCGTCACGCCTGCCTGGGCACCGGCCACGCCATGGCGGCCGGCGACGAGCGCCTTCTGGAGCGGCGATTGGGTGTTCCAGGAAAAATCAGCCACGCTGGCGCACTCCTTCGGGATCGTAGAAGACTGGGCTGCAGATCTCGGCTTCATAGTCCTCGCTCCGCAGCGGATCGTGGATGCGGACGATCTCGCCGATGCGTTCGCGGCCGCGCTCGACCAGGCCGAGGCCGATCCACTGTTCCATCATCGGCGAGTAGCAGACCGACGTGACGTAACCCTGGTCGGTCGCCGGACCCGGGATGCCGCCCTTGGGGATGACATGCGCACCGGAGCGCAGGCGGCGTGCACGGTCGAGCGGCTTGATACCGACGACGACCTGGCGGTCGGTTGCGGTCAGCGCCTCGCGGCCGGCCATGACTCGGCCGATGAAGTCCTTCTTCTTCGACATCATCTTGCCGAGGCCGAGGTCGTCAGCCGTCGTCATGCCATTGAGTTCGGGACCGGCAACGTGGCCCTTCTCGATGCGCATGACGCCAAGCGCCTCGGTGCCGTAAGGCGTCACGCCATAAGGCTTTCCGGCGATCATCAGATTCTCGGCCATCGCCGCGCCGTAGCGCGCCGGCACCGAGATTTCGAAGGCGATTTCACCCGAGAACGAGATGCGGAACAGGCGGGCGGTGACTCCGCCGCGCAGCTTGACCTCGCGGGCACCCATGAAGGGGAAGCCTTCGTTGCTCATGTCTTCCGACGGATCGACCAGCGCCTGCAAGAGCTTGCGGGTATTTGGACCTGCGATCGAGAACTGGGCCCACTGGTCGGACGCAGACGACAGTTGCACGTCGAGTTCGGGCCAGAGCACCTGGCGGCAGAATTCGAGATGCGCCATGACCGGTCCGGCCTTGGCCGTGGTCGTGGTCAGGAAGTAGTGGTCTTCGGCAAGACGCGACGTCGTGCCGTCGTCCATGACGATGCCATCCTCGCGCAGCATCAGGCCGTAGCGGGCCTTGCCGACGCCGAGAGACGAGAAGGCATTGATGTAGACGCGATCCAGGAACGTGCCTGCATCGGCGCCGCGCACGTCGACCTTGCCCAGGGTGGAGACGTCGCAGAAGCCGACGCCGTTGCGCACGGCGAGCACTTCGCGGGTGACCGATTCAATCCAGTCCTTCTCGCCCGGCTGCGGGTACCACTGGGCACGCTTCCACAGACCGGTGTCAACGAACACCGCACCGCGGGCCGCAGCCCAGTGATGCGAGGGCGTCAGGCGCCAGGCGTGGAAACTCTCGTCGCGGTGATGGCCGGCGAGCGCGCCGATCGCCACCGGTGCATATGGCGGACGATAGATCGTCGTGCCGGTCTGCGAGATGGTGCGGCCGGTGGCATCGGCCATGATGGCAAGGCCGGTGATGTTGGAGGTCTTGCCCTGGTCGGTCGCCATGCCAAGCGTCGTGTAGCGCTTGAGATGTTCGACACTCTCGAAGCCTTCGCGCTGGGCCAGCGTCACGTCGGATGCGGTGACGTCGTGCTGGAAGTCGACGAACGCCTTGCCCTTGGCCTTGACCTGCCAGAGCGGCGAGATCGCGTAAACCTCGTCGCCCGCTTCCGAGGCTTCGCCGGCATTGCCCGATGCGCCGCAATCGGCGGCCGCGGCCGCACCGGCGGCATGACCGTCGCGCAGGCACGCACCAAGCGAGAATTCGCCATTGGCAGCGCCCGCCATGACCATGCCCGTCGGGCAGTCGCCCGGCACGAACGCCGCGATGTCGTCACGCCACACCGGCTTGCCGCGATGGAAGCAGGACAGGCCCACATTGGGGTTCCAGCCGCCGGACACCGCCAGGCAGTCGGCATCGATCTGCTGCTTCCTGCCATCTGCGGCAGTCACCACCACGCCGCGCACGCCATCGACGCCGCCCTTGACGTCGGTCACGCCGCCGGCCAGCACGCGCAGGTCGGAGAGTTCGGCCAGTGCCTGGTATTCCGCCGGCACCTTGCCGCGCGGGTCGATGACTGCTGCGATGTCGCCGCCGGCCTGCTGGATCGCCTCGACCGTGCGCCAGCCGTCGTCATTGTTGGTGAACAGCGCGACGCGCTTGCCGGGCATCGCCGCGAAGCGATGGACGTAGGTGCGCACGGCGGAAGCCATCATCACGCCCGGACGGTCGTTGCCCGGGAAGGCGATCGGCCGCTCGATGGCACCGGCAGTGACCACCGAGCGCTTGGCGACGATGCGCCAAATCCGCTGGCGGACCTGATGCGGACCCGGAACGGGGATGTGATCGCTGACGCGCTCGAGCGCGGCATGGACGCCGCCGTCATAGACGCCAAACAGCGCCGTGCGGGTCATGATGCGAACGTTGGCCATCCCATCGAGTTCGCCGGTCGCACGCCGCACCCACTCCTCGGCATGCATGCCGTCGATCTCGCCGCCGTCGCTGAGCAGGCGGCCGCCGAGACGATTGTCTTCTTCGACCAGGATGACGCGCGAACCGGCTCGGCCAGCGGCCAGTGCCGCCGAAAGACCGGTGGGGCCGGCACCAACGACGAGCACGTCGCAATGCGCCCAGGCCTTGTCGTAGTGGTCGGGATCCGGCAGTTCCGCACTCTTGCCGAGACCGGCTGCGCGGCGGATGATCGGCTCGTAGATCGCTTCCCAGAACTTCGCCGGCCACATGAAGGTTTTGTAGTAGAAGCCTGCGACAAAGATCGGCGAGAACAGCTGGTTGATCGACATGACGTCGCGACGCAGCGATGGCCAGCGGTTCTGGCTCTGGGCGATCAGCCCGTCATAGAGTTCCTGTGTGGTGGCGCGGGTGTTCGGCTCCTTGCGGGCACCGGTGCGCATCTCGACCAGCGCGCTCGGCTCTTCCGAACCAGCGGTGATGATGCCGCGCGGGCGGTGGTACTTGAACGATCGGGCGACCAGCTTGACGCCGTTGGCGACGAGCGCCGAGGCGAGCGTATCACCAGCAAAGCCCGTCATGGTCTTGCCGTCGAAGGAGAACTGAAGCGGCGCCTGGCGATCGATCAGACCGCCGCTGCGCAGCCGATGCGACTGGCTGGCGGATGCAGCCTGGCTGCGTGCGCTGGTGCTGCCTTCGGCAGCGGCCGTCCTGCCGAGCGGTTCGGATCCGGAATAGCCCGACATCTTTATTCTCCTGCCTGCACCGGCTTCGACGCGCCCACACCGGGGGCTGCCGTCACCGATCTGAATTCATGCGTCACGGTGTTGCGCTCGGCGATCAGCCAGGAGCGGCAGCCACCGCCGTGATACCAGTACTCGCGCATGAAGCCGGCTACGTTGTCGCGCAGATAAACATAGTCGTAGAAGGCGTCTTCGACGCGCTCGGGGCTTTCCCCGCTATCGACTGCGAAGTTGGGCCGCTTGGGCGAGGCGTCGCCGAGATAGGTGAACTCGCCGTTCTCGCGTTCGCCGCAGAAAGGACATGCAATACGCATTCCGCCAGTCTCGCTTTCAGTGCAGGTTGGGTTGGGCGCCTTGGCCCTTTTCGTCGATCATCGCGCCGCGGCGGAACCGGTCGAGCCGGAAGCGCGCCGCTTCGGGGTGCGGTTCGTCGCGCGCCAGCAGATGGGCAAAGACGAGACCGGATGCCGGTGTCGCCTTGAAGCCGCCATAGCACCAGCCGGCGTTGAGATAGAGGCCGTCGACGGGCGTCTTGTCGATGATCGGCGTACCGTCCATCGACATGTCCATGATGCCGCCCCACTGGCGCAGCATGCGGACGCGGCCGATCATCGGCATGACCGCCATGCCGCCTTCGCAGACGTCTTCCACCACCGGCATGTTGCCGCGCTGGGCGTAGGAATTGTAGCCGTCGAGGTCGCCGCCGAAAACGAGGCCGCCCTTGTCGGACTGGCTGATGTAGAAGTGGCCCGCGCCGAAGGTTACGACACCGGGAATGAGCGGCTTGATCGCCTCGGTGACGAAGGCCTGGAGCACGTGGCTTTCGATCGGCAACTTCATGCCGGCCATGGCGGCCACTTTCGACGTGCTGCCGGCAACCGCCATGCCGACCTTGCCGGCGCTGATCTTGCCGCGCGACGTCTCGACGCCGGTGACCTTGCCGTTCTGGTCGCGGACGAAGCCGGTGACTTCGCAATTCTGGATGATGTCGACACCGCGCTGGTCGGCGGCACGGGCATAGCCCCAGACCACGGCATCGTGGCGGGCAGTGCCGCCGCGGCGCTGCAGCAGGCCGCCCATGATCGGGAAGCGCGGGCTGTCATAGTTCAGGAACGGCAGTTCCTTGCGGATCTGCACCGCGTCGAGCAGTTCGGCATCGATACCGTTGATGCGCATGGTGTTGCCACGGCGGGCGAAGGCGTCGCGCTGGGCGTCGGAGTGATAGAGATTGATGATGCCGCGCTGGCTGACCATCGCGTTGTAGTTGAGGTCCTGCTCCATGCGCTCCCACAGCTTCATCGAAAGCTCGTAGAAGCCGGTATTGCCGGGAAGGCCGTAGTTGGAGCGGATGATGGTGGTGTTGCGGCCGGCATTGCCGGAACCGATCCAGCCCTTTTCCAGCACCGCGACATTGCGGATGCCGTACTCGTTGGCGAGGAAATAGGCCGTGGCCAGGCCGTGGCCGCCACCGCCGATGATGATCACATCGTAGTGGCTCTTGGGTGCCGGATCGCGCCAGGCCCGGGTCCAGCCTTGATGGCCGGACAAAGCTGCCTTGGCGAGTGAGAAGATCGAATATTTCATCGCATGTGTTCCGGCGAAATGTGAGGTGTGCCCGAGGCCGCGCCCGATCTGGATGATCGGGCGCTGAGCCTGTTCGTATGCCTCAGACGTCCAGCGTGTGGTCGCGCTCCCACTGGGTGAAGTGCGACGCGTAGGAGTTCCACTCCTGAGTCTTGAGCTTGATGAAGGCGGCGGAGAACTCCTCGCCCATCGCAGCTTTCAGTTCGCTGTCTTCGTCGTAGGCGCGCAGCGCATCAAGCAGGTTGAGCGGCAGCTTGGCGCCATGCGTGACGGTGTGGCCTTCACGGTACATGTCGACATCGCTGCGCGGGCCGGGATCGGCCTTGGAGCGAATGCCGCTGAGGCCGGCAGCGATGATGATCGCCTGCATCAAGTACGGGTTGGCAGCGCCGTCCGGCAGGCGCAGTTCGAAGCGGCCGGGGCCGGGCACGCGCACCATGTGGGTGCGGTTGTTGCCGGTCCAGGTCACCGTGTTCGGCGCCCAGGTCGCACCCGAAAGCGTGCGCGGTGCGTTGATGCGCTTGTAGGAGTTCACGGTCGGATTGCAGATCGCTGCCAGTGCCGAGGCGTGCTTCATAATGCCGCCGAGGAAGTGACGGCCCTTCTCCGAAAGCCCCAGCTCCATGTTCTTGTCGGCAAAGGCGTTGCTCTTGCCGGTCAGATCCCAAACCGAGATGTGGGCATGGCAACCGCTGCCGGTGAGGCCGGGGAAAGGCTTCGGCATGAAGGTCGCGCGCAGGCCGTGCTTTTCGGCGATCGAGCGGACCATGAACTTGAAGAACGAGTGCTTGTCTGCGGTCTGCAGGACGTCGTCGTACTCCCAGTTCATCTCGAACTGGCCGTTCGCGTCCTCATGGTCGTTCTGGTAGGGCTTCCAGCCGAGATCGAGCATCGCGTCGCAGATTTCGGCGATGACATCGAAGCGGCGCATCACGGCCTGCTGGTCGTAGCAGGACTTGGCGGCCGTATCGTACTCGTCGGCAATCTGGTTGCCGTCCGGCGTGGTCAGGAAGAATTCCGGCTCGACGCCGGTCTTGACGCGCATGCCTTCCTTGGCGGCTTCGGCGACTAGGCGCTTCAGCGTGTTGCGCGGCGCCTGGGCCACACCCTTGCCTTCCATCAGGCAGTCGGATGCGAGCCAGGCAACTTCCGGGCGCCAGGGCAACTGGATGACCGAGATCGGATCCGGCACAGCCAGCATGTCGGGGTGCGCCGGGGTCAGGTCCAGCCAAGTCGCGAAGCCGGCAAAGCCGGCTCCGTCCTTCTGCATGTCCGATATAGCCTGCGCAGGCACCAGCTTGGCGCGCTGACCTCCGAAGAGGTCGGTATACGAGACCATGAAGTACTTGATATTGCGAGTCCTTGCGAACTCTTTGAGATCAGTCACCTCTGACTGATCGATTTTGGCTTCGAAGGCCGTACCCATGTGAATTGCTCCTCCCAATCCTTGTGGTTTTAAAAGGGACCCTTCCCGGGTACCCAGCTCGTCCCCGCAAGCGGCACGCCAGCCATGGCGGCAGCTTCGATCGAAAGAGCGCAGAGATCCTCAGGCTCGAGATTGTGCAGATGATTTTTGCCGCAGGCACGAGCGATAGTCTGTGCCTCGAGCGTCATGACCTTCAGGTAGTTCGCCAGACGGCGACCAGCCGCGATCGGATCGACGCGCTTCATCAGCTCGACGTCCTGCGTGGTGATGCCGGCAGGGTCCTTGCCCTCATGCCAATCGTCGTAAGCGCCGGCAGTGGTGCCGAGCTTCTGGTATTCATCCTCCCAACGCGGATCGTTGTCGCCCAGCGCGATCAGCGCTGCGGTTCCAACCGATACTGCATCAGCACCGAGGGCGAGCGCTTTGGCCACATCGGCACCATTGCGTATGCCACCGGAAACGATGAGCTGAACCTTGCGGTGCATGCCGAGGTCCTGCAGCGCCTTCACTGCCGGGCGGATACAGGCAAGCGTCGGCTGGCCGACATGCTCGATGAACACTTCCTGGGTTGCTGCGGTGCCGCCCTGCATGCCGTCGAGCACGACGACGTCGGCGCCGGCCTTCACTGCGAGCGCGGTGTCGTAGTAGGGGCGTGCGCCACCAATCTTGACGTAGATCGGCTTTTGCCAGTCGGTGATCTCGCGGATTTCGAGGATCTTGATCTCGAGATCGTCAGGACCCGTCCAGTCGGGGTGACGGCAGGCCGAACGCTGGTCGATGCCCTTGGGCAGGGTGCGCATCTCGGCGACGCGGTCAGAAATCTTCTGGCCGAGAAGCATGCCGCCGCCGCCCGGCTTGGCGCCCTGGCCGACAACGATTTCGATGGCGTCTGCACGACGCAGGTCACGCGGGTTCATGCCGTAGCGCGACGGCAGGTATTGATAAACCAGGTGCTTGGAGTGGCCGCGCTCTTCCTCGGTCATGCCGCCGTCGCCGGTGGTGGTCGAGGTACCGGAGAGCGTTGCACCGCGGCCGAGAGCTTCCTTGGCCGGGCCCGACAGCGAGCCGAAGCTCATGCCGGCAACGGTGATCGGGATCTTCAGCTCGATCGGCTTCTTGGCAAAACGGGTGCCCAGAACGACCGAGGTATCGCACTTTTCGCGATAGCCTTCGAGCGGATAGCGCGAGATCGAAGCGCCGAGGAACAGCAGGTCGTCGAAGTGCGGGACCTTGCGTTTGGCGCCGGAGCCGCGGATGTCGTAGATGCCCGTCGCTGCGGCGCGACGGATTTCGGACATTGCGTATTCATCGAACGTGGCCGACTTGCGTGGCGTCGTCGGAGGATTGTGATAGCTCATTTTGTTCCTCAGTATGCGTCAGCGTTGTCGATGTTGAAGTTGTAGAGCGTGCGCGCCGAACCGTAGCGCGAGAACTCCTCCGGCTTCACGTCGGTGATGCCGGCGCGGTCGAGCAGGTCCTGCAGGATGGCGATGTGCTCTGGGCGCATTTCCTTCTTGATGCAGTCGGCGCCGAGGCTCTTGACCGAGCCGCGAACGAACAGGCGGGCTTCGTAGATCGAGTCGCCGAGCGCGTCGCCGGCGTCGCCGAGCACAACCAGGTTGCCGGACTGGGCCATGAAGGCCGACATATGGCCAATGTTGCCACGCACGAGGATGTTGATGCCCTTCATCGAGATGCCGCAACGCGACGAAGCGTTGCCTTCGATGACCAGCAGGCCGCCGCGACCGGTGGCGCCGGCGTACTGGCTGGCGTCGCCCTTCACGATGATGGTGCCCGACATCATGTTTTCACCGACGCCCGGGCCGGCCGAGCCATGCACGGTGATCGTCGAGAGCTGGTTCATGCCGCCGCAATAGTAGCCGACGCTGCCCTGCACATCGATCGAGATCGGGTGCTCGGCGCCAACGGCAACCGCGTGGCTGCCCTTGGGATTGATGACTTCCCAGTTCGGTTCGGTGGAAGCGTCCTTCACCTCGTGCAGCGCCTGGTTGAACTCGCGCAGCGTGTTCTTCGAAAGATCGAACACCTTCGGCGCGTAGTTGACCTGGTGCAGGGGGGACGTCGCAAGATTCGTTGAATGCATAGTCTCAGTGCTCCCAGAAATAGACGGTGGAGGGCTCAGGCTCCCAGACCTTGGCGTCTTCGATGCCAGGCAGGTTGGCGAGCGCGCGATACTCGGAACCGAAAGCGACATACTGGTCGGTTTCGGCCATGACGGCGGGCTTGCAGGAGATCGGATCACGGACGACGCCGAAGCCGTTCTTGGTACCGACCACGAAGGTGAAGAAGCCGTCGAGGTCATTGAGGCTGCTTTCCAGCGCCTCGCCGAGGTTCTGGCCGTGCGCGATCTTGGACGACAGGTAGGCAGCGGCGACCTCGGTGTCGTTCTCGGTCTCGAAGCGCATGCCATCGCGGATCAGCTCGCGGCGCAAGTTGTTGTGGTTCGACAGCGAGCCGTTGTGCACCAGGCACTGGTCCGGGCCGGTCGAGAAAGGATGCGCGCCGAGCGTGGTGACGGCGGATTCGGTGGCCATGCGGGTATGGCCGATGCCGTGGCTGCCGCTCATCTTGGTGACGTCGAAGCGCTTCACGACTTCGACCGGCAGGCCGACTTCCTTGTAGATTTCGATCGCTTCGCCAGCGCCCATGACGCGAACGTTGGGGCGGAGCTCGGAGAGAGCCGCGCGGGCTTCGGCGATCTTGTCGGACGGAACGTCCAGCACCGCATGGGTGGACTTCACTGCCGACGAAACCTTGGCGTTGATCTTCTTGCCGAGTTCGGCGTCAAGACCCCTAAAATCCACGTCCGGGGTAGCCGACTGGATGGTGATCTTGCCATGACCCTTGGTGCCGCCGCCGTAAATGGCGATGCCCGCGCTATCGGGGCCGCGATCGGTCATGGTTACGAGCATTTCGGACAGCAGCGCACCCAATTGGGGCTCCAGCGACTTGTCCTTGAGAAAGAGTCCTACAATTCCGCACATCCCAGTTTCCTCACCTGATTGGCTGCCTGTAACAAGCTAACAGCCTGCCATAACCTAGCAGCTTCCCTTTCCAATTTCAACTGTAATGAATGAATTATTCCTTGGAGAGAAAATCGACGACTTGGTCGCTCTGGATAATTATGATGCCTTCAGTGACGAAAATGGGCGTAAAACGGCACCCCAAGCAGCTTCGCACGCAATCGAATGCATCATTCAGTTGAGGTGCTGCGCATCAGGAAATCGCAACGCATACGCCAGCAACAAAGAGGAACTGGCAGGGTCGGTAAGCCGCAACGAAAGAAAGTTCTGGCGCATCGATGCTGCAACGCGCGACAGCAGCAGGGTGCAAATCCCTGACGCTGCAGGGTTGCCATCCGGCGGCGACAAAGGGATTTGATGTCAGCTAAGCCCAGATTTGAGGCCGTAAGATTTATACCCCGGCATCGGCTTTAGGGCGCACGCCGCTACCTATGTATCTATTGAGAGCGTCGTGAAGCGAATTAACATCGCTTATCTTGTCGTCAGAAAAAGCTCTCTCATAAATCGCCTCAAGATGCATCCGCATTATCGACTGTGCCCGTTCGATGTCTCCGATCTCCAGCGCATCGATTATCTCGGCATGCTCGTCAGAATTACATTTCGTCCAATGAGGTCGCCCATAGATGTAGAAAACCAGGGAGCTCTGCGTCAGTAGCGGGTCAAGATATTTGGACAGAAGCTTGCTGTTGGTCATTCTGGCCAAGGTTCGATGAAAGGAGCAGGTTTGCCCCTTGTATGATGCAGGATCCTTCTCAACATACGCATGTTCGAGTTCGACCGACTTGCGAAGCTCTTCAACTTGAAGGGCCGTCAATTTGCCGGCGAGTGTTCGGACAACGACATCCTCCAATTCCATGCGCATTCGCAGGATATCCCGTCCTTGTTCGATGCCGGGCTTCGCGACTGTCGCACCCTTGTTTTGTCGGATCTCCACCAACTCATCGGTAGCTAGCATCTGAAGCGCCAACCTGACCGCATGTCGGCTGACGTTCAACTGCTTGCTGATCGCTTCTTCAGGGAGCTTAGTCTCTGGAGCAAGGGCCTGCTCTATGATGGCGCGCGTTAGCATATCGTAGACCAAGTTCGCTTCATTCTTTCGGCTTGCCATGTCGTCTATTGTCCTCATTGCAAGCAACACATAACCAGTTGCTCGACGGCGTTCATCAAGATCCGACTTGAATGCTTTCACGTCGGATCTGCAAGGGTGTTTACAGCGCGGAACATGCCTTGACAGTAGCCGCCTGCATTCTCCACGCATTTTACCACAGATTGTCCATCGGCTATCTCAATCATGTGGATTATTATGTCAATTAATTACCAACAATCGTTGCGCAGCATGCTGTGAATTGATCAATCTTTCGGGTTTGAATGACGTTACAATGCGTTTTGGAGATCGACAGGTCGCCATATGGAAAAAGACCCAACTAACTGATTATATACAATAAATTACCCGCCTAGGAGTTCGCCACGAAGTGCGAGCAATATGCTTTTGTCTCCAGAATTGTTGAATTATCGATATCATATCGGAAAAAAATCAATTCTGAAAAGTTGACATTCGGAATGATTGCATGTTTCCATGCTCGAAAGGATCAACGCTCTGCAGGGCTCTGAAGATCTGGCAATGCCATCCGACGCCGCTGTCGGCATATGAGATTCAGTCAAATAGTAGTTGGGAGCCTCAAACATGCAAAAATGTGATCTCTCTGTCCTGAACGGAAGAGTGATGCTGCCAGGAGGTGAACTGGTAGATGCGAACATTGGAGTTCGTGACGAAAAGATAATCGAAATATCGTCGGAGCCCATTGAAGCAGACACGGTAGTCGATGCATCCGGAAAGACTGTCATTCCTGGCTTGGTCGACCAGCATTTCCACTGCTGGTGGGGTTATGGTGTTGAGACACACGAAATTGCTACACGAGCAGCCGCGCGCGGTGGCGTGACAACGTTGGTTGAAATGCCCCTAGACCGTCCGGCAACAATCACAAGCGATTTGCTTCGCGCGAAATTGTCCCAGGTAGGCGGCAACTATCACGTCGACTACGCCGCAATTGGGGGGTATTGCCCAGACCGTCCCGAAGAGGTCCATGCCATGGTACGGGCAGGGGTCGTCTCAATAAAGATTTTCACAGGCGATGTCGCGCCTCCCGGCATGTTTCCTGGCACCTCCGATGCCGAATTGATGGACCTCATGCGGCGGGTGAAGAGCGAAAACGTTACGCTCATGGCGCATTGTGAGAATGCAGGCATTGTAAGTGCAGAGACTGCGCGCGTTAGAGCGGAAGGAAAAACCGGGCCGGCAGCGTGGGATGAAGCGCGGCCTTGGTTTGCTGAAGTGGATGCGGTCCAGCGCCTAGCGACACTAGCTAAGGCTACGTCTGCTCGAGTGATAGTCGTACACATTTCGACGCCGCAAGCCGTTGATGTCATCACGGCGGCTAGGCGCGACGGTGTGGATATTTGGGCCGAGACGTTACCACACCAGTTGTGCGTGGATTTGGAATCCGGTCTCGACGATGCCCGCTTGAAATGGAACCCTCCGCCACGGTCTCGGAACGCTGTGGACGGCCTTTGGGAACGGCTTGCCAGAGGCGAAATCCATTCGATCGCCTCGGACCACGCACCTTTGACCAAGATCAACGGCGCCGATATCTGGAACCAAAATCCCGGCGCTGGAAACGTCCTGGAAACAATGCTCCCCGTAGTGGCCACCGAGGCGATCTTCAAGCGAGGAATAAGCCTGGCGCGACTTGTCGAAGCTATGGCGGTCAACCCAGCCAAAATACTCGGTCTATATCCCCGCAAGGGTTCTATCCAAATTGGTGCCGATGCGGACCTTGTTGTTCTGGAAACAAACGGAAAGCGCATTATTGACGGTCAAGCCTTGGAGTTCTTTGACCAAACGGCCAAATGGTCTCCTTACCACGGCAGGGAAGTAAAAGTTTTTCCTATTTCTACAATCGTCCGAGGCAAGGTGGTCTACCTAGATGGCGAAGTCATCGGGCCGCTCGGGCATGGCAAATACGTCACAAAGCACCTCAACTCATGATTTCAATTACTTGGGCGCTGATTGGTAATCGCGTCCAAACGATTGGCCAACTGCACGGAGCAGAACTTGCGCCAGATCTCGCTTTCGAAAATTGTACGGCAGGTTTCTCCCGAAGATATCGCCACCCTGGCCCATCTTGCCAGCGTACAGGTGGACCAAGAGGACCTTGCTCCGCTAGCTGTTTCTCTGCAGCAACATCTGCAGTCGACGGAGCTCTTACTCCAAGTAGATTTGGGGGACGTGTTACCCGGCACGGAGGCACGTTGGGATGTCTGATCTTCCAGATCTTACAATTCTCGAGGCTTCATCGCGGATTGCAAATGGGTCGCTCACCTCGGTCGAATTAGTAGAGGCTACGCTGGCGCGCATCGCGCAAACTGAACCAGCGGTGCACGCATATGCCCATGTGGGAGCAGAAGAGGCGCTCGCAGCCGCACGCTCAGCAGATGCTACCGAACGGCGCGGTCCACTGCATGGGATTCCCTTTGCAGTGAAGGATGTGCTTCTAACACGAGACATGCCCACTCAGGCAAATTCGCGTGTATTGGCAGGGCATCGCACATCTCACGATGCATGGGCAGTGGCACGACTTCGCGAGGCCGGAGCGGTACTCGTCGGCAAACATGTCACTCATGAATTTGCAAGCGGCCAAGACGTCCCCCCAACGCGCAACCCTTGGAACTTGGCGCACTATCCGGGAGGCTCAAGCGCCGGCAGCGGCGTATCGACGGCCGTCGGATCGTGTCTCTTTGCGCTTGGTACAGACGCAGGTGGCTCTGTTCGAAAACCAGCTGCTGTAACCGGTGTCGTAGGACTAAAACCTACTTACGGGCGTGTCAGTGCAAGAGGGACGGTACGCGGCGCCACTGTACCGACTGTCGAGCATGTTGGCATATTTTCACGCTCGGTGCGTGATGCCGCGATTGTGCTGAATGTGATAGCTGGAGAGGATCCTGCGGATACCAGGACATGGCTTGGGCCAAGCCCAGATTTCTGCGCAGACCTTGACGTCGAGCTTCGGGGTATTCGGATTGGATTGCCGCGGCTCGACAGATTTGGCCAGGCCCCTGACGAAAACGTCGCACGTGTAGTTGCCGATGCGATCGATACCATCGGCAAACTCGGAGCTGAATTCGTAGAAGTAGATTTGCCGCTGGCAGAGCTGGCTCTACCAGCTGCAACGGCGATCATCACCGGCGAGTTTGGTCCCCAGCATAGACAGTGGTTAGCTGAAAAGCGGGAGCTTTATAGCGAACCAGTTAGACGGTTCATAGAGCTCTCGCTATTGGCGCCCGCAGCTGATCTTCAGGCAGCCTACCGCGCTCGCTGTGCGCTGCAAGAAGAGCTTAAAAGACTGTTTGTCAGCACGGGCATTCACGCCCTTGCGATGCCCACCCTGCCATGCACCTCAATGCCTCTCGCTGACATGGTCATCGCTCGCGATATGGGCCGGCTCATCCAGTACACATGTCCATGGAGTCTTGTCGGGCAGCCAGCATTGAGCGTGCCGTGCGGGTTCACCAGCCAACAGTTGCCGGTAGGACTTCAATTGGTTGGCGCCCCCCTCAACGAGAAGATGATCATACGAATTGGGCAGGCATTTCAAAACGCGACCAATTGGCATTCGCGCCGTCCGGTGCTGACCAATACCTGAGGCGAAGGGCGCCGAAGGTACTAACGGGAGGAACTCAATGAAAAACTGTCGCTCGATTATGCGCGGCCGGCCAGTAAGCCGACCATTCAAAACCGCGCTTGGTGGCATTACCATCAGCCTTGTTGCCGCGGTGCTGAACGCCGGAACCGCTGCGGCCGAAACCAGTAGCTGCGCGAATGGCGAGGCCCAGGCGCTGATTGTGAGTGATGTCTCAGGGCGCCTCGGCGTGCTCGGCCCCAGTCAGGCAAGTGCGACCCAGACCGCGATCGATCTGATTAACAAGGACGGCGGGTTGCTCGGTTGCAAGGTTAATCTGACCATCAAAGACGAGCAGCTGGACCCGGCAGTCGCGGTTAGGGAACTCAAGAAGGCTATCGCAACAAACAAGCCAAATGTGGTGTTTGGTCCGACACTCAGTAGCAGCATGCTTAGCATGGCGAAAATCACAAACGCGCAAGAAATACCGCTGTTTTCCGGGGAAGGCGGTGATGCACAGTTTGTCATGGATGCCCGCGAGCCAGGCAATTACATGGCCATTTCGACGCTCTATCAAGATGGCAGAGCAGCCGCCAAGTACCTGATTGAGAGCGGCAAATGCAAACGATACGGCTTTTTGTATCCTGACATCGTAGCCGGCCGCGATGTCGTCTCAGCCTTTCGAGGCCAGTTGACGGAGTCACAGCCAGACGCCCAAATCGTAGTAGACCAGCCTTACAACCTGCAGAACAAAGACTTTGGCGCTATCATTCAAGCGATTTCCAGCAAGTCGCCCGACTGCGTATTTGGAAACCTGCTCGGCCCGGATTTGGGCTCGGTGTACAAGATATGGAACCAGCGGAAGCTGGATATCCTAACAATGTTTTATCCCGACACAGCGACGTTGAAAGCAGTTGGGAAGGGCAACTTGCCTGCCAACACTTACGGCGTGATGCGAGCCAACGTCAAAATCATGAGTGAGACACCGGTGGGGAAGGAATTTACCGAGGCTTACAAAGCTGCCAACGGGGGCTCGACCCCCGACGAATGGGCTTATGCGGCTGCCTCCGCGGTCCAGATGTGGGCATCGGTGGCGAAAGCCGCCGGGAGCTTCGACTATAATGCGATGGATGCTGCTGTGAAGAAGGGTGGGCTGACCTTCGATTCAGTCTATGGAAATGACACCGAAATCATGCCCAATCACCAAGCAAATGCTTGGTCGAATGTCGGCCCGATTGTCGACGACAGCCAACTTGGGCACCCATACTGGTCTTCCGACAGCAAGTCGATGCTGATGAAAGACGTAATCCAGCAGCCACTTTACGAATCAATACTCGCCGGAAAGTCTTCAACGCGCTGGACATCAGTGCAATAGCGACGGCGACAGTAATCAGCCATGGCTATTGCTATGGCTGATTACCTGAAGCGTTTTTCGGAGGTTTGGTTTAAATGAATGAGTTCCTTTTACAATTACTTTCTGGAATCTCCGCTTCTGCAGTTTTGTTCCTTGTCGCGTCAGGCTTTACCCTGGTCTTTGGAGCACTGCGGATCATCAACTTTGCGCATGGGTCGATCTATATGCTGGGCGCGTTCCTGGCAACCTCGCTCAGCGGCTTCGTTGGAAGTGGAAACGTAGCCTTCTGGATCAGCGCAATCCTTGCCGGCCTTTCAGTTGCGGCGCTCGGTGCATTGATTGAAATCGCATGCCTTCGTCGCGTCTATCATCGCGATGTGGCAATTCAGTTGCTGGTCACATTCGGCCTGGTGATGATCATTGGCGGACTGGTCCGCGGCATCTGGGGGTCTGCACCACGACAGACTGCCATGCCCCCTCTGCTCGATGGGGGGGTGCCGATGCTTGGAACTTACTTCCCCACCTATTCGCTGTTCCTGATAGGCGTGGGGAGTGCGGCGGTAATCGTACTGTGGCTTGTCATGTATCAAACCTCTCTAGGCCGCCTGATCCGTGGGGCGGTGGATGACCGTCAACTTCTCGAGATGGCTGGCGTCAACGTCCCCCTGTTGTTCACAGCAGTATTCGCTCTCGGGGCCTTCTTCGCAGGAATCGCCGGCGCACTTGTCACTCCGCAGCAAACTATTTCTGTTGGCCTCGACCTCGATGTGATCGTCAAGGCCGTGGTGGTCGTTGTCATCGGCGGCTTGGGAAGCATCGGCGGAGCGCTTGTGGGCTCGCTGATGGTGGGAATTGCCAGTTCGGTTGCGCTCATCTGGCTGCCCCCCTCCTGGTCATTGATCGTAGTATTCGGATTACTTGTCGCGGTTCTCGCAATTAGTCCCCAGGGCCTGTTCGGCAAGGTGAGATGATGTCAATCCAGGCGAACAACAAAGTACCTATCGGTGAGACAATGACCTTAAACCACGCATCTGCTGAGCGATTAGAAACAAGTGGGAATTCGGAGACCCGACTTGACGGATGGCTGCGCCCTATTGTCGTGACATCGTGCGTCGTTGCCATTGCTCTACTGATTTCTGCGCCTTTGATTTTTCCAAGCACAATTGTGCTGGTCTTAGGATCGGCCCTTGTTCTGGGCATGTTTTCGCTAAGCTTGAACATTCTATTTGGTACCAGCGGTTTGTTGACATTTGGGCATGCTGCCTACTTCGGCATAGGTGCCTATACGGTTGCTCTGCTGGTTTCGAGATTGGAATGGCATCCGCTCGCCGGCCTGATTGTCGCGCCGTTGGCGGCGGCTGTAGCTGCCTCGATACTTGCTCCAATTGTACTGCGCGGGAAGGAGATATATTTCGGCCTGCTAACTCTTGGTACGGCCCAGCTTGTCTACGCAATTGCGCACGGTACACCGGCATGGACTGGCGGCGATGAAGGGCTCATTGGTGATTTCCAACCCAGCTGGGCATTCGATCTAAGCAAGCTCTATTGGTTTACATTCGCCTGCGTGGCAGGCGGAGCGCTCGTGTTGTGGATGGTGACCCGTTCGCCGTTTGGGGACGCATTGCGGGGCCTACGCGAGAACCGTCTAAGGGCTCAGTTTATAGGCATCTCACCAATCCGCTATGAATACGGCGCGTTCATCATTGCGGCCTTCTTTGCCGGCCTTGCCGGAGGACTCTTTACTATCTACGAAGGCCAGGTTCAGGATGCCCTGTTCTTCTGGCAGATGTCCGCCACCCCGCTGATAGTCGCACTTTTAGGCGGCTTCGGTTATTTCCTGGGACCAGTGGTTGGCGCCATTTTTTATACACTTCTAACCGACCAACTCGCCTCGCGCACGGAATTCTGGGACGTTGCGGTCGGGCTCGTGGTCGTCGTCGTCGCGATCGGTATGCCTAGCGGAATCATAGGGGCGCTTGAGTCAGGTCTGCGCAATATTCTGGGCAACTCGCGGCCTCGTGTGCCGCAGCGTGCGACGGTCATGTCGGCCGCTCCAGCGGCGTCAAGCCATCAGAAGGCCCGGGCAGATGTTACAACCGCGCCGGTGCTCCTCGAAGTATCCAATCTGACCAAGAGCTTTGGCGGCCTTCATGTAACGCGTGACGTAAGCATGAAAGTCAGGAAAGGTACGATCCACGCGATCATCGGACCGAACGGCGCTGGCAAAACCACCTTCTTCAATCTCATAACTGGAGCGCTGCGGCCCGATGCAGGAAAAGTACAATTCGCCGGCAAGGACATTACCTTTGCCAACCCATGGGACCGCGTCAAGCTAGGCTTAGGGCGGTCCTTTCAACAGCCGAATATTTTCCCTGCGTTGGCCACCATCGACAATGTCGCACTCGCAGAAGCAAGCGTGCGGGGGCGAACTGCCCGTTTGGTGGGCAAACTCCCGGCGGCTATTCGAGACCGCGCGGCTGCGATTCTTAAGAATGTCGGGCTTGGCGACGTGGCGCTGGTTCGAGCTGCAGATCTCTCGCATGGTGATCAACGGACGCTCGAGATCGCAATGGGTCTCGCAGTTGAGGCGCAGCTGTTGTGTCTCGACGAGCCTACAGCAGGGGTAGGCCCGGGTGAAACCCGCCAGGTTGTAAATGCGATCAGGGAGATCGCACAAAGTCAGGGTCTGACCATACTGTTTGTTGAGCATGACATGGATGTCGTGTTCGGCATTGCAGATCGGATAACTGTCTTGTGCAACGGCTCGGTGCTAGCCGAAGGAACGCCAGATGAGATTAGACGCAACCCCGATGTAATTGCCGCTTATCTTGGGTCGAATACTGCAGGAGATCAACAATGACGATTGCAGATAACCAAGCTACCGCCGCACTAAGGGTGCATGACCTGAATGCCTTTTACGGAAAATGCCAGGTCACGTTCGATGCCCAATTGTATGTGAGGCGGGGTGAGATAGTTGCCTTACTTGGCCGCAATGGTGCTGGCAAGACGACAACGCTCATGGCCATTGCGGGCTTCGTCACCGCGAAGCGAGGAAAGGTGCTGTTGGCAGGAAATGAGATTGCTGCAGCGCCAGCATTCCGGCGCGTGCGGGCCGGACTATCACTTGTTCCCTCTGGTTCCCGCTCCCTTGGCAGTCTGACCGTCCTTGAGAACTTGCAGACGAGCGCGGGTGTGTCCGCTCGCAATGGGCAGTGGAACATCGACAAGGTGTTTGACCTCTTCCCGAAGCTGCGGCAACTCGCAGCTTCGCAAGGACGACAGTTGTCTGGCGGCGAGCGTCAAATGCTGGCGGTGGGGCGCGCGCTCTTGTCCCAGCCCGAGGTACTCATGCTCGACGAGCCCAGTGAGGGTCTCGCTCCCCTGATCGTAGCAGAACTCGGAGGCATGTTGCGCCGGCTCGCCGACGCCGGACTCGCGGTCCTGCTCACTGAACAGAACCACAGTCTCGCTCTCGATATCGCTGATCGCGTCTTGTTCATGGAGAAAGGACAAATTGGTTGGGAAGGCTCTGCTTCGCAAGCAAAAGACCCTGATATTCTCGGCCGGTACTTGTCGATCTGAAAATTATTTGGAGAAGAAACTATGCTTTACAATCGTGACCGAGCCACCAAGTACATGCAGGAAGCTGGCATTTCTGCGATCATTGCCACAGCGCCAAAAAGTATCACCTATTTTTCAGGTTACAGCTGGCCGCTGGAATCATCGATGCGCCAATACATGTTCACACCCGAAGCATCAAGCGAACTGATGTTTCCAGGCTTTGTTCTTATTCCTGTCGAAGGGGAGCCGACTCTCATCTTGGGATCGCGCTTTGCGATGAATTCGGACGATGTGTGGATCCGGGACGTGCGGCTTTTTGGAGACAATTTCCCCTTTGACCTGTCGATGACCCCGACCGGCCTTGACGGCATGATTGGGGAGGTCATGCGCGGCAACTCGTATAAGACCCCCGTTGACGCACTTGTTGATGTCATGCGCGAGCGTGGTCTCGCTGATGGGTGCCGGATCGGCGTTGAAATTGAGGGCATGGGCGACGGTGGGCGTTTGGCTCTGGCGAATGAACTGCCCGGTGCCACGCTTCTGGATTGCACCAAACTCATCCGGCTAGTCCGAATGGTCAAGACCGATGCGGAAATTGACCGGATGCGCAAGGCGATCGAAATCGCTGAAAGGGCGGCCATCGCAGCGATCGAGCAGGCACAACCGAATGGCACTCTCGAAGCAATCGAGAGAGAATATCGCGTCCGCCTGGGCGAGCACTGTGCAGACTTCGCGGCCGTCCAATTGGCAGCCGGGGGTGTTGGGCTCACTACCCAACCGACCTATGCGCCGTCCGGCGGCGAGGTAATCTTTACCGACTGGTGCGCGATCTATCGCAACTATTGGGCCGACATTGGCATGAGCTTCATGTTCGAAGCACCACCGGAACTGGTGCATAAAAAGGATGCGGCCCTAAAGGCGTGTGTTGCTGCGGGTGGGCGCGCATTGCAACCTGGTGTGAAAGCGTCTGAGGTATTCCGCGTGATGTGCGACGCTCTTTCCGAAGGAGGAATCGAGGGGAATGAGCCGCAAGGTCATGGAATTGGCCTCGATGTACGTGAGTATCCAATCATTGTCCCCGATCGGGGGGGGCGCATCGTCGATGATTGCGTAGACGTCTCAGCAGACTTTCCCCTTGAGGCGAATATGCTGATCAATCTGGAGATCGGCCATTTCCTTCCTGGAATTGGAGCAATCCAGAACGAGCAGTCGTTCATCGTACGGCCGGGCGGTGGAGAATTGCTCATTCCCTACAGCCGACGATCGCCTGTGCTTGCAGGTTGATACCAGCGCTTACTTAGGAAGGTGAATTTGATGAGCATGGTCCCATGGCCAAGCCTCGAGCGCGCGAGCGTTGCGAGCTTGGTGAATGAAATTTGCGGCATTGGTAATCGTTTCGTGGGCACAGCTGGGGAGGCCGCAACGCGCTCGTTCCTGCTCGATCGCTTCAATTCCGCTGGTCTGCAAAAAGTCCGTGCCGAACCCGTAGAGTTGTTGTCCTACGAGGCAGGAGGGGCAACATGCGAGATATTGAAGCCTTCCCGGACGCTTCGAGCCGTCGGGTTGCAGTATACAGCGAGCGGACAGGCAGAAGGCGTGGCAATCTACATTGGACGGCCCTCCAGCATTGAGGACCTGACTGATCTCCTGACGCGACTACCTCCTTTGAATGGGCGGATCGCCGTGATGCACTCATACTGGCCATGGCTCTTTGCGGAGCACTTGGTGGATAGAGGGGTGTCCGGTATTGTCGTCATAAGTGAGACGCCGGGCGGAACGATATCTCACCTGACGGCTCAGTTGTATCCGGTGCCCTCAGCTCCCAGTTTCGAAGGCAGGCCGCTTGCCGTACCGGGAGTCACAATCGATCGTGACGATGGTGCGCAACTACTGGCTTACGTCGCTAATGGCGTCGTTCGCCTGCGGATCGAGCATCGTGCCCGATACAAGCCGTTTATTTCAGCCAATGTCGTGGGGGAAATTCCCGGCAACACCGCTGAATGCGTCGTGGTGGGAGCCCACTACGACACCCAGCTTGAAGGGGTTGGCGCTCAGGACAATGCAACGGGCCTTGCAGCGCTTCTTGCACTTGCAGACCGATGGGTCGGGCAGAACTTTAGGCGAACTTTGAAGCTCGTTGCGTTCTGTGCCGAAGAACCCGGCATGTGGGGGGCAACAGATTATTGCCGCCGACACGAGGCGGATCTCAAGTCAACTGTTGCGATGATCAATCTTGATGCGCTGGCGTGGGCTCTCCCTGGCCGGCGCGCTCTTCTTGCCGATCCCGGTATTGCCGACTACGCAGTTGCGCGGGCGGCGGAGGTTGGGTGGGAGATCGAGGATGTCACCAACGCCAGCCTCCTTCGCGCCGCAGATCTCAATCCGTTTATCGATGCTGGGGTGCCCGCCTGCTGGTTTTGGCGGTTCCCTCCGCAGCATCCTTACTATCATAGTTCGGGCGACGTCCCTGAATTGCTTGACATGGCAGCCGTCTCCGAGGTGGCAAATGTGGCTGCCTACACAGCCTACTCACTACTTAATGACGGAGACCTCAACCTTGGCCGGGCACAGGGCTTGCCCACCGACGACCTATCCCGTGGCAGCAGCAGTCGCGGGGATCAGTGCAATCTTCTGGACAATCTGGAAAAGCAGCTCGAACAATTGCGACATCGGCTGGGGACAATGCGCGTAACGCTGCGTCTCGACGTGAACGGGCGAAATTTTCCGGTAATCGGCGAGGCGGTCGCCGAAGGTTTCCCATCAATCAAACATGATGAAAGTGTCGATCAAAGAGGTGCATCGACTGCACAATGGGTGATGCGAACGCGAAAGATTCTAGTGCAATCCGAATTTGCCAACTCTCCAGTTCGCCCGCCCACCGCGCTCATTGATGCCTACGGTGTGAAGGCACAGATGTTGGCACCGGTAGTGCACAACGATCACGTTGCCGGCTGGATATCAGTCCACTCCTCCACCAGGCGCGATTGGAACGCTGCCGATGTCGCTGAACTTGAGGAGGAGGCGCGTAATATTTCTAGATGCTTACCTTCGATCCGCGAGGCAGTCCGGGCAACACCCGGCTGGACGGTCATGCTTGAGCCTTCTTCATAATTTTGGCTTCGACAACGAAAGGAATGAATGCGTGGGTCAACTTGAAACCACAATACAGTCACTTAGGCAGCTCAAGAGGATCGGCCATATCACGCCGTCGTCCAACACGGCCCTGGAGGCGATCACGTCTCAGCTGAATGTGGGACTGGCAAATCGCTGCTCCCATCATTTCTCCCGGCTACGCGTAACCGCAGTCAGGCTCGATCCAGCGACGGAGGACCAGTTTGCGCTTGATACGATGGTCGCAGCTGCAGAGCTCTTGGCGGACGCTCCGTTGGACGCAATCGTTTGGAATGGAACGTCAGCGTCGTGGCTTGGACTGCAGCGCGATGAAGAACTGTGCCGGAGGATTTCGGAACGTACGGGTCTCCCAGCGTCCACTTCTACATTGGCGTTTCTCGAAGTCTTTCGATCAATGGGTGCAACGCGCATAGGCCTGGCCGTTCCCTATGTCGATGAAGTCACCGCCAAAATCTGCGAGGTTTACGGTCGAGTTGGGGTGAACGTGGTGTCGCATGCCTCGCTGAGGCAGTCTGTGAACGTCGACATCGGCAACAATTCTCTGGATGCCATTCGCAATCTATTGCGTGCTGCCGATTCCCCAGAAGCGGACTGCATTGCTGTAGTATGCACCAATCTTCCCGCAACGTTCCTCGTTGAAGAGATGGAGCGAGAACTCGGTAAGCCCATCATAGACTCAATCGCGGTGACGTTCTGGAAGGGGTGCATGCTTGCGGGAATTGATCCGGCCATGCGCAATTGGGGTGCGCTCATGAGGGGCGAGTTAACCAGCTAGGGGTCGTTGCGCGCCGCGCAAGCGTGCGCTTGCTGCTGCTGGATCCATGGAGCTCGGCGACCTTTCAAAATTGCATGTGACGACGAATGAAGAAGCGAACATGCTCCGGCAAAACCCAAACCTGTCCCCATATGTCTGGCTGACCTGCTGCTCCATAGACGACAGTATCGAGATAAAGCACAGGTCCACCAATTGGGGTTCCCAGATGCTCTGCAATCTCTGAATTAAGTATTTGTGGAACTATCTCTAAGTCGGCATAATTTAACTCCAGCTCTGAATGCTGAAGCAATGCATCAAGGAGAGACCCCTTAAACTCGCTTCGAATCAAATCAAAATCGATTATTGTCGTTGGTAGCCAGTCTATTGTCCATGCTATTCGCGCCTCATCAAGAATCTTAGAGCGTTGCACAAAATACACCGGGTCACCGACAGGAAGTCTCAGCTTTGTGCTTATTTCTGGCGTAACGATACTTTCGCCCCATTTCAGGTCCTCAGTTTTGAGAAGCTTGCCGGCTTCGCTGGCCGCTTTGTCTAGCGAAGCAAGCCTCTCAAGATGATGCACGATCTTTGACGAAGCCGGGGGGCGCGGCAGTACTGTCGCGCCAACCCCGTTTCTAACACTTACGAGACCTCGATCGTGAAGGCTTTTGATCGCCGCTCTCAATGTGACCCTCGAGACGTCATACTTCGCCGTTAATTCCTTCTCGCTTGGCAGAAGTAATCCGGGCTTGACCTTGTCGCTTGCGATGAAGTCATCAACAATTCGCTCGCAAACTTCGCTCGATAGCGGACGCTTTCGCCTCGATAAGTTAACACGTTCCATTCTTTTGCTCCTGTGAACATCAGGTTTGGTGCAACCAAACCTGATGACCGTTGTCCCCTAAGCCTCAGCGGACCGATTACACCGCCTATGTGGCTCTCCCCGGCCGCACCGAGCTCACGCTCTAGGCGAGCCTGCCCGACGCCCGAAAGCGCATCACACCCCCGTCAGGAAATACATTGAAGCGCAAGTGAGTTACAGCTCCAATGTCCAGAATCTCCCGCTCAAATATATGCCGCTTGTGCATCTCAAGCTTCTGTTCAGGCAGCAATGTCCGCCAGAACATGCTTTGCGTGACCACCCCGGCTACGTCGACTCCGCTGAGGTCGGCGGCCAGGACAGAGCATCTGTCTGGATAGTTGCCGCGGAAATGTGCCGTATCAACTTCGATCTCCGATACACGGCCGCGATGCCCTAGGGCAATTACTACCCAGTCATTGCCCGGGCTGCGCCGCCGGCGTGTCTCCCATCCGTCGATGGGAGAATCACCGGATCCAGGCATTAGAAGATTATTGGGTGAGCCATAGTGCTGGTCGCTGGCTGCGAGGGCGCGACCACCAAACTCCAAAGCCGACAACTCATGTATCGCGCTTTTGTTCACCTTTTCCCAATCGACCGCCGCTTCGCCGTAGACCCTGAGCCTGGCTACCCCTCCATCGGGGTGAATGTTCAGCCGAACGTGAGTGAAGGTACCCGAATTCGAAACGGGCAAGAGATGGTGGGAGTTACCCGAAAGTTCGGTAGCGGGCAAGATTTCTGCCCACAGGGCATCATCCGCAGGGATTTTGTGATCGGAGTAACAGCCCTCGACGGAAGCAGCCGGAGGAAAATTTCCGGTAAAATGACTGGTATCTATGTCTATTCCGCGAATGATACCCGGTATTCCAAGTTTAACAATACAGTAGTCATGACCTTCAGTTCTGCGGCGTCGTGTCTCCCACCCATCCATATACAATCCAGGTCGCGTATCATCCTTCTTTCCAAATACGAAGACTGGAGTCGATAGGCTTAACATCCTTTCTTTCGAAGCAAAAAATTCATCGTTGGCAAAGACAGCCTCGGCGCCGAGCTGCGGGTTCGCCAAATTGATGTACCTGCTTGCAAAGTCTGGCTGTGTGCTTTTCGTCACGTTTGGATCTCCCTTGGTGGTTGCTGCGTAGCGCCTTGACACTGTGGGCACTCTCCAGTAGGGTACACCCTGTTAGTTAGGTAGTAAATACCTGTCGCGAGGTAGAACTCACCTGATAGCTAGGGCTTACGGACGCAAAAAATAGCGATTAGCTGCGGCGGAGCCAGGGAATGGAGGAGGCGACACAGTGCCAACATTGGCTGTCACAGGGGATGTCATCCCACTTGACCACTTGCGGAGTGATGCACAAGCGCCGGAAGTCCAGGCGGTCCTGCGACATCTCCACGACGCAGATATGGTCGTTGGGAACTTTGAGATGCCGCTCACTACAGCGGCGGAACCGCTTCATAAGCTGTTGAACATACGTGCAGACCCATCAATCGCATCTGACGTTGATGCACTCGGACTCGACGTTGTCACGGTCGCCAACAATCACACTGTTGACTATGGTTGGGAGGGCCTGCAGGACACTGTTGATAATCTGCGATCTGCTGGGCTTCAAGTAATTGGCGCTGGAAAAACAATAAGCGAGGCCGTCAGGCCAGCAGAGCTTGTTCTCAGCGGCGAGCGAGTGGGAGTCCTAGCTTTCTCTTGCCTAGTTCCGACCGGGACGGGCGCGGCAGAGTGCAGGCCAGGGATAGCTGGCTTGAAGATAGTGACCTCCTACGAGATTGATCCATACTATCAGATGGAAGAGCCCGGTGACCTATCAGCTGTGCGGGTTCGAACTCTTGTCCACGACAGCGACATGAAGTTTGCCAGCCAGTGCGTTCGCGATTGCCGTTCTCGCTTCGATTTCCTAATTGTGACGGTTCATTGGGGTTTTGGCTCCGGCGATGAACTGGCGGAGTACCAGCAGCCATTGGCCCACGCGTTGATCGAAGCGGGTGCCGACCTGGTTCACGGCCACCACCCTCATGCAATCCATCCAATAGAATTCTACCGAAACAAACCAATTCTGTACGGCTTGGGGACGTTGGTTGGTCAACAGGTATTCATGGAAGCAGCCCCGACGATAAAAAAGCTCTGGAGCGAGATGTCGGCCGAAGGATTTGTCGCACTGCTTTGCCCCCAATCAAATGAGGACCCCGAGGTGCGGCTCATCCCACACATCCTTAACACAAGACGGCTCCCCGGGCTTGCGAAGGGTGCTGAGTTAGATCGCCTCCTCTCGCGCCTCAAGCGGTTATCCAGTCCGTTTGGGACCAGAATCGAAGTACGAAATGGCGCAATTATTGCCAGAAAGGAGAGCGCTTAATAATTCGCATTGGAATGACATAAAAATATTACTTCTAACAAAAAGGGGAATAGTAAATGTCTAAAAAAATGTGGAGTTCTCTATCGAGGCGAAGCTTTATGGCCCTGGGCGTGGCCGGGCTCGCTGCTGCTTCAATTGCAGTGCCACAGCCTGCTTTTGCTCAGACACCTGTGATCGCCGTCAGCTTTCCGAATTCGTCGCTTCAGGGCGCAGTTATTGCCACTCTGGAGGCCGCAAAGAAGAAGGGAGGAGAGCTTGGCTACCAGGTTGTGGTAGATGATCCCGGAACGGACCTGAAGAAGCAGATCAATACGCTTAACACGTGGATCGAGCAAAAAGTAGCAGTCATTGTCTGCGTTACCCTTAATCCAGCAGTCTTCGAAAGTGTGGCCAAGAAGGCTCGCAGTGCCGGCATCAAGTGGATCACGTATGCAGAAAAGCTCGAGAACCAGGACGCAACTGTAGGTTTCAGCCAGTACGATTCTGCGGCGGTTCTAGGCGAGTACGCCGGCAAATGGATCAACTCCAACCTGGATGGCAAGGCCAATGTCGTAATCCTGGGCTATGAAGGAGCTTTCTGGGGTCGTTCTCGAGCGGACGGCATCGCGAAAGGCCTCACCAGTGTCGCGCCTGGTGCGACTATTGTCGCTCGCCAGGATGCAATTAGTGCTACCGAAGGCCTCGAGACGACCCGCAGCATTCTTCAAGCCCACCCTCAAGTTAACGTGATCCTCGGTATCGAAGACCCCGCAACAGAGGGCGCATACAAGGCATGGATTGCAGCTGGACGCGACAAGTCGGACCCAAAGGCCTTCATTGGCGGTATGGACGGCACTCCAGGGGCGCTAAAATTGCTGCGAAGCGGCGACACTATTTATCGTGCTTCCATGGCGCTGCCGCTGATCGATTTGGGTGAGGCAATCGCAACGACGGCTGACAAGCTTGTGCGTGGTGAGGCTGTTGCCGAACGTATCATAGCGCTGGAACTGGTCGAGGCAAAATCGCCCTTGGCTGACAAGTACCTGAAGCAGCAAGGCATCGAATAAAGTCTTCCTGCCGATATCGACGCGATAAGGACTGGCGCCGAGCATGAGCGGCCCGCATTTATAAATAGCGGTAACTAAAAAAAACGTGGTCCTTATCGCGCGATATTTGGAAAATACTATAGAACAAGGTGGTTTCCGTGTCTGTTGTGATCAGCAATCTCAAGAAGGCCTATTCGGGTGTTCCTGTCCTCAAAGGGGTCGACCTTGAAATTGAGGATGGAGAGATCCATGCCTTTCTAGGCGCCAATGGCGCCGGAAAATCGACGTTGATCAAGTGCTTATCGGGAGCTGAGCAGCCCGACTCCGGCGCGATCGAGGTTGATGGAAAGCCGTTTGCAGCGAGTGGACCTCGCGATTCAATGCGAGCAGGAATTTCCGTAGTGTATCAAGAGCTTTCATTGGCTTCCGGGCTAAATGTACTCGATAATGTCTTTCTCGGACAGGAATATAAGTGCGGTCCCTTTGTCCGCAAAGCCCGGGAATCACGGGAAGTACACCAATGGTTCGCAGAGTTGGGGGTCAATATCGATCCTGAAGCCGACCTACTTAAACTCAGCAACGCAGAGCTTCAAGTTATTGAAATCGTAAAGGCACTTCGTACGAGACCAAAACTACTGATATTGGATGAACCTACAGCTTCATTGACCGAACGTGAAGCGGCTCAATTATCGGCGCAGCTTCTCTCTCTAAAGAAACAAAAACTTCCTCTTTTGTACGTAACTCATCGTCTAGCAGAAGTATTCGCTATAGCTGATAGAGTTTCGGTCCTTCGAGGTGGAAAAATTGTGCTTTCAGCTAAGGTCTCTGAGATTACGGAGCAAGAGATCGTCAGCGCCATTGCGGGCCGTAGTGTGGGAACAAACCCCCCTGACTACGCTAGCCAGCAGCAAACACGATCTCCCTTGGCTCAGATTCGTGGTTTGACCGCGCCAGGCATCGGACCGATCGACCTTGATGTCAATTCCGGCGAGATACTTGGCGTATTCGGCCTGGTAGGATCTGGCAGGACTGAGTTACTTGAAGCACTGTTCGGTGCGCGAGCATTGGCGAGCGGAACAATTACTCTGGAAGGCAAGGCATTAAACCTGCGCCGGCCGTCCGATGCGGTGCGGGCTGGCGTAGCCCTGGTTCCAGAAGATCGGCTCCGCAAAAGTGTCTTTCAGACACTGACGGCAGGCGAGAATGTGGCGATGGCCAGCTCCGCCAAATTCGGAACTCTAGGTTTTCGAAGCAAATCTTCAGAGCAAAAAGCGTTCCACGATGTCTCGCGGAAGTTGAACCTGCAGCCGCGGCGGTCTGATCTTGAAGCAAGGCGGTTCTCGGGTGGAAACCAGCAGAAACTGGTGCTCGGTAGGTGGCTCCAAGACGGCCAGGATTGCCGGATGCTATTGCTCGATGAACCGACACAAGGCGTGGACGTCGGTGCCCGTGGCGACCTCTATAACGTTCTGGCAGAGAGCACGAAGACCGGCCTTGCAGTCGTGGTGACTTCGTCGGAACCGGAAGAGTTGATGCAATTGGCGCACCGGGTCGTAGTCCTATCTCGAGGCCAGGTTGCCGGAGTTCTGCATGGGACCGAAATCAATCAAGAGCGCCTGCTCCACCTGGCGCACGTAGGAGAATAAGATGACCAGGTCAAATACATCGAATACTGGCGCTGCGATCAATAATGATCGTTCCACATCATTTCTGGACAAGATAAAAAGACCTGAAGTCATAATAAACAATATTCTAGTGATTGCGCTGGTCATTTTGATCGTTTATTTTGCCTCCAGGACATCAACATTCCTTACGGTGTCGAACTTCGAGGTAATCCTTACGAACAATGCTGTCATCGGCGTTCTGGTGGCAGCAATGGCATTGTTGGTGATCGCAGGGCACGTTGACTTGTCGGTCGGTTCAAACATCGGCTTTGCTGGGACGCTCGTTGCCCTTGCCAATACGGAATGGGGCCTTTCACCCTGGCTGAGCATGTTGGTCGGGATTGGTGGCGGCGCGCTGGGTGGCGTCATAAACGGGGTTCTATGCGGTATTCTACGCTTCAATCCCGTTATCGTTACTCTCGGTATGCTGGGCATTCTCCGCGGAGCCACGCTGCTTATACAGCACAATGAAATTTCGGGCCTAGACGAGTTCTTCGTGGTGATGGGAAATGGAGAATTTCTTCATGTTCCGATCCAGCTGTGGATCGTTGGTATCTCGTTCGTCGCTGCCGCCGTCTTTATTTCACTGACTACCTGGGGGCGCTACGTCTACGCCATCGGATCAAATCCTCGAGCTGCATTCTTGGCAGCATTGCCGGTACGTGCACTGCCATTTGCGCTCTATGTCGTTACCGGCGCAGCTGCCGGGCTGGCGGGCGTGATGTCGGCTGCGCGGCTCGATGGTTCTGCACCAGGCGCATTGGGGTTGCAGATGGAACTTCAAGCCCTGACGATCGTGCTGCTCGGCGGCGTTGCATTTGCGGGTGGTCGAGGGCGGATTGGCGGTGTGGCCACCGCGTGGATTTTTCTCGGGGTTCTGGAGAACGGACTTACGCAGCTGAATGTTACGCCATTCGTGCAACTCGTTGCTGCTGGCCTCGCCCTGGTATTTGCTGCCAGCCTTGACTCATTGGGTTCGGTGCTTGGGCCCCTTCTCGAGGGCCGTCGCCGAGTAAGCGAACAGCGTGCAGCGGCGAGCACTGGGACCGGCGCCGGCAAACAGGATGATGCTGGGACTGTTCGACATCTTTAAACGATGTCCCAGGTCGGTCATGCCCGCAGATCCCAGGACATTAGACGAGTAAGTGCCGAGCAAAACGGCCAGTAATCGGAAGGAATAAGTGTATGAACTACGCTCGCGACATGGTCGGATATGGAAATAATCCACCAAATGCCAATTGGCCCAAAGGCGCCAAGTTGGCCCTGCAGATTATTGTGGCCTTTGAAGAAGGTTCAGAGAACAGCGTACTTCACGGCGACGCGCATTCCGAGAATTTTATCTCGGACATGATTGGCGCTCCCCCGCTTTTTGGTGTGCGCAGCGTTAATATGGAATCTCTCTACGAATACGGCACACGAGTCGGCTTTTGGCGCGTTTTTAACGAGCTCAACTCACGGGGAATCAAGTCCACGGTTCTGGCCAACGGGCTTGCACTCCAGCACTATCCGGACGCGGGTAAATTCATGCATTCAACAGGCCACGAGATTGCCAGTCACGGCTGGAAGTGGATTGACCACCAATGGATGGGAGAGGAAACGGAACGCGCCCACATGAAATTGGCCATCGAGGCCATCACAGAGATTACTGGGGAGCGTCCGGTGGGATGGTATACTGGGCGATGCAGTCAAAACACATTGAAGCTCGTAGTTGAAGAAGGGGGTTTCCTCTACGACTCCGACACATATGCCGATGACCTTCCTTATTGGGTTACCGTAGATGGCAAGCAGCATTTGCGGATACCGTACACGCTGGAAGCAAATGACATGCGCTTTGTGTCGGCCGCGGGTTTCAACTCAGGCGATCAGTACTTCTCCTACCTTAAGGATACGTTTGACGTGCTTTATCGCGAGAGCGACAGAACACCACGTATGATGTCTACGGGCCTGCATTTGAGAATTGTTGGCCGCCCTGGTCGGTGGGCAGCGTTCCTGCGTTTTCTAGACTATGTGCAAAAGCACGAGGACGTTTGGATTTGTCGCAGAGACGAAATTGCGCGTCATTGGCACAAGCATCACGCCGCGTAGCGATACAAGCGCCGCTCAGTCCCAAGCCTGCATTGAGCGGCATTTCCTACCCAAAATATCATATGAGCTTGGACCGAAAATATGCCGCAAATTGTTGACGTTGAACCGCTCACACGAGATCGGTTTCGCGAGTTTGGTGACGTAATCGAGATCGATGGCGATGCCAGCTACCCGATCAACGGTGGCATGGCGGATCGCTTCCACGATATGGCGAAAGTGGAGGCAAGTGGGCCAGAAGGGCGAGTTCTGATCTCGATGGTCCGGAGTCGTCACTGTGAGCTTCCGTTGGTTGTTTCAGCTGTCGAGAGGCATCCGTATGGAAGCCAGGCGTTCATCCCGACGAAGCTGGGATCGTTCCTGGTGGTTGTCTGTCTTGACCGGCAAGGCGTTCCACAGGCGCCCAGGGCATTCATTGCGCAACCGGGACAGGGCGTGAACTACCACAGCAACGTGTGGCATGGGGTGCTTTCTCCGCTAGTTAACGAGCAAGATTTTCTCGTCGTCGATCGCGGTGGACTAGGAAGTAATCTGGAAGAATACAATTTCGCCGAGCCCTATGTCATTGAGGGGAACGTTCGATGCTGAAGATAGAGATGTCAGAACATAAACCCCTTTTAATAAACATCATCCGTTCGCATCGCGACGACCAGGTGCGCATGCTGGCGGAACTGGTCAAGGTGCCGTCCGACAACCCGCCCGGAGACTGCGCAGCGCATGCCGATCGCGCTGCCCAATTGTATGAACGCCTTGGCTTCACCGTCGAGCGTCACAAGGTGCCAGACGCGCTCGTTGCGAGCGTCGGCATGATCAGCGCCACCAACCTGATTGTGAGGCACACGTTCGGGCCCGGCCCGACCATCGCGCTCAATGCTCATGGTGACGTCGTGGCGCCTGGTGAAGGCTGGTCGGTCGATCCCTATGGCGCTGTGGTCAAGGACGGCTGGATGTACGGCCGTGGCGTGGCGACCTCGAAATCCGATTTCGTAACCTACGCCTACGCGCTCCTTGCACTGCGCTCGCTGGGCGAGAAGCTGTCGGGCACGGTCGAGATACACCTGACCTATGACGAAGAGGTCGGTGGCGACATCGGCCCGCTCTATTTGCTGCAGCAGGGACTGACCAAGCCGGACTATGCGATCTGCGCCGGCCTGTCCTACGGCGTCGTCACCGCCCACAATGGCTGCCTGCATCTCGACATCGACGTCCGGGGCAAGTCCGCCCACGCGGCACGACCGGAAACCGGTGTCGATGCGCTCGAGGCAGCAACCCACATTCTCAGCCGGCTCTATTCGCTGCGCTCGGGCTTTTCGGAACAGCGCTCGTCGGTCGAAGGCATCACAACGCCGTCGCTGGTGGTCGGCCTGATCTCGGGCGGCATCAATACCAATGTGGTCCCCGACAAGATCGTGATGCGCGTCGACCGACGCATGATCCCGGAAGAGAACGGTCCGGAGGTGGCGCGCGACCTGATCGCCTTCATCGAGGCTACCGCTGGCGAAATGCCGGGCGTCGAGTGCCATGTCCGCCAGCTGATGCTGGCCAACCCGCTGAAGCCGCTCGACGGGCAGGAACGCCTCGCGGGTGCCTTGCAGAGGCATGCCTCGGAACTCACTGGAGAACCCATTCCGACCCAGGGGGTGCCGCTTTATACCGATGCGCGGCACTACAGCAATGCCGGCATCCCGACCGTGCTGTATGGCGCCGGTCCGCGAACGATGCTCGAGGCCAACGCCCACCGCGCCGATGAGAAGCTCAGGATCGATGACCTCGTGCTGGCGACAAATGTCGTGACACTGGCGCTTTACGACATGCTCACTGGCAACGCCTGAGGGTCTTCAAGTGACCGGCTCATTCTGTTGGCGGCTTCAAGAAGGCCGAAGGAGGTAGCAATGCTCCGAGTTGAAAGTGTGCTTGGCAGCCGCAACGATCCGGCCTTGCATGAGGCCATTCATCATCTCGAACACCACCATGCGGTGGAGTTCGTGACGGTAGCGGCAGGTGATCTCGACCGCCGGCGGCTGATGGCCAAGACC
>NZ_LMCL01000015.1:38910-52527 GCF_001424795.1 Aminobacter sp. DSM 101952 | reverse complement strand
GACAGGGCGCGGTTGCCGCGCGAGGGCAGCAACGCCTTCTTGAGGTCGAGCGTYGCGGCAAGKCCCCGCTCGATCGCCAGCGGGTTGACGAAGCAGGCCGACAGCGCCTGCTTCGCGCGGCCGAACGCACCCCATTGCGGGCGCAAGAGCAGCGGCTCGCAGGTCATCAGCGACGCAGCGCTGTCGCCCATCGCGCCCCAGGCAATAAAGCCGCCCTTGATGACGAGCTCTGGCTTAATGCCGAAGAAGGCCGGTCGCCAGATGATGATGTCGGCCATCTTGCCGTCTTCGAGCGAGCCGACATGCTCTGATATGCCAAAAGTGCGGGCAGCGTTGATGGTGTATTTGGCGATGTAGCGCTTGATGCGCTCATTGTCGCCGAAGCGCGTCGTCTCCTCCGGCAGGCGGCCGCGCTGCTTCTTCATCTTGTCGGCGAGCTGCCATGTACGGCAGATCACCTCGTTGATGCGGCCCATGCCCTGGCTGTCGGAACCGAGCATCGAGATCGCGCCGATGTCATGCAGGATGTCTTCAGCCGCTATCGTCTGGGCGCGGATGCGGCTCTCGGCAAAGGCAACGTCCTCGGGGATGGCCGGGTTGAGATGGTGGCACACCATCGTCATGTCGAGATGTTCATCGAAGGTGTTGATCGTGTAGGGATTGGTCGGGTTGGTCGACGACGGCAGGCACCACGGCACGCCAGCGACGCTGATGATGTCGGGCGCGTGGCCGCCCCCGGCTCCTTCGGTATGGTACATGTGGATGGTGCGGCCATTGATGGCGGCGAGCGTGTCTTCGAGGAAGCCCGATTCGTTCAGCGTGTCGGTGTGGATCTGGACGGGAAAATCCAGTTCGTCCGCCACTGTCAGGCAAGTATCGATCGAGGCCGGCATGGTGCCCCAGTCCTCGTGCAGCTTGAGGCCGAGGCAGCCGGTCTCTATCTGCTCGACAAGCGAGGCTGGCCTGTGCGAATTGCCGCGGCCGAGGAAGCCGAAATTGACCGGCCATTGCTCGGCCGCCTGCAGCATTTTGCCGACATTGAACGGACCACCACAGTCGATGCCGACGGTGATCGGCCCGAGCGAGCCGCCCAGCATGGTGGTGATGCCGCTTGCGATGGCATGCTCGCACAGTTGCGCGCTGTCGAAATGCACGTGCACGTCGAGCGCGCCGGCGGTGGCGATCAGGCCTTCGCAATCGCGCACGGTGGTTGCCGCCGAGACGATCAGGCGCGGGTCGACACCGTCCATGACGGCCGGGTTGCCGGCCTTGCCGATGCCGACGATCTTGCCATCGCGGATGCCGAGGTCGCCCTTGACGATGCCGACGACGGCATCGATCACCGTAACGTTGCACAACAGGAAATCGAGCGCGCCCTCGGCACTGGTGACGCCGGCGGCAAGGCCAGCACCATCGCGCAGCGTCTTGCCGCCACCATGCAGGCACTCGTCGCCATAGACGGCGTAGTCCTTCTCGACGACGGCCACGAGCGAGGTATCGCCGAGCCGGAAGCCGTCACCGGTGGTCGGGCCATACATTGCCGCGTAATCGCGGCGAGACAGGGTTGCCATGATCGTTCCTCCCTCAGGCGCCGCGGAAGCCGCGGGCGCGGGCGTTTTCAAGCGCAGCGGCCTTCACCGCCGCATCGTCGGCCGAGCCATTCGACAACCCGTTGAGGCCAGACATATGCTGCTGACCGCCGAAGGTGGTGAGCGGCACGTCCTTCTCCTGCCCGGGCTCGAAGCGAACGGCTGTGCCGGCGGCAATGTCGAGGCGCATGCCGAAGGCCGCCGCGCGGTCGAAGTCGAGCGCCTTGTTGACCTCGAAGAAATGATAATGGCTGCCGATCTGCACCGGACGGTCACCGGTGTTGACAACCTTGAGTGTAAGCTTGCGGCGTCCGGCATTGAGTTCGATGTCACCCTCCTCGGCAACGATGGCGCCGGGTTCGACATCGTCTGCGGTCGCGCCGGCGGCCGGGCGCAGCGGTTCGTGCACAGTGACCAGCTTGGTGCCGTCGCGGAACGTCGCCTCGACCTGCAGCATCGGCAGCATTGCCGCGATCCCGGGCATGACGTCGGCCTGGGTCAGGATGGCCGAGCCGATCGACATCATCTCGGCGACCGATCGCCCTTCCCTGGCACCTTCGAGGATCTCGTCAGTGATGATCGCCACCGCCTCGGGATAGTTGAGCAACAGGCCCTTGGCCCGGCGCTTGCGCGCCAGTTCGGCCGCCGTGTAGATCGTCAGGCGCTCGAGTTCGGTCGGCGTCAGCAACATCGTGGGTACTCCTCAATTCGAAAACAGGCGCTGGCCCGAAGCGCCGTGCATAGCGACCGCGATCTCGCAGAGCGGTGTAAACGACCGCAGCGGCTCGTCATCGCCGACAGGCACACCAGCCGCTGCCTCGATGGCGGGCAGGGCGCGCGCGACAACCTTCTGCGCATCGATGGCGCCGATCACGCCGAGCCGCACCGCGGCGGTCGCCAGTGACGCCACCATCTGGTAGCCGCCGATCGCAACGGCGCTCGCCTCGTCGAGGTCGAGCGCCTGCCAGGCCAGGCCTTGCACAACAGCCAGGTGGCCGCAGGCTTCGCCCTTGCGGACCATCGCACGATAGGCGGCAGCGCCCCTCGTCCCAATCCGCTCATGTGTCGTCAGCAGCGCCATGCCGTTGCGGCGCGAGCCAGATCGCAGCCCCTCGACAAAGGTCGAGGCCTCGACCTCGCGATCGAGTTCGGCCAGCGCCTCAAGATCGCCCGCGAGTCGAAAAGCCCGCACCAACGCGACGCGATCAGCGGCGGCCCAGCGATGGCGGATCTGGATATCGACGAAGCCGGCAAAGTCGAAGGCGCCCAGTTTCCCGGCAAGCGTGGACGACGCCTCCAACCCCTGCGAAAAGGCGAAGCCGCCGGAGGGAAACTGCCCATCGGCATGTTGCAGGGCGACGAGCAATTGTGCCGATGGGACGCTCATTCGGCCTCCTCGGCCATCTCGACGCGGCCGCCTGAGATAAGCTGCTCGATGCGTGCGGCGTAAGCCGAGGCAGGACCGTCCTGCGCGACAAGCAGATCCTCGCCGTCGAAGCGCACCCGCCAGTGCAGATTGCCGGCGTGATAGCCGAGTTCGAGCGCATCGCTCGCCGAACGCGGCGTGAACCTGAGCCAACGCTGCTCGCCGGCGCGCACGATCACGGCGCGATGGCGGTCGAGCACCAGCACCGCGCCGTCATGCAGCTTCTGGTCGCGCGGCAAGGTGATCGCCACCTCTTCGCCCTTGTCGGTCTTGGCCATCAGCCGCCGGCGGTCGAGATCACCTGCCGCTACCGTCACGAACTCCACCGCATGGTGGTGTTCGAGATGATGAATGGCCTCATGCAAGGCCGGATCGTTGCGGCTGCCAAGCACACTTTCAACTCGGAGCATNCGTCACGAACTCCACCGCATGGTGGTGTTCGAGATGATGAATGGCCTCATGCAAGGCCGGATCGTTGCGGCTGCCAAGCACACTTTCAACTCGGAGCATCTCAAAATCCTTTCTGCGCCTGACGTTCAGGCTGGCGGCCGCCTTCGCGGCTACAGGCCCATATGCTTGTGGATCAGCTCATTGCTGAGATTGGCGGTGTCACCCTCGGCAGCGATCTGCCCCTTCTCCAGAATGGCGAAGCGGTGCGCAGCGGTACGGGCGAAACGTATCTTCTGCTCCACCAGGATGATGGTCAGGCCATGATCCCGGTTGAGCGACACGATCGCCTCTTCGATATGCTCGACGATGTTGGGCTGGATGCCCTCCGTCGGTTCATCGAGAACCAGGATGCTCGGATCGGTGGCAAGCGCACGGGCGATTGCCAGCTGCTGCTGCTGTCCGCCCGAAAGATTGGTGCCACGCCGGTTCAGGTGGTCCTTCAGGAACGGAAACAGCGTCCAAACCAGTGGCGGCACCGAGGTCTGGCCATCCGCCCGGGCGTTGCAGCCGAGCAGGATGTTGTCGAGCACGCTGAGCCCGGGCACGATCTCGCGCCCTTGCGGAACATAGCCGATGCCGCGCCGCGCCCGCTGGTAGGTGAGGTCGCCACTGATGTCGGCGCCTTCGAACTCGATGGTGCCTTTGGTGTTCACGGTGATGCCGAGCAGGCTGCGCAGCAGCGTCGTCTTGCCGACGCCATTGCGCCCCATGATGCAGAACACCTCGCCCTTGCGGATTTCAAGGTTGAGATCGTGGATGATGTGGCTGGTTCCGTAGAACGCATTGAGGTCTTTGAACTTAAGCATGGCTGAGCGTCGCCGATCCAAGATAGGCCTCGATCACTGCGGGATTGCCTTCGATCTCCTCCGCGGTTCCCTCGGCAAGGACAGCCCCCTGGTGCATCACGGTGATGGTCTCGCAAATGCGGCGAACGAAGGCCATGTCGTGCTCGATCACCAGCACCGTGTGGCTGCCCGCGAGATCGAGCAGCAGCTCCGCCGTCTTGTCGGTCTCGGCCGCCGTCATGCCGGCGGCGGGCTCGTCGAGCAGGATGATTTTTGGATCCTGGCTCAGCACCATCGCCAGTTCGAGCCATTGCAACTGGCCATGCGACAGTTCCGATGCCTTGCGCTTCAGCGAGCCGAGCAGGCCAGTCCGTTCGGCAACCGCGATCTCCTTGTCGTTTGGCCCTGGTTTCACCCGGTCGAACAGGTTCTGGAAGACGCGGACACGGCGGTTGCTCGCCACCTGCAGGTTTTCCAGTACCGTCATGTCCTTGAACACTGTCGGCGTCTGGAACTTGCGGCCGACGCCGCTGCGAGCGATCGCGGCTTCGCCTATGCCGGTGATGTTGCGGTCGCGAAGCCAGATCTCGCCCTCGGAGGGCAGTGTCTTGCCGCACAGAAGGTCGAGCAAAGTCGACTTGCCGGCACCGTTGGCGCCGATGATCACCCTAAGCTCCCCGTCGGCGATCGACAGGTCGACGTCGCGCACGGCGGGAAATTCGTCGAACCGTACCGTCAGTTTCTGTGTCCGCAGGATCGGCACCGCCGACACGGTCTCCATCTTCGATGGCCTATGAAGGGCATTCATCGGTCACGCCTCCCTTGCGGTCAGTTCGGTCTGGACGCGCTCGGACTTGTCGGAGCGTTCAGTCTTGCCGGAGGGCCTTATCTCGCCGAGCCGCTCGGTCCTGCCGTTGCGTTCGATGAACGCCTTGAAGATCCCGGCGATGCCGTTCGGCATGAACAGCACGACGACGACGAAAAGCAGCCCCAGGATGATAGGCCACACCGGCTGGAAAGTCGCGCTTTCGCTGGCAAGCGAGCCGACGAAGTTGACGATCAGCGCGCCGATGCAGGCGCCAAGCAGCGACGCACGACCACCGGTCGCCGCCCAGATCACCATCGAGATACTGAGTGACGTCGCCATCAGCGACGGCGTGGCGAATTCCGATGTGAGCGTGAACAGCATCCCGGCCAGGCCGGCGACGCCGGCTGAAACGCAGAAGATGAAGAGCTTGAAGTTCTCGACGTCGTAGCCGAGGTAGCGCGCGCGTGCCTCGTCCTCACGGATGGCCTTAAGTACCTGGCCGATGCGTCCGGTCAGCATATAGCGGGCGAGCAGGATCACCGCGATCAGCGTGAGCGCGACGGCGTAGTAGGCGCTCGGCCCGTAGGGGTCGAACTCGAAGCCGCCAATCTCCAGCAGCGCAAGGTCAGCCAGACCGTTGAAGCCTCCGGTCAAGGGCTGGTTGTTGATGATCAGCAACTGCCCGATCAGGGCGAAGGCCAGCGTGATGATGCTGACATAGACACCCGTCGTGCGCCGTTTGAACATGACGTAGCCGATCGCGGCAGCAAGGACGCACGGCACGACGATCCCGGCAATCATGCCGACCGCGACCGACCGGAACGGTATCCACAGGAACGAGCCTGTGGTGACGCAGCACAAGTCGCGAACCGCATTCGGTTCCATGTTGAGCAGCATGAGCTGCGGCACCGGATTGTTTTCCGGCACTGCCAGGGTCAGCGACATGGCCAGCATGTAGGCGCCCATGCCGAAGAACAGGCCCTGGCCGAGGCTGAGTATGCCGGCATAGCCCCACGACATGCTGATGCCGATCGCGCAGATCGAATAGACCAGGTAGATCGCGACACGGTTGGTCCAGAAGCTGTTGAGCACCAGCGGAAGCGCGAGCACAACGGCGAAGAAGGCGATGTAGGCGATGATGGAAGCGGTGCGGTAAGTCATGCGCTCGTCCATGTTTCAGCCAAGCTCAGCGGCTCTTGGTGACGAAGAGGCCCTGAGGCTTGAAGAGGAGAATGAAGATGACGACGGCAAACAGGACTGTCCGTCCGTAGACGTCGTTTGCCCAGGTGGCGACAAAGCTCTGGACCTCGCCGAGAATGCCTGCCGAGGCGAAAGTGCCGAGCAGATGGCCGACACCGCCGGCGACCACGACGAGGAAGGCGTCGACGACATAGGGCGTGCCCATGTCGGGCGACACGGTCTTGAAGCCCGAGACCAGCACGCCGGCGATGCCTGCAAGCCCGGAGCCGTAGGCGAAGGCCAGCATGTTGACGCGCTTGTCGTTGATGCCGCAGGCGGCCGCCGTGTTGCGGGCGACCGAGACGGCACGCAGTTGGCTGCCGAAACGCGTCTTGTAGATGAGCAGCCAGGTGATGGCGCCCAGAGCCAGCGCGGCCACGAACACGAAGGCTCGATAGACCGGTATGTTGGCGCCGAAAACGCGGATGGCCTGTTGGAGTTCGGCGGGAACGGGCACGTTCTGCAGGTCCGAGCCGAGGCCATCGATCTCGACGCCGAACAACCCGAGCCCGAAGTGGATCCGGATGAGTTGCTGCAGGATGAGGGCGATGCCCCATGTCGCCAGCAAGGTATCGAGCAGCCGCCCGTACAGCCTGCGCACGACGGTGCGTTCGATGATCAGCCCGAATGTCGCCGTCACCAGGAATGCCAGCGGCAGGCAGAGATAAATGTTGATGCCGAGATGCTTGGTCGCCAGCACCGTGGTGTAGGCGCCGATCATCACCATCTCGCCATGGGCGAGGTTGATGACGCTCATGGTGCCGTAGATGATTGCCAGGCCAAGGGCGACCATGAACAAAATCGATGCGATGCTCAGTCCGATGACAAAAGTTTCCATGCCGCTTCCATCCGCGTTGGTCGGGGGTTCGTGCCGGCGTGAAAGTGCGCGCCGGCACGACTGGCAGTCGGGGACTAGAGCGTCGCTCCGCTTGTCGTGCAGACCCGCTTTTCGGCCGTCTCGCCGACACTGGAGTAAGGCAGCGGCACAAGCGGCTCGGCATACTGGTCGACGATGTCGAGCAGGCCGTCGGCACGTGTCTTGCCGATGCGCGGCGTCAGGTAGCTGTGCAAGTTGTCCGGGTCGATGGTGACCTTGCCCTGGGGTGCGGCGAAGGACAGGCCGCCGGCATTGGCAACGATCGCCTCCGGGGCGAGGTCGCCCGCCTTTTCCGCAGCCATCGCCCACATGTTGACGCCGACATAAACCGCTTCCATCGCAGCGTGGGTCACGGCATCAGGGCCAGCATAGGCCTTAAAGGCCTCGACGAAGACCTTGTTCTCAGGCGTGTCGACGGTCTGGAAATAAGGCAGCGACACGTAGCTGCCGAGCGCATATTCGGGGCCCATCGCCTTGATCTCGACCTCCGTCGTGGTCGAGGCGCAGAGGGGCAGCTTGTCGAAATCGTAGCCCTGGTTGCGCAGCTCGCGGTAGAACGCAACGATGGAGTCGCCTACCACGTTGGAGAAGATCACGTCCGCGCCGCTGGATCCGATCTTCGAGACCATCGACGCCCATTCGGTGTGCCCGAGCGGCAGGTATTCGTCGCCGACAACCTGCATGCCGATCTTTTCGCAGATTGTCTTTGACGTCTTGGCCATTCCGCGCGGGAAGGCATAGTCGGAGCCGACGATGAAGACCTTATTCTTGCCGAGGCTCTTTTGCAGCCACGGGAGGGAATTTTCCAGCTGCTGGTTGGGCACCGCAGAGCCGGCATAGAGCACGTTCTTGGAGCACTCCTCACCTTCGTACCAGGTCGGCCAGACGAGCAGGCCCTTGCGCCGCTCGACGACAGGCAGAACCGCCTTGCGGCTGGCAGTGGTGTAGCAGCCGAAGATCACGGGAACCTGGTCCTCGATCGTCAGCTTGCGCGCCTTTTCGCTGTAGATGCGCGGTTCGGACGCCGGATCCTCGATGATCGCGCGCAGCTTGCGGCCAAGGACGCCGCCCTTGGCGTTGATCTCGTCAATCGCCATCTGGGCGCACTGGTTCATCGACTTCTCGACGATCGCGGTGGTGCCCGTCAGTGAATACATGATCCCGACCGGGATCTCCTCCGCGGCCCAAGCCTTGTCGCCGAGGCGCAGGATCGCCGGTGTCGCCAGGCCAAAAGCGGCCAGGCCGGATGCTTTCAAGAATGTACGCCGATCATGGTTCTTCATAAGTCCTCCCGTTCGCATCTTTGTGCGTTTCATTTTGAAGTCGCCCCATTCGCGACCACGTAAAGGCTGCATTAGAAGATCGTAACAATCAACTACATGTAAGTATTTTTCCTATTTATACTTATATTTAGAAATAACATCGCCATTCACCTCAGAAAAAAGACGATCCATGCCGATTTCATTTCTATTTTTACCTCGTCCACCTCCCTCAGATTTCTGTCTCTCCTTTCGAACAAGATAAGAAGCTTTCCAGTGGAACCTGGACGACCAGATTCCGGACAAGCGAAGCCACGCGCACGCGCTCGCACGCACTGACCAACGAGCGTCAAGAAGTTCTGCAGTTAGAACCAAACGGCTGCCAACGGCCTTGTCGGAAGCCAAAAAACAAAAAAGCCCGCCAACTCCGTTCAGGAGTTTGCAGGCTACATAGCCACTGGTGCGGACCACCTTGTCTCACACCGTACCGACGACCGAGGTTCACCCGGCGTCAATTATTTTTCATATTAGTCACGCATGTCCTTGAACGTCAAGAGCTCATGCGCATTGATAATCGCGCTCGCCAGATCGTCCATCGGGACGCGTTTAGCCATTGCCTGCCGGCGGATGTTCTCATACGCGTCCTGTTCGCTAAGCCCTTGCGTTTCCATCAGAATATTCTTCGCCCGCAGGATGCGGTTGTTGCCGGCCAGCTTCCGCTCCAGCTTGCGGATGCGCTTGCTGGCGTTCTGCCGCTCAAGCCAGAGCGCGCGCGCGATAGTCAGATTGGTCAGCAGGCCGAATGGACGTATCGGACGCTCGATGACCGCCAGGGCCCCGCACTCCAGCACCACTTGCAGCGTGCTCGGATCCTCATAGGTGACAACCGCAATCAGGGCGGGATCGGATGGCTCCACCGGCCGGAACAAGCTCAGTATCTTGTCGCGGTTTTCCTGCTCGATCGAAACCAGCACTGCCACCGCCGAAGGGTTGATGGCGTCGGGCAAAGGCCAGGTCGTCTCGCAACTGCAACCGATGCGCCTGAGATGCTCGACCAAGGCCAGCCCCTCCTGGTCCGGAGGGTGGATGACTTGGACGCGCAAGCCCTTCAGGTCTTGGAGTATCCTGGTTGGCACCGAAAACGATCCGCTATGCTTTGCGTTTCAGTTGATGGGGCTTGCTCATCCAATCATCGAATGATGCCGTGACGAAATAGGGATCCGGCCTGACCCGTGTTTCGGACTGCCAGATAATGTCGAACTTGCCCTCGGCGTTGACCCGACCGATGCGCGACCATAGCTCGGTATGGTGATTGTCAGGATCGATGCGGATCCGCCCTTGCGGCGCATCGAATTCCAGCCCTGCGAGGTGCTTGGCCAGCGCCTCCGGCTCGTCCGTGCCGGCCAGCTCCAGCGCCTTGGCGTAGAGATGAACCTGAAAATAGGCAGCCTCGGCGCCCGCCGTAACCTGGGCGTCGGCGCCGAACCGTTGCTTGAGGGACGATACGAACTGACGCGCCCGCGGCGTGTCGAGCGTCTCGAAGAACGACGCCGATGTCAGGTGCCCCGCCGCGACATCAGGTGCCATCTCGGCGACTTCCGCTTCGGTGGTCGTCAGGCTAGCGATCGGCATTGTGGCGACGTCGAAACCGGCTTCCTTGTAGGCCTCGTAGAGCATGACCGCGCCGGTGCCGACCACCGTCGACACGACGATGTCCGGCTTCAGCTTGCCGATCTGCTTGATGACTCGATCGAAATCCTTGCGAACGGCTTCGACGGGCACGTAGAGTTCGTTGAGAATGGTGCCCTTGGCTCTAGTGACTAGGTCCATCACGACGCGGTTGTACTCGTAGGGGAACACGTAGTTAGAGCCGACCAAGAGGAAACGCGTGCCGTAATTCTCGATCAGGTAGCGCGCTAGCTGGACGGCGTTCTGGTTCGATGAGGAACCGGTGTAGAAACAGCGCGTCGAATACTCGAACCCTTCATAGAAGGTCGGGTAGAACAGCATGCCCCTGTAGGCTTCGATCTCCGGCAGGACGGCCTTTCGCGCCGACGACATGTAGCAGCCGAAGATAATCTTGATCCTGTCTTCGGCAAGCAGGCGAACCGCCAGATCCTGATACTTCTTGGCCGAACATTCCGGGTCGTAAAAGACCGGCTTAATCTGGCGCCCGAGAACGCCGCCGGCCGCGTTGATCTCTTCGACTGCAAGGCGTGTCGCGTTCGATTCAGCCATTTCGGCTGCAGCGGTTACCCCGCTGCTGGAAAACAGGACGCCAATCCGCCAGTCACCATTCGCCATGCGATATAAGCCACCTATTGAGCAGGTCGACATACTACCCGGTCATCGGCTCGAGCCGGGTGGAGTCTGCTTTGGGAAATTTGGGAAACGCCACTGTTTCCAGTCCCATAGAGATAACCTGACAGCTTGGGAAAGGCAACGCGGCTCTGCGGTCCGCGATTCAATCCACATCATCACAGAGGGCAGGCCGTATCCTCGCAATTGGCGGCGGAAGGCGGTCGGGGAAGCCCGCCACTTGCAGGGCGGCCCCTGCCAGCAAGGCGACAGATAAGAGCCCAGCAGATGAACCGCGCAGCGTCGGGCTGAGACAAATACAGGCCCCAAGTTCAGGGAGGCCGAATGGGCGGACTTTCGGAACCCTTCCCATTGAGCAGCCGTGTTTGAGTTGGCCTAGCGGTCACAGGTGCGGCCGAGATGCAGCCAGGAGTCCGAGCTAGGCGCTGGGCGACATTTCGCATGGACGACACCCACGAGCCCGCTTCCGGCGCGGGTGACGTATTAAATTACGGACTTCTATCCGTTGTGGATCACTCGACACGCAAATCTCTTATTCAGATAGCATGCTTCATTCCCCACCGTTTCCTTATTTGCGCGCAGCCGAACCTTAACCTTGAGCATCCGCTGACCCTTTTCGCGGTCCAGCAGCAGTTGAACTCTTTCCCGCCCATAACAATAAAGAAACCCCGCTGCCGTCCGGCAGCGGGGCTAGACTAGGGTGTCGCACATCAGTCACGTTACCCAGCGTACCATTTTGCTCGCGCCATGAAGAATGGACTATGCAGCAGGCAATATACCCCATCGTCCGGCCCAGATTCGCACTGTCGCCTCGGGTCTCGACGACAGTCCCTCACCTGACCAGCGAGATGATGCGCCCGGCATACATCTTCTTGCCGCCGAGCTCAGCGTCGCAGCTCGACTTGACCGACGAATTGCCGGTCATCTCGATGGTGTTGCTGATGATGCGGATGCACTGGCCGCCGCCGGTCATGTCCGAATTGCCGGCGTAAAAGACATGCGCGCCCGGCGCATAGACAAAACCGGTGACGTTCGATCCGGAACCGCCGTTGATCTGGACGTCGTTGGTGTTGCTCTTGGCCTGGTAGACGGTGATCCCGGCATAGGGTCCGGTGGTTGGCGGCGAGAGGTTGATCACCTCGTTGGCGTTGGAGACGAACTGGGCATCTTCCATCAGGAAGATCGTGACGCCGACGCCAGTGAGGGTGCCGTTGCCGCCGAGCTTGATCTGGCCGCCACGAAAGATGTAGACGCCGGGCTCGAGGGTCACCTCGCCCGACAGCGTCTTGTTGCAGAAGGTGCCGGGCGACAGCGTCTTCGACTTGCCGCCAGGAACATTCTGGCAGGCCGTATAGGCAGGCGGAACGACATTCGCGAGGGGATCGAACGACGCCAGCTGACGCTCGTACGGCAGACCGCAAGCAAGCTTGGTGCTGTAGTTGGTGAGGCCGGTCGTGCCGCCGACCGTCGTCACGCATTCCGCCGCCACCTGGGCCGAGCCACCGCGCGAGACGGAATCGCCCGCATCGGAGTTCGACGCGATGACACAGCCATCAAGCGTCACCTGAGTGGAGCCCTGCAGCTTGACCGAAGCCGAGGCATGCGGATCGAGCGCCAGGACGCAGGCCGGCTGCCCCGGCGCCACCTGGACGACCGCGCGGCGATTGGAGGTCCAGTCGATCGAGCCGCCTATGATTCCCTGCTGGTGAATGGTCGACTTGACCTCGATGAAGTTCTTGTCGCCCGAGGTCGTCGCCGAGGCCTCGAAGTCCGAGACCTGTTCGCTGTAGATCAGGTCGTCAGCGTCCTGGCGGAACTTCACGAGGTTCGCGTCGAAGAAATCACGGCCGAGCTGCGTCAACTCGGTCTTGGTCATGCCGGAGTAGTATTTCGTGCCTATCGCGAGGCCAGCCGTATCGAGCGAGTTCTGAAGCCTGTCGGCCTTATTGTTAAGGCTGACGAAGTCGATCACCCCAGCAACCCCCGCCATGATCGGCACCATGGCAATCGCCGTCATGGCACCGAAGTTGCCACGTTTCGCCAGAAGGAATTTCCACATGCCCCGCCTCGCCCAGATGAAAGCAGGCACATTAGGACATGCTGAGGTTTCAGGAATTCTTGCGTGAACAATTAAAATGCTATCGGATTTATGGATGAGAAAGCTTTGCAGCTCAGAATCTTCATGTCATAAAGCCAATTCCACCAGCTGTAAGCGATCGCCATTGGCTGCTGGCACCGGAGAGGCAGGGCCAGCTAAGAGCGCTGTCGGGATACCGTCATCATTTCTCCCTTGGCGCATGGTCCCCGGGATGGGATCGATCCCCGGACAGGATCATGCGCAGAACCAAAGTGCACCCGCGTCCATGCGCGCCCGAAGGCGCGCAGCGCGGCAATCAGTCCCCCGCATCCAGACCTAGCCGCCAAACAGCTTGGCGCGCAAGCTGCGGATATGCCGCGCCTGGGCCGCCGGCCGGTATTCGACACAGCGCATGTAGCGCGGGCCCGGCACGAAGGAGCGCCTGACGCAGACGCCCCTGGGAGGCGCCGAGCCGCCAACCGTGACCGCGCCGAGGCCGGCTACCGCGGCGAAACCGAAACCGCGTCTCGGCATGGCCTGCCCGGTATTTCATCACCGTGGTGCARAGATCGCCGCCGGCCARGCGGAACGCGCCGGCGAGATACCGCACRCCAAGGGCGATGTTGGTGCGCGGCTCGGCCAGGTCGTCGAGGGTGCCGCGAAAGCCCATCATCCGGGCCGTGGCCGGCATCACCTGCATCAGCCCGACCTCGCCATCGCCGCCACGCGCCTCGGGATCGTAAAAACTCTCGATCTCCATCACCGCAAGGGCGAATTCTGCCGGCAGG
>NZ_LMCL01000015.1:0-38840 GCF_001424795.1 Aminobacter sp. DSM 101952 | reverse complement strand
AGACACCATCGGCGCGGCGAAGGCCACGGGAGAACGCGTGCCCGCTGCCCGGCTAGTTCATGTACTCGACCATGCGGCTGTGGAAGCATTCGCATTTGTTGAGGTAGTCTTCGTCGCGGTAGTTRGTCTTGAGGTAGCCATAGGCCTTGCCGCAGGCGACCTTGGCCTCGGAGGCCCAGACGAAGACCGGGCGCTTGGAATCGATCCACTGCGAGCTGTTCGCCGCCGCGACCGCCTCGTCCATCAGGCGCACGACCTCGGTCTTGAGCTCGCCGACATTCTCGTTCAGCGCCAGGCTGGAGGTGCCGGCCGTGGTGCAATAGCTGACCGTGGGCATGTCGATCAGGTCGGCCGCCACAGCCTGGCCGGCGAAGGCGGCCAGGCAAAGGCCGGCAACGGCCGACCGCATCTTCCAATCAAAAGCCATGAGAAATCCCCTCTCCTGCCGGCATGCCTTGGTCGCCGGCTGCAACCCGTTGACGTCCCCGCCCGGCAGCCCGGGCGTATTCACATTCTCAAAACGTGCCGTGCCCCGGCTCTTCCTCGAAGAGGATGGTGAAAGGCACCATGGCGACCATGGCATCCCCGGCCATGTCCGTTGCGNAGTATTCACATTCTCAAAACGTGCCGTGCCCCGGCTCTTCCTCGAAGAGGATGGTGAAAGGCACCATGGCGACCATGGCATCCCCGGCCATGTCCGTTGCAACGACGACGTCGACCGGCCCCGCCGCAGCCTCGACGCCAGGCGCCAGCAGATGCGGGATCAGGTCGGAGATCTCGATGACCTCGCCGAACAGCGCATCGGCGAGCGTCTCGCCGAGTGCCGCCTGGTCGGTCGCCGGCAACGGAGACGGGGCGAGCATGGGCAGGTCCGGGAAATCCGGCTCCGCCCGCCACTCCGCGATCCCCACGACATCAAGGGCGAGCGCCGCAGCACCCGCCCCTTCGTCCGTTGTGTCAGGTCTGTCGACCGTCATCGAAAACTGCAGTCCCTCTCAATCAACCCAGGCGCCATTCTATACGTTATCCGGGTTCTTGTTACCCGAACTGTTTTCGTACAGCACCTTCACGAGGTCATTAACTCCACTGCTATCGTAGCTGAAGTTCTGGAGAACTGCGACCTCCTGATAGGTGTTGGCATTGCTTGTATTGCCGTCGACGTCGACGCTGAGGATCGAAGTGCCGTTACCCTGGTCTTCGATCTTCACATAACCCGCCGTCTCCAGGTTGGTGTTGGGCGCTATGCCCTTCAACAGTTCGCTGAGATCGATCTGGTCACCCTCGGCCGGATTGAAGTCGGTGATGACGTCGTTGATCGCCCCCAACGTGTCGGCACTGATGACGAAGGTGTCGGCGCCCGATCCGCCGGTCATGGTGTCAGCGCCGTCACCGCCGTGCAGGATGTCGTTGCCATCGCCACCGAAGAGCAGGTCATTCCCGCCGTTGCCGATCAGCACATCGTTGCCGCCGTTGCCACGCATTTCGGTGGCCGCGTTGTTGATAAGATCGATCATCACATCGTCGGAACTGGTACCGTCCATGGCCCCGACGGTGTCATGCGATATCGAGACATCGGCTTTGCCGCCAGTGGCGTAGGCATATTTGAAATCGCCCCAGTCTGTGTCATCCCCCCACCATCCCGAGTTGTTCTTGACCGTCACGTAACCCGGATTCGTCGCCAGGCTTACCGACGCCAAGTCACTGGGATTACTGACCGTCGCAATGTTGAGCGAGGGATTGGGGCCGTCCGGATCATCGTTTGCCAGCAGCGCCCAATTGGGCAATTGCAGCACGCTACCATCAACTGGTGCAATGTTGACGATAACATTGTCATCCGTCGCTGCTGCAGCATCGTTGACAGCAGTAATGTTGATCGTTGCACTGTCACTTGCGATTTGTGTTCCGCCGGAGCCGGTGTTGCCACCGTCGCTAACCGTCAGCGTCAGAACCGCGCTGCTCGGCGGCGCATCGTTGTTCGCATTATAGCGAATAGTCCCAGCCGAGCCCGACCCCGTGTCGACACCACCCAGAAGATTGTTGATCTGGGCAATGGTACCGGTCAATGTTACGGAACCGGTGCCACTTCCGCTGACGGAAACGCCGCTATTCCCTCGTACGACATCCAGAATGCCGAATGTCACCGACAGTACGGCTGTCACGGTGCCTGAACCTGCATCCACATCCGCGATCGACAATCCGGTGCCATGCAATGTCAGGTTGGTTTGCTCGGTCGCGCTGTAGCTAGTGGGAGCAATGGCCGCTGTCGGTGCATCATTCACCGCCGCCAGGTTGATCGTCAGCGTGTTCGGCGACGTGTCGGTGTTCTTCCCGCCATTTGCCGTGCCGCCATTGTCGACCACCTGGAACGACAGGTTGACCGAGCCATTGGCATTCGCCGCGGGAACATAGGTCAGCTGACCGGCGGCGATCGCCGTTGACGAGATCGTCGCCCCGGCAAGCACAGCAACGCCGTTGAGCAGCAACTGGCCACCTGCCGGCAGTGTCGTGATGATCACCGACTGGAGCTGATGGTTGTCGCTGTCGGTGAAGCTGAAGTTGCCCGCCGTCAGCGTGACAGTGGTGTCTTCAGTGCCGTTGACAACGCCATCGATGCCGACTGGCGCCTGGTTGATGTTTTGGACCGTGATATCCAGGTTCGCCGACGCCGTGTCACCGTCACCGTCGCGAACGACGTAGGTGAAGTGCTCGACCCTGTCCTGGGTCACGCTTGCCGGCGCCTTGTAGCTCCAGTCGCCGGCGTTCTTTCCTCCAGCCGTTGCGAACTGGAAGGTGAAGGTTCCGCCAGTGGCCGTGTTCACGGTGAACGACGTTCCGGCGATCGCGCCACCGCTGGACTTGGCGATCGAATTGGCGCCGTTCCACGTGTAGGTCACGCCGTCGACCTCGATCGACAGGATACGGCCACCGTCGGCGCCGAAGCCGCCGTCATTGGAGAGCACGTTTCCGGTGGTCGAGCCCGGCAGGGTACCCGTCAGGGTAGAGCTCAGCTGCGTCGCATCCGTGATGACGATCGGCGGGAAGTTGGCATTGCCATTCGCCCAGGCAACAGGATCGAGCGCAGTGGTGCTCACGCCAGAACCGATGCCCACGGCGTAAACGTTGTCCACGGCGTCGTTGGTCGCGCCGTTGCCGTCAGGATTGACAAGGAAGTTCTGCCAAACCGTCGTTTCGCCGGCATCAAGCCCCGCCGAATTGGGATCGGGATCGCCGTCCGACAGGAAGTAGACATTGGTGAGATCGGCCGCAGTGGGCCCGGTGCCCCAGCTGGCGCGAACCGCCCCGGTTGCTGCATCGTAGTTGGTGCCGCCGCCGGTGACTCTGGTGTTGATGAAGCTCTCGATATCGGCCCTGTCGGCCGGATTGCTCCAGGTGCCCCATTTGGGATCGTTGACCTGGACCTGGTCGTAGAACTCAACAACCATCACCTGGTTGATGGTGACACCGCTCGAATTGAGCAAGTTGAGGGCCGCCGCCTTGGCCATGGCCAGCCGCGACTGAACGCCCGGGGTGTTGGGGTCCCCGTCATCGGCCATGCTGCCGGAGGTGTCGATGACCAGCACGACATTCATGCTCGGCTTGGCACCCTCGACAACCGTGGCCGTATCGTTCTTGGCCAGCGGCATGTCGTCATCGACCTTGATCGACAAACTGCCATTGGCCGTGTCGCCATTGCTGTCGGTGATGGTGTAGCCGAGGCTGATGTCGATATCGTCCTCGGTGCCAGCCGTCTTGTGGTCCAGCGGCTTGAGCAAGGTGAACTCATAGCTGGTGCCGGTGAGCGTGACCTTGAATGCAGCATTTGCCGCGGCCGCCGACGTGTCGGTGGTGCCGTACAGCGTCTTGGTGCCCGCATCCCAATGGTAGAACAGCTGCTGTCCGCCGGCGCTGACCGTCGGGTAACCGCTCGCCGTCACCGCAGCGCCGTTGGTGACGCCGAACGCCACGGATCCAGCCCCATCGGGACCGAAGCTGCCTAACGATCCCGTCAGGCCCGACTGCGCCGCATCACCGTCACTGTTCGTGTTGTGGTTGCCGGCAGCCAGATCGTCTTCATCGGCGGTCACCGCAGCAGAAGTCGCCGTGGGCGATGCGCTGTTGACCACCTTGATCACCTCGCTGCTGCTGTGCTCGTCGCCGTCGCGATCCACCACCTTGACGCCGAGCGTGAAGTTCTGGTCAGCGGCGACGGAGTTGTTGGGCGAAGCAAAGGTCCAGGTGCCATTGTCGTTGAAGGTGACCTTACCTCCGGCAACGTTCAACTCGAGGCTGCCAAAGGCCCCCGTCGTGACCGTCTGCGTTTGCGAACCCGCGGAGAAGACGATCTCCTTCAGTCCGTCGGCGCCGGCCGCCTGGCTCCAGGTGCCCGAAATCGAACTGCCCTCGGTTACCTGCGGGGCAACCGGATCGTTGTTGACGGCAGTGTTCGCAATCGGCGTGTCGTCGTCGATGACGACGGTGAAGCTGGTGGTGCCCGTGCTGCCGTCGGCATCAGTCACCTTCACGTCGACGGTGAACGGTGCCGTGTCGTCCTCCGTGCCGCTCACCGAGTGCTTGACCGGCTGCAGCAGCGTCATCTGGTAGGACGCACCCGTATTGGTCGGCGCGCCGACAACGATCCTGAACACCTGGTTGGCCGCATTGCCGGCATCGGCGCCGACATAACCAATCAGCTGGCTACCCACCCAGGCCGTCTTGACAGCCTGGCCGTCCAGCGTCTGAAGACCCGTCGCATCGCTCGCCGTCGACAGCGTCACGCTGCCGATGGCATCGCCCCCCAGCGTATAGCTGATCGTGCCAGACAGAGCCGGCGAGGCATCGTCCGTGCCACCCGCATTGCCGTTTGCACCGGCGATGTCGTCTTCATCGGCAACAAGCTGCGTCGCCGATACGCCGACCCCCGTCACTCCCGTGTCGGTGACCTGGAACGTCACCTTCTTGGTGATCGCATCGCCATCCTTGTCGGTGACCGTGTAGCTGAACGTCTCCGTCGCGCCCGAGGTGCCGACATTGGTGGCCGGCGTGTAGATCAGGTGGCCATTGTTGTCGATCAACAACGTGCCGCTGGTGCCGCCGGTGTTGCTGAAGGCGATCTGCTGCAGCGTGCCGGCAAGACCGTCGGCGCCGGCGTTGATCCCCAGCAGGGTCGTCGCAACGCCAAGATCCTGCGTCCCGCTGCCCTCGACGTAGCTGCCGCCCGGATGGTTCCCGGCGACAGGCACGTCGTCGTCGATGGTGACGGTGAAGCCAGTCGTGCCGGTGCTGCCGTCGCCGTCCGTGACCGTTGCGGTGACCGAGATCGACAGATCGTCCTCGAACGCCGTCTCGGCGCCATCGTTCAGCCCATCCTCGTCATGGGCGGGATGCGCGACCGGCTGCAGCAGTTCGACCGTGTAGGAGGCGCTGTTGGCGGCGTTCGACGCCGTGCCGACCGCCGTCAGCGTGATCCTGAACACCACGTCGGACGGATTGGTGCCGTAGCCGACCAGAACCTTGCCGATCGGATCCCACTGCGTGCTGATCGACGTACCGTCCAGCTTGGTGAAGCCGACGGTCGCCGAAAGTGCGACCGAAGCACCGTTACCGTCCGCACCCAACGTGTAGCTGATCGTGCCGCCCGGAACCGGCGTCGTCAGATCGCCGGGCCCATCGGCAACTCCGCCAGCGCCGGCGATGTCGTCCTCATCAACCAGGGCATCGGTCGCCGACAGGTTGCTGACGCCGGTGTCGGAGATCTCGAACGTCACCTGCTTGGTGATCGCATCGCCGTCCTTGTCGGTGACCGTATAGCTGAACGTCTCCGTCGCACCCGAGGTGCCGACATTGGCGGCCGGCGTGTAGATCAGGTGGCCGTTGTTGTCGATCGACAGCGCACCGCCAGTGCCGCCGGTGTTGTTGAAGGCGATCTGCTGCAGCGTGCCGGCAAGACCGTCGGCACCGCCGCTGATTCCGAGCAGGGTTGTCGCAACGCCAAGATCCTGAGTCGCGCTGCCCTCGACGAAGCTGCCGCCCGGATGGTTGCCGGCAATCGGCACGTCGTCGTTGAACTCGATCGCCAGCGTACCGGTATCAGTGTCGGCAGCTGACGTGTCGGTGTCGGAGTCGCCAACCGTGAATGTGATCGGCGGGATGACGCTGACACTCGCCTCCGAGTTGTCTGCATTGGCGTGCAGCACAGGTATCTTCAGCGCCAGGTCGTAATGGCCGCTGTTTGGATTGAGCACGATCTCGAACAGAACCTGGCCGGTTCGCGGGGCAGCAACCGCGCCTGGCGCCGCCCCCGAGACGGTTGCCGTCAACGTGTTGCCGACGAGGCTGTAGGAGACCATTTCCTGACCAACCTGCGCGGACTGGCCACTCATGCCGGCGAAGCTGAACACCAGTGCGCCATCGCCGCCGCTGCCCTGCAGCGCGCCGGAGAAGGTCGATTCCTTGCCGTCATTGTCGTTGTCTGGGACTGCGATATCCTGGAGACCACCAGTATTGGCACCGGACAGGCCGTCGTCATCGACGGCCGCCGAAGCGTCGATGGCCACGGGCTTCGAGCCGCCGAGCTTGATATCGAAGGCATCGGAGACCGAGTCGCCATCGCCGTCCTTGCCGGTGACCTGGAAGTTCAGCTTGTCGATGACCGCATCGCCGTGCGTTTCGCCACCGACGCTGATGAGCTTGAACTTCGGAGCAGGACCATCCACTCCAACCGTCGTCACTTCGAGGCTGAAGAACTTCTCGCCAAGAGGCGGCGTGATCGTCACGGTGCCGTCCGAACTGAAATCCGCGCTGCTGCCAGACGCGACAATGTTGCCGTCCTGATCCTTTGCGACCCAGTCCAGGCGAACCGTTCCGTTGCCAAAATGGTTGACGCCCAGCTTGGCCGAGGTCATCTCGACATCGTAAACGATGGCAAACTTCTCGCCGGGGTTCATGCCATTGTTGCCAATGCCGATGCCATCACCGGAACCGCTGAGCAGACCGCCGTCGAGGCCCTTGAGCGTGAAGCCTTCGTAATCCTTGGTCGCGGTCGGCCCAAAGCCGCTCGAAACTGAGACTTCCGGCAGCGTGTTGCCGCCGCCCGGCAGCGAGTTCACCTGGTTGAAGGTGTAGGTGCCGTCGCCATTGAGCTGAAGCGTATAGAGCGTTGCGCCGCCCTGACCCCCAATCGTGGCTGTCAGGGTCTTGCCGTCGCCAGAGAGGGTGGTGGTGACGCCTTCAAGCTCTGGCCAACCGGTGATGCGGAGGCCGTCCGTCGCGTGCTGACCGTCCTCGCCAAAGGCAAGGTTCAGATCGCCTGTCACTGCCGTATTGTAGGCCGACACCGCGCCGTCCTCGATGCCGCCATTAACGAATTCCGGGCTGTCGTCGTCGACGCTGATGGCGACCGTGCCGGTCGCGGTGTCGCCATCGCCATCGGTGATGGTGAAGCCGAAATCGAGCGGACGATTGTCTTCGAAAGACGTCTCCTCTTCGCTCGTGGCAGGGTTGTCAGTAACCGAATGCACCAGCGGCTGAAGCATGGTCAGCGTGTAGTTGCCCGACGCGTCGATGGTCAGGGTGTAGACGGTGACAGTGCCGACATTGGGCACGTCCATCGTGCCGGTCAGCGTACCGCCGGCACCATTGGCCACCCAGGCCTGATTGTTGACATTGTACTGCGTGCCGACATTGGTCGTCGGGTCGACATAAATCGCCTGGAGACCCGCAACGCCCGTCGCGGCGATCGACTTCAGGCCGTCACTGCCGGCGTCGAAATTGATCTTGCCGGTGGCGACATTGCCCGCGCCGTCATCGCCCGGGCCGCCCGGAATGCCCGCGGCACCGCCCGGGACGTTCTCGTCGTCGATGGTCGTGGTGTAGACCGCCTTGAGGCTGACCTTGTCGAGCAGCGCGCCCACTTCGTCCTGCGCACCGGTACCGGTGAAGGCCAGAACCGCGTTGTTGACGGGTGCTGTCACGGTAACCGTGATCGGATACCAAGTGCCGGGCTGGTAGTTGCCTGCGCTGGAGTTGAACACCTCCACGCCACCGAAGGTGACCTTCATGCCAGCAGTCGTGGCATCGCCGCGCGGTGAATAGTAGAAGGTGAGCTGATAGGTTTGGCCAGCTTCCGTACCATTGACCACCTGCTGAATGGTGGCATTGGTGTCACCGGTCGGATTGATATCGCCGACATTGCCATTGGCCGGATTGCCCTCGGTGTCGGAGTCGAGCTCGACTACCGCCGTGCCGCCTCCAACGGGAGCACCGATGCCGCCCGCGCCGCCTGTCTGAACTTCGAACGGCACGTTGCCGCCCGAGTTCCAGCCCGGCAGCTGGTGGAATATCTCCCAGTCCTGGCCGCCCAGAACATTTCCATGACCCAGTTCGAAGCTGCCGTTGACGACGAGTTCGTCGCCGAGCGCCGGCACCGTCGGGACGACCGAGATCAGCTTCGGGCCGTCGTCCTCGAACTTGATGGCATTGCCGACATTGACGGTGGCGCTTGTGGTGTCGCCGTCGCCATCCCTGGCGGTCAGGACAACCCTGATGTTGTTGGCTGCGAGCGACAGTTCCTCGTCATGGCTGGAGCCCTGGGTCGGATGCTGCAGCGAGACGTATTGCACGAGCGTGACCACGCCGGTCACCGGGTCGATGCCGACGGCGAATGCCGCAGGATCACCCTGGTCGATCTGGCCGCCGGCAGCGTCGAAGCGGCCGACGATGATGCCCCCTTCGTTGAACAGCTGGATCGCCCGACCTTCGGTGGTGAGCAGGGTCGTGCTTGCGGCACCGATATTGAGCGCGTAGGTCAGCCCGCCGGCGCCATCCGCACCATAGTCGACGTTTGCCGTGACGATGGCGCCCTGCGACTGGGCAACCCCGATGGGGCCGACGCCGCCATTGACGTGCGGGTCGCTGCCCGGATTGTTAACGTTGAGCGGCGAGATCGTACCATTGTCGTTGGCGTCGGGATCGTTGCCGGGCGTTTCGTCGTGAACGACGCCAGCACCCGCGACGGGCGCCGTGATCCTGGGACTGTCGTCCTCGAACACGATCTTGTTGCCGATGGTGACCGACTTCTCGACCGTGTCGCCATCATTGTCGGTCGCCGTGAGGACGACCTTGACGAGGTTGCCCAGATTGACCGGCTCGTCGTGCGAATTCTGCGAGCCATTGCCCTGCTTCGGATGCTCCAGCGACAGATACTGGGCGATGCTGACGCCACCGTCCTGGTCGAGGGCGACCGCAAAGGCGATCTGGCCGTTCGGATTCGCCGATCCATCGGCATTATCCACGCGACCGACGATCAAGCCGTCCACGAGGTAGAGCGAGATCTGGCTGCCGGACGTCGTCTTGAGGCCGGAGTCGGTGCCATTGCCGCCATTGAGGGCAAGCGCGATCGACATCGTGATCGGCTCATCGGCACCCGGTTCGAAAGCATCGGCGCCGTAGCTGACCACGTTGCCCTGATGCGCGTAGCCGAGGGCGGCGGGCTGATTGAGCGAGGCAAAGCGGTCGGCGATGACCGACGGGTCGGCGTCATCGCCCTGGAGGCCTGCCGTCTCGTCATGCGTCACCGCAGCGCCGGTCGCCTTGATGTGGACCTGCGGGATGTCGTCGACAACGGTCACGTTGACCTTGCCGGACAGGGTCACGGAATCGCCGTCCCTGTCCGTGGCCTGGATGACGGAGCCGAAGTCGATCGACGACACCGGCGCGCCGTTGGCCTGCAGATCCTCATTCTGATTGGCGCCGGATGGCGGCGCGACATGGTCGAGTTGGTCGAGCAGGCGGAAAGTGAAGTCGCCGTCGCCGTCGAGCGTCATCGTGAAGACAGGGCGATCCTGGAGAAGGTCGTAATGACCATTGCCGTTGTCGACGAAGGCGACGAGCGTGTTGCCGACCACGGCATAGCTCAGCGGCGAACCCTTGGACTGCAGACCAAGCGCTTCCATCTGGTCTGCTGCCGTAGCGGTGAAGCCGAACCCACCGCCGGCAGCGGCGCCGTCAGTGCCGAAGTTGACCAAGCCTGCGACCGATCCCGTGGCTTTTGCCGCGCCGGTGAACCATTCGGTGTCGCCGTCGGGCGACGTACCGTGCGAAAACGCCGTCCAGAGGTCGTCCTCGTCGACCTTGACGGACGCATCGCCCGGCTTGACCGACGGGCCGTCATCCTTGAACACCAGATTGTCACCGATGTTCAGCGTCGCCGACTGGCTGTCGCCGTCGGCGTCGGTGACCGTCGCGGTCAGCTTGACCAGATCTTCGGCCAGGCTGCGGGCGTCGTCGTGATCGTTGGTATTTTCGTGGCGAACCGAGCGAATTTGATCAAGCGTGACATCGCCGTTGGCATTGACCTTGACGGTGAACACGAGGCTATTGCCGACGGCAGTCCTGCCCTCCACAACACCGTTGTTCATGCTCAGGACGACCTGCTGGCCGGTCGCGGTGTCGGTCAGGCCGGAAACGCCGGCAACGACGCTCAGAGCGTAAGTGACCGATCCGGGGCCATCGGCGCCATAGGAAGCGACAAAATTGTTGGCGAATGACGCGGTCGCGTTGGTGCCGAGGCTGCTGTCGTCGACCGTCAGCACGGGGCCTTCGCCGGACCCTGCGATGGTGGGCGTGTCGTCGTCGACGTTGATTTGCAGCGTACCGTTGGCGGTGTCGCCGTCATTGTCGGTGACCTGGTAGGTCAAGTTGAAGATCTGGTTGTTTTCGTTGCCGCCCGTTGCGTGCTGGATCGGCGCGTTCTGCGTCACGGTGTAGGCACCGGTGGCGCTGTCCAGCGTGACGGTGAGCACCTTGGTGCCGTTCTGGAAGACCTCTAGGGCACCGTTGGTACCGGGCTTGTACTCGAAGCCGGTGGGGGCGCCGCTCACCAGCCAGGCGACCGAGCCGCCATCGGCGCCGAAATCGAAGCCGAGAGTGCCCGAGGTATTGGCGCCGTCATCGTCGTCGCCGACTGCAGGCGTACCAGCATTGCCGCCGTCCATCGCATCATCGTCGAGAAGCACCACCGCATTTTCGGAAACGCTGGGGCCGTCGTCATAGAAGCGGATCAGGCCGCCGACCTGCGCGCCACCGAAAACGCTGTCATTGTCGAAATCGGTTATGGTCACTGTGGCGTTGACGAGGCCGGACAGGCTGAGGAAGTCGTCGTGGGCGGCCGGCGTGTCGCCGTCGGCGTTGTGCTCAAGCGGCACGTTCTGCGTGACGGTCAACGTGCCGTTGGCGTTGATCTTGACGGTGAACGCGGTCTGCTGACCGTTGTTCTGGTACACGCCGGCGATGGTCGTCGGATCGACCTGGACCAGCGAGATCGGGAAGTCGCCGATGGCGGTCTTCAAGGTCGAAACACCGCCGGTGAGGGAGAGCGCGTAAGAAATGCCACCGCCAGCGGCAGCGCCGTCGGCACCGAAATGCGCGTCGAGGTCCAGGACCGGGCTGCCGCTCGTGACCTCAACCGGATAGCCGGCCGTCGTGCCTGCCGTCGTTTCATCAACGACCGCGGAACCGCCCAGTCCCACGGAGGTGATTTTCGGGCTGTCGTCCTCGATTTCGATCGTCACATTGGCCGTCGCCGAGCCACCGTTGGGATCCTTGACTGTCACCGGCACGTCGATGCCGACGACATCCTCGGCACCCTGTTCCGGATGATCGATCGGGCCCAGGATCGTAACCTCGAACGCACCCGTGCCGGGGTTGGTGATCTCCAGGCGGATGATCTCCTGATCCGGACCTTCGCCACCATCGATCTTGCCGACCAGCAGGTTCGGGCCGACGAGTTCCCAGGTGATCGGCTGGCCGCCGGAGGAGAGGCCGGGCGTGGTGGGCAGGCCGAGGCTGTAGGTCAGCGAATCGCCATTGGGATCGGTCGCGCCGAAATTGCCTGTGTACACGGGGGAATCGGAACGGTCGTCGGGTGAGCCCGAGCCATCCTTGATACCGCCCTGGAGCCCTTCTTCGGAAAGGCGGATCGAGAAGCCGGCGAACTCGGGATCGGCGTTCTCGCCGAGGGTCAGTTCGCGGCCATCATATTGCGGGAAGGCCAGCGCGGTGGGCGGCAGCAGGGCAGACAGGTCGAAGCCATTGCCGATGCCGCCGGCGGGCAGCTCGAAATTGCCGCCGGAGCTGCTGGTCGAGCCAGAGGCGGCCGAAATGGAACCGTCGGCACCGAATGCGACGTTGATGCCGCCGGCCTCGAGCGCAGCGATCAGGGCAACGCGCGGAACCTCGACATCGCCGAGCAGGAAGGTCGGCACGTTGGCCGCGGCGTCCTTGATGACGATGACGCTGCCGTCGGCCTGCTCGAGAACCAGGTTGTCGCCGTCGACCTTGATGTTGTCGATCGAGACATTGGCCGGCAGGTGCACGACATTGGAAGCGTCGGCGACATATTCGGCCTGGGCCTCAGCCGGGGCCGCCGCGGCCGGCTGGGTCTGCTGGACCGGCTGGCCGGAACCTGCATCGACGGGAACGGGATCGGCCTGCGCTGCCGGCTGCTGCGGCGAGACGCCCTCGGCCTGTGCCAACTGGACCGTGCCTGCTGCCGAAGCACCTTCAGCCGCACCCGAGACGTTCTCAAACTCAATACTGGTCGCCATCGCCAAATCCCCCTGCCTAATTGGCCCGACAGAACAAGGCGCCAATCGTCATTGCAACCTATGGGGATCGACTAATATATATCTTGGTATGCGATCTTTTCTATTTTTTTCTTTTGGTAAACCGGCAGTGCATATCTTGGTATATAAAATTTTAGCGTTCGAAGACTCAATTGATCAACGAATGGTTGCGCCGCCGGGCGCCGGGCGCCACACGCACTAGGTGAAATCGACGCCGAGCCGGGTTGCCTCGACACGCAGCTTGTCGAACACGCCTTCGTGCAGCGCAATGCCCTGGACCAGGGCCTGACGCTTGCGGCGGGCGGCGCTTTCGCCCGGCAGGCGGACCCGCTCGACACCCTGGCGCGGGGGATTGGTGCGGCAGGCGTCGGCCAGCCAGCCGGTCTGGCTGACAAAGGCGGCCTCGCCGGCGAAGGCGGTGGGGTCGATGACCTGCAGGAAGACCGAGGCGTTGGTGCCCTCGGGTTTGTCGGCGCGGCCGAAACCGGCCAAGCCTTGCGTCAGGGCTTCGACCAGGATCGCCAGCGCATAACCCTTCTGGCCGTGGTCGAGGCCGCCGGCGGGCAGGATGGTGCCGCCGTCGTTGAGCACGCGGGGATCATTGGTCGGGTTGCCTTCACGGTCGAGCAGCCATTGATGCTCGAACTTGCGGCCCTCGGCGATCAGCCGGGAGCTCATGTTGTTGGTGGTGATCGAGGCGCTGACGTCGATCAGGATCGGATCGCCATCGGTCGGGATGCCGGCGGCAATGGGGTTTGGCGTGAAGACGCCGCGCGTGCCGCCGAAAGGGGCGACCGAGGCGCCCGACGGGCTGGAGCTGGCAAGCAGCGCCATGTAGCCGCGATCGGTGGCGCGGGTGAGGTAGGCGGCGAGGCAGCCGATGTGGTGGCTGTTGCCGATGGCTATGGTGACGGTACCGTAGGTCGCGGCGCGCGCGACGGCGAGGTCCATGGCGGTTGCCGTCAGCCAGGCGCCGGGCAGGCGCAAACCGTCCCAGGCGACGCAGGCGCCACGATCGGAAATGACTTTGGGCGCGCCTGACTTGGTCATGACGCCATTGCGGATGCTTTCGAGATACCAGGGCGCGAGCGCCAGCCCGTGGGTGGTGTGGCCCATCAAATCGGCCTCGACCAGGATCTCGGCGACGGCATGGGCCTTGTCCGGATCGAGGCCAGCCGCCTTGAACAGGGCGAAGGCGAGATCGGTCAGCGCATCGGCGTCGTGGCGCGTGTCATCGGAGGCCATGGTCAAACCCTTACAAAGAGGTTCCGGGCGAGCGGCTCGCCGCGGAGGAAGGCGAGCACGCTGGTCGCCGTCATGATCGATACGGCGCGGCGTGCGTCTTCGGTGACGCCAGCGACATGCGGTGTCAGGATCACGTTGGGCAGCTGCCACAAAGGACTCTGGACCGGCGGCTCCTCGGCGAAGCTGTCGAGCCCTGCCCCCGCGATGACGCCCGACTGAAGTGCTGCGATCAGCGCCGGTTCGTCGACGACCTCGCCGCGCGCCGTGTTGATGAGGTAGGCCGTGGGTTTCATCAGTGCGATCTCACGCGCGCCGATCAGGTTGCGCGTGCCATCGGTCAGCGGGCAGTGCAGGCTGACGACATCGCTTTCGGCAAGAAGCGTATCGAGCGATGTTGCGCGGGTGACGCCGCCGGAGAAAGCCTCATCGGGCGCAAACGGATCGTAGGCCGAGACCTGCATGCCAATGGGAGCAACCATGCGGGCGAGGATCTGGCCGATCAGGCCGAAGCCGACGAGACCTAGCTTCCGGCCGCGCAGCTCGCTCCCGGCATAAAGCTTCTTGTCCCACAGGCCGTTGCGGATGTGGCCGTCCTGGCGCAGGAAATCCTTGGTCAAGGCGAGGATCAGCCCGAGCGCGTGTTCAGCCACCGAATGGGCGTTGGCGCCGGTCGCCATGATGACCGGAATGCCGAGCGCCTTGGCCGCCGCAACATCGATGTCATTGGTGCCGACGCCGTGCTTGGCGACGATCTTCAGCTTGCGCGAGGCAGCCAGCATGTCGCGGTCGACAAGTTCCACCAGCCGCACCACCAGTGCTGCCGGCTGGTGTTTGTCGATCAGCGCCAACACCTCCGGCTTCGTCGGGTAGGGTTCGGTCGAGATGCACTCGATGCCCGCGTTTTCGAGCATGGCAAGGCCCTCGGCAGCCATGCGGCCACCGACCATAACGATCGTCGTTGTCATCTGTCTTTCCTGTCGTGCCGCGAGCGCGGCTGGAGTTCTGCCGACCCGGGGTCAGCGCGAGAGGTCGAGCACCTTGTTTTCGAACAGGCGGTTGCGCGAGCCTTCGAGGTGCTCGCGCATGAGGTCGCGAGCCAGCTCGGCCTCGCCGGCGGCGATGGCGTCGCAGATGCCGCGATGTTCGTCGTAGACCTGCTCGAGCTTGGTCAGCGGACCCATCAGCGACAGGCCGTGCAGGTTCATGCCGACGGCGATGTGCTGGCGCAGGGCGTCGAGGCAGGCGGTGTAGTAGTGGTTGTTGGCGGCCTCGGCCACCGAGCGGTGGAACAGGAAGTCGACGTCGGAGCGGTGGGTCTGGTCGCGCGTGGCGTCACGCAGCTCGGACAGCGCGGCGCGCATCTTCTGCATCGCGGCGTCGTCGTGGCGGAGGGCGGCGAAATAGGCCGCCTCCGGCTCGATGGTCAGGCGGAACTCGTAGCAGCGCTGGATGTCGGCGATGGTCTTGACCGGGGAGAAGCCGAGGCTGGTCTTCTGGGTGTCGAAGACACGGACATAGGTGCCCGAGCCCTGGCGGGAATAAACCAGCCCGACGTCGCGCAGGCGGCCGAGCGCGTCGCGCACCACGGGGCGGGAAACACCGAGCAGCGTCGCCAGGTCGTGCTCGCCCGGCAGCTTGGAACCGGAGGGGAATTCGCCCGAGACGATGCGCTCCTGAAGCTGATCGAACACCTTGTCGACCAGCTTGGGTGCCTTCGAAGCGCCCTTCGTGCCGCCGTTGCCCGGCTTTTCGTCGGTCTCGACCGCTTCGGGCTCTGTTCCGTCGTGCTGCAATTCGGTCGTCATGTCTGTTCCGCCTGTTCCCCGCTCGGTGGCCGCAAGAGATCGGAGAGAACCGCGACCGTCCCGAATCCGCCGGATTTTACGACACAGCGCAGCCCCTCGCCATGGCGTGTCGCGATGGTGAACCAGGGCAGGCCCGGCGCCACCTCGCCCTGCGGAAATAGCACGTCGGCGCCGAGCGCGCCAAGTATCGCCAGTGCCGTGTCGCCGCCGCCCATGACGAGCGTGGCGGGGCGAAGGTGCTCAACTGCGGCGGCGACCTGCTCGGCGAAACGGGCGGCGATACGGGAGGGATCCTCGATCATGTCGCCAGTGCAGCGCACGACCATCGGCAAAGCGCTGTCATCCGACAGGACAAAGCGACCGTTCGGGGCATCGACGCTACCGACGTCGGGATTGCCAGCGAGCAGAGTTGCGACCTGCTGGTCGGTGATCGGATCGCGCGAGCCGAAAGCAAAGAGCATGTTTCCGTCGCTTGGCGGTGGCGATGCGTGCTCCGAATTGTCCTCGTCGAGGTGCCGCGCGAAGGCGAGGCCCAGACCTCGCGCGCCGACGGCAACGCTGTTGCTCCAATCGGTGCCGGCGACGACGCGGTCGAGGTCGGCATCGGCGGCGGCGTTGCGGACGGAGACGCGCCTGGCGCAGCCGGCGAATGCCGCCAACACCGGCAAGGGTGCATCGACGCCGCGGCCGACGACGGCACCGTCGCGCGTCGTGCGGCCCTGGTCCGGAACAGCAGGTGCCACCACCAGCGCGTCGCGGCCCGACGCCTCGGCGAGTGCGTCCGCCTCCACGCAGACATTGCCCTTCAGGCGGGAGTCGATCTTCTTCATGACGATGCCGGGAGCATGCGGCATCAATTGCTTCGCCACGTCGCGCACCCTGGCAGAGGCAACATCCGCCGGCAGCGCCCGCGACGCGGTGCTGACGGCAAAGACATCCGGCCTGCCGGCAAGAGCCTTGCCGGTCGCCTCGGGGGTCATCGCCACCGCGACCTTGAGGCCTGACGCGACGAAGGGCGCCGAGGTGTCGAGCGCTCCGGTCAGGTCGTCGGCGACGATGGCGAGCATCAGCGTCATCCAGCCGTTTCCATGCCCACGGCGTGGCAGGCGACGTGGTGGCCGGGAACGACCTCGCGCCACTCGGGCACGACGGCCTTGCACTTGTCCATGGCGATGGGGCAGCGGGTGTGGAAGCGGCAGCCTGCCGGCGGGGCCAGCGGGCTCGGCACGTCGCCGGTCAGGATCTGGCGCTGGCGGGTCTTTTCGAGCTCGGGATCGGCCTCGGGCACCGCCGACAGCAACGCCCTAGTGTAGGGATGCAGCGGATTGGAGAACAGCTGCTCGCGGGTCGCGAGTTCGGCCATGCGGCCGAGATACATGACGCCGACACGCGTGCTGATGTGGCGGACGACGGCAAGGTCGTGGGCGATGAACAGGTAGGTCAGCCCATACTTTTCCTGCAGGTCGAGCAGCAGGTTGATGATCTGCGCCTGCACCGAGACGTCGAGCGCCGAGATCGCCTCGTCGCAGACGATGAATTTCGGCTGGCAGGCAAGCGCCCGGGCGATCGCCACGCGCTGGCGCTGGCCGCCCGACAGTTCGTGCGGATAGCGCTGGGCGAAACGCGCGGGCAGGCCGACATCGGCGAGCAGGCGCGAGACGCACTCGGGCAGCTCGGCCTTGGTGGCGAGCTTGTGGAACAGGATCGGCTCGCCCACCACCTCGCCGATGGTCATGCGCGGGTTGAGCGTCGAATAGGGATCCTGGAAGACGATCTGCAGCTCGCGGCGATAGGGCCGCATGCGCTTTTCGTCGAGCGAGACGATGTTCTCGCCCTGGAAGGTGACCTTGCCCGAGGTTGCCTTCTGCAGGTTGAGCAAGGTGAAGCCGGTGGTCGACTTGCCGCAGCCGGATTCGCCGACAAGCGACAACGTCTCGCCGGCGAAGATGTCGAAGTTGACGTCGTCGACGGCGTAGACGGTTGCGCCACGCTCGCCGAAGGCGCCGAGGCGGACGACGAAGTGCTTGACGAGGTTCTCGACCTTGATCAGCGGTTCGGCAGCCATCACGCGGCCTCCATCATCTGGCGCTGGGCGACGAAGCAGGCGACGCGGTGGCCGCCCGATCCCGCGACCGGCTCGAGCACCGGCACGCGCTCATGGCAAACGCTCTCGGCCAGTCCGCAGCGCGGCGCGAAGGGACAGCCCTTGGGGCGGCGGCCTGGTTCGGGCGGGGTGCCGCCGATGGAGGACAGCCGGCTGGCGCGTTCGTCGGAGAGCTTGGGGATCGAGGCCAAGAGACCGCGCGTATAAGGATGCGTGGGACGGGCGAAGAGTTCGTTGACCGGCGCGTCCTCGACGACGGTGCCGGCATAGAGCACGGCGACGCGGTCGACGAGGCCGGCGATCAAGGCGAGGTCGTGGGTGATCCACACCACCGACATGTTGAGCTTCTTGCGCAGGTCCTTCACCAGGTCGACGATCTGGGCCTGGATGGTGACGTCGAGCGCGGTGGTCGGCTCGTCGGCGATCAGGAGTTCCGGGTCGCAGGCGAGCCCGATGGCGATCATGACGCGCTGGCGCATGCCGCCGGAGAGCTCGTGCGGGTAGGCCTCGATGCGCTGCTCGGGGCCGGGGATGCCGACGAGGCGCAAAAGCTCGATGGCGCGGACGCGCGCATCGGCCTTGTTCATCTTGCGGTGGTAGATCAGCGGCTCGCACAGCTGGTCGCCGATGCGCATCACCGGATTGAGCGAGGTCATCGGATCCTGGAAGACGAAACCGATCTTGCCGCCGCGCACCTGGCGCAGCTCGGACTTCGACATCTTGAGCAGGTCGCGGCCGGCGAACTCGGCGGTGCCGCCCTTGACCCTGATCTTGTTGGGCAGGAGCCGGACCAGGCTCAGCATGGTCAGGCTCTTGCCGCAGCCGGATTCGCCGACGACGCCGAGCGTCTCGCCCTTGCCGACGGTGAGGTCGATGCCGTCGACGATGACGGCAGGGCCGCGGCGGGTGTCGATCTCGATGGTCAGGCCGCGCACGTCGAGCAGCGGCTTGTTGTCTGCGGGAGCGGTCATTTGCTGCCCCTCGGATTGAGAGCGTCGTTGAGGCCGTCGCCGAGGAACGAGAAGGCGACGGTGGCGAGGCCGAGCACGGCGGCGGGTGCTGCCAGCAGGTGCGGATAATGCTGCCAGACACGCAGGCCGTCGGAGATCATGTTGCCCCAACTGGGCGTGGGCGGATTGACGCCGACGCCGAGGAAGGAGAAGGCGCTTTCCAGAACCATGGCGGTGCCAAGGCCGGCGCTGACCGAGACGATCAGCGGGCCGATGGCGTTGGGAACGATGTAGCGCATCAGGATCAGGCGGTTGGTGAGGCCGAGCGCACGGGCGGCGGTGACATAGGGCCGGCCGCGGATCGACAGCACCTGGGCGCGGACGAGGCGGGCATAGGGCGGCCAGCTGATCAGCGCCATCGAACCGAACACCAACAGGAAATCGACCCAGATGGTTTCGCGGTAGAACGGGTTGAGCGTCGCCTGGTAGCGCGCCTCCATCCAGGCGGTGATCGGCGTCTTGAGCGAGGCGTTGATGACGACGACCAGCAGCAGGTTGGGAACCGACATGGTCATGTCGGTGAACCACATGACGACGCGGTCGAACATGCCGCCGAAGAAGCCGGCCATGGCGCCGAGGGTGACGCCGATGACGACCGCAATTGCCGTCACCACGATCGCCACGACAAAGGCGGTGCGGGTGCCATAGACGACGCGGGAGAAGACATCACGGCCGAGGTCGTCGGTGCCGAACAGATGCGCCAGCGACGGCGCCTGGTTGCGGGCGCTGAGGTCCTGGGTCAGGAAGTCGTAGGGCGTGAGCCACGGACCGAAGACGGCGACGAAGGCGAGCAGGATGACCACGGCGAGACCGGCGACCGCCAGCTTGTTGCGCAGCAGGCGGTGCCAGGCATCGCGCCACAAGCTGACGGGGGGCTCGTCGTCGGCCACTGTCGAGGAGAGATTGACGGGTGTCATCGTCATGTCAGCGGCTCCTCATCGTGTCGTTGGCGCGCGGATCGAGCAGCGGATAGAGCACGTCGACGAGAAGGTTCGACAGCATCACCAGGAAGGAGCCGATCAGCGTGATGGCCAGGATGACGGGATAGTCGGAATTGGTCAGCGCCGAGACCGTCAGGCGGCCGAGGCCGGGCAGGCCGAACACCAGCTCGACGAAGATGGCACCGTTGACGATGGTGATCATGATCAGGCCGAGCTGGGTGACGACGGGGGTCAGCACCGGCCGCAGGATGTGGCGGAAGGCGACCACCATCTCCGGCACGCCCTTGGCGCGGGCGGTGCGGACGAAATCCTCGGACAGCACCTCGATGACGGCGGCACGGGTCTGGCGCACGATCAGGGCGATCGGCTGGAAGGACAGCACAAGCAGCGGCAACAGGATGCGGACGTCGAAGACGCCGCCCCAGCCATAGGGAACGCTGCCGCCCGGCAGGATGAAGATCAGCAGCACCATCAGCAGCGGGCCGGCGACATAGGCGGGGATGGCCCAGAGAAACAGCGCCGAGCCGAGGATCGCGTAGTCGATCTTGGTGTTCTGGTTCATCGCCGCGATCATGCCCAGGGGCACTGCGACGATGGCCGTCAGGATGACGGCGCAGAGGCCGAGCTTGAAGGAGACGGGGGCCGCGGCCGACACCATCGCCCAGACAGAGCGGCCCGAGGTCAGCGAGTTGCCGAAATTGCCCTGGATCAGGTTGAGGATGTAGCTGCCGAACTGAACGAGGAACGGTCGGTTGAGACCAGCCGCGTCGCGGATCGCCTCGATCTTTTCGGGATTGTAGGCGACATCGCCGGGGGCGCGCAGGAAGATCAGCTTGATCGGGTCGCCGGCGCCGTAATAGGCCATGGCATAGACGGCTAGCATGACTAGCAGGACGGACGGAATCCACAGCAGCAGCCGTGTTGCAATATAGCGCAGCATGGCGGGCGGCCTCCCACCGCACGGTATCAGTTCGAAGAGAGTAGCACGGGGGACGAGCCCCCGTGCGCTTTACCGGGCATCAGCCGACGGTGATTTCCCAAGGTGCAACGACCTGCCAGTCGAGGTTCTTGTCGATGCCCTTCACATTGGCGTTGGCCCAGCGCGACATCGCCTGTGCGTACCAGGGAATGAAGGTCCAGTCCTCGCGGAAGGCCTTCTGGGCCTCCTGGGCAAGGGCCACGCGCTGCGGATCGTCCGCCGCCTTGGTGGCGGCTTCGGCCAGCAGCTGGTCGACCTTGTCGTTCTTGTAGCCGCCGAGCTTGTTCTGGGCGTTGGACGAGGTCGAGGCGATGGAGCCGGCGAGATAGCTCGCCGCGTCCGGCACGCGGGTGCCGACGTCATCGCGGAAGATCTGCACCGCGTTCTGGTCGGGGCCGGCATAGGCGTCCTGCTGCGGCTTCATGTCGACGGCGGTGATGCCGAGATTCTGGCGCCACTGCTCGGCGATGAACTGGGCCGCCGCCTCATTGGCCGGCGAGGATATGCCGACGAACAGGATCTTGGGCAGGCGCTCGGGGCCGCCATAGGTCGACTCGGCGAGCAGCTTCTTGGCGCCTTCCGGATCGTAGGGATAGGGCTCGAAACCGGAATTGTCGGCGCCTGGCACCGAGTTGAGGACCTGGTCGGTCTTCTTGTGCGGACCATCAGGGAACGAGGCCTTCATCAGGCCGTCGCGGTCGACGGCCATGATCAGCGCCTGGCGAACCTTGGGGTCATCCATCGGCGCGCGCTTGGAATTGAACCAGAAGTGCTGGCTGGTCGGGATCAGCGGGCCGGAAGCGAATTCGGCGCCGAGGTCCTGCACGATGGTCGAGGTGACGAGCTCGGTGTGGGCGTTGAACTCGCCCGACTTGAGCAGCGAGGTCGCCGTCACATTGTCCTCGATCGAGGTGATCTCGATGCGGGCGAGCTTGGGCTTCGGGCCGAAGAAGTTTTCGTTCGGCTCGAACACCAGCTTGCCGCCGTCGATGTCGATGCTGGTCAGCTTGAACGGGCCGGAATAAACGGCACCCGCGTCGGGCGTGAACCAGTCCTGGATCTCGTTGCCGTCCTCGCCGCGCGACTGCGACGCCTTGGTGATCGGCACGATGTGGTTGGCGACGCGCATGAAGTAGATCGGGTCGGACTCGGTCAGCGTCACGACGACGGTGCCCTCGTCCGGGGTGGCGACGCCGGAAATGGTGTTGGCGCTGCCGCCGGTGACCTCGGCGAAGCCCGCGACCTTGGCGAGCACCTGGTCGGCACGCTGGCTCTTGGTGCCGGGCATCGCGGCTACGTTCCACGACCCGGCGACATCTGCCGAGGTGATCTTGCTGCCGTCGGAGAAGGTCGCCTTGGGGTCGAGCTTGAAGGTCCAGGTCTTGGAGTCAGCCGAACCTTCCCAGGTGGCGAAGACATAAGGATGGATCTTGCCTTCGCTGTCGAAATACATCGGCGAGGCCCACCAGGCCGAATTCCAGCGATAGGGCACGCCGCCGCCGCGCAACGGCGACCAATCCTGGTTGAAGGCCGGATTGGCAACCTTCAGCACCTGGCCTTCCTGCGCAAAGACGATCTTGGCGTTGAGGCCGAGCAGCGTGAAGCCCACAGCGCTGCCCAGGCCGAGCCTGAGCGCGTCGCGGCGGGTCATCCCGGCACGCGACGGAGTCTCGGTGTTCCGTTTCGACATCACATTTCCTCCCTGAAACCCGTGAACGGCGATGCTCTGGTCAGTCGAAAGGCAACAGACACGGAAGCGGCGACCGTGGGCCGAACAAATGCCGCCATATTGTAAACATGTCAATTCATTTTTTCAGACACCGGGCGAGAAAAATTAGCTCCCGGTTAAATGCCGCAGGAATTTCCTCGTTAAATCAATACAATACTCTTCTACGTTGAGCGGACAGCCTGCTTGCGCTGGAAAAAGCAACTTGACAACTTGTCTACTTGTGGTCAGTTTCCGGCCATAAGCCAAGTGCAGATCGCGCCCCCAGGGCGCTTGCGCTCGGGAGGATTCCAGACCGCAGGAGCCGGGTGCTGCCTGCGGAAAAGACGGACAGGGAGCGATGGCGAGTTCTAGCCGCACGATTGGCATCACCATGGGGGACCCGGCAGGCGTCGGACCCGAGATCATCTGCAAGTCGCTGGCCGAGATGGATGCTGCCGACCGCGCCACCATCCGCGTCTTCGGCAACCGCGACAGCCTCAAGGCGGCAGCGAAGATCGTCGGCGCGCCGTTGAAATTCGCGCCCGCCTCCGACGGCGCCGACACCATCGCCATCGAGCATGTCGAAATTGACGGCGGCCCGATCGCCTTCGGCAAGATCGACACCCGCGCCGGCGACGCCTCGTTCCGCTTCATCGCGCGTGCGGTGGAAGCGGCGACCGCAGGCGAGATCGGCTGCATCGTCACCGCGCCCATCAACAAGGAAGCGCTGAACCTTGCCGGCCACCACTATGACGGCCACACCGGCATGCTGGCGCATCTGACCGGTTCGCGCTCGTCGTGGATGCTGCTCGCCTCCGAGCGCATGTCGGTGATCCACGTCTCGACCCATGTGTCGCTCAAGGAGGCGATTATCAGGGTCAAGCCGGAGCGCATCCTCGAAACCATCCGCACCGGCCATCGCCACCTGCGCCGCATCGGCGTCGCTAGCCCGCGCATCGCGGTCGCCGGCCTCAACCCGCATTGCGGCGAAAACGGCCTGTTCGGCACCGAGGACGACGAGTTCATCGCGCCTGCCGTGGCTTCAGCCAAGGCCGAGGGCATCGACGCCTACGGGCCGGTCCCGCCGGACACGGTCTTCCACCGCGCCTATTCAGGTGCCTTCGACCTCGTCGTCGCGCAGTATCACGACCAGGGCCACATCCCGATGAAGCTGGTCGCCTTCGACAGCGGCGTCAACATTTCGCTCGGCCTGCCGATCGACCGCACCTCGGTCGACCATGGCACCGCCTTCGACATTGCCGGGACCGGCAAGGCCAACCACGTCAACATGAATGCGGCGATCGCCTATGCGCGCAAGCTCGCCGGAACGCCTCGGGTGACAGCATGACCAGTTTCGCAATCTCGGGCGTCTTCTCCGCCGCCGCCACGCCCATCAACGCCGACCTGTCGCCCGATCACGTCCTGCTGGCCAAGCATTGCCAGCGGCTGCTCGACGAGGGCTGCCATGGCGTGGCCCTGCTCGGCACGACGGGCGAGGCCAACTCGTTCTCGCTTGGTGAGCGCAAGGCGATGCTGGAAAGCGTGATCAAGGCAGGTGTTGCCGCCGACAGGCTGATGCCGGGCACCGGCGTCGCGGCCATTCCGGAGACCATCGAGCTGACCCGCCATGCGCTGTCGCTGGGGATCGACAAGGTCGTGATGCTGCCGCCCTTCTACTACAAGGGCGTGTCCGACGACGGCCTGTTCGACGCCTATTCGCGCATCCTCGAAGGCGTGGCCGACGACCAGCTCAAGGTCGTGCTCTACCACATCCCCCAGGTCTCGGGCATTTCGCTGTCGGTCGAGCTGGTCGGCCGCCTGATCGAGGCTTTTCCGAAGACGGTCGTCGGCATCAAGGAATCCAAGGGCGACCTCGCCAACATGCAGGCGCTGGTGAAGGCCTATCCGGGCTTTGCCGTGTTCCCCGGCGCCGATCCGCTGATGCTGCCGCTGCTGCGCGAAGGCGGCGCCGGCTGCATCACCGCGACGTCCAACCTGATCGCGGATTCGCTGCGCACCGTGTTCGACGGCCACGCCGATGCGGCAGCAGCGGCCAAGGTCGAGGCCGCGCAGGCGCGCATCAACGCCTGGCGCAACCTGTCCAACAGCTACGCCCAGATCCCGACCATCAAGGCGATGGTCGGCCTGAAGCATGGCGAGAAGGCATGGCAGCGGCTGCGGCCGCCGCTCGTGGGCTTGGGCGAAAGCGAGATCGCCGCGCTCCGGCCGCAGCTCGAACAGCTGCCGTAAGGAGGGCGCGATGGCCACCAATACAGCCCAGGCGCAACCGTCCGCCGCGGTTATGACCCACGCGGAGGTCGCCGCGCAGATGGACGGCAAGCTGCATCAGGTGTCGTCGGGACGCAGCGACGCGTTCCTGGCGTCGCCGACGGTGCAGAACCATGCCGCCAACCTGTCGCTTTTGCCCGACGGCACGCTGGCCTGCGTCTGGTTCGGCGGCACGATGGAGGGCATGGGCGACATCTCGGTCTACCTGTCGCGGCTGGCGCCCGGCTCGGACAGTTGGTCGGCGCCGGAAAAGATGTCGGACGACCCCCAGAAATCCGAACAGAACCCGCTGCTGTTCAACGCGCCCGACGGCAAGGTCTGGCTGCTCTACACCTCGCAGACCTCGGGCCATCAGGACGGCGCGGTGGTCAAGCGGCGCATCTCCGAGGATGGCGGCAAGAGCTTCGGCGAGGTGTCGGTGCTCTGCGACATTCCCGGCACCTTCGTGCGCCAGCCGATCATCATCAACGGCCGCGGCGAATGGCTGCTGCCGGTGTTTCGCTGCATCGGCCGGCCGGGGACACGCTGGAGCGGCGACGTCGACACTGCGGCGGTGCTGGTTTCCACCGACGCCGGCGCCAGCTGGACGATGCACGACGTGCCCGACAGCTTAGGTGCCGTGCACATGAACATCGTGGCGCTCGGCAGCGAGGAGATGGTGGCCCTGTACCGCAACCGCTTTTCCGAACAGGTGCTGCGCAGCCGCTCGCTTGACGGCGGCCGCAGCTGGAGCGCGCCTGAAGCCACCGACCTGCCCAACAACAACTCGTCGGTGCAGGCCGTGCGCACGGCCGATGGCCGCATCGCCATCGTCTACAACCATGCCAACGCCTCGATGTCCGACGACCGGCGATTGTCGCTCTATGACGAGATCGAGGGCGACGAGCCCGTCGCGGCCGAGCCAGCAACCAAGCCGGAAGGCCGCAAGGCCGTCTGGGGCGTGCCGCGCGCGCCGCTCAGCCTCGCCTTCTCCTCCGACGGCGGCGAGAGCTTCGGCAACCGCATCGACCTCGAGACGGGCGACGGCTTCTGCCTGACCAACAATTCCAAGGACGGGCTGAACCGCGAGTTCTCCTACCCGTCGATCCTGGCGACCCCGGATGGCGTCATCCACGTCGCCTTCACCTATTTCCGCCGCGCCATCAAATATGTCCGCCTGTCCCCAGGCGCGTACTGACGATGCTTGACTGCGGCGGCCATATCCAGCTGGAGCCATGACGATGACCGGTCTCAACACGCCCATCACGATCGTTCGGCCGCCGGTCATCGAGTTCGGCCCCGGCGTGGTGTCGCGGCTTGCCGCCTGGGTGAAGGCACGCAACGTCAGGAAGGCGCTGGTCGTCGCCGACGGATTCAATGCGGCACGGGTGGACACGCTTGATCTGGGTGTCGAGACGGTCGTCTTCGGCGAGGTGCGCCCGGAGCCTGACCTGCCCAATCTCGAAAAGGTGCTGGAGCTGGCGGCCCGCTCGGAGGCCGACCTGATCGTCGGCTTCGGCGGCGGCAGCGCCATGGACCTTGCCAAGCTTGTCTCGGTGATGGCCGGCACCGGCCAGCGGCTGCAGGACATCGTCGGTGTTGGCAAGGCGGCAAAGCGCCGGGTGGCGCTCGCCCAGGTGCCGACGACATCCGGCACCGGCAGCGAGGCCGGAATCCGCGCGCTCGTCACCGATCCGGAGACGCAGGCGAAGCTCGCCGTCGAAAGCATCGAGATGCTGGCCGACATCGCGATCGTCGACCCGGCGCTGACCATGACCGTGCCGCCGGCCGTCACCGCCGCCACTGGCGTCGACGCCATGGCCCACTGCGTCGAGGCCTACACCAACAAGAAGGCGCATCCGATGATCGACCTCTACGCGCTTGAAGGCGTGAAGCTGGTCGGCCGCTACCTTGCGCGTGCGGTCAAGGACGGCAGCGACGTCGAGGCCCGCGCCGGGCTGTCGCTCGCCTCGCTCTATGGGGGCTTCTGCCTCGGCCCGGTCAATACGGCAGGCGGCCATGCGCTCGCCTATCCACTGGGCACGCGCTGGCACATCGCCCATGGCGCCGCCAACGCGCTGATCTTCCCGCATGTGCTGGCCTTCAACCTGCCGGCGGCGACCGAGAAGACCGGTCATGTGCTCTCTGCACTCGGGCTGCCGGAGGCGAATGCCGTGCAGGACGTGCTCGGATCGACGCACGATTACTGCGCCTCGCTCGGAATCGAGATGCGGCTGTCAAAGCTGGGCGTGCCGGAAAACGACCTGGAGACGATGGCCGATGACGCCTTCGCCATCCGCCGCCTGCTCGACAACAACCCGCGCGACCTGGCGCGCGGCGACATCCTGTCGATCTACCGGGCGGCCTACTGACCAGCTTCGCGCTGCCGCCGAACAGCTGCTGGTTGGCCTTGGCGGCCACGCGGCGGCCGCTATTCGACCGGGCGGTCGTCGGCGATGACCTTGCCGTCATTGGGCAGGCTGCCGGGGGCGACGATCTCGACGCTGCCCTTCATCTTGGTCGCGGCCTGCAATGCCGCTTCGAGTTCCGCACGGAGCTCGTCGCTCGGCGCGCCGGCTTCGGCCTTCAGCAGCATCGTGTCCTGCGCGCCATCGCGGCCGACGACGAGGCGGAGCCGGCCGAGGCCGGGAAACCGGCGGCCGATCGCGGCGACCTGGGCCGGGTCCACGAACATGCCCTTGACCTTGGTGCGCTGGTCGGCGCGGCCCATCCAGCCGGCGAGCCGCATGTTGGTGCGGCCGCAGGAACTGAGGCCGGAGAGCACCCGCGACAGGTCGCCGGTGCCGAAACGCAGCAACGGGTATTCCGCGTTGAGCCGCGTGACCACGACCTCGCCGACCTCGCCGTCGGCGACCGCCTCGCCGGTGCCCGGACGCACGATCTCGACGATCAGCCCCTCGTTGACGACAAGCCCCGAACGCGCCGTGGTTTCATAGGCGGCGACGCCGAGCTCGGCCGTGGCATAGGCCTGGTAGGCGTCGATGCCGGCACCGGCGATCTCCTGCTGCAGCGACGCCGGGAACGCCGCACCCGAAACCAAAGCGTGGCGGAACGGGTTTGCAGCACCAACGGCACTCATGCGGTCGATCAGGATCTTGAGGAAGTCGGGTGTGCCGATGTAGCCGGACGGCTTGAGTGCCGCGATCGCCTCGACCTGCTGGTCGGTGTTGCCGACGCCGGCCGGGATCACCGCGCAGCCAAGCGCATGGGCACCCGATTCCATCATGTGGCCGCCCGGGGTGAGGTGGTAGCTGAAGGCATTGTGGACGATGTCTTCCCGGCGCATGCCGGATGCGAACAGGGCGCGGGCAGAACCCCACCAGTCGTCGCCACGGCCTTCGGGATCGAAGATCGGGCCGGGGGAAACGAGCAGGCGCCTCAACGCACCCGGCCTGACGGGCGACAGGCCAGCGAAGGGCGGTTCCTTGGCCTGGAGGGCAAGCAGGTCGCCCTTGCGGATGACCGGCACCTGCTGGAGTGCCGCACGGCCAACGAGGCTCGCGACGGCCACGCCCTCAAGCTGCTGGCGCAAGGCCGGCGCGCCGGCTTGCGCGGTCTCGAGCAGCGAATGCAGCCTGGCAAAAAGGGCCGCCTCGCGGGCGGCAGGATCCTGGGTTTCCCCGGCATCGTAATGTGCGTTCGTGACCATGGTTCACCTGGATTTCTGGACGATGGGGCGCGCCGCCCAGCGGGCATGACCGCGCAGCACCCGGAACATGACGCGGTTCAGGCGAGCCAGCGCTTGCGCCGCTTGTAGCTCTTGACCTCGCGGAACGACTTGCGGCCCTCGCCGCCGATGCCGAGATAGAATTCCTTGACGTCCTCGTTGTCGCGCAACGAGGCGGCGTCGCCATCCATGACGATGCGGCCGGTTTCCATGATGTAGCCGTAGGTGGCGTATTTCAGCGCCATGTTGGTGTTCTGCTCGGCCACCAGGAACGACACGCCCTGCCTGGTGTTCAGGTCCTTGACGATCTCGAAGATCTCGTCGACCACCTGCGGCGCCAGCCCCATCGACGGCTCGTCGAGCAGGATCATCTTGGGACGGCTCATCATGGCGCGGCCGATGGCGCACATCTGCTGCTCGCCGCCCGAGGTGTAGCCGGCCATGGACGACCGGCGCTGCTTCAGCCGGGGGAAATAGTCGTAGATCATGTCGAGGTCTTCGCGGATGGCGCGGTTGCCGTCACGCCGCGTAAAAGCACCGGTGAGCAGGTTTTCCTCGATCGACAGATGGCCGAAGCAGTGCCGCCCCTCCATCACCTGGATGCAGCCGCGCCGCACCAGTTCGTTCGGGCTGAGGCTGTCGACGCGCTCGCCGTCGAACTCGATCGAGCCCTTGGTGACCTCGCCCCGCTCGGCGTGCAGAAGGTTCGAGATCGCCTTCAGCGTCGTCGTCTTTCCGGCGCCGTTGGCGCCGAGGATGGCAACGATGCCACCCTGCGGAACGGCCAGCGACACACCCTTGAGGACGAGGATGACGTGATCGTAGATCACCTCGATGTTGTTGACCGACAGCATCGGCCGGGCGGTGTCGACAGCGATGGAAGCATGTTCAGGCATGACGAAGCTCCGGAGCTGGGGTCCCTCCCCCCGACCGGGGGAAGGGATACGTTGAAGGGCGCAGTCGGCTTACGAGGCGTCGCAAGCCTCGGCACGGGCCGGCCACGGCGCATTCTTCTCGGCATAGGCCTTGGCGTCGGCATCGAGCAGCGGGCCGACCTTGTCGCTCATTGGCGCAATGTAGTCGGAGACCTTTTCGTAGGTGGTGCCGTTCCAGCTCTGGACGAAGGTCGAGAAGTGGCCGTTGTGGTCGACGCAGGAGAGCTTGACCGCACCGGTGAAGCCCTCGAGGCCGATCTCCTTGAGCCTTGCCTCGTCGATGTTGAGGCCTTCAAGCCCGCGCCGGACGTCCTCGCCGGTGACCGCCTTCTTGCCGGTGATCTCCTGCGCCTTGCGGATCGCCTCGGCGATCAGCATCGAGTTGTAGATGCCGCGGTTATAGAGAACCTGGCCGACCTTGTCCTTGGACGAGACCTGGCTCTTGCCGGCATCGACGACGTGCTTCTGGATGTCGGCGAGAAGCGGGAAGTCCGCGCCCACGGCATGCCAGTTCAGCGTCTTGAAGCCCTTTGCACCGTCGCCGGCACCCTTGGCGTCATCCTCGCTCGGCCACCAGATCGAGATGAACTTCTCCATCGGATAGTTGGTCTTGACCGCTTCCTTGACGGCGGTGGCGTTGAGCGCGCCCCAGCCATAGAGGATCATGTAATCGGGCTTGTCGCGACGCACGCTCAACCACTGCGACGACTGGTTCTGCATGTCGGCGGCGGCCACCGGATAGAGCTTGGCCTCGAAGCCGAGCTCCTTGGACAGCTGCTCGATCAGCGGCAGCGGCTCGCGGCCGAAGCTGGCATCGAGATAGATGTAGCCGATCTTCTTGCCTTTGAGCTTGTCGATGCCGCCGCCTTCCTGGGTGGCGATGTATTGCAGGATCTGGGTGAAGCCATCCCAGTAGGTTGCCGGCGGGTTGAAGATCCAGGGGAAGGTGTCGCCCTTGGCCGAGGCCGAAAGACCGTAGGCCATCGACAGCACGGGGATCTTGTCCACGGCCGCCTTGGGGATCAGCGGCAAGGTGATGCCGGTCGACCATGGATTGACGATCACCGGCTTCTTGGGCTTCACCGATTCATAGCATTCGAGGCCCTTCTTGGTGTCGTAGCCGGTCTCGCATTCCTCGACCACCAGCTTGACGCCGCCGATGCCGCCGTCGCGCTCGTTGAGAAGCGTCAGATAGTCGTGCATGCCGTTGGCAATCGGCGTGCCGGAGCCGGCAAACGGACCGGTGCGATAGGTGAACAGCGGCACATAGATCGATTCTTCCTGGGCCTGCGCGCCGTGGACGGCCGGCAAGGTCAGCGCTGCTGCTGCAGAAAGTGCGTATAGCCAGTTCTTGAACGACATTTGGTTCTCCTCCCTACTTCTTTTGCATTTCCGTCTTGTGCGGGACCCCTAGTAAGGGAAGGGCCACACACGAAGCTTCTGCTTGGCGATCTGCCAGAGCCGCGCGAGGCCGTGCGGTTCGACGATCAGGAAAAAGATGATGAGCGCGCCGACGATCAGGTAGGTCAGGTGCTCCACGGTTGCCGCGGCGATCGGCAGGCCGAGCGCCTCGGGCAGCATGCGGATGACGATCGGCAGGATGTGGATCAATGCGGCGCCGAAGAAGCTGCCGATCATCGAGCCGAGGCCGCCGATGATGACCATGAACAGCAGCAGGAACGACAGCTTGATGTCGAAGGCCGACGGCTCGGCGGCGCCGAGCCAGAGGAAGACCATCAGCGCGCCCGAAACGCCGCAGTAGAAGGACGAAACCGCGAACGCCAGCAGCTTTGCCGGCAAAAGTCGGATGCCCATCAGCTGCGCGGCGATGTCCATGTCGCGGACCGCCATCCAGGTGCGGCCGATCCGGCCGTGGACGATGTTGGAGGCCAGCAAGGTCATAATGGACACGATGACCAGCACGACAAGATAGCGCGTCACGGGCGTGGCCGAGGGGCCGGTGATGGCGAGGCCGAACAGCGTGCGCGCCGGCACTTCGATGGCGCCGGACGGGTTGTCGTTGTAGAGCCAGCTTATCCGCACGAAACACCATTGCAGGAAGAACTGCGCAGCCAGCGTCGCGACTGCGAGGTAGAAACCCTTGATGCGCAGCGACGGCAGGCCGAACAGCACACCGATGCCGGCTGCGAAGAAGCCCGAGCAGAGGATCCAGACCAGGATGTTGACGCCGGGAAAGATGGTCGAGAGCTTGTAGGCAGAATAGGCGCCGACGCCCATGAAGGCGGCAGAACCGAGCGACAGCAGCCCGGTGTAGCCGACGAGGATGTTGAGCCCGATCGCGCCGAGCGACAGGATCAGGAACGGCACCATCACCGAGGCGAGCAGGAACTCGTTGCCGAACAGCGGCACTGCGACGAAGGCGACGAGCAGGATGACGGCCAGGCCGAGCCGGTCCTGCAGGATCGGAAACACCGCCTGGTCGGCCGCGTAGCTTTGCTTGAACTGACCCGTTTCGCGATAGAACATGTCGTCAGATCCGCTCGATTATCTTGTCGCCGAACAGGCCCTGCGGCCGATACAGCAGGAACAGCAAGGCAATGGCGTAGGCGAACCAGCTCTCGATGCCGCCGCCGAGCAGAGGCCCCCAGTAGAATTCGCCAAGCTTTTCGCCGATGCCGATGATCAGCCCGCCGACGATCGCCCCGGGCACCGAGGTCAGCCCGCCGAGCACCAGCACCGGAAGCGCCTTGAGCGCCACGATCTCGAGCGCGAAGGAGACGTCGGAACGCGCGCCCCACATGATGCCGGTCACCAGCGCGACGAGGCCTGCGGCGAACCAGACGATGACCCAGATCTGGTTGAGCGAAATGCCGACCGAAAGGGCTGCCTTGTGGCTGTCGGCAACCGCACGCAACGCCCGGCCGATGCGGGTCTTCTGGAAAAACAGGGCCAGCCCGACGATCATCACGGACGCGATGACGGCGGCGGCGATGTCGATCTTCTGGAAGCTGACGAGGCCGCCGAGCATCTCGACATCGACCGAGCCGCTGGGGAGGAACAGCTCGCTGGCGATCATCTGCTTGGGGTCGCCGCCGAACACCATCTCGCCGAAGCCGATCAGCACATAGGTGATGCCGAACGTCGCCATGAACAGGATGATGTCGGGCTGGTTGACCAGCGGCCGCAGCACGACGCGCTCGACCAGCATCGCCAGCACGAACATCACCGCCGCCGTCAGGATCAGCGCGACGAAGGCCGCGACGTGGCCGGAGAAACCGGCGGCCGAAAACTTCTCGTAGAAACCGACGAGGGTAAGCGCCGAAAACACCACCATGATGCCCTGGGCGAAGTTGAAGACGCCGGACGCCTTGAAGATGAGCACGAAGCCAAGGGCGATCAGCGCATAGAGCACGCCCGACACCAGCCCTTCCCACAGGGTCTGGACCAGCAGATCGGGCATCTGCGCCATCTGCACGAAAGGGTCGATGAAGATGTTGTAGAGCATCGGTCTGCCTTCCTCAGCCGGCCCGGCCGGATGTCGAGCGGCCTGCCATCGTCCGTGCTGCGCTGCGTCTCGTGTTCATGCGGAACTTTCCTCCTCCACCAGACACCGGCATGGCTAATGCCCCACGCCGAGATAGGCTTCGATGACCTTGGGATCGGCCTTGACCACCTCGGGCGTGCCGTCGGCGATCTTGTGCCCGTATTCGAGCACCACGACGCGGTCGGACAGGTCCATGACGACACCCATGTCGTGCTCGATGAGCGCGATGGTGGTGCCGAAATGCTTGTTGAGATCGAGGATGTAGCGGCACATGTCCTCCTTCTCCTCGATGTTCATGCCGGCCATCGGCTCGTCGAGCAGCAGAAGTTCCGGCTCCATCGCCAGCGCCCGGCCGAGCTCGACGCGCTTCTGCAGGCCGTAGGGCAGCTTGCCGACCGGCGTCTTGCGGATCGCCTCGATCTGCAGGAAGTCGATGATGTCCTCGACCACGCGCCGGTGCTCGATCTCCTCACGCATCGCCGGGCCGTAGCGCAGCATCTGCCACAGCAGGCCGCGGTGCATCTTCAGCGTGCGGCCGACCATGATGTTGTCGAGCGTGGTCATGCCGCGGAACAGCGCCACGTTCTGGAAGGTGCGGGCGATGCCCTGGCTCGCCGCCTGGTAGGGCCGCATGCGCGCGCGGGTCTTGCCCTTGTAGGTGATGCGGCCGTGCTGGGGGTGGTAGAAGCCGTTGACCACGTTCAGCATCGAGGTCTTGCCGGCGCCGTTGGGGCCGATGATGGCGCGGATCTCGCCCTTGCGGATGTCGAAGGACACGTCGGTGATGGCCTTGACCCCGCCGAAGGACAGCGACACGCCGTCGACCGCCAGCAATGTTTCCGATGCGGCGTTCATGCGGCAACCCCCGGCTTGGCGCCCTGCGCCACCTGAGCGTCGGCAATACGGACCCTTGCCGCGATGACGCCCTTGCGGCCGTCCTCGAAGGTAACCTCGGTCGAGATGTCGGCGGCTTCGGCGCCGTTGTAGAGCGCATCGACAAGCGGCTGGTAGCGTTCGGCGATGAAGCCGCGGCGAACCTTCTGCGTGCGCGTCATCTCGCCGTCGTCGGCGTCGAGTTCCTTGTGCAGGATCAGGAAACGCTTGATTTGCGCCGCCGCCATGCGCGGCTCGGCGGCCAAAGCGCGGTTCACTTCGGCGACATGTTCGGTGAACATCGCGTAGACTTCGGGCCGCTGCGCCAGCTCCTGGTAGGAGCCGTAGGCGATGTTCTTGCGTTCCGCCCAGTTGCCCACCGCCGTCAGGTCGATGTTGAGCATGACGGTGGCGAAGTCGCGGTCCTGGCCGAAGGCCACCGCTTCCTTGATGTTGGGGAAGAACTTCAGCTTGTTTTCAATGTATTTCGGCGCAAACAGCGCGCCTGATTTCAGCTTGCCGACATCCTTGGCGCGGTCGATGATGGTGAGGTGGCCGTCGGGATCGAAGAAGCCGGCGTCGCCGGTCTTCACATAGCCGTCCGGAGTAACCGTTTCGGCGGTCTTTTCGGTGTCCTTGTAGTAGCCGACGAACTGGCCCGGCGACCGGTAGAGCACCTCGCCATCGTCGGCGATGCGGATGTCGACATTGGGCGTCGCCGGCCCCACCGTGCCCGCGCGGATCTGCCCGTCTGGCTGCGCCGTGACATAGAGGAAGGCCTCGGTCTGGCCGTAGAGCTGTTTCAGGTTGAGGCCGAGCGAACGGTAGAAGGAAAACAGGTCCGGGCCGATGGCCTCGCCGGCCGTGTAGGCGACGCGAATGCGGGAGAAGCCGAGCACGTTCTTCAGCGGGGCGTAGACCAGCAGGTTACCGATCGCGTAGCCGACGCGGGCATGGAGCGGCACCTTTTGGCCGTCGAGGATCTTTTCGCCCCAGCGCCTGGCAACGCCGACGAAGTGGTTGAACATGCCGCGCTTGAGCGCGCCAGCATCCTCCATGCGGATGGTGATCCGGGTCAGCAGCGTCTCGAACACGCGCGGCGGCGCGAAATAGAAGCTCGGCCCGATTTCCTGCGTGTCGGCTTCCGCCGTTTCACGGCTTTCGGGACAGGCGACGCAGAAACCCGCGACCAGCGACTGGGCGTAATTGAGGTAGTGATCGCCGACCCAGGCCAGCGGCAGGTAGGCAAGCACCTCGTCGCGGTCGGTGAGCTTGTCGAAGGCGACGGTATCGCGTGCCGCCGCTATCGAGCCGCCGGCGGTCAACAGCACACCCTTGGAGCGGCCCGTGGTGCCCGAGGTGTAGAGGATGATGGAGATGTCGCTGGCCTGGCCGCGATCGCGTTCGGCATCGACGGCCGCTGCCGCAGCCGGGTCGGTGCGCACAAGCTCGCGTCCCCGGGCAATGACGTCGGCGATGGCATGGAGCCGGCTGTGGTCGTAGTCGCGCAATCCGCGCGGCTCGTCATAGAGCACGGTCCGAAGCTTGGGCACGCGGTCCTGGACCGAGATCAGCTTGTCGACCTGCTCCTGGTCCTGCACCGCGGCAAAAGCAACGTCGGCGTGGTCGAGCACATAGGCCATCTCGTCTGCAACCGCATCGGCATAGACCGGGACCGGGATCGCACCCAGCCATTGCGCGGCGAGAATGGTCCAGTACATGGCCGGCCGGTTCTCGCCGATGACGGCGATGGTCGCGCCGCGCTCCAGGCCCAGTTGCGCGAGGCCGGCAGCATAGGCGCGGATGGTCTCGGCCAGTTCGCTCCAGTTCCACGTCCGCCAGATGCCGAGATCCTTGTGCCGCATCGCCGGGCGGCTCGGCCGCACGCGGGCATGCTCGCACAACAGCTTGGCAAACGTATCGAGCTCGCGCGTTGCGCTCCCTTGTGCCAAAGGCACGCCTCCCGTTTGTTCCCTCGTAGATCGCCGGGTGTTCCCGGTCGTTGATTGGAAGCTCGCAACCTTGGCCGTCTTTTTCAAGGGCTGGCTTGACAGACAGACCGGGCATGCTTGATATAACTTACCGCACCAGGTCCGCCGCCCGGCGGCGAATGCCGAAGACTATGCCGCTGGCGCCGTCTATTCGCCGTAGCGCCGCAGCTTTCCCAGATCCAGGATCGTCACGCCGCCGCCCTCGTTGCGCAACAGGCCGGCCCGCTCCAGTTCCTGCAAGGTGCGGTTGGCGACCGGCCTGGAAACACCGGCCAGCAGGCCGATTTCTTCCTGGCTGATGTCGATGTGCTTGCCAAGGAAGGGGCTGATGACGGGGTTGAACAGCCAGGCCAGGCTGCGCGCCACCTTGCCGGTGGAATCGAGCGTGCGGTCGTGCTCGACCAGCGCGATGAACTGGCCGAGGCGCTCGTTGAACAGGCGCACCAGCAGCCGGTTGAAGGCGACGCTGTTTTCGAACAGCCAGAAAAAAGTGGCGCGGTTGAGCAGGGCCACCTGGGTGCGGCGCAAGGCGACGACGTCGTACTGGCGCGGCTCGTCCTTGAGCAGCGAGCCTTCGCCGAACCAGCAGCTCGGCGGCAAGCCGACATAGCTGACCGCCTTGCCGGAATCGGTGATCGAGCCGAGCTTCAGCAGGCCGCTGACGACGCCGATCCAGCTGTCGACGCGGTCGCCGCGGTGAATGAGGGAAGCACCCACGTCGAGATTGCGCAGCGCAATGCCGCGCCGCGCCCGCTCCTGCTCCTCGCCTGGCAGCTCCTGCGCCCAGAACACCGAGGTCAGAAATTGCTCCGAACTGATCACGCGCGCTCCTGCACACTGGCATGAGTGACCTGCGTACCATGCCGCCGACGCCTTCGTCACGCCGCGAGGCCCGCCAATCGGCGCCAATCCTCTGCGCCTGGCAAAATTTGGCCTTGAGTTTCTCGCTTGCGGCAATTAGCTAGTCGCTACCAGGCCGGGCCCCTCTGGCAGTCCATCGAGGACTGTGATGTCGGACTGGAAGTTCCAATCCGGGTGGCCTGGCTTTTGAAATCCCTACGCTGTAGCAGCACTTTGTGACACGCGCGGAGTCCGCGCTGCCTACGGCTATGATTGCAAGCCGCGCCGCCCCCAGCTGAAAGCAAAGGGTGCCGCATGACAGAATTTTTCACTCCAGAAGCGATGACCGCATTGTTCCAGGTGATCATGATCGACCTGGTCCTGGCGGGCGACAACGCGATCATCATCGGCCTTGCCGCCGCAGGCCTGCCCAAGGACCAGCGCGCCAAGGCCATTCTCATCGGCATCGTTGCCGCGACAGTGCTGCGCATCGGCTTTGCCGCCGCCACGACCCAGCTGCTGCAGATCGTCGGCCTGCTGTTTGCCGGCGGCGTGCTGCTGCTGTGGGTGTGCTGGAAGATGTGGCGCGAGCTCCGGCAGAACCACAGCGAGGAAACCCAGGCCATCGAGGCGCTTTCGGAAAGCGACATCGACAAGGACGGCAAGGTTGCCGGCTCGGCCCCGCGCAAGACGCTCGGACAGGCGGCCTGGCAGATCCTCATCGCCGACGTTTCCATGTCGCTCGACAACGTGCTGGCCGTCGCCGGCGCGGCGCGCGACCATCCCAACGTGCTGATCTTCGGCCTCGTGCTGTCCATCGCGCTGATGGGCATCGCCGCGAGCTTCATCGCCAATCTTTTGCAGAAGCATCGCTGGATCGCCTATGTCGGCCTGATCATCATCCTCTACGTCGCCGGCGAGATGATCTATCGCGGCGCCTATGAGCTGATGCCCTACATCGCCGGCTCCTGACGGCACGGCACGATCAGGCAGGCCGGAGAACGACGTCTCCGGTCTGCAGGTGCGACATGAAAAGGCCCGCTTCGCGCGGGCCTTTTTTGCGGCCGGCGGGCATCGACCAGCCTGCGATCCTGGGACGGCCAGGTCATCGCTCATTCAGGGCCACTTTTCCTCCACTCAACTTGCCGGCGGGAGCCCCCGAGCGGCCAGGCATTGGCCGCGCGCCCCTGCATGCGAGCCGCATGTCGCTGTACTTTGTGAACCTTGGTTTTCCTGGCACCTATTCCTGCACGTCACTGTCTAGACTGGGCAAAGCCCGCCCTGGCCCGGTCTTAATAACGTCCTCAAGAACCTTTGCGCGGGCTCGTGGAGGCTTGCAAGCCATGCGCTGACGTGCGCGGCGTTTGCCTCGACGCGTCGATGGTATCCGAGTGCCTGGCACGGCTGGCGAGAAGTGTTCGACCGCCTGGGCGCGCACCACACCATAAGCGGCGCTCTCAGGCCACGGCCTTTGACGTGCATGCCTAGGGGCTCATGGCAATTCGGCTGCGGTGCGTTTTTGTATTTGGTCGCGATTTGGCTTTTTATCCCGCGTCGTCGGCCGCTGGGGTCCTTGCGGGCGGCTGATGCGGTTGTAATCAGACGGTCAGCCGGCAGCCAGATACCAAAACGCCCGCCGCATTTCTGCGTCGGGCGTTTTTGTATTTGGTTGCGGGGACAGGATTTGACCTGCGCCCTTCCGGTTTTGCTCCACTCGGACGAGGAGCTACCATCGCCGGGGAAGCGGGGCTTGCCGCCAGCGATCGAGCTCGTGGAGGAAGGTTTGTCGCGGTGCTGGATTTGGCTTATCCCGCGTCGTCGGCGGTTGGCCTCCTTGCGGGCCCCTGATGCGGTTCCAATCGGACGGTCAGCCGGCAGCCAGATACAAAAACGCCCCGCTCGAGGCGGGGCGTTTTTGTATTTGGTTGCGGGGACAGGATTTGAACCTGTGACCTTCAGGTTATGAGCCTGACGAGCTACCGGGCTGCTCCACCCCGCGCCACCATGTGCAGGAATTTCCTGCATGTATTCCGGTCTCCTTGCCTTCATGTAGGCATTTGCCTACGCGAATGCGAGGGATTTCGTGTCCTGGCCAATGGAAAGGGCCGCTTACGCGGCCCCTTGATCCCGTTGGCGGGCCATTTTCGCAAAGAGAAGATGTGGTGACCGACACCGCGTTTTGCGATGTCCATATTACATGCCCTTGGCAGACCTGGCAGCGACTTACTCTCCCGCGTCTTGAGACGAAGTACCATCAGCGCTGGAGCGTTTCACGGCCGAGTTCGCATAGGTCTTGAGGCTGACGACGCTGGGCAGCTTCATCGAGAA
>NZ_LMCL01000014.1:0-81703 GCF_001424795.1 Aminobacter sp. DSM 101952 | reverse complement strand
TGGAGGACTGCTGCGCAGGCAATCCGGCCATCTGCCAGCCAGCCCTTGCGACGGCCTGCTGTTAAATTGGACGACGGAAATCATGTCGGCATTCGAACGCTACCTGACCCTCTGGGTCGCGCTCTGCATTTTCGTGGGCATATCCCTGGGCCATCCACGCCATCGGCGCCGCCGAGATCGCCAAGGTGAACATCCCGGTCGCCGCCCTGATCTGGCTGATGATCACCCCGATGCTGGTGAAGATCGACTTTGCCGCCATGGGAGAGGTCGGCCGGCATTGGCGCGGGATCGGGGTCACGCTGTTCATCAACTGGGCGGTGAAGCCGTTCTCGATGGCGCTGCTTGGCTGGCTTTTCATCGGCTGGCTCTTCCGCCCCTACCTGCCGGCCAACCAGATCGATTCCTACATTGCGGGCCTCATCATCCTTGCGGCGGCCCCTTGCACGGCCATGGTCTTCGTGTGGACCAACCTGACCAGAGGCGAACCGCATTTCACGCTGTCACAGGTGGCGCTCAACGACGCCATCATGGGGGTCGCTTTCGCGCCGATCGTCGGCCTGCTGCTCGGCCTGTCCGCGATAACGGTACCGTGGGACACACTCGTCCTGTCGGTTATTCTCTACATCGTCATTCCGGTGATCATTGCGCAGGTCCTGCGTCGGCGACTGCTCGCCTTGGGTGGACAGAAGGCGCTCAAGCGCCTGCTTCATACGCTCCAGCCGCTCTCCCTCGTGGCATTGCTGGCGACACTGGTCCTGCTGTTCGGCTTCCAGGGCGAGCAGATCATCGCCCAACCGGCGATCATCGCGCTGCCGGCCGTGCCGATCTTGATCCAGGTCTACCTGAATTCAGGCCTGGCCTATCTGCTCAACCGCATCTGTGGCGAGCAGCATTGCGTTGCGGGTCCTTCGGCGCTGATCGGCGCATCCAACTTCTTCGAACTGGCGGTGGCGGCCGCCATCAGCCTGTTCGGCTTCAGGTCCGGCGCGGCTCTGGCAACCGTCGTCGGCGTGCTGGTCGAGGTGCCCGTGATGCTGTCGGTCGTGTGGATCGTGAACCGCAGCAAGGGCTGGTACGAGCGGGGATCCGCCGTGTCCGCCGCCAAATCAAGCGAAAGGATCACCTGATGGACGTCACCATATACTACAACCCCGGTTGCGGCACGTCCCGCAACGCGCTTGCGCTCATCCGCAATGCGGGGGTCGAGCCCGTGGTCATTGAGTACCTGAAAACGCCGCCAACACGCGMGGTGCTTCAGGAGCTGATTTCCAAAGCGGGCCTGACCGTGCGCGCAGCCATTAGGCAGAAAGGAACGCCCTATGCGGAACTGGGCCTGAACGATCCGACGCTGGCCGACGACCAGCTTCTGGATGCCATGATCGAGCATCCGATCCTCATCAATCGGCCGTTCGTTGTCACGCCATGGGGCGTGCGCCTCAGCCGACCTTCAGANCGACGACCAGCTTCTGGATGCCATGATCGAGCATCCGATCCTCATCAATCGGCCGTTCGTTGTCACGCCATGGGGCGTGCGCCTCAGCCGACCTTCAGATATCGTGCTCGCCATCCTACCGCTTCCCCAGAAGGGACCGTTCTACAAGGAGGATGGCGATATGCTGATCGATGCGGAAGGGAACCGCGTTGAGTGACGTGCCCAACATACAGTGAGCCCTTGAGGGCTGCTCAGCGGCAATTTGCAGAAGCTGCCTAATCGCTAGACTAGAGGCCGATGCTCTTCAAATAGCCCAGCTTTCGATCCCGCACCGTTTTTCCAGGCGCGGGATCGATGAACTAACTCCAGGTCCATTGCCGCATTGGAGCAGGAACTACCCTAAGCACGTTTTCCTAACGCTGGCGCGCCCGTGCATCTTGTTATAGCGACTTCTAGTCGACCCGTTAACTCCATGCCAGCGTTTATGCCGAACGCTAGGTTCGCTCTGACGCAGCTGTACTCTTGGCCTTCATCCATGCGGGCGGTTCGCCATTGAAGCCGCCTACGAGCGCGTTGCGGCAGTTGCATGTGCGCTCGATCGAAAGTGCCGAGATCGCCTCGATCAATGTCTTTTCGATCAGATCGTGCAGGCCTTCCTTGTAGTAGATCTCGTTCATGCTGCCAGGGCCAAAATGTACAACGGCTGGCGCCATTCCGGACCCGAAATTGATGACCGGCGCTATTGAGGCGAAGCACATCTCAGCCTCCCGCGCGAATATGACTTCGGGAACCAGCGGCGTGCCGACGATGTCCCCACCCTCGAGCTGATGAGCCCGGATTTCGGCCGGCGTTTCGAAGCGCGGCCCCTCAGTGCAAACGAAGGTGCCGCGCTCGATGACCCGATTGCTGAATTTGTTTGCAGCAGCAATCAACTCGGTGCGCAGCCGAGGGCAGAATGGATCGGTGAAATCAACCCGTACCCAACACTCGCTGTCGTCGAAGAGTGATAGCGCCCGGGACTTCGTCCTGTCGAGGAAGTCGTCGGAAACGACAATGTCGCCCGGCCGAATGGCTGGATTTACAGAACCAATAGCGTTTTGAGAGACTATGGATTCGACGCCGAGCTCACGCAATGCCCAGATGTTGGCATGGTAATTAATCTTGTGGCTCGGCAAGGTGAGTTTTTCGCCGTAACGAAGTACCACGGCAGTCTCTCGTCCACCTATTTTGCCTAGCAAGACCGGCGCCTCGCCCCACGGCGTTGCAATCATTTCCGCTCGCCGGTCCTGAAGGAGGTTCTCGGAGGCAGCACTGGTAATCAGGCCGACAGGAGCTTCATGCATCATATACTTCCTTATTTACTGCAAGTGACTGATAGTGTTTGTGTATTGCTCTTCGAGCTGCCGCCTCGTCGACCAACGTGAACTGGCCATCGTCGAAGACGGTTCTGCCCGCGATCATGACGCTGCGCACATGCTGCGGGCCGGCGCGATAGACGATGTCGGAAAGGACGCGTTCTGGCGTCAGCCCGAGAGGGTGATCGAGCGCAAGAACGACGAGATCTGCTTCCTTACCAGCTTCGAGACTGCCTATGTCATCATCCCAGCCAAGAACGCGGGCGCCTTCAATAGTTGCCATGGAGAAGGCGTCGGCAGCTCCCATGATGGAGCCTTCGAGCGAGACCGCACGTTGCAGAAGGACCGAAAACTTCATCTCCTGGAAAAGGTCGAGACAGTTATTGGAGAGCGTGCTGTCCGTGCCCAGGCCAACCGGAATCCCATGCCGTCTTAGAGCGGGCACCGGAGCGACGCCGCTCGCAAGCTTGGCATTGCTCGCAGGATTATGCGCAACGCCAGCGCCACTTGTGGCAAGCATGCCCATGTCATCATCATCGAGCCACACGCAATGTGCCAGTATCGCTCGGCGATCCAATACGCCGAGACTGTGGAGCCAGGCGAGCGACGATTTTCCATGTTGTTCAAGGATCATCTCGTTCTCGCGACGGTTTTCGGCGAGATGGATGACAAAAGGCAGATCGAGAGCTTCGGCCTCGCGCTTTATCTGGATGAGGAGTTGAGGGGTGCAGCTATAAGGTGAATGCCCGCCGAGGTAGAACCGACATAGACCGTTCCCTGCGTGGACGTTCATTGCCTCCTTGGTTTCCTGGAGCGCCAGCGGCCAGTTCGGCCGACCGTTTAGCCGCAACTCCGGTGAATTTGCCAAGGCGCCGCTGAGCGAGCGCATGCCGATTTCGCTGGCAACCGATGCAAATACTCCGGCTCCGTAACGGGTGCAGTCGCATGCGGTCGTGATGCCGTTGCGCACCATTTCCAGCGTGGCCAGCGTACAGCCGCGTCGATTGTCTTCGATCGTAAGCGAAGACGTATGGGATGCAAGCGCGGCAGCCCACTGGAACAAGTCCCCATCGTCACAGCAGCCACGATGCGTCGAAAGGCCGCCATGCGCATGCGTGTTGACGAGACCGGGAATGACAACCCTTCCGCCAAGATCCATCCGATTGGCCGTCACAGCCTCCGGAGGCAACGCGGAACAGGAGCCAACCCAGGCAATTTTAGAACCCTGGATCAGGATCGCGCCGTCCTTGATGAAGCCGTTCGGCAGCCCGGTGCAGACAAATGCGTTGTGGAGGAGAGTACGCATGTCAAATCTCCATCACGAAACAACGGTCTTCCAGCGAAAGACTGATAACCTCCGAAAGGGTCCCCGCAGCTACGACCTTGCTGTTGGAGACGTGCAATGGAGCGTCGTGCCCAGGTACGACGACGTCAGCCATGCCGGCAATGCGCTGGATGCTCGCCTTGGCCGCAGCAGCATCGAAAGCACCAACCGAGGTTTGCGTCTCGATCTCGCCGCGATGCTTGATCGCATCCTGCGCGAGAACGACACACTTTCCCTCTATGGACAGGACAAGAGATGCATGGCCGCCGGTATGCCCCGGCGTCCGGATCATGCGAATGCCCGGCAAGACGTCGAGTTCGCCGGAAACGAGTGAAAGTTGCGGGCTACGCAACAAGCCCTCGACCTGGAACAGCGGAATGGCACGATCATCTGCCTTGTGCTCGTCGAAATAGGCAAGCTCGGTTTCGTGAAGAACCACCTCCGCCTTCGGGAAGCACTCGACATTAGCGACATGGTCGAAGTGGAGGTGCGACAGCACGACCGTTCTAATATCGGTCGGCGTCAGGCCGCGCCGGGCAAGCGCATCCAGAACACCGGGTCGATCGCCGGCGCCGCCCGTATCAAACAATGCATGACCATCCCTTGTGTGAAGAAGCACGGTCGTGCTCCAGCCAAGGAAGCCACGCGGTGTCCGTCCTGGGAAACCGGAGAGCAGGATTTCATAGCTTGGCTCGGCCATCAGGAATCCACCTGCCTCAGACGTGGGTCGAGCAGATCCCGCAACCGATCACCAGAAAGATTGATACCAACCACGGTGAAAAAGATCGCAAAGCCGGGCACCGTCGCCACCCACCAGGCGTTTCCGACGTAGTTGCGGCCTTCCGAAATCATCGTTCCCCAAGTCGGCATTTCGGGCGGCACGCCAAGGCCAAGAAAGCTCAGGGAAGATTCGAACAGGATCATCTTGGCAACGAGCAGGCTCGAGATGACGATCACGGAAGACATGACGTTAGGCAGCAGGTGACGCATCAGGATCATCGGAACCGAGATGCCCATCGTCTGTGCAGCCTGGATGAATTCTCGTTCACGCAGGACCAGGGATTCCGCACGCACAACGCGGGCATACTGCACCCAATTGGTCAGCCCAAGGATCACGACGATGTTCCAGAGGCTAGGCCCAACCACAGCGGCCATCGCAAGCGCCAGGACAAGAAACGGTATGGCAAGCTGGATATCCGTAATGGCCATGAGAATACGGCCTGCATATCGATCCTCGTAGCCGGCGATCAGGCCGAGCGTGACACCTATTGTTCCCGAGATGATGACCGAAGCGACCCCGACGAGAAGCGAAACGCGCGCGCCAGCGATCAAGCGGCTGAAGATATCTCGGCCAAGCGCATCGGTTCCGAAAAGATGGAGCCCCCCCTCGCCGCCCCATAGCGGTGGCTTCAGGCGTTGCATGATGTCCTGCGCTTCGGGATCAAATGGCATGAGCCAGTGGCCAAACAAGGCCGCGAACACGACAATCAGCACCAGCGCGAGACCGAAGGTTGCGAGGCGGCTATCCAGGTATCGCCTGAGGAAAAGGATCATTTGCTCTTCCTCAAGCGTGGATCGAGCAAGCCATAAGACAGGTCTACGAGAAGATTGACGGTAACGATCGTGACGGCCATGACGAGCACGAAAGCCTGCACGACGGTAAAGTCGCGGTTTGCAATCGCCTGGATCGCAAGCCTGCCGATACCGGGATAAGCAAAGACTTCCTCGGTGATGACGGCACCGCCCAGCAACGCACCGACCTGAAGTCCGATTACGGTCAGGGTCGGGATCGCGGCGTTGCGAAGCGCATGCTTGAATATGATGCTTCCTTCGCTCATGCCTTTGCCGCGCGCGGTGCGGATGTAGTCGGACTGAAGAACTTCGATCATCGACGAGCGCAGCAATCTGGTGATGATCGCCGTCGAATAGGTCGCAAGCACGATTGCCGGCATCAAGAGATTTTGCCATCCGCCTCGTCCCGATGGCGGCAGAACATGAAGCGTTTCGGAAAAGAGCAGGATCAGCATGATCGCAAGCCAGAATGCCGGAAAGCTCTGGCCAATAAGGGATACGAGAAGACTTGCCCGATCGAGCGCTGATCCGCGCCAGGCAGCAGCAAGGATGGCAAGCGGTATCGACACGACCAGCGACAGTGCAAGCGCCATGCCGCTGAGTTCAAGAGTGGCAGGGACCCGCTCCAGGACGAGTTGCATCGCCGGCTGCTCGTAACGCAGTGACATGCCGAAATCGCCCTGGAGCGCCCTGGAGATGAAGTCGAGATATTGAACGACGAGAGGGCGGTCGAAGCCCATGAGATGGCGGAACCGCTCGATCTCTTCCACCGACGCTTCAGGTGGCAGAAACAGAGCGGATGGATCTCCGCCGAGCCGGATCAGGAAGAATACGGCAAGCGAGACGCCGAAAACCACGGCGATCGCATACAATATTCGAGATGTTAGGAAAGAGGACAAAGTCGCGACCGCTCCATCGGCAAGGTTGCTCAGACTTCCGTGGCCAGGATGCCACGTAGCATCGAAGATCAGTTGAAGCTCGCCTCGCGCAGGTCGATCATGCTGTCGGTACGCGGCTTCCAATTCAGCTTGCTGTTGAGGCCATAGATCAGCGGCGGCTGGATCATCGGCAGATGAGGCGCCTCGTCCTTCATTATGACTGCTGCCTCTTCGTAGATCGCCTTGCGCTGGGCCGCATCAATTGTCGCTCCGCCTTCATCCAGCAGCCGGTCAAGTTCGGGATTGCTGAAATAGCTCTGGTATTGGCCCGTCTTCAGCAAAGGGAACCAGACCAGATTGGGATCGCGCCCGCTCCATCCCGGGAAGGTGATGCCTTCCCTGCCCTTCTTCTCAGAAATCTGGCCCCAAACGCCGGGCTCAAGATACTGAATGTCGGCCTTGATGCCGACCTTTCGAAGAAAGCCGGCGGTCGCTTCAACGATTTCGCTGTCCTTCAGGAAACGACCCTTGCGAGTCATCAACGGGATGGAGAACCCATCAGGATATCCGGCTTCTGTCAGGAGCTGCTTTGCCTTTTCGGGGTCGTAAGGATAGGGCGTCCATTCGGAATTGTAGGCAAATCCGTTCGCCGGGAGAGTGAGGGCAATGCGATTGCCCGTGCCATTGAGCAAGGCCTGCTGAATGGCATCGACGTCCACTGCATAGTTGATCGCCTGGCGGACGCGCTTGTCCTTGAGCGGTGTGTCACGCGTTGTGTCGAAGGCCAGGAAGTAGAGGAAGTCGCTCGAGACGGTTTCGACCTTGGTATCTCCGCCTTCGAGCGAAGAAACATCCTCGGGCGGGATATCGACAGCAATGTCCGCGCCTCCGCTTTTCAGCTCCGCGATGCGCGTGCGTGTTTCCTTGATGGGACGGAAAACGACCCGCTCGATCTTTGGCTTGTCGCCCCAGTAGTCCGGGTTGGCTTCGAGAACGACTTCCTCGTCCTTCACCCATTTGACGAATTTGTAGGGGCCCGTACCTACAGGGGCCGCTCCCAGCGCGTCGCCGTTCTTTTCCTGCGTATATGTCGGTGGAACGATCAGTGCGGGAAACGATGCTTCGTAAAGCGACAGCAGCATCGTCGGGAAGGGCTTTTCTGTCTTGAGGTCAACCGTGTAGTCGTCCACAACTTCGACCGATTTGATGGCTGCGATGCGGGAGTAGTAAGGCGCCTTGAAATTCGGATCGAGCGCGCGGTCGAAAGTGAACTTCACCGCTTGTGAATTGAACGGTTCGCCATTGTGGAACTTGACGCCTTCACGCAGCTTGAAGCGCCAAGTCAGAGGATCCGGATTGCTCCATGATGTCGCCAGCGCTGGGACCAACTCTCCCTTCCCGTCCATGGTGACGAGACCATCGTAGATCTGGAACAGGATGTTTGCTGTCGGGAAAGCCGAGTGCTTCGCCGGATCCATGGAATAGGCGTCAGCCGGCTGGGCTACGACAAGCGTCCCTGCTTCTCCGGCAGCCGCGATCAAAGGCAAGTTGCAGGCGAGCGTTGTCGCCACAGTGGCAAGCAGGAAGCTGCGTCTAAGAATGTGTTTCATAAGTTCACCCTTCTTTGTGCTCTTTCGGGAGCTTGTTATGCTGCGGCAACCACTGAGGCAGCCTTGTTGCTGATCAGCCTCATGTCACGTCATCCCCTCGGCCCTCGCCTCCTGGAACGGCGATTGCCATGAAGTTCTCCAAACGATCAATTCGCATGGTCAGATGCTGGTGTGTCTTGCGAACGGGCAGTGCTTCGCCGGTTTGAAGGTCAATGGCCCTAACTGCGTCGGTCTTCACCGTGATTTCGAACCCAGCCAGCGGCGTAAGTTCGGTCAAACCCTTCGTTCGTGTGGTCGCCCCGTTGAGTGCATGCAGCACCATGCCATTCGAGTGCTCATAGCAAATGAGCTCGACCGCCGAGGACGCGGTTGTACTCACTGGCGCAGAACCGGCCACGGTTTCGAGCAAGACGCCGAACAGTTGCCGATACTCGGGCATGGAGAAGCGGTGGTATAGGGACCCTATGCGCCAGGGCAGCCACATCGCTTTGCCCAGACCGAACTCGCGTTCGATCAGTCCCGGTGCTGTGCCCGGGCCGTCCACAAGCGTGAATTCCGGTGCGTTGTTCGGGAAGGGACCAATCAACCGAAGATCGATACCGTTTCCGCTTTCCGAGGAAAAAGGTATCCAGAAGTCTCCCGCTGCAGCGACATGAGGAATGCCTTCAAGTACGCTTCGGAAACTCGCATCGGACAAGGCGAAATAGGCGCCGTCCACGCTATGGCTTCCTCCGGGAATTCCCGGCAAACAACCAAGCGATGGGGTTGAGCGCCCAACGCCGTTCTCATCGCAGGCTGCAAGATCGGCGCTGGCGATCAGCTTGCCACCATTACGGACATAAGTGTCGAGCGTGTGTGTATCGTCGTCCGAAAGACAATGGATAGCGGGCAGCAGGATTGCCTCGTAGCGCTCGAGCTCAGCAAAACGCAGGCTGCCGGCCACCACTATGTCGCAGGGGTAGCGGAGATCGGTAGCCATTTCGAAAAACCCACGAAACTCCGCAACATGGCCGCAGCCATCAGGCGCACCCGCCGGCCGCCCGGCATCCGGTCCCCAGAGACGGCTTGCTTCGGATTTGACGATCGCGATGCGCGCGATCGAACGCAAGCCTTCGTACCACCTTGCCTGCCCGGCTTGATAAAGCCCGAGTTCTTGCAGAGCCGGGACGAAGCGAGGATCGTCCTGCTTGAGCAACCCGTTGACGGCCGGGGCCGTGCTCGCCCCATGTGCCGCAGCCTGGATCAGATTGTGGACCAAACGCGCGTCCGGCATCGCCGTCTGACGACTGGCAAAGGCTTCCGAGGTGGTCTGGATGAGAAGCGGGGCGTTGCCCGGTTTGAGGGCGCGAGCCGTCAATGCTTCTTCTGCTGCCCAGTGGTTCCATGCCGGCTGCGGGTCGACCGGGTTTGGCATGACCGGATTGGAAATCTGAGATCCTATGATGTCACTGACTTCGGACATCCGGGCGATGTCCCAACCGTCATGAACATGATGATAGGGCACCAGCGCGGCCTCCGATTTTCGCTCGCGGATGAAGTTGCGCACGCGGCCCATGTAGTCGGCCAGGAAATCCTGGCGCCAGGTCTCGTAGGCCGGAGAACGAATACCGTGGTGCGGGATCTTCTGGCCGGTTGCCTCGTAAACCATCGAGACGCAGCGTGGGCAATGACACCTCGGCACATGCAGGTAGTTGAAGAAGAACCCGTCCACATCCAGATAGCTGGCCAGAATCTCGTCCAGGATCGCGAATGTTTCGTTTTGCCAGAATGGGCCAGTCGCGCAGATCTGCGGCATCGACCAGACGGAACTGATGCTGCCGTCCTCACGTTGAACGAACCAATCAGGGTGGACAAGTTCCATGCCTTCCCGGCCCTTGGATATATCCATGCGGACCAGCACGCGAACACCTTCAGGCTTCGCGGCTTTCAGAAAAGCGCCGAGGAAATCGAACGACAGATGCGGGTTGATCTGTTGCGAGGAAAGTCTGGTCGGATACCAGGCGGAAAATCCTCCCCCCATCGCAATGCAGCCGTTTGCGCCAACACTTTTGATCTCTGCGATCAAATCGTTCACGTCGAGATCGATCGCATCCGCCTCACGCAGCAGATGCTGGAAGAATCTGACGGGGCGACGTGTCCAGTCTAGTGACATGCACAGCCTCCCATGATGCGGGAACGCATGCGTCGGATCGGCAGCTCAAGTCCGTTCGTTGCCATATAGGCGTTCCGGTTGTCGTGCTGCCGCCTTTGAGACAGGGCCTGCGCCTCTTCCCAGAGTTCGGACTCGTCGATTTGAGTTGCCCGGCCATCCTTCTGCGCGATCCGCCCAGCAATCATGACCATTGCGAGGGCGGAACCGGTTTCCGCCAACACAAGCTGGCGAACAGCGTCGTTAAGCGGCGCGAAGGCGGGCGAGGCAATGCGGAAGAACGCCAAGTCGGCCGCGTGACCAACTGCGATCCTGCCGGTTACGCCTTCCAATCCGAGTGCGTCTGCGCCGCCTATGGTTGCCAAGGACAATGCCCGATGCGGGCCGGTCCAATGGGCTTCATCCTGCGAAAGCGAATTGTGCAGGATGGCGGCCCATTTGACCGCCTCCAGTAGATTGTTGCTGTCGTTGCAGCACGCGCTGTCGGTGCCAAGCCCGACACGCACGCCGACGCGCAACAATTCTGGCAGGGGGCAGAAACCGCTTCCGAGCCGAGCATTTGAAATCGGATTGTGGATGATGCTTGCACCCATCCGAGCAATTGTCTCCGCGTCGTCCCGCTCCAGCCAGATCGAATGGACAAGATTGGTACGCGGCGTGAGAGCACCCAGATCCTTGAGGTGGGCAATCATGCCGCGGCCATAGAGCCGAAATCCCATCTCGCGCTGAGTTCTGGTCTCCAACACATGCGTGTGGAGCAGCGTATCGTTGCGCCTGCTGAAATCCGCGGCGGCTGCCAGCAGGTCGTCAGAACAGCGCTGTGGCCCCGAGGGGCCAATCGCCACACGAATTCGGCCGCCATCGGCTTCGTGCCAGCGCTGAAAGAAATTCTCGGCAATGTCCATCTGTGTTGTTGCCGGCAGCGGCTGGCGGCGGCCGTAAGCTGACAGGTCGATGTCTTCGAGGTCCTCTGCTTCGAAGGGCATCGTCTCGACGATCATACGATCCGACACCACTGGCGCTATCGTGGCGCGCATGCCGCTGTCCCGCCAGGCCCTGGCGACGGCGTCAAGCGCTTCACAGTCTATGTCGGGCGAGATACGCACGTGATCCAGAACGCTTGTCGTGCCGGTCCTTATCATTTCGACAGCACCAAGCATCGTTGAAACATATATCTCGCGCGCCGTGCGGCTCTCGCGTCCGGCTGATGAGGAAAGAGACCAAAGTTCAAGCGGCAGATCGCCTGTGGTTCCACGGATCAAATTGTCGGGAGAGTGGCTATGGCAGTTGACGAGACCAGGTATGGCGATGAGGCCCGTAGCATCGATGGTTTCACAATCGCTTGGAATGGTGGAACCGGGCTCGTGCAACCCGGCAATGAGGCCGTTCCTGACCTCGATGGAACGTCGATGCGCCACCCATTGGTGGGCCGACTCCAGCAGACAAAGTGCATTGTTCAACCAGATGGCTTTCACGCCGATTCCATTCTTCACGTTCTCTGGCCGGTTACGGCTCTTTCCCTTTCTTTGCGGAACGGAAGGGCAAGTTGAATACGGCTTTTTGGAAAAAATCATTTTCCAGTTCCCGCGGCTCGATGGTCCACATCGCCTCTGGACGCCACGTCAATTGCTGTATGGTAGCCCAAAAGCGGCTGATAGCCGGCGATTGCCCCATTTCGGTGAAGCTGGTTATCAACTTGCCTAGAAAATGAGCGGGAACATATTCCAGAGTTGAACAAGTTTCAGGACATACTGGCATTCGTGCGCGTTGCGGAATTGGGCAGCTTTACGTCGGCTGCCCGCACGCTGAGCTTTTCGACTTCCGCAGTCACCAAAAGCATCACGCGTCTGGAAGAGGATCTGGGTGCTCAACTGTTTCATAGAACGACGCGCCGGATGCATCTGACTGAATATGGTTCCGAGTTCTACGAGCGTTGCCGGAAAATCCTGCAAGATATGGACGATGCGGAGGCAGCGGTGCGCGAGCGCAGTATTGCGCCAAGCGGACTTGTGCGGATCGCACTGCCCCCGTCGTTCGGTCGGCGGACAGTCATCCCGGCACTTGCAGGTTTCTACCAGCGCTATCCCGACGTGACCCTCGAACTCTCCATGAAGCACCAGACCGCGAATCCTATCGAAGGCGGTTACGATCTGGTCGTGCACTCCGGGCGGTTGGCCGACTCGCGCCTCATCAATCGAATTCTCCTGCGTGGCCCGCAGAAGACGGTGGCGTCGCCCGCCTATCTTGAAAGTCACGGCAGACCTGAAACGCCAGACGATCTGCTTGGGCACAACTGCCTCGTCGGCGGCTTCGGCTCCAACTGGCACTTCAAGGGCCCAGGTGGAGAAGATCATGTCGTCCGCGTCGCGGGTAGCCTCGTGACCGACAGCGGGGACATCCTCCGCGAAGCTGCCGTGGCCGGCATTGGAATATCGCAGGCGACCTGGTGGATTTTTCGCGAAGACCTCGAAAGCGGTGATCTGGTCTCGCTTCTCGACGATTTCGAGATCGAGGCCGACCCGATTTCTATCGTCTTTCCAGCCCATAGGCGGACGCCGGTCAAGGTTCGCGCAGTCGTAGACTTTCTTTTGCAAATAACCCGCAATCGTTTCTGATTGCCAAAGGACCATCAAATGCTAGCAATCGCTTCCACCGGACAAGGGCTGAAAACAGCAGTGCCAGTCCTGTCCGTTTCCAACCTGACGACCTCCTTCAGGATCGACGGAGGATGGCGGCAGGTGGTCCGCAATGTGTCGTTTGATGTTGCGCCGAAAGAAACCTTGGCAATCGTCGGGGAGTCGGGCTCTGGCAAGAGTGTCACCTCGCTTTCAATCATGCGGCTCTTGCCGAAACACACGAGCCGTATCGAAGGATCGATAACGCTTGGCGGTTCAGAGATATCAAAACTGTCCGATAGGCAAATGCGCGAGGTGCGCGGCCGCGACGTGGCGATGATCTTCCAGGAACCTATGACCAGTCTCAACCCGATCTTCACCGTTGGTGACCAAATCGCCGAAGCATTGCTTTGCCACAATCGGTCACTGGCACGTGCGGACGCCAAAAACGAGGCACTTCGCCTCATGGACAAGGTCCAGATCGCATCAGCCGCCTCCCGCTACAGTGAGTATCCGCATCAGTTTTCCGGCGGAATGCGGCAGCGGGTCATGATCGCCATGGCGCTTGCAAGTCGCCCGAAGCTTCTCATTGCGGATGAGCCAACAACAGCGCTCGATGTCACCATCCAAGGACAGGTGCTGGATTTGATAAAGGGATTGCAGGATGAAGAGGAAATGTCGGTTCTTTTCATTACGCACGACATGGGCGTGGTGGCCGAGATGGCCGACCGGACCGTGGTGATGTATCGCGGGGAGAACATCGAGACTGCCGAAACGTCGAAAATCTTCAAGCATGCCTCTCACCCTTACACCCGTGCATTGCTTTCTTCGGTTCCAACGCTCGGCTCGATGAGCGGTCAAATGCAGCCTCTGCGATTTCCGCTTGTCGACATGAAAAGCGGGAAATCCAGGCCCGCTCCGCAGTCAACAAACACGGTTTCAGCAGACAAGCGTCCAGTTCTGGAGGTCCAGAATCTCACGACGCGCTTTGACGTGCACAGTGGATCGCTGGGCAAGCTCTCCGGTCGCGTTCATGCCGTCGAAAACGTCTCGTTTTCCATACAGCCTGGGGAGACCTTGTCGTTGGTCGGAGAATCCGGATGCGGCAAATCCACCACAGGCCGCACGATCATGCGGCTGCTGCGGCCGTCGTCCGGATCTGTTCTGGTCGATGGCAAGGACATCATGTCATTGGAACGGCAAGAACTCCGCGAGATGCGGCGCGGTGCCCAGATGATCTTTCAGGATCCGTACGCCAGCCTCAATCCGCGCATGCGCATAGGCGACGCCATTGCGGAGCCATATCTGACGCACAAGCTGGGAACCAAGCGTGAGGCCCGGGAAAAGGTCGCCGACCTGTTGCACCGGGTCGGCCTGACAGCGGATATGGCAGACCGTTTTCCGCATGAGTTCTCCGGTGGTCAGCGCCAGCGTATCTGCATAGCGAGGGCTCTTGCCCTCGATCCGAAACTGATCGTTGCCGACGAGTCCGTATCGGCGCTCGATGTCTCCATTAAGGCGCAGGTCATCAATCTGCTTCTCGACCTTCAGGAAAGCCTTGACCTGTCGTTCCTTTTCATCTCGCACGATATGGCTGTCGTGGAACGCGTCAGCCATCGCGTCGCCGTCATGTATCTGGGCGAAATCGTCGAGATCGGGCCGCGCTCTTCGGTGTTTGAAAACCCGCAACATCCTTACACGGAAAAACTGATGGCCGCGGTGCCGATACCAGACCCGTCAAGACGCCATATCCGTCGGCATTTGCAATCCTCAGAACTGCGGTCGCCGGTGCGGCCGGTGGACTACACGCCTGTTTCACGCCGATATCGCGAGGCCTACCCCGGCCATTTCGTTCAAGTTTGAGACAATGCAGCTGAATTAGATGGCGGCAGACAGGTAGACGGGCTGCAGCGGTCGTTTCCGGTTGCCGCTGCAGCCTCTTCTGCAAGCCGTGAAAATGTTCCGCCATGTCGGAGTAACTACTACCGAAGTCCTCAGACCACCGGAGGCACCTGCTTTATCCAGGGCAAGGAGTTCAGATCGTAAGCGGGTCAGCTGTTCAACGAAACGCGCGATAGGCGAGCAAACAGCTCCCGGCTGAAAGGTTCTCCAGTGATGGCTAATCATAGTCGCTCCCCGCGCCTCGCTGTACTGATCGATGCAGACAATGCGTCGGCGAAGATCGTCGATTTCGATGAGATCGCAAAGATGGGCGAGGCCAGCGTCCGGCGCATCTATGGCGATTTCGCCAGCCCGAGATCGAAAGCCTGGATCGATGTCCTGGCACGGCGCGCAAACATCCCGCAGCAACAATTCGCTTATACAACTGGCAAGAACGCGTCCGACATCACCTTGGTGATCGATGCGATGGATCTGTTGCACAGTGGTCGCTTCGACGGCTTCTGCCTGGTCTCGTCCGACAGCGATCTTGCCCGCTGGCGGCGCGTATCCGCGAGCAGGGTGTCGATGTCTTCGGCTTCAGAGAGCAGAAGACGCCGGAGAGTTTCCGCCAGGCCTGTCGACGCTTTACCTACACCGAGAACCTGCTGCCGGACGCGCCGGCCAATACGGAGTCGGCAGGAAGCAAATCCAAACCCCTTCAGCCGCCGAGCGCGGCCGCGCCGATCATCCGCCGCGTTCTCGATCAGGTCGAGACAGAAGATGGTTGGGCATCGCTGTCAGAGGTCGGCAAGCAACTGGCGAACCTGTCCTCCGACTTTGATCCCCGCAATTTTGGCTTCCGCAAGCTCAGCGATCTCGTCCGCGGAACCAATGCCTTCGAGATCGAACATTCGGAAGGGCGGGGCATGCGCATCCGCAACAAGCAGGCATCAGCGAAGCCTAAGCAGCGGTCGTGACCAACTGCACCATTGAACTGGAGTTTCTGGGGCCGGAAGCCGACTGGCGGCTTTTAGGCACCGGACCGCGAAAGCGGACGCTGGTCGATCAACCGGCGACAGCGACTGCAATCGGGCCGCTTCAGGACGGCTTCTTTGTTGCCCGATGTCTCCAAAACCAGACGTCGTACCTGCGATAAGCCCACCGAAGAGAACGAATCGGGCGCGCGTCGACAGACGTCGAACACGTCCCAGTGGTCCTTAGGCTTGGACGGGCAGAACCCCCATTTCGAATGTACTACCTTCGATTGCAGCTCGCACTAATTGGGATATAGTCGGGCTCCCGGGGGGGCTATGCGGATAGAATTTGTTGAAATTGCAAATTTCAGAAAGCTGATCTCAACGAGAATTGGCCTTTCTGCTGAAAAGACCGTCTTCGTTGGCGCGAATAACAGCGGGAAGACCTCAGCTATCACGGCCTTGCGGTACTTTCTCGTCGATCGGGAACGAACCAGCTTTTGCTTCAATGATTTTACGCTGTCTCATTGGCCGAGAATCGACGCAATGGGTGCTGCCTGGGAGGCGGCGCACGTAGCGCAGCAAGCCCTGCCGGAACCGGAGTGGGATGCGTTCCTGCCGTTTCTCGACGTTTGGATTCAGGTCGAAGAAAACGAAGTGCACTACGTTCAGGGCATCCTGCCGACGTTAGATTGGGGGGGAGGCCGCCTTGGCGTTCGCGTCAGGTACGAACCAAAGGATCGTGAACAACTCCAGAAAGATTACCTGGCAGCCCGCTCCAATGCCCGCGATCTGCAAACTGCGGGCGCTGCGCTTGCAGAAGAACAAGGTCAGGACGTTGCACAGTTTCAAGTCGCGATCTGGCCGCGGACATTGGTCGAATTTCTGCAACGCCGCGTCACGCATTACTTCACGATTCACACCTATGTGCTGGATCCGACCGCATGCGTCGATCCGCAGCATGGGCGGGCCCAACCGCAGGCTCTGCACGGAAGTGAGCCCATTGAGGGCGATCCGTTCAAGGGGCTTATCCGCATTGACGAAATCAGCGCGCAACGCGGCTTTGGCCATGCCGGCGAAAGCAACATTGACGACGGCGATGCGTCTGGATCGGGTTCGACGTCTCGCAAACTCTCGTCCCAGCTTCGGCAATACTATAAAAGCCATCTTGATCCGTATGAAAATCCGGATGCCAAAGACCTTCTCGCGCTCAAGGCGATCGAGGAAGCCCAAGAGGCATTCAATGTCCGCCTTAGCGACGGCTTTGAAAGCCCGCTTAAGGAGATGCACACGCTTGGCTATCCCGGCGTCACAGATCCCAAACTCAATATCTCAACGCGCTTGCGCCCCGTCGAAGGGCTCAACCACGATGCCGCAGTGCAATTTGTCGTGCCGATTCAAACGGGCGGCGCTCCAATCAACTTGTATCTGCCCGAAGATTCCAATGGGCTCGGCTATCAGAACCTCATTTCTATGGTGTTCCGTCTGATGGCGTTTCGCGACAGCTGGATGAGAGTTGGAAAGGCGCAAAGCAAAGCGTCCGATGACGCGATCATTCCGCCGCTGCATCTTGTTCTGATTGAAGAGCCCGAGGTGCATCTCCACACCCAGGTGCAACAGGTCTTTATCCGACAGGCCTACAAGATCCTTCGTAATCACGATCATTTAGGGGCAAATTCTAACTTCGTGACACAAATTGTGGTGAGCACCCATTCCAGCCACATTGCCCACGAATGTCACTTTGACTCTCTGCGCTACTTCCGAAGGCTCCCGGCCCGTGAGCACGCTATCCCAACATCATGCGTGGTGAACGTGGGCGAGGCTTTCGGCGGCGAGCAGGAAACCAAGCGCTTCGTGACCCGCTACCTGAAAGTCACGCACTGCGATCTATTCTTTGCCGACGCCGCCGTGCTGATCGAAGGACCGGCAGAGCGCATTCTCGTTCCCCATTTAGTAAACTCGCACACCGAGTTTCATAAGCTCGCTGAGAGCTACATCACATGGCTCGAAATCGGAGGCAGCCACGCCCACAAGCTACGCAGCCTCATCGAGAAGATCGGACTAACGACGCTGGTCGTGACTGACATCGATTCTTGCGACGCGGCGGGTTCCAGTGCGGCGCCCATGCGTGGGGCGAACTACACGACGCGCAACCACACCCTCAAAACGTGGTGGCCCGAGATCGCGGAATTGGACGCGTTGCTGGACAAGCCCGAGGCCGAAAAATCCAAGGACTATGACGCAGAACAATTCACGCTTCGCGTCGCGTATCAATGCCCGATCGAGGTCGAGTTCAAGGGTGCCACAGCCGAAGCTTTGGCGTACACGCTGGAAGACGCGATCGTCGTCGCCAACATCGAATTTTTCTCCACGCTTCCCGGTACCGGCCTCATCGCAAAATTCCGGTCGGACATCGAGAATAGCGTTGATTTTGCGGCGCTCAGCGCAGCCATGAAAGAAACGTTGAAGGGGGGCGGCAAAGCCGAATTCGCGCTAGACCTTCTTGAGATCGACAATCCCAGTGATCTGAAACCGCCCAAATACATTCGCGAAGGCTTGCTGTGGTTGGCAGCGCAGCTTGAGCAGAAGCAGACCGAGCTGGGGCTGGTCGCGATAGCGCCGGTAGAAGCCGAGGCTGGCGCCGATGCCGAGGCTGGCGTTGAGATCGCCGCGTGAACATTGATAGCGCTTCAGTTGGATCGAATGTCACGCGCGACGATCCGGTCGAGGACGAGATCGCGTCGTATCTCGATCTGGAAAATCCAACGAGTTTCTTCTTATTCGCTGGGGCAGGCTCCGGGAAAACCCGGTCACTCGTCAACGCACTTAGGCACATCGCTGCAAAATATCGGGATACGCTTCGGCTGCGGGCGAGGCACGTCGCGGTCATCACCTACACCAACGCTGCCTGTGACGAGATCACGCGTCGGCTGGAATATGATCCGCTCTTCGTCGTCAAAACCATCCATAGTTTTGCATGGTCGCAAATTCAGGGGTTCAACTCCGACATACGGGAATGGCTGCGCGTAAATCTTCAGACGGAAATCGCCGATTTGACAGCCGAGGAGGCCAAGGGCCGCGCCGGTACGAAAGCGTCCGCAGCGCGGCTGACGTCAATTGGATCAAAGCAGCGTCGCCTTGCTCGACTCGATGAGATCAAGGCTTTCACCTACAATCCCAACAGCGATAACCGCGAGCGCAACGCCCTCAATCACAGTGAAGTCATCAAGATTTTTGCGACCTTCCTGCTTGAGAAGTCGCTAATGCAGCGAATGTTCGTCGAGAAATATCCGTTCCTGCTGATCGACGAGAGCCAGGACACAAACAAGACGCTGATAGACGCCCTCCTGACGGTTCAACAGGCGCACGCGAGCCGTTTCTGCTTGGGACTCATCGGCGACACCATGCAGCGCATTTATCTGGACGGCAAAGAGAACATCGAAAGCTCGTTGCCGCCGGGCTGGAAAACGCCCGAGAAGGTGCTGAACCATCGTTGCCCCAAGCGTATTGTGCGTCTTATCAACGCCATTCGATTGGGTGCAGACGAGCAGGTTCAGGAGCCTCGCGACGACGCGATTGAAGGATGGGCGCGACTGTTCGTGTTCCCCGTCGATACGCCGGATAAGCCCGCGATGGAGGATGAGGTTCGTGCCTATATGGCAGCTCTCACCGATGATGCGGGTTGGAGTGACCGCGACCAGTGTAAGATTCTCACGCTCGAGCACCACATGGCCGCGAAGCGGATGGGGTTTGGGCAGCTGTTCGAGGCGATTGCGCCGATCGAAGCGTCCCGCACAGCGTTTCTCGACGGCAGCTTCGCGCCGACACGATTTTTCACGCACAGCGTTCTTCCGCTCGTTACGGCCACCCAACGAGGCGATAAGTTCCTTGCGACCAAGCTCATCCGTGAAGCGTCGCCGCTTTTGAGCAAGGACACGCTTAAAGGCTCCGAAAAGCCCTTAAATCAACTGCGCACCGCGCAGGCGGCGATCGATAGCCTGATGTCGCTCTGGGCGAATGGCGAACCCACTTGCGGCGCCGTTCTGGAAAACGTCGCGAGCACCAATCTATTTGTTGTGCCCGATAGCCTCAAAGCCGCCCTGGCAGCATTGAGTGCGGAGCCGGTCGTTTCTGACGACGACGAGGAGGCTGACCCGGTTGGCGACAATATCGCCGCGCTGCTGACCCTTCTGGATTGTCCGTTCTCGATGATTGCGCCCTACGCTTCATATGTCGCGCACGAGGCCTCCTTTGACACCCATCAGGGGGTCAAAGGCCTCGAATTTGATCGCGTAATGGTCCTCATGGACGACGGGGACGCACGCGGCTTTCTATTCGGATACGACAAGCTGCTTGGAGCCAAAGGGCTGAGCGCCAGCGATTTGAAGAATGCTCAAGAGGGGAAGGATTCCTCAATCGATCGCACTCGACGGCTGTTTTACGTCACTTGCAGCCGAGCCAGATCGAGCTTGGCGCTTATTGCTTACTCAGCCGATCCCGGCGCGATGAAAGCGCATGTGATCCAGTCAAACCTTTTCAAAGAGGATGAGGTTTTTGTTGGCCTTCCGGCATAGGACGGCAGCGGTTCGCGCGCAGGTACTCGTGCAATCGTTAAAACACACGCCAACGAACGCGAGGTTTTCGTCATTCAGTACGCGATAGTCGAAAGCGAACGGCGCGAGGCCACGTCAGGAGCGCGCGGAATGTGCGCTACCTGCGGCGCAGCGATGGTTGCTAAATGCGGCCCGCGCATCATCCACCATTGGGCGCATGTCTCCCGCCGCGATTGCGATCCGTGGTGGGAAAATGAAACCGTGTGGCATCGGGAATGGAAAGGGTTGTTTCCGGTGGAGTGCCGCGAAATCCATCACGTAGCGCCTAATGGGGAAATCCATCGCGCCGACATCAAGACCGCCAGTGGTATTTACGTAGAGGTCCAGCACTCGAGCATGACCGACGCCGAGCGTCATTCACGCGAAGCATTCTATCAAAACCTAGTCTGGGTGATCGACGGGCGCGGCTTCCGCCAGAATTTCGACATTTATCACATGCTGCCGGACCCAGAGTCGGAGCTGGCCCAAGACCTTGTGTGGGCCAAAGCCACGCGCCCGATGAGGGGCACTGCGAACGGCATGTTTTTCCGGCTCTCGAGAAACCGGGACCACTACCCCGACGCAACCAAGGCGACCCTCAAAGGTGGATGGATCGAGAGCTATCATACGATCCAGAACGATATCGAGGCGTCCTATTGCGGCCATCACCAATATGATTGGGTGCGCCCGCGCAAAACCTGGCTTGATGCGACGTGCCCGGTCTACATCGACTTTGGGGACGATCTATTTGTGAAGCTGGAAACCTACGACACGAGTGGCCTGCCGTGCATACGACGCGTCGATAAGCGTAAGTTCGTGCATGACGCGATGACCGAAACCCGCGCAATCGACATTGCGACGCGATTCTATCCAATCCCCAAGTCGCCAAAATACTAGTCAATCCGCGAACAATCCGGGAAGCGCCCCCGCGCACTGAGCGCCCAGATGTTCTTCGTCGCGTCCGGGCGCGAAGCGGCCATTCACGGGTCTCAGCCCCTCACGTCCGCTTTTGCGCAAAGGCAAAGTTAGCCTGAAGTGGCGTGGCTAAACTACGCATCTCGGGGACCAGTCGCTGGCTTCTCGAAGCGCACGCCTGCTCCACCGCCATTCTCCGGAATGAACGAGATGCCCGCTAGCTCGAATGCCCGACGAATTGCGCCAAGATTGTTGCGATGAGGAGTACGTATTCCCCGCTCGAAGTCGACGACAGTTGTCTTTGAGACTGCGGAAGCCTCGGCTAGCTCACCTTGGCTCCAACCAAGCATAGCCCTGGCCGCTCTGCACTGCTCCACTGAAATCGAACTCATTATCTAAAGTCGTTATTTTTGATTGACATTGGTCAAAAAACTCGTGTTAATAGCGGCAGCTGGTAAACCTAGCCAGACGGCCGACGAGATGTTGCTGCACCTGCCTGACCAAACCCAAGCTGGTTGGAGCTCGGATCATGGCTGATTCCGACAATAGCACGACTTTGCCTTTCGTCACGCGCGGGCGAAAGATGGAAATGCATGCAAGCCACAAGGACCGTCAGGCGGCCAATTCCAAGGTTGGCCAACGAATCGCTGTCTCAGACCTTGCTGTCACAGTTGGGCAAGCTTGGAACTCAGCCCGCCAGCGAACACTGGCTCTTTGCCGCCGCCAGCAGAAACTGGAAGGCAAGCTCGCCAGGATCGCCGGCTTCCCGGAAACTGAGCAGATCCATGCTACGTCACCTACCCTCTGCAAACGTTCCGACGCGGCTCGCCAAACCCGCTGGCAAATCAAGGATGCCCAACTCGGCTATTCCCGCGCCAAGGAAGCGGAGCAGCGTGCCGCTGATACACAGCAAAAAATTCTTGAGCAGCTTGCGGCAACGCCCGCAGGAACGCTTGAAGGCGTCATCGCCAAGCTCGAAGTCATTCTGCTTGAAGGCAAGGAGTGTGACGACGACCCTAAATTTCCGTGGCCTCACATTAGATCTATTATCGACGACTTGAAATATTTATCTGACCTACCTGTGAACATTGAAAAATAGACTTGAGTTTTGCGATATTCTCCATCCATTTCCGACTTTTTCCCGCAACCTTCTGGATCAGGATTACGCCTTACCGAAAATTGAGAGTGAAAAACTCCAATCAACTGGATCTTTCAAATTGCACACGAACGACAACACCCCGGACTTTTCAGAACTTCACAGCCGCTCGGCATTTGCAGACAGACATGCCACTGAGCTCTGGCAGACCATCTGCATGGACGATCAAGCCACTGTTGAAGGTGCCGCTTCCTGGCATGCATCTGACCCTGCGGGCGTCGCGGCATCGCTCAAATCTCGGTTCAACGAGGCGGCCGTCGATGTTGCCTGCTGGTGTGCCGTGCAAGNGACAACACCCCGGACTTTTCAGAACTTCACAGCCGCTCGGCATTTGCAGACAGACATGCCACTGAGCTCTGGCAGACCATCTGCATGGACGATCAAGCCACTGTTGAAGGTGCCCGTTCCTGGCATGCATCTGACCCTGCGGGCGTCGCGGCATCGCTCAAATCTCGGTTCAACGAGGCGGCCGTCGATGTTGCCTGCTGGTGTGCCGTGCAAGCCGACGGCAACGAGCCTTATTTTCGGGCTTGGCTGAATGTGTTCAAGCTGCTGAAGGACGAGCAGCAGCAAGCCGACCTTCCCGNCGAGGCGGCCGTCGATGTTGCCTGCTGGTGTGCCGTGCAAGCCGACGGCAACGAGCCTTATTTTCGGGCTTGGCTGAATGTGTTCAAGCTGCTGAAGGCCGAGCAGCAGCAAGCCGCCCTTCCCGACAGCAACACCTAGCGTAACTCTCCTGTAGTCAGGGAGCCTCAACCATATCGACGCTTTCGCGCGGCGCTTTCGACTCACCATCGGAAGCCGAATCTTATCCGGGGAGCCTTAACCAAGCGGAATCAGCAGGTTAGAAAAAAGTGGGACAGTCGGCAGCACGCAAATTCATTATGTTTTTTCCTGCGCCTGTCTCAACGGAGATGGTGGCGACATGACCTCGAACACCCTCCGCCAGCTAATAACCGACAAGCGCCGGCAACACATCTTTTCGGAGACTGCACTGGCCACAACGTGGCGCGGTGCTGCCGGTGCGAGAGGCCGATCCACTGCGACAGCTGTGCCTGCCAGCACCGTCAGAACTTCCTCGACGGTATGGTGGTGAGCCGGAGCCCCCATTCCTGGGCCACCCATTGCTTAAAGATGTAAAGTTGTGTCGTTCCCGTGTGGGCCGAGACAAGCATGCGCGATCGCACCCCGTACGCATTCCTCCAAGCTATGGTCCGTATGAATGACAGCGTCCAAGCGGGTACCCCCAGCTTAAGTCTTTTGCTGCCTGTCTGAAATATGCCTCTCCTGGCTCTCGAACAATGTACCTACGCTGGAAAGCGGCCAGCGCCTTCGAGGAAATCGGGAGAACTATTTCCAGTCAAGCGGGCGATCGGCTCGACATCCAGATACAAGTCAGGTGCAGCGAACTCCATCTGCCCAAATCGCGTCCGGGAGTAGTTGGTGCTCGGTGGCAACGGTACTACCGCTTGCCGCTTTCATTCGCGATTTCGGTTAGCTTCGCGGCTACGCCATGAAGTATTCCCTGGAACATGTTCAACTCGGCCTCGGAAAGCTTTCCGAATAGCTGTTTGGCAAATTCGGTTGTCTCCGACTGCATTCTTGCAAAGGATTCCTGGCCGTTTGGGGTCAGAACGATGACAGCGGCACGCCTGTCCGTCGGATGTGCCGTCCGTAGAACGAAACCCGTCTCTTCGAGTGCGTCGATAAGCGTAGTGACGTTGCGGGGTGTGACCTTCAATTCCGCAGCCAGTTCCCTCTGCGTCAACTTTCCTGCCTCTCCCAAAATCCATAGCACCTGAGCCCTGGTCAGCGTCAGGCCACGTTCGGCAAGGCCGCGCTCCATGTCAGCGGACATGAGGGTAGTCACCAGAAATAGCTGCGACAGCGCGTCACGACATTTTGATGTATGATCATCATTGTGTATCATATTCACTATGTGCTCTATGCCTATTTAGATGTCAACGTGGAGACCCTGACGTGCTCGCCATCCATACCTCCCCCCTAGAGAACATCGCATTGATGAATAACGCATTCGCAGCCCTGCGACGCCAAGACCTCGATGCGTGTACCGAACTCATGTCACCGGACTTCATAATTAACTTGGCAGGCATGCCACATCAAATGCGCGGTCATCGCGCTTGGCGAAAGAACGCGGAGCTGTTCTTCAAGGCATTTCCCGACATGCAGATTGAAACACAGGACATGTTTGCGAACGATGACCGGGTCGCGGTTCGCTTCCGCTTCACGGGAACCCATAAAGGCGAATTTCTGGGAAATCAGCCGACAGGCAATCGGGTCGACTACCAGAGTTACGAAATCTACCGGATTGCCGACGGGAAGATCGCCGAAGAGTGGATCTGTTCTGACTTGCTGACGATTTTGACCCAGATAGGCGCGTTTCCAGCAAGGCAACTCCTGCTCATGTGGCTGGCAGGATACAGAGTCTGGTTCGGGGCCGTTTGCTGACGGTCCGCTTTTGCGGGCGCATCGCAGATATCAGTCAATCGATGATTGAGCGCCCTGCGACGTCAGAGGCTGTCCGTTATAGGTTGATGAGTGACCTAAGGCGAAGCCTCGAGGTCGGAATGCCAATATCCTTGGCTGCGGACCACGTCGCCACTTCGTTGCTATGAAAGCTGACAGTCCAATGAGCGTTTGGGTGCACATGATCTAGAACGGCACTGAAATATGGTTCATCGACCTGTGCCAGTGAATGCCCGAGAACGAATACCTCGGTGACGGTATTGAGGCCTTCGAAGAAGGCCCTGTTACGAGCGAGGATGTCCGTGGTCGGCTTGAATGTCTCGGCCAGCAGGTCATCAATCAGCTGGAAGCCTCCGGCAACACGGACATCGGTTTCCTCGCTCGTGAAGCGCGAGCGAAGGTCGGAAGTTTGGCGATCCCACCCGTGTCCTAATACGATCTCAGCGGTGGAATCCGAGGCTGATCCGTGAATATGCAGGACGCGACTGTCGTGAACACCGTAGATGCGCTGAAGGGTAGCGGTGTAGTTGAAATTCAGAAAGAAAGCGCTCGAATCAATACATCTCACTGGAACAGCAGCATGAGGCGGAATTTCAAGCTGGCGGACCCAATCGGCAAAATGCTTACGAAGTTTTTTTGAAATCGCATCACAAATCTGCTCGATTTCATACTCGTAGTCGTGGTGGCCAGAGTCACTCCAATCGTCCGCGCCGTAAGAAACTAGATAGCTCTCCGCATAATCTTCGATCTGATCCACGTCGACTTCGGCGAGCCGCTCCTCAAGGTAGCTCCACTGATTTTTCTCAGGCACGACATAGTCTTCAGCGATGCTGAAAGTACGTCGATCCACGCGCTCGAGATAGGATGCGAAGTCCGAATATTGTGACGCAATTCGATGATGTAAGTCGAAGCCATTCCCGATGATAAAAAGCTGGTTTGCCAATCATACCTCGCAGTTTCGTCTGCGCACGATTACATAACGGGTGAAGTATACGTCGTCATAAATCGTGGACGCAATGGCATCTTTCTTCTGACAGCTACAGTAAGGCCTCGCCAGGCTAACGTTGCTACAGTCCCTCATGTGAAGTACGGCTAGGCCTACACGCTCGCGCGTGGGAAGTGATTTCCCACCCTGCACCACCACCGATAGGGGCGGATTTCGAACCGGCCACAAACGGGCCGGTCTTGATCTACACTACGTCGCATCCGCGCAGCTTGCTGTTCATGACGAGGTCAAACGGCGCGCCCAATGTGTCCTTCGCAGTCAAGAAGAAACGGATCGCCCGTAGGTCTAGAGCCGACACGAGGGGAGTTACCTGAGCGGAATCAATGATATTTCTGGCTTCGGTTGTTAAACGCGGGCTTGGTTCCTTCCAAGACCGTAACAACGTGTTTGTTTATGAGGGGCGCTTCGATTGCTCCAGACACGTAGATGATTTTCGGATTTTCTTTTCGGTCGAACTCCGCAAAGATGATCTGCTCGGCATCGCATACAACGGCGAGATTCGGATTGTGCGTGACCATGATAATCTGGCGGTTCTGTTTTGCCTGTTCGAGAACCGGAACAAGCAAACTTACCACGGTCTCGTTATCTAGATTTTCTTCCGGTTGGTCTAGAACGATTGGGTTCCGGCCTTTGTCAACTAACAGGTAAAAAATCAACAGTAGTGCACCGCGCTGGCCAGGCGAAAGTTGCTCGATCTGGGTGTCCTGGAAAAGCAGGGTGTATTTTGGTTCTAGATATTCCAGGCCGAATATGAAGTCATAGACTTCTACGGGCTCACGATCCTTGCGAAGTACAGTACGTATACCTTCACCACCGCCTGATATCCGGTTCGAAGCATCCCTCACGAGAGCATCCATATCGTCGACGAACTGGGTCGCATGATCTCTCGCTGTGAAATCGTGCTTTTCAAAGCGCGACCGCACTGCGGCGAGACTTTCTTCTTCTCCTCGCAACTCTCCGGCATTCTGTTTGATCAGATTGAACAAGCGAGACGCAATCGCCTCCACGGAAGCGCCGAGCTTGGCGACAAATTCCAGCTTGTATCCTTCTCTTATCAGTGTGTTGCCTTGGATAAGGGATTGAAGAGGGGAGAATAGTTCGGCCCGACCTTCACGCTGGGCGGCCAGAAGGTCATATATCTCACCCGCCAACTCGCGCCTGTCTTCGCGTTTCTTGCCGAGCGCGTCCGGTAAAACTTGCAGCTGTGACAAGCGGGCGGTCAGGCCGCGAACGCTCTCAGCCGAAGTTTCTGTTCCTTCCAGCGTTGCCAAGGTCTTTTGCCACCGTTCCATTGCAGCCAGATAGTCCTGGTGCATTTGTTGCGGCTCATTGAGCGTGCTTGCGAGCGCCAGCCGCGCTTTCTGAATTACTTCCTTCCGTTGCTCAAACTGGGCGGCCCGTTCGATCAGTTTAGCGTTTTCGTCAGCGAAGGCACTTTCCAGATCGGCCAGTTTTGCCACATCGCTCTTATATTGAACGACGTCGGCTATCTGCAGGCCGATGTTCGTCAGGTCCGCCGAGATGCCCGACCGCAGCTCGCCCAACTGAGATTCAAAAATCGCCACTCTGGCGTTGATGTTCTTGATAGAGCGCCGCTTTGAGGCAACGAGGACCTGCTGTTCCTTCGTTTTTTCAAGCGCCTCCGCCAATTGCGTCATCTCTTCGGATAGGGCGACAAGCTGCAATGTCGCGTCCTGTTGTTCAGCTGAAAGCTCGTCGGTCGGGGCAGGGACTTCCTTCGGGACGGCGGCCTTATGCTCTGCAACTTGCTGTCGCTTCAAGGACAGCTGCTCCTCAAGGTTCGATTTCAATGCAGGATTTAGCTGATCCTCGATATGGACGATTTCCTCATTCAGCGTTCGCAGTCGTTTTCGGAGTTCCCCAACCTTAGCTCGATGAACCTCTTCCTGCTTTTCAATAAGTTGGTCGAAATCTAGGGCCCCATCCGCCACCTCGGTGGGAACATGGGTGAAGATAACGGACCGAAGCTCATTCTCGAAGGCATTGGACGTGCCCATGACGTGTTCGTTACATAGGGCTTCGAAGCGACCCTGTGGGATATACTTCACCAGCTCGACCCGTTCTGCAGAGGGGTTGTCGCTCAGAACCATCGAGCCAGGCTCGCCTGCAAGCCAGTTCAACGTTCCCTCGAAATGGTGCGCGGGCTCGCCGTTCTTTCCACGGAACCGTTTGGCTTGAAGGAAGGAGAAGTGCTTCTGCTGCTGCGAATTCCCAAGCAAAGCGATCACATCTGCAAGTGCGCTCTTGCCGCTGCCCTTGTTCCCGATGATCGCAACCAGGTCATGGTTCAAATTCACTTCGACGCCATCGAGCCAATCGTCTGCAAAGGTGCTGGTTGCCACTTTTTTGATCGCGATCTTGTCGATGTAAAAGGTTTTGAGGGAGTTCACCAGTTCCAGCTTGGGCGGCATCGCGCCGAGGAATGACCGCTTCGCAGGTTCGCGAATTGCCTGCAAAAGTCCTTCCCAGGTGGGGTCAGCCTTGATCCACGTCTTTTTGTTTGAGGGAAAGTCGCCATATCCGCGGTGGTTGTTATCGCCTGCAACGCCGCGAAACCGATGAGAGTCGCTGCCCGAGACTGCCAGCCTCGGCACATTTCCCAACGCTGTTTGAAAGGCTGCGAGCCATTTCTTATTGCCGGGTGTTTCAACGCCTGCAAATGCAGCCCAGAGATTGTGGTCGCGGGTCTCGAAAATTGGCGATGTTTCGAAGAGGCTTAGTGAATATGCGTAGTGTTCATTGCGCTCAATCTCGGTCAAACCGTCATTCGTCGAGAATGGCATAAACCCAACAGCCATTCCGTTTGGGACCCTACGTATTGCCTCCTTGTATGCGTCGCAATTGATCTCACCTATCGTGTGGCCTGCTTGGAGCGCTATTGTTTCATCGTCCTCAACGTCAGCTTTCTTGAAGCCGTGGTGAGCAAGTTTTTCCGCCGATGCGCGGCGTGCGTAGTCTGCAAGCGCCGCGTCAGACAGCGGTCGATCAATTAGCTCTAGCTTCTGAGCGGAAAGGAAATCTCGGAGGTGCTGGTCTTGGATTTTGTCAGAGAAAACGACATGTGCGTTCAACCTACCGCGCATCGGAGCTGACAGACGAAGCTCTATTCCCGGAAAGACGGTCTTTTCAAGCTTGGGAGCCGTCGGGTCCTGTAACCTCCGCTTTAGGGCGAACCATCCCTCGAACGTGAAGTAATCCATGAACGCGAACACTTGCGGTTCGGCTTCGTTCAGGCCGACGATCAGATCGTCGATAATTCCGTTATTTTGGACATCATTGCCTGGGACGAATCGTACGCCTTCCCAGTGAAATGAGGCTGGCGTATGAATGTGAAGGTCCCACAGTCTCCATTCGGAACCACGCGGATACGCAGTATTCCCAAGCATATGTTGCCCGTCTGTCAAAGCTAGAGATTCTACTGGCAAGCTACATTGCCCACCTTTTATGGTCTACTGGTCGTATCCGAGTTTTCAACATATAGGGGAATTCGGGTTACGCGTTCCGGCAATCTGAGGTGGCGACCCATCTATGATCAGTGGGGAATGACGGCAGGGTCGGCTCAAGCCAGAGTTCGGCGGGATCTGTATGGTCCGCTTCATGGGTGCATCATCGCGCGGTGGTGTCGGCGGAAGAGACCTTCAAGTCGCCGAATCCCGACTACACGACGGCGATTTGACCGCTGTCAATGCCGGTAGTGTCACGCTGGCAACACTTCAGCACGAAAATGTCTTAGAGTATCTTGAACCGCCTCGTGATTCTGGTTGAGGCGACAGTATTGGGCGGGGCGAATGCAGGTTGTATACCTCGGTCGGGGAAGCCGCCGCACCAATCCGCCGCCGCAACCCGATGGCGATGTCATTGAGCTCCTGTCCAACAATTGGGACGACTACGGCTACAAGACCAGCTTTCCGGTCACCTGCCGTCTGGGCGGCGAGATCGTGGAACTGCCGGGGCTGAAGCTCCTGGTCGAGGACGCCTACACCTCGAGCACGGCGCTGGACGCGCTGCGGGCTGACGGCTGGGACGGCGTCTTTCCGATACCGGACACCAACTATGTGTCCGTCCCGACCGAAATCACCTTCTACGAACAGGTCGAGGGCGCGCTGGGCATCGACGTCGCGATCGCGGTCGCAAAGCTGCTGCGCGACGCGAGCTATCTCGTTCAGATCGCCGATGACGCCGACGCCAAAGCCCTGGTCGACAGCGAGGGGTTCCGCAACTCGCTGCAGCGCGAGCGCGCCAGCACGCAGACGTTCATCGACGGCTGGCGCGTGTTTGAACGCCAGGCGATCGCGGTGATGGACCTCGGCTTCCAGTTCGAGAATGTTTTCGGAAACTCCACGACGCTTGAACTGAAGTTCCAGCCCCGCACCCGGCTGCCGCATGACGTCAATGTGCTGATCGGGCCCAATGGCTACGGTAAATCGCAGCTGCTGCACCAGATCGTGCGGGACTGGATTTCGCCGTCCGAGGAGGAGGAGACAGGCTTCGTCGAGAAGCCCAACGTGAGCCAGCTCGTGGTGGTGTCCTACAGCCCCTTCGAGCGGTTTCCGGTCGATCTCGCCGGACGCAAGCTGCAGGATCAAGACGCCTATCGCTATTTTGGCCTGCGGGGTCGCACGACGCCCTCGGATACGAGCAAGCGCGGCCGTATCACGCTCTCGCACGACTACCCGAAGCGCAACGCCGCGCAGTCGCTGATCCAGTGCCTGGCGGATGACCGGCGTCTCCGATCGATCCGGGATTGGTCGCACAAGGTCGCGACGATGGAGCGCGTGCTGCGCACCGCCATCGGCTTCGACTTTGCCGCGGTCGAGGTCGCCGCGCGCAAGCGACCGCAATCCTTCTACCGCGACACCGGCCTGGTGGAACCGCTCGCGCTTGATGTTGGGGAAGGAGCAGAGCGAAGGCGTTATATCCCGATCGGGTCCGATCGGATCGACGAGCTCGACGATGAACGGCTGACGGCGTCGCTCGAGGCCGCCTCCGGCGTCACCTTCTTCCTTGACGGGCAGCCGATCGAGCTCAGCTCGGGCCAACGCCTCTTCGCCTATATCGTCATCAACATCCTGGGTGCGATCCGCCGCAACAGCCTGATCCTGGTCGACGAGCCGGAGTTGTTCCTGCACCCCACGCTCGAGATCCAGTTCGTCGACATGCTCAAAACGATCCTCTCGCGATTCAACTCCAAGGCGCTGCTGGCGACGCATTCGGTCGTGACGGTGCGCGAGATTCCCTCGGACTGCGTGCACGTTTTCGAGAAGACCGACGACGACGTCGTCCTCAAGCATCCGCCTTTCCAGACGTTCGGCGGCGATTTCCAGCGCATCTCATCCTACGTGTTCGGCGACAAGGCCGTCTCGAAGCCCTTCGAAGCGTGGATCAAGGCGCAGCTCGACGAGTCCGAATCCGCCGACGCGCTCATCGCCGAGCTGGGCGCTGATCTGAATGAAGAACTGATTATCCAGATCAAGGCGATGGAGCGTGGTCAGTGGTGATGCGGCTTGTGGCGCCTGCGGCGTGCAGTCTCCAGCTCGTGGATGACGTTGTCGCCGAGCGCCAAGGCGGCAAGAACGCCGGCTTCTTCACGGGCATCGCGCAGGAGTGGCGAGATAGGGTTCAAGCCTATATCGAAGGCGCAGGATCACCCGCGCTCGTCCAGACCTGGCCCGACATCGAGCACAAGAAGAACAGCTTCCTTAATCTCTATCTCTCCCCTGCAGACGGCTCAGTCCAGGGCAACGTCCTTGCGGCCATGCGCGCCCATGAGCTGTCGCTTTGCCCGGCCTGCGGCGAGGCAGGCGCGCCGAACACGCTGGATCATTATTTGCCCAAGGGCAGATTCCCGCATTTTTGCGTGACCCCATACAACCTCTTTCCGATGTGCGACGCGTGCCAAACCAACAAGAAAGAGAAGACGGGTGACGCCGTCGATCCGCGCTTTTTCTTGCATCCCTATTTTGATGTGTTCGTCGCCAATCAGGTGATCGCTGTGTCGGTCGATCCGCCGTTTGATGCGCCAACCTTCGATTTAGCGCCGGCGGCGGGATTGACCGCACCGCAGACCGCGCTCGTCAGTCGGCATCTCCGGGAACTGGGTATCCTGCAGCGATATGCGCGCTTCTTCCGAAACGAGTATCAGCGGCTGCTGAGGCTCGTGGACCGACTGAGGGCTGCAGGGCTTGATGTCGAGGAGCATTTGATCAGCTTTCGCGATCATGCCGCGGTTCCGACAAGCAATGCCTGGCAACATGTGTTCTACGCCGCAGTTGTCGCGAACCCTGGATTGCTCGCCTATCTCAGAAATGACAATCTGCCGCCATACCGATGATGGGTCCGATCAGTTTTACATTGTCAGTGCTCCTAGCGGATTTTATCCCTCAGGTATGCGCTCAAGGCTTGGCGGCAGTGTCTGCTTTTGGTGAACGAAATTGATCGCCTTAATGACTGATTAGCGGGCGCGAAGCGGCCATTGATAGCGAAACGAATGTAGAAGAACAGCTACGAACGCTGCCTCAATCTTACGCCAACCCCTCCGCCATTCTCTGGGATGAATTCGATCCCTCCAGCCTCCAGCGCCGCCTGCAACGCTACGATCGTCAGACGATTGGCCTTTAGGCGACCGGGCAAGGGTTCAAGCCTCTTGATGGTGGCAATCGATACATTAGATTTTTCTGCGAGCAATTTCTGATCCCACTGCAATAGGGCACGACCGGCACGAACCTGTTCGCTAGTAAGAAAAATGATACTTTTAGTATCGTTTGATGCCTCAGGGCTTGATAAGTGATCAGATTCCATGTACTGCCTAAATGCTCGCTTCGGACTCGTCTCGCACTACATGTCCGAAACGCGCCAATATTGACGGCCGACCGGCCTGACCAAACCCAAGCTGGTTGGAGCTCGGATCATGGCTGATTCCGACAATAGCACGACTTTGCCTTTCGTCACGCGCGGGCGAAAGATGGAAATGTATGCAAGCCACAGGGACCGTCAGTCGGCCTATTCCAAGGACGGCCAAGGAACCACTGTCCCAGACCTTGCTGTTGCTGCTGCGCAAGCGTGGAATTCCGCCCGCCAGCGAACATTGGCCCTTTGCCGCCGCCAGCAAAAGCTGGAAGGCAAGCTCGCCAGGATCGCCGGCTTCCCAGAAACTGAGCAGATCCATGCTACGTCCCCTACCCTCTACAAACGTTCCGACGCGGCTCGCCAAACCCGCTGGCAAATCAAGGATGCCCAACTCGGCTATTCCCGCGCCAAGGAAGCGGAGAGCGTGCCGCTGATACACAGCAAAAAATTCTTGAGCAGCTTGCGGCAACGCCCGCAGGAACGCTTGAAAGCGTTATCGCCAAGCTCGAAGTCATTCTGCTTGAAGGCAAGGAGTGTGACGACGACCCTAAATTTCCGTGGCCTCACATTAGATCTATCATCGACGACTTGAAATATTTATCTGACCTACCTTTGAACATTGGAAAATAGAATTGAGTTTTGCGATATTCTGCATCCATTTCCGACTTTTTCCCGCAACCTTCTGGATCAGGATTACGCCTTACCGAAAATTGACAGTGAAAAACTCCAATCAACTGGATCTTTCAAATTGCACACGAATGACAACACCCCGGACTTTTCAGAACTTCACAGCCGCTCGGCATTTGCAGACAGACATGCCACTGAGCTCTGGCAGACCATCTGCATGGACGATCAAGCCACTGTTGAAGGTGCCGCTTCCTGGCATGCATCTGACCCTGCGGGCGTCGCGGCATCGCGAGGCGGCCGTCGATGTTGCCTGCTGGTGTGCCGTGCAAGCCGACGGCAACGAGCCTTATTTTCGGGCTTGGCTGAATGTGTTCAAGCTGCTGAAGGTCGAGCAGCAGCAAGCCGCCCTTCCCGACGACAACGACACCTAGCGCAACCCTCCTGCAGTCAGGGAACCCCAAACCATACCGATGCCTTCGCGCGGCGCTTTCGACTCCCCCGAGTCCTATCAATCCGCCAAGCGCACCAATTATTGCCCCACCGCAAAGGCGGAAGCGTGACCGCTGTCAGACGGCGTAGCTGCTATTTTTTCCATCACCGTTCTATCTGGCCAACCATAACGTTCGTCGAGGTGCCTGAGACACAAGATAAAAGATCGGATTGTTGGGGCTCCGGCCCCCTCCTGCTCGACGGGTGACGGGAGGAAGAGTTCCGGGCAGGCTCCATCGGTTCAACCGGTTAGGAGGTATGCCATGGAGCTGTTCGTCGGTCTTGATGTGTCTGTTCGCACCACCAGCGTATGCGTGATGGACGTGAGCGGTAAGCTCATCCGAGAGAGCAAGGTCGAGAGCGAGCCAGAGGCAATCGCCGATCTGCTTCATGCGATCGGCGGACCGTACAAGCGGGTGGGCCTTGAGGCCGGGCCGCTGTCGCAATGGCTCTACAGCGGCCTGGCGAGCGCAGGGTTTCCCGTGATCTGCGTCGAGACGCGGCACATGAAAGCCGCGCTCTCGGCGCAGATCAATAAGACCGATCGTAACGATGCCCGCGGCATCGCGCAGATGATGCGGGTCGGGCTCTACAAGCCGGTGCACGTCAAGACGGTCCGGAGCCAAGAGATCCGGATGCTGCTGACCGCCCGCAAGTTCGTGCAGACGAAGATCCTCGACGCCGAGAACAACCTGCGCGGCCTGCTGCGCAACTTCGGCCTCAAGGTCGGCGCCGTGACCCGGCTTCACTTCGAGCGGCGCATCGTCGAACTGCTCGAACAATCGCCGCATCTGCGGCAGATCATCGAGCCGCTTCTCGCGGTGCGACGGGTGTTGCGGGAACAGTTCCAGCATCTGCACAAGGCGATGGGGCGACTGGCCGAGAGCGATGAGACCTGCAAGCTGCTGATGACGGCGCCCGGCGTCGGTCCGATGGTTGCACTGAGCTTCCGGGCTGGTGTCGACGAACCAGCCCGCTTCAGCCGATCACGCTCGATTCCGGCCCATTTCGGGCTGACGCCCTCGCGCTATCAGTCGGGAGAGATCTAACGGGACCGCGGCATCTCGAAGTGCGGCGATGCCGGCATCCGCTGGGTGCTGGTCGAGGCCGCCGGGATTTTGCTGCGGATCTCGAAGAAGAGCTCGCCGCTGAAGGCATGGGGGCTTGCGGTCGCCCGACGGCGTGGCATGGCGAGGCGACCATAGCCGTGGCTCGTCGCCTGGCGGTCATCCTGCATCGGATGTGGGTCGACAACACGCCCTTTCGCTGGGAGGCCAAACCTGCCTAAGGCAGGGGTTCAGAGTTCCGCGTCGCTGCGCGGATAGAGGTCCCGTCCAGGGACGAGTGGGCAGGCAAATCCCGAGGCGGGGCTGGACGCCAGGTCAAACTGGCAGTTCGCAAAAAAGATTGGGATGCCTCTCCATCCGACCCGATCATGAAGCGGCTGCCGTGCCGACTTCGCAGAGAAGCCAGACTCCTGGCGGGAACTCACCAACGCGCAGCGCGCCGCAGGGTGATTTCGAAGCAGCCATCACGGTCAGCGCCGGGCTCTATGAGCCCGCGAGGGGAGCCTTTGCTTGACTCCTACCACCCCAAAAGAGAAGCCCCGCCACCTTTCGGCAGCGGAGCTGTTGCCTGAGGCGGGAACTCAAACAATCCCGCCCGCGCCCGATGAAGGCGTATTGTGTTCGAAGTAGGGTCGGCCGGACGCCGTGGCTCTTCATCCTCCGAATGATGACATCGAAGACGACAAACCGGTCATCCCCGCATCGTTTCCTTTGACACTGGCCCGTTGGGCGACCGAGGCCAACATCACATTCCTTTTGGAACCGGCTGCGTTGAGACCAGTTCATTCCTAACGGGTAGGCACACTGGAACGGTGAGGAGCCGACGATGAACACGTCCAGAGAATGGTTGATCCAATGGCTTCGGGATGTGCATGCCATGGAAGAACAAGCCGAAACGATGCTGTCTGGCTTGCACGATCGCATCGAGAATTATCCCGAACTGCGGAACAGAATTCGCACCCACTTGGATGAGACAAGAGTTCAGGCGGAACGCATTCGAACCTGTCTGGCGTCTCTTGGTGCCGGATCATCATCTTTGAAGGATGCCGCCGCCAAAATACTCGCCGCTGCACAGTCAGTCAGCGGGGCTTTTGGGGACGATGAAGTCCTTAAGGGCTGTCTGGCGAGTTACAGCTTCGAACATGTGGAAATTGCTTCCTACACCATGTTGAGCGCTGCTGCAGAAACGTGTGGTGAGATGGGAGTTGTCCAAGTCTGCCAACAGAACCTTCGAGAGGAGGTCGCGATGGCCGAGTGGATGCACAACCATTTAGGCTCCATCACCAAGGAATTCCTTACCCGCGCGGACGCAAAGCTCAAAGATGCGAAACGGTGAAGCCGTTCATCTAGGATGCTGGCTGTCTATCAGGCGAAGAAACCCCGGATGCGCTGCCACAACCCGATAGCTGCGCGAACACGGCGGGCGGCAGTGGCGCCCCTGACCGCGTCGCCATGATGGCAATAGCAGACGATGTCGTGCAGTTGCCCGTCGGACAGGTCAAAGAAACGCTTAGCCTCACCATAGCTGTCGTCCGCAAGGCCAGCCGCGCGGAAGGCTGGGTCCTCGAACGCCACTGTTAGGGGGGAGCCTGGAATGCGCATGGCAAGACGTTCGGTGCGCGGGGCAAACTCGGTGCCTGGAAGCGTGCCCAGGCACCGATCTGGCTGGTGTTCAAGTAGCCGGGCCCAGCGTTCGAGGCGCTCGGTGCGCGTCATTGGCAGGAGTGTTTGGATGTCTGCCAAGCCTTGCAGTTGCTCGATGCTATGATGCTTCATCACTGCCTCCATTAGATTTTCCTACAATTAAGAAGAACTATGGCGCAGGAGCGCTGCGGCAACCGCAGCCGCTTACTTATTAGCGCGGGTTCGTCACTGGATGCAGCACACCATTGATAGCGAACAGCATTGAACCTGCCATGAATAAGTCAGCAGCCACTTCAGTTTGGCGGTTGTTCCGGCACATCACCAGGCCGAATAATGCGAGTTGTCCCGGTGTCCGGAGGCGGTTCTTCCATTTCTTCGTCCCCAGTCTTTGGCGGAGTCAGAACGCCCTCGCAATGTTCCAACGCATTTCGAGAACGTGAATCTTCCTTCGGCTGGTCGGGTGGCAAATCTTCGCTGCGGGCCTCCGGTCGGGCCTGACAGGGATCGGCCGGGACAACTTCTTGCTCGCCGTCGAGCTGAGCCGTTGCCGAGGTAACTGTCCCCACGATGCAGACCAACATTGCCACGGCCAGTTTCAGTTTCCGATAAGCACCCGGTTTTACAACATACGTTCCCTCCATTAGGGGGCTTGTTCCAGAGTAATTCGGCTCTGAAGGCACTTCGGTTGGAGATCCTGGCGGTATCTGGATCGGCTTATCCTCTGGCGCGGGGATTGGGTCGGGTGCGAGCGGCGGAACGCCGGGCGGCTCTGGCGGTGGGGTTTCCGGCGGTGGAGGAGGACGTGCCGGTTCAGGGTTGGGATTGCCAGGCGTCGGGGTGGGGTTATTCGGATCAGGTGTGGTGGGCGTAATCATTGTAGGCTCCCATAACTAACTAGGGTTCTGCCTATTCAATTCGCCAGTTTGCAACCTGTTCCTTCATTTCTGGCGCGGCGATCCAACCCGTAGGCGGTTACATCTGGGCGCGCCGTTCCGAAATTTTTCATTACTTCCGCGCAAGGGCCACGGCTGTTACCTTGGTAGCATCTCGGCCATCTGTAGTGATTAGAACCTGCGCTCCCGGTTCAAGTTCAGTGGGGATCGCAACGTCCAGCGGCACCGCATATAGGTTTCCGTCGATCAGGACGATAACTTGCGTGTGTCGGATATATTCCTTCACAACTCCCTCCACCGAGGCCGACCAAGCAGAGCCGCTCAACAAACTGGCTGCAAGCGTGATAATGAGAGTTCTCATAACTCCCTCCCTTGGCTGCAGCCCACCCGCTTGTTCGAAACGCTTGTTTGCTCGCAAGGTTGCAACGTCGGAAGAAGTTTGGGAGCCCCGCGAGTTAAACTCCCTCTATCCAATCAGCTGTATGGCGAATAGCACTGCTGACGCGGCCCATTATAGGGCTGGAACGTGTTGTCCGAAGCGCGATACGACCGGTAGCGGTCATAGCACCATAGCTCATGGGCACTGCCGTAACGTTCTGGTAGGTGGATTGCAGCGGACTGTGGCCGCGACGTTAGTCGGTCTTGGATGCAATGCGAGATTGCAGCGCGCCGTTGTCGCCTGCCGAATTCAGCAGCCTTAGCAGGCGGAGATAGTCCTGCACGAGTTCGCGGATGGCGTCCTGTCGGGTTTGATTTTTGTTCCGCCTATAGTTGTCCACTGCGAGCAAGACAGTCTTCGAGAACCTGAGATGGACCGCCTCAGTGCCCAATGGTGGACGGCCTCGTTTGGCAGAATCTCCGCCCATGACGATTACCCCTAAGCCCCAGGGAGGTTACGTTTGGTGCTACCCCTGCGCAAGACCTCAAATTGAGTGGATGTAAGGCGGCTAAACGTCTGAAGCCAGAAAAAAGGCCCGCCACCTTTTCGCAGCGGGGCTAGAATGGGAGATCTTTTACGGCTTCAGCTTAACATGATTCTACTGCCACCACGGCAGCTTGAAGCCTCCACCCATCATGGAGGCGACAATCACCAGGATGATACCGCTGATGAGAACTGCACCGACCACAACGTGGCCTCGTTGGGCCAGCCGATCCACCGCCACAACGACCGTCACTACAACTGCGCCCAGGTAAAAGAAGACTTGCCCCGGATCAGGATCAGAAAGGCCAAACGCCAGCAGGCCATGTACGAGGGCACGAAAGTTTCCCGCCGCTTCGCACGCCCGGCCGGCTTGGTCTACGATTGGCAGAAGCGCCGCTGCGTTTCTGCCAATTGGGGAATCTTCTTGAAATTTACGCTCGTCGCGATACGCTCGGTTGCTCCCGTTTTCAGGCGGAGGTATCGCTATGGCTGAGGCACGATATCTGAATCACAGGCTGGAATGTCCTTATTGCAAAACGATCCGGTTGAGGATTCCAGAGGACGCTAATCCAGATACGCCTATAGCATGCGACGACTGCGGCGAATATCTGGGGACATGGGACGAACTGCAAACCGATCTGGCAAGGCAAGGGGGGACAAGCGGCGCGTTCCTGATAGAGAAAGGCCGCATCAGGAAGATCGGCTAGCGTTTCTTTGCCAAAATTCGTCCCTCCCTTAAGAGCGACAACCAGTCATAGCCGAGATCAGCCACAAGCCGCCGAGCTTGTTGTTCCGTGATGCCTTCCATCAAGCGCCGAACCAGGAACGTTCCATGCTGAGCGGTTCCCGAGGTTCGGTCATTTCGCGTACCTTTTTCTGACGGAAAGGCCCACCGCCCCCGGTTGGACGCGGAAGCGATAGGCCCGCTGCTTGAGCAGACGTAATGAGGGGGTGCCGAATCGCTCCGGTATCGAAATCACAACCGCCCTGGTTCCCAAATGGTCGGCCGGCATATCAATGACATGACCCTGGCAGCAACCCTGATCGACGCTGCCGCCGGTCGGGGCTACGATACCACGCTATTCGCAATCTTTGCTCAAGAGGCAGAGGTGGTGATCCCGTCCACGACAAGTCGCCGTGCTCCGATCCGCTATGATCGACACATCTACAAGGCCCGAAACCTCACCAGATACGACAAGCTCGCCAGAAACTTCCTCGCCGCAGCACATATCGCTGCGGCTCTCACCTACTGGTGCAATTGAGTCCGGACCCAAGCGCTTGCGTTTCGTTCTCGGCGCGCAACTCGGCGATCCTGAAGGCCCACTTGAGCTGTTCCGAGTGCATGCCCTCGACCTTGCCCTCGTAGTGCTTGTAGCCACCAGCAGGCCAAGCAGATGGACGATGATTCCGTTGACCTCGAGCACGCGGGTGATGGCCGCAATCATGGCTTCAGCCCCGACACGCAAAGCTCGGCCTCGCCGATGCGCTGCGCGCCGCCCATTTCACGGCTTGACCAGGCCGTTGACCACCTGGCCGCCGGCTTGGTTGAACGCGGTCTGCGCTTCGCACGCCCGTCGATACCTGCCGGCTCGAACATGCCTTGCCGCGGTCGATCGACAGGCCGCGGCCACACCAAAATTGTAGGCGCCGGAGAACAGGGAAGCCTGCAGGCTCACTGGCTTCTGGTTGAATCCTGTGATGCATTTCGTCAGCGGCCGGTAATAGTCGGCGACGACACGGTGCATCAGCATCGCGCGGCATTCCGGGCTCGGTCTTGACCATGTTCGGGCCGATGCCCTTGGTCTCGCCGTAGCAGATATCCCAGATCTTGGCATAGCGGTCCCAATGCGACCTGAGCACCAGCCCTTCCCAGGAATGATGAGCTTGTCGACCGTCAGGCGCACCGCCGCCGGCACACTCTCCTCGCCCGGGAATGGGGAGAAGGCCGCCGACGAGAGGCAGCATGACCTCGATGCCCGAAAGCAGAGCGGCGAGCAGCATCAGGCGCACGCTCCACGCCTGGCGCAGCACTGCGCGCCAGTTGGCGACGAGCGTCATGGGTATTCCTCGGATGGTTGTGGGGGAGTAAAATGCGGCCCGCGCGGGAGGCGCGGTCTGTCATGCGGCCGTTATCGCTTATGACCTGGCAGGACTGGTTCTACATCGCCGTGCTCCTCGCATCGATAATGATCGTAGCCGGCCTCACGGCAGCGGCATTACTCGGGTAGCGCCGCCGAGTGTTTGTAGATTTCGGACGGTTGGGATAGTTTTCGGCGCCGAAGACGGAGAGCGCACCGATGGCAAAAGCACTGGTTTCAATCGTGTTCGCGGCCGCACTCTACGTGCTGGCGGAATACGTCTCATCTGCAGCCGCCATCGCTTTGCTTGGCGCAGTCGCGAGCTTCGGATTGTGGGATGCCGGCGAGCGAATGGACGGCCAAGACAAGATCGTCGATCGGATCGTGGATCAGTTCCGGCGCATCTAGCGGCTACGTTCGCATCTGTGCCTGGGACAGCGCATCACCCACCGTGGGAAGCGTGGCGGCCAGGCAGGTGTCGGGCACGCCAAATCGCGTCTGCGATCACATTTACTCCGCTAGGTTGGAACGGATCCGTGGTTGATCTGTTACGGCCATCTAACACAGCGAGGAAACCAGCAATGGACCACAGCAATCATGTCCGCCTCACCGACGCAGAACTCACCGCTGACATTCTCACGGACGCAACGATTTACGGGCCCGACGACGAGGATATCGGATCGGTCTCGCATGTGCATGGTTCCGGCAATACTGCCCAAATCGTTATTGATGTCGGGGGCTTCCTCGGCATCGGCGCCAAACCAGTTGCAGTACCATGCGGCCAGTTGGACTTCATGCGCGACGAGGACGGCGAGGTTCACGCAGTCACGACCTGGACCAAAGATCAGCTGAAAGCCATGCCTGAGCACGTCGACGACTAGCCAACATTCCAAGGGCTGCGCGGCTGGCCATGATTGAAGAGGGGCGCCTCGGTGACCCTCGCCTAGTGGCTGCTTGGCGAATTTGAGCGTTGCGAGCTGCCTGCCAAGCCTTCAGGGCGGAGATGAGCGAGACGAAGCCAATCGTCGGATATGCCGTTTACCCACCGGCGTTGCCCGGTCTGCCGTATCTTGCAGTAACCCTTCTGCCGGACGGCAAGGTTGAAGCTCGTCAATTCGAAAGTGCCGCAGCGGCTAGTCTCTACATCGTTGAACTATCAAAAGGCAGTCTCAAACCCCAGTCACGCAAACACTGAAACTTTCCAGCCCTACTGAGCGTCGCCTGTCCAACTATCAGGGCGGCAATGTCTGACCAGCAACACCGCTAGATATGGTCTACTTCAAGATGAGGCTCGACCTACTTGCGGTAACCGGGCAATATCCATTCCAAAGACGCTGTGGGTTTGGCCTCCGTAGCGATGACTGGTCTACCCTCCTGAACTTGATGCCGGGCCTTCCGGCTGACCGCTAGTATCGGATACCAACCCGGCTGGTTGCGAAGAGCGGGGTTTGATCAAGCCGGAACATCTTCTCCAGCTATGGGTTCTATCTCCATAAGGAGATTCCGATGGCTACCAACATGCCCCAAGGGAGGCCTGCGGCCCCTACGCGACCAGACTTACAAGGCACTGAGAGCGAACGTGCAAGTCAAATCGGTCAGCCTATAAACCCTGGCGAAGACCAAATGGCGCCACCGCGGCCGACTAGCCGTAACCCCACAAACGACATTTCGCGCGCAGAAGAACAGCGCGGGACCAGAAGAGTCTGGATGTGGGGCGTCGCGGTTATCGCTGTGATTTTTGTTGCCTTACTAGCAATGTCGTTCTTCGCGACGACCACGTGAAAACTGGTCTGCGCGTTGTACTGTAGGTTTCGGTTAATGGAGCGAACCATGACTGGGATCATGTGGCTTGGTGCGTTGTTGGTTGTTTGCGGCGTGATGATGCTGGCTTTGACGGCTATCAATCGTGGTCGGCTCAGCGAAAGCCATACTGACCCAATCGCAGGCCGGACCCTTGAGCCCTCACATCGAGGTCTAAGGTTTCTTGAATGGCGTCAATATTGGCTCGGTATTTTATTAGTCTCGCTTGGCGCGGTCACCCTTTTCGGGTGGGCGCTTGTCTGAACTCCGCACTAACTGGAAAGTCATGCGTTCATTATGTGGGGGGTAGGCCGATAATCAGTCTCCTCACCGCAATCATCATTTCGTGCATGCAACTCACTGCCGTTGACGGCGATAAGGTCAAGTGCAATGGCCAGAACATGCGCCTGGTCGGGGAATGGCGTGCCGTACAAGACAGGCATCGATACACCTGAGACCGGTGGTCGGGCAAAGTGCGAGCGCGAGCGCATACTTGGCAAGGAAGCCAAGAAGCGGCTGGCTGAACTGCTCCGCGAGCTTGCACATCGAGGACACAGGGCTACGTCGATAAGACAGCCCAGCGCCGGTCGCTCGTGCGTGTCAGGCGGCGTGGGCAACTGGCGGGGAACGTCTTGCTCAGCAAGGGCCATGCGATCATCTGGCGACGAAGATGAAGCGGCCGGTCCGGCTACCGCCGCGAGAGCGCGTACAAGCGCACCAACTCCTCATATTTCGCGCCGCATCGGTCGTAGACACCGCGTACAGCCTGCGCGGGCAACAATATATCATCCAGCAGATGCGCCAGTGTGCGATCCCCGTCGGCCTTCACCATCGCGTCGCGGTCGTACTGCTGTCGCATCCCGCACTTGCCACACGTGATGATGACAAACGACTTTTTTAGATCGGAAACCAAATTCGATACGGTTCGCCTCGGGGTGAATTACAGGTTCTAATATAACCGGAACGCAATCGGACCCCGGATCCGGGCCGGGGACTTGATATAAGAGGCGCGAAGTCCGAAAGACACTACTCGATCATCTCAACGACGCATACGCTTCGATCTCCGCCTTTGAATTCGACATCGCAAAAAGCGTTGTTGTTGTCGCTCTCAAAGCTCACCCTGACAAAGATGCCGCTTGGTTACGAGATTTGGCGCGGACAACCTTGGAAGAAATGTGCCCGGGTGCACACGTTGCATCTGCGATCAAAGCCAAGGACGACCCTGTCGCAGAGATGGACTAGGCGATCAACCAGTCCTCTCGCTGGGGCCGACCGTAAATCCGTCTTTTCACTGGCAAACCTTGAAACTCGTCGGGGAAGCGGTAAGCTCCTATGTCCGTTCGCTATCGAGGTCCAATGCTATGGCACCGGCACGATATCTGAACCACAGGCTGGAATGCCCTTACTGCAAAACGATCCGTTTGAGGGTTCCAGAGGACGCGAAAGCAGACACGCCTATCGTATGCGACGACTGCGGCGAATATCTGGGCATCTGGGACGAAATTTTGACGGATCTGGAGACCCAAGGTGGAACGCACGGGGTGTTTCGACTTGAAAAGGGCCGCATAAGGAAGATCGGCTAGCGTTTCTGTGCCAAAATTCGTCCTTCTCTTAAAAGCCACGACCAGTCACAGCCGAGATCAGCCACAAGCCGCCGAGCTTGGTTTCCGTGAGGCCGGTTCTTCCACCAAGCGCCGAACCAGGAATGCCTCCATGCGAGCGATTGCCAAGGTTCGTTAGTCATTTCGCGTACCTTTGTCTCTGACAGAAAGGCCCACCGCCCCCGGTTGACTGGAAGCGATAGGCCCGCTGCTGGAGCGAACGTACTGAGGGGGTGCCGACACGCTCCGATATCGAAATACACGACCGCCTGGATAGTTCCCGAATGCAAAAACCACTTTTGCCGCTTCGACCATAGCACCTTGCCGAGAGACGGTCCTGCGTACGCTATCGTTTCCGATTGCGGTGAATCTTTTGGACCTCTTCTCGTGGTGGGCTGGTGGTCTGCACGTCCCCATTTGGATTTGGCGCGGGATCGTCTCTCGTGTCTCTCGTAGGCTTATCCTTGGGATCTGGCGGTTTGGGTGATTTGTCTGGCTTGGATCTTTTGGGCATCGGTCCCGATTCCTTTGAGGAACAATCCTCAACACGGAGCGCGGTTCCCAGGGTCCCAACAAAAGCCCCGCCACCTGTCGGCAGCGGGGCCATAATCTCCACAATCCACGCTCCCTTACCAGTAGGGCCGGGCACCGTAGTAATCGTAGATGCGACGGTTGTTTTCTTCTGACCAGTCGAATTCATCAACCCGATTGTATTTTGGGGCGCTTTCAAGCTGCTCTTTGGTCACGTCGAGCTGGAACCCATCCAATTCTTCGCTGTAAGTTAGCTTCCCCCAGGGAATTGGATAATAATCTTCACCGATACCCAGAAATCCTCCGAAGCTCACTTCCGCATAGGCAACTCGGCCTCCAACTTTTTCGAGCACCAACCGCTTCACTTCGCCGATGTGAGTCTGATCAGTTCCGTAAACCTCGGTCCCGATGACCTTGTCGCTGTCGATCAAACCTCTCATTGTCTCGCTCCTTCACGCTGGATGACTTTCAAGAGGTCCAACGCCACGAGTTGAAAGTCGTTCCAATCGCCGGGGTCGCAATGGAGGCCAAAAAAAGGGGCCTACGGGACAAGCCGCAAGGCCCCAAATGCACCTGTCCCGATTGTCAAAGACAGGCCTGGAGCGTGGGGAAGCAGGGCTGCGGGCACGCTCCTATAGCCCAACAGTTTGAGGCACCTATCAGTTCCCGAGTTCCACAAAAAGGCCCACCGCCAAGGTGACGGAAGGCCCAGTGAGTGCGCATACGGTTCGGGTATCGTTGCCTGTTACGCTCCCCTTAATCAACGCGACAGTCTTAGCTAGCGGGGCGAAAGAGCTCATCACTTATGGCGCTCGGAACTGCAACCTTAGGGAATGGTCTGCGGGAATGATCTGCGTCTCGTGGGCGCAAAGCTTTTTTGCAACCATGGGGAACATACCGCGTTGCTGAGGTCTGAGGGGCTTAAGCGAAGGAGATTGTCATGAGAAAACTCGTCATTGCTCTTGGGACCTTAGCCTTTATGAGCAGCGCCGCAGTCGCCATTACAAAAGATGGCATCGTGCGAGAATTTGTCCCCGAAACGAAGGTCATCACTTTGGAGGACGGCACAAGCTACACGGTGCCGCCAGATGTCGCGATCCCTGCCGGCATTGCGCCCGGTGCCAAGGTGTCGGTTACGACCGATGACGACGATGTCACCAAGGTGACCGGGGTCACGCTGTCCCCCTAACGGCGGCCGCTAGATACACAAGCGGACCCTCTGAATGCAAAAAGAAGCCCCGCTACCTTTCGGCAGCGGGGTCAGGTCAGTTTCAGCAGATGATAGAATACCATGTTCCCGGCGCCGGGAGAATGATCAGGGCGGCGGTCGACCGGTCATCGAATACCAGACCGCAACGCCCGACGACGCCAGGGTGAGAACAATTCCCCCATCAACCACAGCGCCCTTGCCCAGCTTGCCGGCGCCAGCCACCTGTTGCTGCACGCCGATAGTCACGCCCGGCTCGATGGCATCCAGTCTTTCGTTCAGACCCTTCACCTCATTGCGCAGCGTGTGGATTTCGAGGGTCCAGGCCCGCAATTCTTCATGCATTCTGCGGCGGCTTTCAAAGACGCCTAGTGGGTTCGGTCAGCGCCGCGATAACGCCGATGAGTTTGCCAATTTCGAACTCGATGTTGCTGGCCGTCATGGCGTCCACCCGCAAAGCCCCTCGCCGGTTGAGATAGGCCAGATGCCGCGCTGCCTCGGCATCGTTCGTCGCGTCATAAACCTGCTGGCGGTAGCTCAAGTCGGGCGCGAGTTCGCAGAAGCTTCCCTTTGCCGTCGTGCAGATCGTCAGCCCGGCCAGGATGACGATCAACAGAAGGACGCGGGTTACAATGTCGGCAAGCCGGCGCTTTATTTGCTGGCCCTCTGGAAAGCTCGGCCGCACCTGATCGGCGGGCATGGCGCCGACATCGTACTGCACGTCATCGCGGATGTCGCGGGCCTTCTGCTCGGCCTTGGCCTGCTTCTCGCGCTCGAGGCGGGCGCCGCGGCTGTTGCCTTTCAGGAATGCGATAAGGACCGCCATCACGCCGCCCATGATCGCCAGCGGCATCGGATTGGTCAGGACGGAGAGGACCAGCGCTGTCACGTTCGCCACCCCAACTTGCGAGCCAACATGTAGAAGCCCTCAGTCACGAAGCCGACAGCCGCGATGGCCGCGACAGTCACCACCGCTACAACGACAGGATCGCCGGCAAGCTGTTCTGCCAGTTGATAGCCGATGAGGCCACCCACGCCGTAGCGCAGAGCAATGCGAATGAACGGACCCATGGTCAGTCTCCTTTCCTGGAGAAGGCCGAGTTGGTGGGGCTGGCGTCAGGCGCGTCCTTGTCCTCGAACTTGAACGCGTAATTGAAGTTGGTCTTCGCCGCGGCGCGGAGAGCGATCTGGCCCGGATCGGTCAGGTTACGGCCACACTCGACGGTAGGATCATCGGCATTCGAGATGCCTTTGCCCTTCTGCGTGACATCAGTCGAGAGTTCGTCGTAAGTCGGGATGTTGGTCTGCGTGCCGGCCTCGCCCACGGCGCCGACATTGCTGACCTCGATCCAGGTGAGCGCTTCATATGCAGCCTGATCGAGATCGACAGGCTGGGGCGTTGTGCAGATGTAGACCTTACGGTCCTTGTTGGTCCGCGCCATCGGGGTTTCTCCTTTTCAATGGCTGGCATGAAAAAGGGGGCCCGAAAGCCGCCTGATGAACCCGGATGGCCGGGGATGGGTGCCGGTTCCAATCGCGGCATGGTCTTGCTAGGTTGCCCGGATGCAGAGAGCACCCGGCCTCGTTCTGGCCTTCACCCTGATGTCAGGCTGTGCAACGCAAATTGGCAGCGGCCCTGTCGACGCGTCGAAATACGCGGCCATGACGTGCACCGAACTCAACACCGAGATCGGCGGCACGTCTCAGAGCATTTCTGCGACCGCCATTAGCCGAGGACGAGTTTCGAACTTCAGCGTCCCGGCATGGGCGCCTGGCGGTGCCAGAGCTGTCGAACTGATCAAACAGAAGCAGACAGCAAGGATTGAACGGCTACAGGCACAGCAGTCCGCAATCGAAGCCGCCCGTAGGCGCAACTGCAGCTAGGCGAAGCACTCGTAGGCGATGATGCCTGAATGCACCATGCCCGGCCTGCGCAAGCCGGCTCAACAATCGCCGAGAACCGTGCAACCGATTAACAGCTCATGGCAATCTTCAACTGGACCACGAAAGCGCAGACGACGCACTACACCAAGAAGGCGAACCGCCGAGCCATTGCAGCGAAGGCTGCGGATAAGCTGAACCCGGTGCAAAAAATAGACGGATTGTCCCACTCGTTTGCAGGGGTAAGAAAACTGGGACAAAAAGAGCAAATTAGCCCTTGGACCATGCAACTTCCGGTTCTCGTTCACCGAGAGCCCGCCCCTTCACTACCTCGGCACCCTCTTTCCCGATTACTGGCTCGACATCAACGACGACCATCGCTGCGCCTCGGGCATCCAAGAGCAGAATAGCCCATTCCTGCCGTGCTGATGGAAGAGCCCGCGCCTGAACAAATCCTGCAACACATCAAAACGCGTTGCAGCGACATTGATTGGCGGGCAGGCAGCGATAGATTCGGATGATATTGGCGCTTTCCACAGGAGGACTCGCTGTGGGACCTATGCATTTTACCCCATCAATCCCTCCCTTCCTTCCGCAAGACATTGCCCTGTTGCAGACGGTGTTCGATCGTATTTGCGACGAACGGGGCGAAGACCCGAACTCGGGCTGGGCAAATGCGATCGCACGCACTCTCATCGCAGCGTGGCAAGCTGGAGTGCGAGAAGAAGAAATGCTGGTCGCCATCATACCTGGTAGAAAACCGAAAAACGAGTTTTTCCCAAAGGCTTGACTGGCCGCAATAAACGTTTTGGATGAACTTAGGGAAGTCGTGCGCACCAAAATGCCGCCGCCAGGCCGTTTCCACACATTCTGGACGCCCCTCGCTATCGGGGTGAAATCGATAACTAATTGCAGTAGTCGGGTGCCGCTCAGACGCAAGTAATTTGCGGATTGCTTAGCTGCCTTCACCGCCAGACAGGCATGCGACCACACGCCAAGGCCCGATCAATGCCACCGCCAAGACCCCACTCGAGATTCTTCGCTGCGGAAAGGCCGATAGCGATCATTACGGCCGGAACCTACCGGAGCATCACTCGTTCTTTGCCCGGAGGCGGATTTCAAAAAGGAGCCACACATGCCTACCAAAGAAAAGGGTCTCGACGACCTGTTCTATGACACCCTGCGGGACATCTACTACGCCGAACGCAAGATCCTGAAGGCGCTACCGAAGATGGCGCGGGGCGCCAGTTCCCAGGAACTGAAAGCCGCATTCGAAAAGCACCGCGATCAGACCGAGGGTCACGTCGAGCGCCTCCAACAGGTGTTCGAACTTATCGGCAAGCGTGCCCAAGGCAAGACCTGCCCGGCGATCGACGGCATCATCGAAGAAGGCGAGGAAATCCTCGAAGAGTTCAAGGGAACCGCCGCCGGAGACGCTGGTCTCATCTCGGCCGCCCAGGCAGTCGAGCACTACGAGATCACAAGATACGGCACACTTCGTCGCTGGGCCGAAATCATGAAGATGCCCGACGCCGCCAAGCTTTTTGCTGCGACCTTGATGGAAGAGGAAACGACCGACAAGGACCTGACAAAGCTTGCCGACAGCAAGTCCAACCGTGAGGCTCTTGCGGCATGACAGCCAACAGAGGCCGGTCGCACTGCGGCCGGCCTCTGTCATGCGTCGGCCTCGCGTTCGCCAAGATGGAGGAATGGAATATCGCCCTTTGACCTCGGACGGGACAGGCAGCACTAAGCCCGAACGAGAGCATAGGTCGCGATACCGAAGGAAGGGAGCCGGAGCACCCAGAGCAGCGAGGACGTGTTCGATGAGAACCTGGTTTTGGGACGGATATGCCTTGGTGAAGGAGAGCATCCTGGCTTTCGTCGAAGACAACGCACTTAGTCACGGGGCTGCGATGGCCTTTTATGCCGCCACATCCTTGGCCCCGATCCTGTTGATTGTCGTCGCTATTGCAGGGATCGCGTTCGGGCACGAGGCAGCGGAGCTGGCATTGTCGGCACAGATTTCCGGTCTCATGGGATCGCAAAGCGCAGACCTTTTACGGGAGGCGTTGCAAAGCGCTTCCGCCAGGACGAGCGGCATGCTTGCCACGGCAACCGGATTGGTCGCATTGTTCCTGACCGCCTCCGGTGTCTTTGGCGAGATGCAGTCGGCGCTGAATTCCATCTGGAAAGTCGAACCGCACGGAACTTCAGTCTCGCGTCTGGTCAGAGCCCGAGCTGCCAGCCTGGGTCTTGTAGCGGCACTTGGATTTCTTCTGCTTGTCTCTCTAGCTGTGAGCGCCGCCATCTCATCGATGAGCGACATGATCAACGCTCGCTTGCCGTTGGGAACCGTCGTTCTTGCGACGGTCAATACGACCATTTCCTTTGTCCTGATCGCTGCCATGTTTGCTGCGATCTACAAGATCCTGCCGGACCGCAGACTGGAATGGAGGAACGTCATTGTTGGCTCCATGGTCACGGCCGCGCTGTTTACTTTAGGCAAATCAATCATCGGCTGGTACATAGGCACAAGCGAGATTGCTTCTTCCTACGGCGCCGCCGGCGGGCTGCTGGTCATCCTGCTTTGGGTCTACTACTCCTCCCAGATATTCCTTTTCGGAGCCGAGTTGACGCGCGCCTATTCTGCCCGTCACGGTAGCTGGGCACGGCCCCCTTCACCCCTCACGGTTCCGCCTCAGCACATGGCAATTGGAACTGCACCCACAAGAAGGGCTGCCGGCGACCTTGGGCGGATGACATTGCTGGCGGCAGCCTGGACGCTCGGTGCCCTCGCTGCCCGGATGTGGCGTTCAAAACGTCAATCCGGCCGCCCCTGAGATTACCTGGTTTTGTGGGCACTACCTGTTGAACGCCATGACAACCGGTTTCGAAAAGAGCTTCGCCCAGGCAATGGTGCTGGCTTTCTGGATAGGGACGATCGAAGTGCGGTCCGCCCACCAGACATTTGCCATAGCGACAACGACGTCAGGTGAACCCAGCATGGATTGCACTATCGGCCAGACCAGCAATTGCTCATAGCAGAGCAATGGCGCCACCAGCATTCCGTCAACTTCGACGATGGGGTTAGCAAGGAAGTGAGCACGCGCACCGCCTCCATCTGACCACACCCGCCAGGGCTGCCACATTGAAAGCGGCACCGGCATTCTCTGCCGGTAGAGGGTTGCCGGGTTGCCGGAGGTGACCATGATGGCGTTGTCGTAACCTGGGCCGTCGGGAATGGTAGCCCCAGCCATTACCTTGACGCCGATCCTCTTTGTTTCGTTGCGCCAGAGCCTCGCGACGGTTGGCGTCCATTGGCCAATGGCGTTCTCCGGAAGCAGGACGATCCTGGCGCCCTTCGCCGCGGCTGCGCCAGCCTTTTCGATCAGTTCACGGTGGTGTTCCAAGCCGATATCGCGGCCAAGCCGTTGCCCGTATTCGAGATCCAGCCCTGCCCAACCACTCGGGGTCGTCGGATTCTTCCATTCTGCCACCGACAAGAGCCAAAGGCTGCTCAGTATAAGGGCCGCAGGCAGCCAGCGACGGGTGGTCATTGCGGCAAGCGCAAGGACGGCCGCTCCCAGTCCCCACCATCCTCCACCGGGAAACAACACTCCCGCAGCAGTGACGGGATGCGCCCAACCGACAATACCCAAGGGAGGGGCAACCATGAGAAGGCTGGCGAGGAGATACCGCCCGGTTTGCTGCCATTGGCCAGACCGGGTCCAGAGAATGGAATGCGTGGCAACAAAAACGAGCGAGGCTGCGCCCCACAACAGAACACCATGCCAAGGCACGGTAGCGTAGTAGGTGGAGACGCCCTCAGGCAGACCTCGGGACGCTGCCAGAAAATAGCTTGCAGATACGAGGGCGGCGATGAGCCGCGATGGCGAACGCGCCCAAAGCAGGGGAAACATCATGGCAGCGGGAAGCATTCTGACATCGCCGCTCCAGCCGACAAGGCCGATGGTGGCTGCACCGAAGACGAGCAGTGGAGCAGGCCACATGCTAACGAGGCAAGGTTAGAACGGGACGCGCAAAGCCCAACACTGCTGGAATTGGCCCGAAATATCGGGAATCATACGAGCCTTCGAAAGACGACTGGAGAAACAGGGTTCCGAAGGGCACGCGGCCGCCAGACCAGGGCTGCATTGGCCTGCCCTGACCGTCAAACCGTCTGATCGCGGAAGAGGCAAGCCGAGTGCCGTCAATAATGACCTCACTGTCGATTTCGACCGCCTGGCCGGGCAGCGCTGCAACCGGCTTGATCAGGGGGGCAAAGCCACCCGGACATAGCCCGCGCTGCAGGTAGCCACGTGAAAGAGCCTGGCCGGACAGGCCACCTGGCTGCGGACAGGCAAACACGATGTCTCCGACCCTTACCGGCCTTCGGATCGTCTCGATGCGCCAGAGGCCGAGTGGAACGCTCGGCGTCATGTTGAGACGGTAGCCTCCCATAGACCCCGCTGCCACAAGTGTGAAATTTCCCGCCGCGGCCATTGCGAGCACCGCGACTGCGCGAGCGCCCCTCATTGCCTGACCACCGGCGACCGGCGGTGCTGATGAACGAGATCTTCCGTCCAATTGTGCTTAGCCGTCTTCCGTTCATATGCGGCAAGCTGCTGCGCGGTTCTCATCAGGGGCCATGCCTCGCGCAAGCGTTGTTTGTCCTTGTCGCCAAGCTCCCTCGCAAACTGGTTGAACTGTCCGTCCTCGGGCGTCAGCGCGGCCTTGGTCAACAACGTTCGCTCACCAAATCGCAGCGATACTGCCCGGTTGAACCTCTCAATCTCAAGGCTGGTGGCGGGATCCCCCATGGCGCAATCTCGAGCGGTGGAAAGATCGTTCTGCCCGATCGCTTCCTGCGCTCGATACAAGGCATTGACCGCACCTTCGGATAGCGCCGGAATATCGACCGACATTTGTTGTCGACGAACCTCCTCGTCCGTTCTTGCTTGCACAACAGCAAGCCCGCGCATGTCGAGGTAACGATCGATATCCCGCTTCAAGGGCTCGACATTGGCAAGAGCCAGCTGCCGTTCCATCCTTGAGATTTTCGACGAAAGCACTCCCGTTTTGCCCTTGAGTGGCCCGATCGACGCCGGACTTGCCACGAGGCGGTCGAGCATGGGCATGCGCTTCGCAGTGCCGGCGACAACCTCCTTGAACTGCATTGCGTGCAACGCCGCCCCGGCATCGACAAAGACATATGAAAGGCGGCGTGTGATCTCCTGCCAGCCGCGCGTGAGAACTTGGTCGTGCAGGAGTTTCTGCTCAACGGCATCGTCCAAGGTCACGGCATGGAGTTTCACTCCGGGCACCATGGGCTGGTCTTTCGGCGATGCTTGATGCGTCATGGCAGGCATGAGACCAAGACGGGCACCCGTGCGGCGCAGCGCCGTACCCAATTCTGCCAGCCGCTGCCTTTGCCGCAGCGCCCAATCGAGATTGCAACGCAAGATGGTTCGGGCGGCAACGACGATGTCGAGCCCCCGATTCTGGGCAAAGCTCAGTGCGTGCCGGTAGCGGCCGCGCCCTTCATAGTCGAGCGTGGTTTCCTTGGCGTTCTGACGTGCAAGGACTTTCGAAAGGCCGTCCTGGAGCGCGAACGAACGACGGCTGTAATAGAGCTTCATGTCCTCGCGATGCCGCGTCATCGCAACATAGGTCAGATTCCGGTCGAGCGAGAGGGACGCAAGCACTTTGACCCGATCCACCGTGGCACCCTGGCTTTTGTGGACAGTCATCGCATAGCCATGATCGACATCCCGGTAGGAAAGGTGTTCGGCGGCAATTCTTCTGGCTGACTCACCCTCTCCAACCGCTGCGACGATCCTGCCGGGCGCGGCCTCGACGACCCGACCCAGCATGCCATTCTTCACTCCGAGCGCGCTGTCGTTCCTCAGAAAGACAATCTGGTCGCCGATGTCGAAATTTCGCAGACCGGTTGACGTGTTGAAGACGTGTCCCGCCCCGACAAGTCCACGCTCGACCAGCTTCCCGCGGGCAAGTTCGTTTAGAACTCTAACGTCCCGGCGCAGATGCGCGAGAATGAGCGTCGACTTCCGGGAATCATACTCCCGGCTCCAGTCCGCAATCAGGCTGCCAATCGCCTGTTCCTTCAGCTCGGAACCAAGCACCGCTCCATGCGAACGGTAGCTTGATATGGCCTCCTCCACCTTTCCCCGGGCGAGACAGAGCGAGGCCTCTCGCATCCAGCCTTCGCGCTGGCGATAGATGGTCTCGAGTTCTACATAGCCTATGCGCCCGACAATTGCCCGAAACGCAGCACCGGCACCGATCGGCTGCAATTGCCCGGGATCGCCGACCAGAACCAGTTTCGCACCGGTCTCGACCGCCGATGCCACGACGGACGCCATTTCCTTGGACCCGACCATGCCGGCCTCATCCAGCACGAACACAGTCCTCTGATCGAGCCGATCGGCACCCCGTTTCCAGAGAAGTTGCCAGGAAGCAAGCGTTCGGCTGGGGATGCCTGCTTCCTTTTCGAGCCCTTCCGCCGCCTTGCCGGCAAGCGCTGCCCCTACGACATGATAACCGGCAGCTTCCCAGGCTTCACGTGCGGCCCGCATCATTGTGGTCTTGCCCGCCCCAGCGAGACCAACGACGGCGGCTATCCTGGAAGAACCTGTGACATGCTCGAGTGCGCAGCGCTGTTCGTCCGACAATTGCGGGTGGCGGAGATATGCTCTTTCAAGCACGACCTCACTAACACTCCGGCCAGCCTGACGGGAAAGCCAGTTTGCCCTGCTCACCATTTCCGCCTCGAGGCGGATGAGTTCTCTGGTGGTATATCGGGCGGGCAAGCGCTCGCCGCTTCCGATCGCGATGGTTTCGCCCTGCAACTGCAGCAGCCGCGGACTTGCAAGGATGCGCGTCAGCATTTGCTGGAACAAGTTGGGATCATCGATATAGCGGTGGAGCACCTTCGCCACGTCGCGCTGATCGAAGACGCTCTTTTCCGAGACGATCAGATCAACCACCGTTTCTGGCCGCCTGTGAATCCGCCGACGGTTTTCGGAACGTTGCTGTTCCAGGAATTCGCGACGCTCCAAGGAAGGCTTCACGCCTTTGAAGCTGGCCTTGCGTTCTACCGCCTTTGCGCCAACACCCAGATGAGAGGTTGGCAAGAGATCTATCCCCTGCTTTGTGTAAGAGCGCCCATCAACCCGAAGGTCGAGACCATTGAGGGCGAGATGATGGTTCAGCCGGTTGAACCAAGCATCGCGGAATTCGGCAAAGTCGCTGGCATCTCCCGCCCAGAGGCCATAGACGATCTTGCCCGCTGGGGTCCGCAATGGCTGCCCGTCCGCAGACAAAAGTGCAACTTTCTTGGGACCGAATCCGGTCTCCGCCAAGGGCCGCAAGGTCATCATCAAATGGATGTGGGGATTGCCGGGTGCGTCGTGATAGACCCAATCTGCAACCATTCCCCTGGATAGGATGTGCTGGCGCACGAAGTCCCTGACGAGCTCGATGTTCTGGCTGGCCGACAACTCCATTGGCAATGCGATGGTCAGGTCCTTGGCAAGCTGAGCGTCATTCCTCTTCTCAAAGTTCTCCACAGCGTTCCAGAACGCCTCCGAGGCTTTGGATGGCGGGCTGTCTGAGACCATGTCCCTTGCCCACCCTGGAGCATCGGGGGGCAGGACGAACTCTTCATGGAGAAGACCTTTCTTGGCGCGATAGTCAGCGGCCTTGGCCTCGCGCTCGAAGGTCATGCGAGCGCAATGTCGATAGGCTGCCGATAGCACAGCGCTGCGACCGGTGCCGCGGCCTATGATGCTGACTGAAAAATGAGCGATGGCCAAAGGCAAGGATGTCCTGGAGCTAGAAGCGCTGCATGTTCCATGCCGACCCCTCCTCAGCCACTCCTCAAATCTGACGATTGCCAAATGCCGCCGCCAAATCCTCCTTTCAGGCGAATGTTCCAGGACAAGGAAGGCATACTCCGATGAGACGACCGGTTGCAAAGATCAGGCTGGAAATCGGACGGCTCCAGGAGCAGTTGCGGCAAGCCGAAACCCGTGAGGCCGAGCGGGTCGGGCGGCTGGCGCTGCGTGCCGGTCTTTGTGAGATTGAGGTCGACGATGTCGTGCTCGTGGCCGAACTCGAAAAGCTTGCAAGCCGCTTTCGAAGCGCGCCACCCTTATCGCTGGCAACCCAAGGCAAAAGCAGAATGGGCGAGCAAGTCATTTCTGGCGCGCCTAAGGGCGGCAACGGCGCGGCTTGAGAGAATGCTGAACAAGGCCACTCAAGAAGCGCGTAGGAAAGACGCGCGTGAAAAGATCGAGCTTGGCGGCCTGATCGTCAAGGCCGGGATGCGCTACGAGAAAAGAGCATTGTTGCTTGGCATTCTCATCGACGCCAGCCAACGCCTCAGGGACGACGAATCCGAACGTCTTCGCCTGACTGCTATCGGGAACAGGGCCTTCGGCAGTGGCAGCGACTAAGATCTTGCTGTCTGTCGCTCCCGCTGCAGCAATGCTCACGGTCCTCGCTGGCACGCCCGACCTGGATATCCGGCTGGTGACACTCGCAAAGACAGAGGCCAGCAGGATCGTTCTGTTCGAGATCGGCCGTGCGGCACCGTTCGTACTGGCAAGTTCATTGGGTGCTGTTGCCCTGTTTGCCTGCCGGGGCATGGTTGCCATAAGGCACGCTGGTCTAAGCGTCACGGGAGGCTGCCTCGTGCTGCTGGCGCTTGCAGGATTTTGGGACGCTGGGCCACAATGGGCACCCAAGGACGGTCTGCCTGCGGGCAAGAACGAAGCTGCGTTGCCCGAACTCGCGTTGGTCATCAGCGTTACCGCAACCTTTCTTGCAGCGGCATTTGCGCTCCGTGTCGCGATGGTAGGCAATATGGCTTTTGCTTCGGACACGCCGCGGCGATTGCGAGGGCGACGGGCCGTTCATGGCGATGCGGTCTGGATGTCCATGCGGGACGCATCAAATCTGTTTCCGGCGCGAGGCGGCATCGTCCTGGGCGAGCGATATCGGGTTGATCGCCAAAGTGCATCGGCTCTTTCCTTTCGCCCGGACAAACCGGACAGTTGGGGTGCCGGCGGCAAGGCTCCCCTTCTGTCATTTGATTGTACGTTCGGGTCGACCCACGGCGTCGTCTTTGCAGGCTCCGGCGGCTTCAAGACAACTTCAGTGACCATTCCGACAGCACTGACCTGGGGCAGCGGGCTCGTGGTGCTCGATCCATCCGGCGAGGTCGCCTCGATCGCCCGTGAACATCGACGCCGGCATGGACGACACGTGGTCGTTCTCGACCCCAATGACCGCTTGACGGGGTTTAATGCCCTCGACTGGATCGGCAGGTTCGGCAAAAGCAAGGAAGAAGACATCGCAGCCGTGGCGACCTGGATCATGACCGACACTGCGCGCCTGTCGGCACGCGACGACTTTTTCCGGTCGTCCGCGCTGCAGCTTCTGACCGCTTTGATTGCCGATGTTTGCCTGTCTGGACATACGGCAGAATCCGATCAGACGCTCCGCCAGGTACGAGCCAATCTCGCCGAGCCCGAACCAAAGCTGCGTGAACGTCTGATCCGCATTCACGACATGTCCGCTTCTACATTCGTCCGCGAAAACGTGGCACCCTTTATCGCAATGACGCCCGAGACCTTCAGCGGTGTCTATGCCAATGCCATCAAGGAAACGCACTGGCTTTCCTATTCCAACTACGCGGCCCTAGTGGCCGGCTCGAGTTTCACTACAAGCGATTTGGCGGAGGGCAACACCGACATATTCCTCGCGTTCGACCTGAAGGTGCTCGACGCGCATCCCGGCCTGGCGCGGGTGGTGCTGGGGTCGTTGCTCAACGCGATCTACAATCGTTCCGGTAGCGTCGAAAAACGCACCCTCTTCCTTCTCGATGAGGTCGCGCGCCTCGGATACATGCGCATCCTGGAAACCGCACGTGATGCCGGCCGAAAATACGGCATTACCCTTGTGATGATATTCCAGTCTCTGGGGCAGCTGCGGGAAGCTTATGGCGGGCGGGATGCCACAAGCAAATGGTTCGAGTCCGCATCCTGGATTTCATTTGCCGCGATCAACGATCCAGACACGGCCGAATATGTGTCGAGGCGATGCGGCGATACCACCGTGGAAGTTGACCAGGTGAGTACATCGTCACGCTCCCGAACCCGAACCAAGCAGCTCTCGAGAAGGGCGTTGGTCATGCCGCAGGAAGTGATGGCGATGCGCGCCGACGAGCAGATTGTCTTTACCGCAGGCAACCCGCCATTGCGCTGCGGCCGCCCAATCTGGTTCCGACGCGCCGCTTTCAAGAATTGCGCTACCGCTTCTGCAAGCTAACCGGACTCGGCCTGCAGCAGCGTTAGCAGCTTGTTCAATCTACGAGCACAGCTTCAGCTGGAGATTCAGATGCCGACGAGTCCGGCGCCAGTTCAATCCTACCGATCGAGGCCTGCCAGGAAGAGATACTTCTTCTCGACGAACTCATCGATGCCGTGATGTGATCCTTCCCGCGAATTGCCACTTTCCTTGATTCCCCCGAACGGGGCCAATTCGGAAGAGATGAGCCCCGAGTTAACGCCGACCATCCCGTATTCCAGTGCCTCGCCCACGCGAAATATTCGCCCGATGTCACGGCTGTACAGATAGGCCGCCAAGCCGAATTCGGTGTCGTTAGCGCGACCCACCACATCGTTTTCGTCGTCGAAAACAAAGACAGGGGCGAGCGGTCCGAAGGTTTCTTCCTTTGCAACCGTCATGTCATCGGTCACGCCAGACAACAATGTGGGTTCAAAAAAGGTGCGACCCAACGCATGTCGCCGGCCGCCAACAACGACACGCGCGCCCAGCTCGACCGCGTTGGCGATATGGGCCTCGACCTTGTCGATTGCCTTGTCGTTGATGAGCGGTCCCATCTGCACATCGGCGGATCGACCGTCTCCTACGGCAAGCTTGGCTACCGCAGCCGCAAGCCTCGACGTAAAGTCGTCAGCGATGGCGCGCTGCACATAGATGCGATTGGTACATACGCATGTCTGCCCGCCATTGCGGAACTTGGAGATGATTGCACCTTCGACCGCGGCATCGAGATCGGCATCGTCGAACACGATGAACGGAGCATTGCCGCCGAGCTCGAGCGCAACCTTTTTGACTGTTCCCGCTGACTGCCGCATCAACTGCTTCCCAACCGCAGTCGAACCGGTAAAACTGACGACCCGTACCGCTGGATGGGAGGTCAATACCTCACCAATCGGTGCAGGGGCACCGGTGATGACATTTAGCACGCCCGCGGGAACGCCAGCCCGATGGGCCAATCCGGCAAGTGCGAGCGCTGTGAGGGGGGTCTCTCCAGCAGGCTTGAGTACCACCGTGCATCCGGCGGCCATCGCCGGACCGACTTTTCGGGTGATCATCGCCGCAGGGAAATTCCAGGGCGTGATCGCCGCCACTACCCCGCTTGCCTGGCGAAGCACCAGGATACGCCCGTCGCTGCGATGACTGGGCAACGTCTCGCCGGCGATGCGCTTGGCTTCCTCGGCATAGAACTCGATGTAGCTTGCGGCATAGTCGATTTCGCCTCTTGCCTCGGCAAGCGGCTTGCCCTGCTCGCTGGTGAGGATCAGCGCCAGATCGTCACGATGGACGACGATCAGGTCGAACCAGCGCCGAAGTATGTTGGCGCGGTCTTTGGCAAGACGTAGCGACCAGGATTTGAAAGCCATTGCGGCAGCCTCGACAGCAGCAATGGCCTCATCGGAGCCAAATGCCGGAACATGTGCCAGCAATTCACCGGTGGCGGGATTTGCCACTGGTGCTTGTCCGGTGCCGACAAACTCGCCATTCACATAGCATTGGGTTCGCAATATCGATGGATCAGTCAGCGTGATGTTCATCGGCACTCTCTTGTGGTGGTTGCGGTGTCCGCGAGCCTATGCGTCAGGATGGTTTTTCTTGTAGTCGGCCATCAATGACAGCAGCTCGAACATCACCACCATGGAGTTCATTGCCGTGATCAGGTTGGGATTGTCCTTGGTGGGCATGATGCACACGACATCGGCTCCCACGACGTTCAGACCACGCAAACCCTGAAGCATACGCATGGCGTCGCCGATACGGATGCCGGGATATCCTGGCTCAAGGTTCGAGACACCAGGGGCATCTGCGGGATCGAGTGAATCCAGATCGAAGGTAACATAGACAGGCATGTCGCCAATCCGGTCCCGCATGGTCTTGATCACGCCCTGGACGCCAATCTCTTCGATTTCATCCATGCCGATAATGCGGTAGCCAAGTTCCTCGCTGGTGTTCTTGGAGCCTGGCGTACCGACATTGGGCCGAATACCGATCTGCGTCGACCGATGGGCATCAACATGGCCTTCTTCGACCGTGTAACTTGCCCAATGTGCCGAGGAACGACGGCTGCCAAGCCAGTGGGGCAGATGTCTGTAACTGTCGGTATGGGCGTCGAAATGCACCAGCGCCACCTTTTGCCCCCCGGTCAGTCGCGAGTGAGGGCCAGCCACCGACTTCAGGAGCGGTCCGGTGATGCCATGGTCGCCGCCCATGGAAACGAGCCGCGTTCCGGCATCGTTGAACCGCCGCGCATAGGCTTCGATATGCTGAATACTGATGTCGTTGACCATCGCTTCGGGCAACGGCACGTCGCCAGCATCGTTGATGCGGCAGATATCCCACGGAGTAATACCGAAGCGGCCGTGGCTGCGGCGGTACTGCGCCGAGACGTGGCGTACCGCACGCGGACCCAAATGCTGGTCGCGTTCGGTAGATCCGTTGCCCGAGCTGTGAGGAACCCCGAGCAGTGCAATATCGCTATCGGCCGGGTCTTCCTTCCAATCGCAGCGGAAGAAGGTTGGAATGCCCCACCAATACCAGCGTCCCATGTCCTTGCGTGCGGCGTCGAAGTCAAAGTCATTCATAGCGGTTTCCAGTACTCGTAGGGCGAACGACGCCGTGGCGCCAAATGCGCAGCGTCAGCGGCGGGTTGGTGGGGTTAGTGTTGTAGTTGTGACAGGAATGTCCGTGCACGCGCCGACGAGGCGGCGGTAAAGAACTGTTCAGGCGGAGCAACCTCCACGATCTGTCCCTTGTCCATGAACACTATGCTGTCTGCCACCTTACGGGCGAATGCCATCTCATGGGTGACGCAGACCATGGTGATGCCGTCGCCTGCCAGCTCAACCATCACGTCCAGCACCTCTCCGACCATCTCGGGGTCGAGTGCCGATGTCGGCTCGTCAAACAGCATCGCCTTAGGTTCCATGCACAACGCCCTCGCTATTGCGACGCGCTGCTGTTGTCCGCCCGAAAGCTGCGAGGGATATTTGTTCGCTTGTTCCGCAATGTGCACTCGAGCCAGGAATTGACGCGCCAGAGCCTCGGCTCGAGCGCGGGGCAGCTTACGGACCTGAACAGGTGCAAGGATGCAATTCTCAAGGACCGTCAGATGAGGAAAGAGGTTGAAGTTCTGGAACACCATACCGACTTCACGCCGAACTTTTTCGATGTTGCGACGTCCTTTTGGCTCGACGCCATCGATGGCGATGGTGCCGCTGTCGTGTGGCGCCAGGTAGTTCATGCACCTGATCAAGGTCGACTTGCCAGATCCTGAGGGGCCGCAGATGACGACTTTCGCTCCTGCCTCGATCGTCAGATTGACATTGTTCAGCGCCACGAAATCGGCATAGCGCTTGCTGACATTTTCAATTCGGATCATTTCGGACATGTGCTGCACCATTCAAAGGATCAGGAGCGGCGGGCAAAGGCCAAGGCCTTTTGCACCATGCTGGGCTCGCTTTCAGAAACCGATGTGTTCCACACCAGCCGGCGCTCCAGTCGTGCCTGCAGGAAAATCAGTACGTAGACCATGACCAGGTAGTAGACCAAGGCGGCCGCGTAATACTCGGTAAACTGGAAGGTCGTGGCCACTGCCCGCGATGTGACACTCATGAGTTCCGAGAGCGAGATTACCGATGCGAGCGAAGTGATCTTGAGCAGCGTGATGAATTCATTGGCGGTCGGTGGCAACGCCACCCTTATAGCCTGCGGCAGTGTAACAAACCGCAAAATTTGGAAGCGCGTCATGCCCAAAGCCGTGCCGGCCGATTGCTGGCCGGGATCGATCGCACCAAGCGCGGCTCGGTTGATTTCCGTCTGATAGGCAGCCTCGTTCAGACTGAGTGCGATCCAGGCTGCCAGGAATGGCGAAAACCACGGCTCACGGAAGATCGGAAAGAACTGCGGCAGGGCATTCCAAACGAACAGCAGCTGCAACAAGGTGGGAGCACCGCGCAGTACGCCCAGGACAACCTTGGTCAACCCACGCAACATGCTGGGCGGCCCACTGATATAGAGCGCGGCAGGGATGGAGATAGCGATACCCACGGCGTGGGATAGCAACGCCAAAGATACAGTGATCAGAGCGCCATTCAGGAAAGCTGTCGAAAACAGCGCATCGAGAAAAACGGATGCATCGAAGGCCATGAGGCTATCTCCCCCTTTCAGCGCGTTATTGGCTTGCGCCGGCTACGATGTTGTCGGGTGAAAGGCCCCACTTTTCCGCGATCTTTGCGAGCTGGCCATCGGCTGCAAGCGCAGCGACAGCGGCTTTGATTGCGGCTTCGTCGCCATCGATACGCCGCACGAACACGGCGAAATCGCTGGTATCGGGGAAGGTGAAGATGGTCTTGAACTGGCCGGGGCTCTGCAGGTTGCGGTAGGCCAACTCGGTATCTTGAGACACCGCCGCATCGGCACGTCCGACCAGAACTTGCTGGATTACGTCGGTCTGCTTCGGATAGGTCTGAATCTGGATCGGTGCGGCACCGGCGGATTTGAGGTCGTCATTGACCTTTTCCAGGCGAGCCAGATAGCTGGTACCGGCCTGCACAGCGACTGTCTTTCCTGCGAGATCCGCAGCGTCTTTAATTTTGAGTTCGGATTTCTCCGATGTGAAGACCGCGACTGCCGTTGAGAAATATGGCACGCCAGGATAGGACGCGACGCGCTCGGGCGTCAGCGGAATTCCACTGATCACGGCATCGCACCGACCCGCGTCGAGACCTGGCAGGAGACCGGTGAATTCCGACACCAGGATGCGCGGTTCAGCCCCCCACTTCTCGGCCAATGCCTTGGAAAGATCGATGTCGAAACCGACGGCATTGGCGTTGCCGGCGCTCTCGAAAAACTCCATCGGCGGGAAGGTGGCATCCGTACAGACTGTAAAAGTCTTGTCGGCTATGAAAGACGGCTGGGCATCCTGCGCCAGAACTGGCAGTGCTGCAAACGACACCGCAAAGCCCGCCAGAGCGATTTTTGATGTTGATGACATGACGTATTCCCCTCTCCAATTGCCGGGCACTCCCGCCCCACTCCTCGCCTCCCTATGAAAGCTTTTTCTCTATAAGTCAACTAAGTTCAGCTTTAATGAACAAGCGAAACGCGTTATCCTTGGTCAATCATTTCGAGGAGTCCCGATGTCGAAAAATCCCCCCACACCCAAGTCGGCCCCTAAATTCGGGCGCCTGATCAAGGAGCGCCGTCGCCAGCTCAACGTCACGCTCGAAAGCCTGGCCGAGTCGGTCGAACTGACCAAAAGCTTTCTGAGCGGCATTGAAAACGACAAGACCTCACCTTCGGTCGCCTCGCTTGTAAGGCTATGCGATGCACTGGGTCTTTCGATCGGCGATCTCTTCAATTCCACGGCCTCGACCGTGGTTCGCGCCGACGAGAGGCCGAGAGTCAATTTCGGCGGCACGGGCGTCATCGACCACCTGCTAACGGCCAGCAACAGCGCGAGACTCCAGGCTTTGTGGACAGTGATCGAACCGCTCGGCACCGGGGGGGACAAGCTCTATTCGCTGAGAGCCGACGAAGAATTCATTCACGTGGTGTCAGGCACATTGGCTGTGATCGTCGAAGATCAGTCATATGAGCTCGGAGCCGGCGATTCGATGACTTTTGACCCTCGCCTGCTGCACACCTTTTCCAACCCGTCTGCGACGGAACGGACGGTCGCGATCTTTGTAATGACACCGCGACCGTCTTGAGGACCTACGGGCGAACGGCAATCACGTCGATTTCGACCAGCAGCCCCGGCGCAACGAAGCCCGACACGATCACGACCGTCGATGCGGGCGGCGGTTCGGGCATAAGCCGGTCGCGGACCTGCTTATACACGCCAACGTCATCGGAACGTGTGAGAAAGCCGTTGACCTTGACGACATTGGCGAGCGTCAGGCCTTCTGAGCCCAGCAAGGTTTCGATGTGTCGCCAGGTCAACTCTGTCTGCGTCAGCATGTCTGCCGGGAACGAACCATCGTCGTTCAGACCCACCTGACCAGAAAGGAAGACATACTCTGCATTCGCGGAAGCCGCGGCCAGTTGCGAATAGCGACTGGGAGGCTGTGGCGCTGCGGGCGGGTTGGAAAAGCGGATCATGGATAGTCCTTTCGCTAGCTTAGGAATTGGCCGGCCGCTCGAGCCAGTCACGGAAGCGGTAGTATTCACCCAGGATGGGGACGAACCACGGATTGCCAGTGTAGCCCGGCACGGTCTTGATCTGATTGAAAGCAAAGGAGCTACGTTCGCCAACACCCAGCATTTCCTGGGCAATGCAATTCCCGAAATGGCTCATCAGGGCCACACCCTGGCCGCAGCATCCGAGGGCATAATGGATGCCGTCGCGTGCCCCCAGATGCGGGAGAGAATCAAATGTGAAGGCAACATTGCCGGTCCAGCTGTGGGTGACCCCCACGCCACGCAGATCCGGAAACACCTCCGCCATCGAGGATCGCAGGCGCCGAGCGCTTTCGACCACGCTAATGGGACGAAAGCTGGTCCTGCCGCCGAAGATCATGCGGGTGCCATCAGGGGAAAGCCGGTAGTAATAGAGGTTGCGCTTGGTGTCCTGGATCATGCGCTCGCCGGGTATCAAGGCTTTGAGCCGCCCCGGATCCAGGGCTTCGGTGGCGATGATGTAACTGCCGATCGGAATGACGCGGCGCCTGAACCAGCCAAGCCCCCCATCGGTATAGGCATTTGTCGCAACCACCACACGGTCCGCCATGACCCTGCCTTTGGTCGTGCAAAGCACATGGCCAACGCCATGTTTCTCAAGCTTGGTGACGCGGCAGCGGGTGGTGAAACTTACTCCCGCCTTCCGGCAGGCTCGCACCAAACCTGCATGATAGCGGGCCGGGTGCAGCCCGCCTGCAAAACTGGTGATCCTACCCCCATGATAGATTTGGGAATTGAGTTCACCTTGTTGGTCCCGTCTCGGAACCATGCGCGTTTCAACACCGAGCGCGTGCAGCTGTTCGGCCTCGCGCGCCAAGTCATCATAGTGGCCTGGCGCGTAGGCGGCAAAGTACATGCCGTGACGTTTGTAGGAGCAATCGATCTGATTGTCCGCGATCAGTTTCTCAAGGAACAGCACGGAGTTCTGCGCCTCGAAAAAGATGGCGTCCGCCCGCTGCTTGCCAAATGCTTTCGTCAGACTTGGATGGGAGACTTTGAGGGTGCCGGACACCATGCCTCCGTTGCGAGTGCTTCCCCCCTCTCCCAGATGGCCCGCTTCCACCACCAGCACCGAGGTTCCCGCTTGGGCCAGCCGCAACGCCGCGCAAAGTCCAGTGTAACCCGAGCCGATAACCACCACGTCAAAAGGGCCAGCCGGCAAAGGTTGATCGGCACCCCTGTCGCGCTCGTCCCACCAATAAGGTTCTTGAGCAAGCGTCAGCCTCCCTGCAATTTCGTTCGGCAATGCGCACCCCTTTTTACGTTATTTGCGAATTAAGTTCACTTACACATAACATCAGAATTTGACAATGCTGGTTTCCCTTGGTTGTCGCTTTGCTCAAGGCGGAGACAATTGGTGATCAACTCGATGTCGCAGATAGCGGGGTGACTGTGACTGGCTACGCGCCAGATTGCCCCTCGTTGAGCGTCTCCAGGGATGCGAAGGCAGCCCGTGGGCGTGAGCGCAGTGGACGTGACGGATGTTAAAAGCCAGGAGCGGCATGGCTAGAGGCGGTGTTTTCACCGATTACCCGCGCTGGCCGGACAGCCAGCCACGGTACGGTTGCCCGCGCCTGGCCGGCGCAAGCCCCCTCGCTAGGCAATTTGGAGACGAGCAAGGTGCCGGTCAGCATCCGAGGCAATGCGCACCGATTGTAGCGTCCCTTTTGCCTCCGGCGGCATTGAATGCCGACGCTATAGTCTATGCTGTCCATGCAGGTGGACGAGGAACACCAAGGACGGTTTTAAGGATCGCTCTCAGCGTTAAGGAGCCTGGCCTCCATCGTCGGCCCCGTCGTTTTCACAGCGAATCTATGCGGCTTCGGTAGAAACGTGGAATGGATGGGCTTGGATTGTGGGCGCTGCCCTTTACCTCGTCGTCTGCCCGCACTGTATCTCGGAACGTGGAGCGACGACCGACGGCGAGCCGATTGATTAATGGCGCGTCGGGGACAGTCTGTTATCGGACTTGGAATTCTAATGGCAGTGACCCAGGCATTGATGGGTGAAACAAAATGATTGCCTCTACCTTTCGGTTTGGCTCAATCACTCGTTCTTGGCCATCAATGCTGGTTCTGCGAGATGCGCTATGATGCGAACAATGAGGTTTCCAAATGACGCATCGCCTTGAGCGTAGTTCTTGTTTCTGCGGATTGTCGCGGAAATGAAAGGCGAGCCCTTCTGGGTCAGCTACGATCGCGACGACGTCCGCTTCCGGTTGTAATGACAATTCCTACGATTGGGGCTTCGTGCCTTCGACACCAGGAGCCGACGGTGATCCTCTCGACGGTATGGTCATACATCAGGCAGCAACGGCTCCTGAAATCGTCTTGGGTGCGCTGCGCGTCCAGCAGAAGGAACAGGACGGCAAGATTCTACGCAATGACCGTTATGTGTTCGCTCTTCACAGAAAGAACGCGCCGAACGAAACCGTCGCCGAAGATCAATTGCCGATCGCCTTCGCAAGGAAGTCGAACAGTTCTTTTTGTCATTAGTTCTGGGTACGGGAAAAACCCTTACATTCATGGGATAGCAGAATGGCCAAGAAGCGTTCAAGTCAATCAGAAGGTGCGTGAAGGCCTTTCGTCCCACCCTCGGTGAAAAGGTGGGCATCGTCAATGGCGGCTACCATTGCCTGCCAACCGGATGATAGGTGCGAGCCTATCCCTTATCCGTTGCACGCAGATGGTCATGAAGAACGTTGATCTCCCCCAAACCGTACTGAGCGCCAGTTTGGGTTACAATTTTAGCAGTATGATGATGCTTGGCCAAAGGCATGCACACTGCGTGACGCAAGGCCTGTGACAGGTGAGCGAACACCATGCCCGGCCCAAGCGAATTCTCGTAGAACGTTGCCGGCTCATTTAGATCTACGGAATTGAGGTCTTTGATTGGGGTCGAGGTCATCGACGTCACCTAGCTTGTTCCACGTTAATTTGCCCCTTGGAAACCTCCTGTGTCGGGTAATTGAGAACGCCCAGAACGAACATAGCGACGATTGCCGCTGCCGCACCAACAAGGAGGGCATGGCGTGATAGTTCCTCTGGTAAGGTTTCATAGCCGCATCATAGCGCCGTCGGGTGAAACCGCGATTCCAAGCTGCGCCTAGCAACGATCTAGCTTCTTCTTGCCATTTGGGATGCCGCGAGATTTCCGGACCGTTGCTCGTCCAACAGACACAGCGTGACATCACATTCCAGGCCGGGCGATCATGAGCCAGAATATCGCAACCACTGCGGCGAAGGCCGGGAAACCGAATGCGAACCACCATCTAAACAGAGTGTAGTAGCGATCGGGTAACGGCATGCCATTCCTCATTGCGTTTTCGGCCAACCGACGCATTTCCATCTGCATCCAGACGACAGGCAACCAAAACAGCCCAGTAACGATGTAAAGGATGATTGATAGAACAATCCAACCCTCGCCCAGCGAGTAACCCACTTCCCGCGCGAGCAGAATGCCAGTCAACGGCTGGCCTACGACAGCGCTGGCGGTGAACACGAAATCGGCGATAACGACGATGCGTGCAGTGGCTGCAATGGCGACGATGTTGCCTGTACGATGCGCCAGCAGCATGAAAAACGCGATTCCAGCCCCTGTTCCCAGCAAGACCGAGGCACCGATGATGTGGAGAAACTTGAGGGCGAAATAGTACATTATCGCTCCTTAAGAATTGAAAGAGCGGTAAAGTGCAGGAGGACGATGGGCAGTATCTTCATGAGCGGTCCCAGCGGTTCTGCCCAGAGGTCTGGTCGTATTATCGACCCCGCTATTCCATAGAATATCGATAGCGCCAAAGCGGCCTGGAGCCCAAGTCGGGCGGTTTTCCGCCACGCAACCAGGACACCTACCAGGATGTCGGCCAGCGCGCCCGCGACGACCGAGGGTTCAGCGAGCGCCCCAGCCCCGCCCACCGCCATGAGGTTTACGCCGCTGTCCCAGCCGATAGTCAGCGAAATGATACCCGTCATGATCCAAAAGAACGGAAGCACGACGAAAATAAGGGGCTTAAGGAAATACAGGCCAGCGAACCAGCGATCCTGCACGGTCGCCGGGCGGGCTGTCAGGGCGGCCTCAATGCTTGTGGGATTAATGCCTGTGGCTGCGGTCCAGGGCACCACGTCCCCTGTCGCTCCCCTTAAGATCTCTTTCTGCGCATTGGTCCGTATAGGTGGCCGCCATCCGAGCATCCCTGCAACATCGCCGAAGCGGTAGATCACCGTTGCCAGCCAAGTGGGAATTTGCACGAGCTTCGCCGGCGGCCATCCCATCCAGTCACGATACTTCGCGACAAGCTCGTCCATGGTGAATGTCCGGGGGCCCGGCAGTTCAAGCACGATCCTCGCTTGGCTGTCCTCCTTGAGGAAATGAACCACGGTTGCGACCACATCGTCGAGTTGAACTGGCTGCAGCCTTTCCGTGGCCGGCATCGACGGAAGCCATGGAAGGGCCGCCAACCCGCGCATAAGTGCGCTCGCTCCGAAAACCGGGGCACCTAAGATCACTGACGGCCGCAAGATAACCCAGTCCAACTCCGTCGCCATCACGATCCGGTCCCCCGCCAGCTTGCTTTTTGAAAAACTGGATGGCTGAGCGCGGTCAACTCCGATCGCAGAAAAATGGATCAGGCGGGCAATGCCTGCCTGCCCGCACGAGGCAACAAGCGTTGCTATTCCATTGGAATGAACACCCGAGACATCTTCAGAAGCGCTGTCTTGCAGAACGCCAGCACAATTTACGACGGCTTGAACGTCACCAAGGGCGGCATTCCAATCAGCCAGCCGAGCTCTTCCTACGTCCATGACGAAGGTGGATTGGCAGGAAAAGCATCGAGACCTTCTCGTATGCACTATGCCGCGGACATCATGACCACCGTTGGCCAGCCCGGCGCATATCGCACTACCAACCAAACCCGTGGCTCCGATGACCGCAACTCTCACGCCGGGGCCCTGTCCTTATCTTGTATCAGAATACGCGGCTCCAACCGGGAGATGGCCGGGCCGCTGAGAACTTCCCCCTCTTCGTCGAAGCGCGAACCATGGCATGGACAATCCCAGGTTCGATCAACGGGATTCCAGTCGACCACGCAACCAACGTGCGTGCAGATCGCCGAAACCGCAGTCAATCCACCGTCGGCAGAACGGCGAACAGCCAGAAGCTCGCCGTCACTGCGAACGATGCCGCCTTCTCCAGGCTGGATACTGTCAGCGTCGACCGTCTTGTGATCCAGATAGCGGTCTCCCACGAGATGGGTGGCTGCCTTGATGTTGCCCGAGACAAAGCTCGGCCCACCTGCGATCGGCTTCACCCTGGCCGGGTCGAAAAGTTCGCGGCAAGGATGCTTTATTCCCAAGATCCGAGACGCGAGCATCTCCCCCGCCACGAACCCCTGGGTAATACCCCAGGCACCGAAGCCCGTGGCGACCAGTAAATTGGGTTGACGGGCACTCGCTTGCCCAATGAACGGAATTCCGTCCATCGAACGAAAATCCTCATTGATCCACAGATGGGTAGGTTCTTCCGCGTGAAGCGATTGTCCAATGAACTCCAGCAACTCCGCCACGCAATTCGCCTGCGCATTCTGCTCACCTGGCTGGAATTCCGGCCCCGCCACAATAAGAAATTCTTTGTTTGAGCGGCTGGCTGCACGAACCGAAAATGAAGGTTTGCTCGCACTGAGGTACATGCCATCGAGATTGAGATTGGCTGGCATCGGCACTGCCGCAATGGGATGGGCCATGGGGAAAGCCCGTGTGAAAAAGTAGCCATCAGCAACAATCGGAATCTGGGTCGCAAGAATTACAATCCGTGCTGTGACCGAGATTCCATTTACTCGAAGGACGAGCGGGTCCCCGGTCTCTACGTCTTCTATCCGGCTGTTTTCGAATACCCTGACCCCAGATGCCTGAACCATCGACGCGATGCCAGTTTGGTAAAGGTAGGGGTCGAACTGTGCTTGATCGGAGAATTTCGAAGCGCCCTTTGTCGGAAACGGCAGTCCGGCATCTGCGACAAACTGAGCTGGCAGGCCAAGCCGCCGTGCTACATCGACCTCTTGGCGCAGATTCTGGGCCTCGTCTTCGGTACGCGCGAAAATATAGGCATCGCGAGCCTCGACCAGCGGCTGCGTTGGCAACGTCTTGCCGATGTTGCTTATCTCGACAACCGCACGCTGGTTTGCCTGGGCATAAAGCACCGCATTGCTCTCGCCAAAGTCCTCCACGATGGATCGATATTTAGCACCGTGTTGCGATGTGATCTTGGCCGTCGACTTGCCCGTGGCCTGCTGTCCGAGGTTGCGTGCCTCGAAGAGACCAATTTCGAGTTTTGAGCCCCGTAGGAAGTAAGCGCAGTGCAATCCTACCATTCCACCGCCAACAATTGCGACATCTAGATCGATCTTCGAGGAAAGCTTGTGAAAATTGTCCCGTTCGGGACGATCAAGCCAGAACGTACCGCGTGTCATGAACCTTTCTCCATTTCCGCGCGTTTCGCTGTTCGCTGCCGTTCGCCAGTACTACGCCCAAAGATCTCATCTGATTGGCTCAGTTCCTCCAGGCATTTGGCGAGCGTCACGCCCCACACGACGTGAGCCGCAATCATCAGCAGGTTCCGCTCGCGGGGATGCCGGGTCGCAGGTGAGAGAATTCTCAATCCGGGAACCCATCCCAGATAGCTTCCTGCCCAGACAGCGAGCCCGTAACCCGCGCCACCCAAACGCATCATAGCAGGTAAGGTGTAGAGGGCGCCCGACAACGCACCGAAGCCAAAGTGGGCCAGCATTGTCGCGCCGCGTGCGGCTTCCTCGCGGTCCAGGGGTATGGTTTGATCTACGATTTGCCGGGGAGGCAAAGGATATCGCAACTCATCCGGGAGTTGGCGATGCATCCGGCGCATGGTGGCCGTCATGGACATGGTTGCTGCCAGGCCGGCTAATGCTCCCAACAGAATGATCCGCATGAATCCTCCGACCATATTAGCTCTTGGGTGAGAAGAAGCGGATTGGAAAAAAGTTCCACGTTCCTGGTTGCTAACTGTTGTCGTCAGATAGGCCGCCCGCTACCCCTAGCGGGCGGCTATGCTTACCCAGCCAGTGTTACTCGCGACCAGGCGTATCGGGATTGGTGCCCTCCTCTTCGTCGTCGTCTTCGGAATCCAGCTGATCGGCTTCCGTGTCCGTCGGATCGAGTTCTTGGTCCAGTCCCTGGTCGGGATACGGCTGGTCACGGGGCGGATTGACGTCTTGAGGGCGTTTTTGTTCGTCCTCATTCGGCATCATGCCTTCGCGTCCCTGGATCGTCATCGCCGCGCCTCACTTCTTCCGGTCATCATCACGACCGCTTCCGCCGCGCTTGTCGCCATCCGATCCCGAACCCTTGCTACTGCCACCCTCCTTGCCGCCGCTGCTGGCCTGTTTTTTGTCTTCATTCTTATGGCTTTGTTCGCCAGCTTTGCGATGCTGTTCGCTGCTGCCGCCCTGCGTACCTTGGTTAGGCATGGATGCACTCCTTTAGGCTTGAGTTAGCCGATCTCTGTCGGCATCGTGCATCACCAAAGCCCCAAGCTCGGAATAGGTTCCGGGTCGACCAAAATCGTGATCGGGCGGCGTTGATCGGCGGATACGCCGCGATAGATTCGAGTGATACCTGACGCTTTCCACAGGAGGACTCGTGCTGTGGGACCGATGCATTTTACCCAATCAAACACTCCCCTGCTCCCGCAAGACGTGGAGCTACTTCAGACAGTATTCGATAGAGTTTGCGACGAACGTGGCGAAGACCCAAGCTCGGTCTGGGCGAATGCAATCGCACGCACCCTGATTGCTGTTTATCAGGCCGGGGTGCGAGACGAAGAATTGCTGGTTGCGGTCATACCGGGAAGGAAACTAAAGAAGGAATTCTACGCTGGGTCTTTGAAAATGCGCTAGAGCGCACTTCCAAGACTTCGCTTATCGATGTCACATCACGGACGCGTCGGGCACAACGCGAACCTATGAGCGCGTCCCTACAATTGTCCAACCTGAGGGCGATCCGGCCGAACGGGGACCAAGGTCAAATCACCCCGATCGAGAGGTGGCGGATAACCACTTGGTCTTGGCGGAACCGCCCCTCCAAGTCCGTGCGTCGGCGCTTCCAGACTTCGACATCGATTGCGTGTGTCATCACTTCAAACAAAACGACTTCATCATGGGACTCGCCAGCCGCTTCCCTCCACAAGCCTTCCGCTGGGTTTTGAATGAAAGCCGTTACCCCTCCGAACTCGTCGGCAAGCTCCCGTTTCAACTGCTCGAATTGCTTATGGGGAAATCGAACACCAGAATTGTCGGCGCTCGGAAGCAGAATTTGGACCAAGTACATGTTTGTCCCTTTCTCGCCGCCAGCCAGATGGTGAGGCATCTCCACCACCACCTAGCCGATGATCTCGCCTATCAAGCCGAGTTCCAGGGCTTGGCCAGCTGTCAGGTAGCAGCTTCCCTTCGCCCGCTCGAAGAGGTCGTCGACGGTCATGTTGCTTCCTGCCACAAACCGCCCGATGTCACCCTCTCAACCCTTTCCGCCGTCTTCAGAACCTAGAGTTGCTCACAGACGAACTGTTGGCATGACGCTATGGGTCCTTGCAGTACCAAGGTCCTTTGGTCGCGTCCGCGGTTAGGAAACGGTTCTTGCAATTGAACCCCGAAAGGACAGTGACCCCCGCGGACATAACGGCAGTCTTTCCGATCACGTACGCCGCCGTGGCGGCATACGCCTGGAAAATGCGGATTTCGAGCGCAATTCGCCTTGCAATGTCGGCATCTCCGCCTTGGGTCATCAACTCGAGTATCAAGCCGTCGTCGCTGTCCCAAATCCAGCGCAACTGCTTCATGAAATTGTCTAACCGTTGCGCGTCGATGGGTCCGTTAATCTCCACGTTTGTTCCACTCAGCAGTGAACTTCACCAGCGCGGCCCACATAGCCATTCGTCTTGATCGTGGCAGTCCAATTCCGGTTGTTGGAAAACCTACGGCCGGAGCGGACGGAGGCGACGATCAACGGCTTACTGCCTCGCCCTTACGAACGGTCGCGTGTTCGCGTCCGGCTGACGAGGCAACTAAGGATGTTGCGCTGATTCGACTCGAAATCATACTTTAGTATGGACTCAGTGCGTGCATTCGACCATGCTAATGTTCTCGGTATTCAAGCCACGAATTACCGATCCATGAGGGGGAAATTTCGGCTCGGTTTGGGAGGTTGTTGCATGTCGTGCGACAGTCATCGGCAGTATTTTGTGTCCAGTGATATGGCGATGATCGAACGAGTTCTCGCTCACTCCGACCTCCGACTATCTCCAGGCGATGTCGCGCTCAGTTGTGGTGCAACCAAATTCCTGATCCGCAAGTTTCAGGAGGGGATGATCGAGGAAGATGCTCTGTCGATGGCACTTGATCGGTATTTGCGGATAGTCCGAGCCTGGTGGTCGAGACCTCACTGCACCGACGTCCCTTCATATACGCAAGACTGGCATCGCAGCGAGCGTGTGGTGAAGCCGACAGGAGAGCGGCATATGGGCGCCGAAAGTCCTGTTTTGGTCATCTCTGATCTGCGCCGCGCTGCGGAGGAGCTGAGGAAACTGTCCGATTTCGAGCGCGCAAAGCTACTACAACGTGCCGCCGCTTGCATAGACGAGTGCCACAATCGCCTCGATTGGCCCAATTCCCAAGCCATTGATCCCGATGGCTGCGACATTGCTTTCGACCTCGCCGCAATGGCCAGTGCCATTGATCTGTTTGATGCCGCAGAGATTGCCACGGTGATACGCCGAGCAGTGGCGATCATCGGGACCCTAATGGATGAAATGTACCCAGCGTCGATAGAAGTCAACGCGGTGTCTCCGGCGACAAGTGGGTGGTTTTGGCGCGCTGGCAGAGCTTGGATGCGACGGGTTATCCGTCCACAGCGGAGTTTCGATCAAGGTGAAACGGAGGCGAGGTCCTAACACACATATCGCACTGCCGCTGCAACACTCCAAACGGTCTCGAGTGCTGCTGTTTGAGTTAGCGTTTTGGGAGAAGAAGATGGTTGACCTGCGTGAAGCATCACTCGAAGACCTCTTAGGCGACCCGATTATTCAGGCAGTTATGGCGAGCGATGGGGTCCGAGCCGAAGATGTTCGGCAATTGATGAAACGGATCAGCATCCGCACACGTCTTCACCTCGATATCTCTGAGCCGATCTGGAAGCCAACTCAGCGCGGTCGCCTGGCAGGTTCCTCGGGGCTCGCGGCAGGATGAAGCTTCAAAAGCCAGCCGCTTCCTTATGAGAACTGCCTCCTGTCACTGAGTGGAGCGCACCCCGTTTTGACCGGGGCAACAACTGCGACGCGGCGGTTCTGCTGCGCAAAGGGCATTCCCAAGGAAACGCAATCCATTGATCTAGTTGACCATATGGGGCAACCACGTGGATAGTCGGAGCGGAGGTAATAAGGCCCAAGTCGAAGCGGTGCTGGATCGTCTAGGCGTAAGCGTTGAATCGACTGAACCCACCCCTCCGAGCCGTACCAGGCAACATTGACGGCCCGCCTTGGCCTGAAAAGCGGGCCGTTTCCTCCTGCCGCCGAAATATCGCAAACGTTCAATGAGCTTCATCAGCCGCCAGCGCATTCATGGGACGGCCTCTGCCGGACCATTGAGGTTTGATCGCCTACGCATGACATGCAGGCCCCGGCGAAGAGCGCCGCTGATCTAGTGCCCTACCAATATGGGTTTACGCAGTAATAGTAATAAATCCGGCGGTTGTTTTCATCGGACCAGTCATACTGATCCACGCGGCTGTAACTAGGTGCGCCCCTCCACCTGTTCCTGGGTGATGTCGATTTGGAAGCCGCCCAGGTTTTCGTTGTATGTGAGCTTGGCCCAAGGCAAAGGATAGTAGTTCTCGCCCAAACCTAAGAATCCGCCGAAGCTCAAGACCGCATAGGCAACCTTACCACCGACTTTTTCGAGGACCAGGCTCTACTTGGCCAATGTGGCTTTTGTCAGGGCCATTAACCTCTGTCCCGATGATCTTATCACTCTCAATGAGATTGTTATGTCGATGCTCCTCGTCGATTGGCTTCGACATCGGCGGTCACTCCGCGCCAAAAGGGGTTTCCCCTGCTGTCGGGTTCCACCCTTTGTACATAGCGCAGCGTCAGTCTTCGGAAATGGGCTCGCCGCGTATCATCGAGGCCTTGCGCCTGTATCCGAAGTTCGATCCTGAGTGCCAACGCGGCAAGGCAATGCACTTCCGACAGCACCTCGACACCACTTCATCCGCGAGGTGCGGCCCGTGAAAAATCGCAATAGCCCGCAACCGTGGATCGTTAATGCGGCCCGATCGTTGTGGGGTGGGATGTCGCGATGACCCACGACCAGCAAATGGATCTATTCAGGAATATTATGAAACCGCGATCTACGACGCATACACCCTCGCCGAGGAGTACGGGCTGTCTGACGGTCAGGCACGGGCTCTAATCAGAATCTACGGGCCATCCCGGAAGAAATTGGATGACGTAATGGTGTCACACCAATTCCCGTAATCGTAGGCCCTTACTGAGCTGATGGGAAATCGCGGTCAAGATTACCAGCTGGCCCTTGGCACCATCTGGCCGCGCGGCCTACCCCGGATTTCGATGTCGGCTCCCCGGCTCGTCTGAGCACCCAGCGCCACTCAGTCGCCAGCGATGTGTTTACTTGGTACTATGAAGAGATGTGTGGAGAGGCGGGAGAGGGTCCGCTCCCTAGATAATATGCCCCCAACCCACTGCGCCAGTGCCAGCGGGCCAAGGCCAGCGTTGCACAACTTATTGATCGACTCATCGAGCAGGTTCGGTGCAGCTGTGACTGGAGCCTCACGGGGTGGGCGGGTGGGGCTCTTGCTGCAAGCGCGTAGGCCGCAGGGAAACGAACGGTCAATCAATCTTACCATACCACTGGCATTTCGGCATCAGTGACCCGAGAACGTCGGAAATTCACAAAAGTAATGGGAAAACTGATGGAAGCCAACGCATCCCGATTAGCGGCAGGTAGCAAAAGCCACCAAATGCGATGTGCCGCCGATGGTATGCCGCTCCGGCAACATGAAGATAGTTGCCAAAAATCAGTGCCTGAGTGCGTTCTTGAGCGTCCCGTCAATGAGGGCAGGAAAGATCGTGTCAGCGCCCCTGACTCGATCCCTACCTTCCTTCTTGGCAGCATATAGGTTCTTATCCGCTTCCAGCAGCAAATCCTCCAGACCAAGTCCGGGGCGGTGAACGGAAACTCCAATGCTGACGGTAATTTGTCTATCTTTGATTCCGGCACTGTCCGCGATCTGGTGGACTCGCATCCTGAGCAGGTCGGCGGTTTGTCGAGCAGCGGAGTGCTCCGCGCCAACCAAAAAGACAGCGAATTCCTCGCCCCCAAGGCGCGCGGTCAGATGCGGTTCACCAATGGTTGCCTTCATAATCGCCCCAAGCTGCTGGAGGACCACGTCGCCCGCAGCATGACCATGTGCGTCGTTGATAGATTTGAAATGGTCAGCATCGATGAATAGAAGACAGCCTGCCGCCGAACCTGAGTTGTCTTTGAGGACCAGGTTGACCTCGTGGAAAAAAGTCCTCCTGTTTGAAAGCCCGGTCAGGTCATCGAATCGCGCGGCCTTGTCCAACCTAGCTGCCATCGTCGCAAGTTTTGCCTGCTGACCCATGACTAGGTATGCTAATGGAAAGCCGACAAGGATCACGATTACGGTTGTCAGAAACAGATCGAGCAAAAGACGGTCGGAGAAAAAGACCCCGTAGAATATCAAAGTGAGCATGTCAGCGCCTGCGGTGGCAACAAGGACGAGCAGGCAGCTCTGCCGAATCACGCCGAGCTTTGCAAAATTTGTAAGGGCGATGTCGGTTCGAATCATTTGGCACCGCTCATGAGGAGCGGCAATCTTACTCTTAATCCGTAAACAATCCGCAGGCGCGACGTGCGCCCTCTACTGAAATTTCGGTGCGAGGCAATCGCCGGCGTGGCTGGGACGAAATCGGTGTCGTTCCTAACTATTTTGCCGACCCGTTCGGAACCCCGAAGCGTCCCTGTACGTCATGAAGCGCCTTAGAGATTGCGACGGCCTGAAGGCATCCAGCTTCCGTGCCCTATATCGGCAAGCTCGTCTGCTGACTGATCCGTAACTACCCGGGGGCCAACTTGCTCTGCTTAGCCGACCACCGGTCGCGGCTTACAACTCGCAGGACCTGGGAAGAGCTCGACGACGACCTCGTCCCAAGCTTCGGGATTGGTCCCGCAGTCGAGCGTGACAAACGCGCCAAGCCTTAGCCTCGGTGACGTGATAGCCAGAGCGGACAGTCCTGCCGTCGTACCTGAAGGACACACAGTGCTTCGGTTGATTGGCAAAGAAGTCGAGAAGGCTCCCGATCGTCGCCGCAACATCGTCCTTGCCAAGCGCATTCATGTCGGCTACTTGTCATTTTGACATTTCTAGGATTGTTGAAGTATGTATGAGCGTCAAGCTCTCGCCGCTTTCGGGGCGCTGTCACAGGATACCAGGCTTCGTATCCTGCGCATGCTGGTTGTTGCAGGCCCAGACGGACTTGCTGCCGGCGCTATCGCGGAAAACGCCGAAGTGTCTGCTTCGAACGTCAGCTTTCATCTTAAGGAGTTGGAGCGGGCTGGCCTTGTTGCCCGCCACCGGGATTCCCGCTCGATGATCTATAACGCCGAGTACGACGCAATCAGCGGCCTGATCCGTTTTCTGATGGAAGACTGCTGCTCGGGCCGCCCCGAAATCTGCTCTCCAGTCGTCAAAGCTGCCAACTGCTGCACTCCGGCGAAGGAACGCGCTCAATGAGCGTGCACGCGTCCATCGAAGGCACTGGCATTCGGTAGTTGCCCATCGAAGGCGCGGTGGAAGACCTCACCGCCGCCTCGCAGGCAGAGGGATTGCCAGCAGACGATCTGACGGAAAATGAACGCAGCTTCTTCAGGATCGACCTGGCTGGACCAACCGTGGGCTTCTGCGAACATGACGTCGTTGGAAGCGACGTGCCGCTTCGTTCGATCGTCGTTCTGCCGTTATTGAAGGGCCGCGGCCTGGGAAAGCGCGACGCGCCTGCTCATGGCCAAGGCTCGGCAGCGTGGCGCACGACAAGCATATCTTCTCACGACATCGGGTACCCGTTCCTTGGAACGGCAGGGCTTTGCTCCCCTCGATCGCGAATGCGTGCCCGAGGCGACTCTCACAACAAGGGCAGGCAGCATCCCTGTGCCCGGCCTCCGCGACCGTCCTGACCAAGCAGCTCCAGGCCTGATCCAATGTCCATATTTGAACGTTATCTGACCTTCTGGGTCGGGCTCTGCATTGTGGTCGGCGTAGCCCTCGGTCACCTATTCCCTGGCATCGTCCACACGATCGGTGCGGCCGAGATCGCCAAGGTCAACATACCGGTGGCCTTGCTGATCTGGCTCATGATCATACCAACGCTTCTCAGGATCGACTTCTCGGCAATGCGTGAAGTCGATCAGCATTGGCGCGGGATCGGCGTGACCCTTTTGATCAACTGGGCAGTGAAGCCGTTTTCCATGGCGCTGCTCGGCTGGCTCTTCATCGGCTGGCTGTTTCACCCCCATCTGCCTGCCGACCAGGTCAACTCCTACATTGCCGGCCTGATCATTCTGGCAGCGGCACCATGTACGGCCATGGTCTTCGTCTGGTCGAACCTGACCAAGGGCGATCCGCATTTCACCTTGTCCCAGGTAGCGCTCAATGATGCGATCATGGTCGTGGCCTTCGCCCCGATCGTTGGACTGCTGCTCGGCCTCTCTGCAATCACCGTTCCCTGGGACACGCTGCTCCTGTCGGTCGTTCTCTACATCGTCATCCCTGTCGTCATCGCCCAACTTGTCAGGCGCAGCCTGCTGGCCCGCGAAGGGCAAGGAGCGCTCGACCGCCTGATCCACCTCCTGCAGCCGATGTCCCTCGTTTCGCTCCTCGCGACACTGGTGCTGCTGTTCGGCTTTCAGGGCGCGCAGATCATCGCGCAGCCGCTGGTCATCGCAATGCTGGCGGTGCCAATCCTGATACAGGTCTATTTGAACTCCGGCCTCGCCTACCTGCTCAATCGGATTTCAGGCGAGCAGCACTGCGTGGCCGGGCCGTCGGCTCTGATCGGCGCATCCAACTTTTTCGAACTTGCCGTCGCGGCGGCGATCAGCCTCTTTGGCTTCAGTTCCGGCGCAGCCCTCGCCACCGTCGTCGGCGTTCTCGTTGAAGTGCCTGTCATGCTGTCGGTCGTCTGGATCGTGAACAGGTCGAAAGGTTGGTACGAGCGCGGCATCAGCCACAAGCAATCCATCGAAACCGGGAGTGTCCAGTGACCGTCACGATCTACCACAACCCAAGCTGCGGCACCTCCCGCAACGCGCTCGAATTGCTCCGCGCCAGTGGCGAGGACCCGGTGGTCATCGAATACCTGAAGTCGCCTCCAACCCGTGAGAAGCTGGTGGCCTTGCTGGCTGCGATGGAGATGTCGCCACGGGCGCTGTTGCGAGAAAAGGGCACTCCCTATGGCGAGCTAGGATTGTCCGACCCCAAATGGACGGACGATCAGCTGATCGACTTCATGACGGCACACCCAATCCTGATCAATCGCCCGATCGTGAAAACGCCCAAGGGTACCCGACTTTGCCGGCCATCCGAAGCGGTCCTCGATCTTCTCGACAATCCCATTGCCACCTTCACCAAGGAAGACGGCGAAGTCGTCGCATACGATAGAGACCGCAGCTGAAATGGATTTGCCCAACCCGGAGCGCCATTCGTTCCGCATGCCCGATGCCGATGCGCTGAAGGCTGCCTTCCCAGCCCACAAGCCCCGCATTCTGCTGTTCCACGGTTCGAACCGACAGCGTTCCTACAGCAGGTTCTAGACGCTCGAGGGCGGCGTTCGAAGCAGGCTCGGAACCAAGTCGAGCGGTCTTATAGGGTGTCAATGCAATCGTCGCCGTGGCGACGTATAATTGCGCCCTTGACGCCGCTCCGATGGAGCGGCCGGGAAGATCCACAAAAGGCGTCGGCTTCGCCGACACATATTGCTCTCAAAAGGAAATGCATCTGCAAGAAAGGCAACCGGCGACCAGAGCAGGCGATCGAAGTCGCCGGCATTAGTCTGCCGCGCCAGTTCCGCGGAAAAGCTGCACGATAAGATAGGCGAGCATGGCAATGAACATAAGCCGGAGCGGCTGACTTGGCGGCCTCACCGGCGAGTTAGACCCGGAGCACCTGGCATCACCTGGCTTTGCTATCGAGACATCGATCCATCAAGGCAATGAATCGGTGAGGCAAAACCGATTCAGAGAAGGCGTTGGACGTCGTCGACATCGCTGGGGAGACTCATGCAATGTCAAACAAGCAAACACGCCCGGTTCACCTGCATCGTATCGACCAGTCACAAAACATGCGCAGGTTCTACCTGCTGGCAATCCAGCCAACCTTGTTCGGAGGAGCATCAGTCATCCGAAACTGGGGCCGCATTGGAACAGAGGGCCAGTCCATGATCACAACGTTTGATATGACGGCAGACGCCATGGTCGAGCTGACGAGAATTGAGAGATCGAAAAGGAACCGGGGTTACGCCGAACCACGATGAATCCTTGCCATCGCGCGGCGTCGGGCCATTTTGCAGTGGAGCAGCCGGGCCAGACAGTGGCATCCCCTACCCGGAGCGATGTTTCGTTGCCATACAAATGCGGTCACCAAACAGGAGGTATTCGGCGATGACGACCACCAATGAGATTGCAGACAAGATCGCGGCAGACCACAACCTGAGCAAGGCTCAGGCCAAATCGCTTGTCGAAGGCGTGTTCAAGCATATCACCAATGCTGCAAAGGGCGGCTCGGAAACCAGCATTCCCGGCTTCGGCAAATTCAAGGTGAAAGAAATGTCGGCACGCGAGGGCCGCAATCCCGCAAATGGGGCCACGATCAAAATTGCAGCGTCCAAGAAACTGACTTTCGTGCCGGCCAAGGCCATCAAGGACACGTTGAACGCCTGATCGGCGTTCTAGTGGAACGCCCACAAGAATAAGGCACCCGCTGTCTCCAGCGGGGTCTGATTTGCAGACCTGCGCAAGCAGGAAAAGGCAAAAGCACCGAAGCGCTCGACCTGGAGCGCTTCGGGTTGCGATTGGCAACGAGCGGTTCACTGAACCGCGCTGGCCCCCAGGTGGGGGTCGTATTCGTAGAGGGCCGTGACCTCGGCGTCTTCGATTTCGTCGGCCGGCAGGACGCCATACTCGTTGTCGGACTGGAAGAGGATGACGGTCGTCATCAGGGTACGGGCGAGGTTCCAGGCGTGCTTCTGGGCGAGTTCGAGATCGTGTGACATCTGAGGGCTCCATCTGGGAGCGGGCCAATCCCGCTCGATGGCTCCTCAATGAGCCGGCCACGGGCGCGATCACCGCGCAGACGACGTCAAGCGGCCGCAGCTTCGCTAGCGGACCCTTGATGAGGTGGAACGGCCCGCTCCGACAGCATCAAAGTGCTAACGTGGTCGTTGTTGCAAACGCCACAAGGAGGGACCGTTCCGTGAAAGATGT
>NZ_LMCL01000013.1:0-55154 GCF_001424795.1 Aminobacter sp. DSM 101952 | reverse complement strand
GAATACGGCAACGGCTCGTCGCGCGACTGGGCGGCCAAGGGCACCAACCTGCTCGGCGTCCGCGCGGTCATCGCCCAGTCGTTCGAGCGCATCCACCGATCCAACCTGGTCGGCATGGGCGTCATCCCGTTCACCTTCGAAGAGGGCACGAGCTGGAAGACGCTCGGTCTCAAGGGCGACGAGCAGGTGACCATCGACGGCCTCGAGACGATCAAGCCGCGCCAGAAGATGACGGCCAGGATCACCTTCGCCGACGGCTCGACCAAGGACGTGCCGATCCTCTGCCGCATCGATACCCTCGACGAACTCGACTACTTCAAGAACGGCGGCATCCTGCAATACGTCCTGCGCGACCTCGCAGCGTAAGCTGACACGGGCTGGGCGCCGGCGATCGAGCCGGCGCCCATGCCATGACACGGCGGCAGATTCTGCCGCCAACGATCCCGCGCCGGCGCGTTCCGCTCCGGACAATCCCGGACCGATCCGTGACCGCTGTCCTCTTCGCCTGCATGACGATCACCGTGTTCCTGACATCGCTGCTGTCGGGCATCTTCGGCATGGCCGGCGGGATGATCCTGCTCTGGGTGCTGTTCTTCCTCGTGCCCGTGGCGACCGCGATCGCGGTCCACGGCATGGTGCAGATGGTGTCGAACGGATCGCGGGCCTGGTTCTCGCGCGACTATCTGGACCTGCGCATCCTGTCCATCCTGACTGCCGGGCTGTTCAGCGCCGCTCTCCTGCTGTTTGTCGTCGCCTATCGCCCGAGCCTCGTCGTCGTCTCCATCGTCATCGGCCTGATGCCGGTTCTCGTATGGCTGCCGGTCAAGAGGCTGGAGCTCGACGCGTCGAAGCCGCTGCATGCCTATGCCTGCGGCTTCATATCCGGCGGCCTTGCGATAAGCGTCGGCGTCTCCGGGCCGAGCATCGACATCTTCTTCATCCGGACCGGCATGGACAGGCGGACGATCATCGCCACCAAGGCCGCCATCCAATTCCTGACCCATGCGACGAAGGTGGCGTTCTATTGGGACGCGGCGCTGACGCTGTCGTCGGAGGGCTGGCTTGCGGTCGTCGCGGCGGTGCCCATCGCGGTTCTCGGCACGCGGTCCGGCAACCTCATCCTGCAGCGCATGACGGATGCGAATTTCCGCGCCTGGACGCGCTGGATCGTGACCGGCATCGGCGCCGTCTATTTCGTCTCGGGACTGATGCAACTTGCTTGACCGGGCCGTGGCCCGGACCAACCGCCGGCGGCTTCAGCTTTCGGTCTTGGTGATGACGAGACGGACGTCGAGCGCCGCCTTGATGTGGTCGACGGCGGCCTTCTCCGCGCCTTCCGCGTCGCGCCGGCGTATTGCCTCGATGATCGAGACATGTTCCTCGGTCGCCGTGGCGGTCCGGCCTTTCTGGATGAAGGTCGTGTCGGGCAGCAGCGCGATCGTTTCCTGCAGGTCTTCCACAGCCTGGCGAAGATAGCGGTTGCGGGCCGCGTCGTAGAGCCGGGCGTGGAACTGCCGGTTCCATTGCGCGGCGAGCTTCGGATTTTCTGCTGCGGCGGCGAATTCGGCATTGAGCCGTTCGAGATTGGCGATCTCGGCTTCGGTCGCGTGGCGCGCGGCGAAGCGGGCGACAATGCCCTCGAGCTCCTCGCGCATGGCGTAAAGTTCGAAAATCTGCCGCATCGACAGGATCGAGACGGCGACGCCGCGTCCGGGCGCGGCCTCGAGAAGACCCTTCTCCTGCAGCCGCCCGAGCGCCTCGCGGACAGGCGTCCGGCTGACGCTGAGGCGGGCCGCCACTTCCTCTTCGCGCAGCGGGTCGCCCGGCCGGTAGATGCCGTCCCGAATGGCCGCCAGGATGGCCTGGTAGGTGCTCTGGCCGCGGGTCTTGGACAGCAGATCCTTCGATGCGGGCATCGCTTGCTCTCTCCAGTGTGGACATTCCGGCTATAGGAGGAAATGGCCATTGTCCACGGTCTTGCTTTATTGCATGCAATTGGATGCAGAATTGAAACGACGTGATGTGGCGCCTGCCTATGGATGACAGCCGGACGATACGAGCGCGCGGGGGAGGGCAGGCCATCCCTGTTTCCCATACGCTGCGCACGCTGGCCTTCGGCACCGCCGGCGGCGGCTTCGGCTACCTGCTCGGCCTGCCCCTCGGCTGGATGCTCGGCGCGATGGCGACGACGACGGTGCTTGCCATCGCCGGCGTGCGGGTGAGCGCTTCGCCGAAGCCCCGGGCAGCGATGATCGCCGTCATCGGACTTATGGTCGGAAGCGCCTTCAAACCCGAGGTGCTTCGCCAGGCCGGGGAGTGGTCGGCAAGTCTCGCCGCCGTCGCCGCCTACACCGTCATCACCGCCGCTTTCGGAATCTTCGCCTGCCGCCGCCTGGGCCGGCTCGATCCGACCACGGCAGCCCTGAGCGGCATGCCGGGCGGCCTGAGCGAACTGATCGGGATGGCCACGTCGTTCAATGCCGACGTGCGCAGCGTGAGCATGGTTCATGCGACGCGCCTGGTGCTGCTGATCACCATCGTGCCGCTGTCGCTCAGCCTGTCGGGTGCGCTGGCAGCGATCGGCGGAGGTAGCGTCGATCGCACGGTCGACTGGACGATGGCATTGCCGCTCGCGGATGCGGCCGTGCTGGTGTCCTGCGCAGTCGTTGGCGTCCTGCTTGGCCGCCGCCTCCGCTTGCCCGCGGCGAACCTGACTGGTCCGCTGGTGCTCAGCGCCCTGGCCCACGTCACCGGCCTGACGGGGGCGGACGTGCCCGGCCTGGTGGTCGCGGTCGCGCAAGTGGTGATCGGGGCAACGATCGGGCAGCACTTCATCGGCGTCGAGCGGCGGGTGCTGCTGACCGGGGTCGTCCTCGGAACGGTGCTCACCGGCTTCAGCCTGGCCATGGCAGTGCTCTTCGCCATCGGTTTCGACCGGTTTCTCGATATCCCCTTCGCCGTCGGACTGCTCGCACTGGTGCCGGGCGGCCTGCCGGAGATGAGCCTGGTCGCCATTTCGTTCAACGCGGACCCCGCCTTCGTCAGCCTGCATCATCTCAACCGCGTGGTGATCATCGTCGTCGCCACGCCGCTGATCCTGCCCGCCTGGTTGCGGCTGGCAGGGGCGGCGGGTAAGGGCTGAAAGGGATGGCGGGTGTTGCCGAACCGAGATGCCGCCCTCGCCAACCGTCGCTACGCGGCAGCAACAGGAAACGATAGACCATGAGCACAGAACAACCTCCAGTCGATGGAGTGTACCGTGGCACCGGTCATCCTCACCAATCCATGTGCAGCCATCGAGCGCTATCTGGCGTTCGTCCGGCGCTGCGCCGACTATCGCCTGCATCGTTTCGACGAGCGGATGCTCCGACGCATCAAGCGCGACTTCGCGCTGGTCGACCAGGCAGCCGTGCCGGCACTGACGGAGGTGCGACATGCCGCCGTTCGATCCAGTGACCGCGCGCCTTGTCGTCGCGGTTTCCCGGTACGGATCCATCGGGCGGGCGGCAGAACATGAAAACATCGCCGCTTCGGCTGTCAGCCGGCGGATCAGCGAGGTCGAGGCCCGACTCGGTGTCGCCTTGTTCGATCGTTCCCTGCAGGGCGTGCGCCTGACCCCGGCGGGAGAAACCTACGTTGCCGGCTGCCGCGAGATTCTGAGGGAGATCGCCGATCTCCATACGGAGATGGTCGATTTTGCCATTGGGACGCGTGGTTCGCTGCGGCTTGCCTGCACCAGTTCCGCCCTCTCGGGCAGGCTTCCCGAACTGCTGGCCACCTTTGCGGAAAGCCATCGCGGCATCAGCCTCGACATCCAGGAGATGTCCGCCTCGCTTGCGCTTGGAGCGATGGACGACGGACAGGCCGACATCGCTTTCGTGGCCGACAACAACGATGTCGGTCGCTTCGAGACGGAGATGTTCGAGGACGACAACGTGCTGGTGCTGTGCTCGGCGGAGCATACGCTGGCGGAGCGGTTGCGGTCGGGAAGGCCGATCGCCTTCGACGAGGTGGCGCAGCACGAGGTGGTGGGCATCCACCACAGCGGCGCACTGGATCGCCTGTTGAGCGCTGCTGCCGCGCGCAGCGGCCGGGCGCTCGGCGAACGGGTGCGGGTAGAAACCTTTCCGTCGCTGGTGCGGATGGTGGAGGCCGGTTTCGGCATCGGCTTCCTGCGCTCGACGAGCCTGCATCTGCTCGCCGGGACCGATGTCATCAGCGTCCGCCTCTCGGACGACTGGGCCATCCGCAAGCTGCTTGCCGTGCGGCGCAGGTCGAGCCCGCTGTCCAGGCCGATCCGCGAATTCCTGGCGCTCGCGCGCAAGAGCCATGTTCCGCTTGGATAGAGGACCTTCCTTCCCGTTTCTGCATACAATAGTATACATAAAACTTGACGGCTGGTAGTCCATGGGTATCGGGCTGCTTGCGAGAGGGAGGTTCGGATGGCGGTTGATGGCGGGCCGGCGCTGCTTGTTGACGCGTCGCGGCTGGAAACCGCAGTGGCGGCGATCTTCGCAGGTCTTGGCGTTCCTGCGGACGATGCGGCAACCGTCGCGCAGTGTCTGGTGCTGGCCGACCTTCGCGGCGTGGGCACCCACGGCATCTCCCGCATCCCGATCTATGCCGACCGTTTGCGCCGGGGCCTTGTGCGCGCCCGGCCGGACATCCGCGTCACGCATCCCATGCCTGCCGCCGCGCATGTCGACGGCGATGACGGTCTCGGTTTCGTCGTCGCCCGCCGGGCAATGCAGGAAGCGATTGCCGCGGCCAGCCGCTGTGGCATCGGCGTCGCCGGGGTGCGCAACAGCACCCATTTCGGCATGGCTGCGGCCTATCTCATCGAAGCGGTGGATGCCGGCTACGCTGCCTTCGTTTTCACCAATGCCTCGCCAAGCATGCCGGTCTGGGGCGGACGCACGCCGTTCCTTGGGACGAGTCCGTTTGCCTTCGGCGCGCCGGGCGGCGTGGGATCGCCACCGATCATTCTCGACATGGCAACGTCGGTGGTGGCGCGCGGCAAGATCCGGCGCGCCATGCAGGACGGGCAGCCGATTCCCGCCGGCTGGGCGCTCGATGCCGATGGCAGGGAGACGACGGATGCGCGCCGGGCCTATGAAGGCATCGTCCTGCCTTTGGGCGGTCCCAAGGGGTCGGGACTATCGCTGATGATGGAGGTCGTAGCGGGCGTGATGACCGGCGCGGCCTATGGCGGCAAGGTCGGGGACCAGTATCGCGATCTCGACCGGCCGCAGAATGTCGGCCACAGCTTCATCGCTTTTCGCCCCGACCTGTTCCTTGGCGGGCAGGCTTATGGCGACAGGCTGGACGACCTGGTGGAACGCGCGCGAGCATGCCCGCGCTCGAACGAGAAGCAGCCGATCCTCCTGCCGGGCGAACCGGAAGCCGCCCGTGCGGAGGCAGCGCTTGCCGGCGGACTGCCGCTCACCGCCGCGGAACTCGCGATGCTGCGCGAGCAGGCTGCGCTCGTCGGCATCTCTCTTGATCCAGATTCGCTTGGAAAGGTCTGAACGCCATGCTCCGTATCGCGATCCTCGACGATTATCAGGATGTGGCGCTGTCGCTGGCCGACTGGGCCTCGCTTGGCGACGATTACGAGGTCGTCCGTTTCGGCAGGAACCTGGCAACGGAGGACGAAGCCGCCGGTGCGCTCGCCGGATTCGACGTGCTGTGCCTCATGCGCGAGCGGATGCCGCTGCCGGCTTCGCTGATCGGCAGGCTGCCGGCCCTGAAGCTGGTCGTCGTCACCGGCGCCCGCGTGCGCACGATCGACATGGCGGCGGCGGTTGCTCGCGGCATCACCGTCTGCCACACCCATGCGGGTGAATCTGCCCATGCGACGCCGGAAATCGCCTGGGGCCTGATCCTGGCGCTCGCCCGTTCGATCCCCGAGGAGGACGCCCGCATCCGTGCGGGCGGATGGCAACAGACAGTCGGCACCGTCCTCGGCGGCAAGACGCTGGGGCTCGTCGGGCTCGGCAAGCTGGGCAGCCGCATGGTGCCGATCGCCAAGGCGTTCGGGATGAAGGTGATCGCCTGGAGCCCGAACCTGACGGATGAACGCGCCGCCGAGGCCGGCGCACGCCGCGTCGACAAGGAGACGCTGTTTCGCGAGGCCGACGTGGTGTCGCTGCACCTCGTTTTAGGCGAGCGCAGCCGCCACGTCGTCGGGGCAAGCGAACTCGGGCAGATGAAGCAAGGCGCCTGGCTGATCAACACTGCGCGCGGGCCGCTGGTGGACGAAACGGCCCTGATAGATGCGCTTCGGCAGGGGCGGATCAAGGCGGGGCTCGACGTCTTCGATGTCGAGCCGCTTCCGGCCGGCCATCCGTTGCGCACGATCCTGAACACCGTGCTGACGCCGCATCTCGGCTATGTCACGGAGGGTGCCTATGAGGCCTTCTATCGCGATGCGGTCGAGAATATTAAGGCCTGGCGCGCCGGCATGCCGATGCGGGTGCTGGCCGAGCCCAAGAGGGAGGAAGATCGTGACGGACATCGTTAAGACGGCGGACCTGGTCGACAGCAATGACGCCGAGGTGCGGTTCTGTGAAATGCAATGGAGGATGTATGGCAAGCGGAAGGGATTTCACGGCGAAGTCGTCACGCTGAAGACTTTCGAGGACAACCGGCTGCTGCGGGCAACGCTCGAAGGGGACGGCGCGGGCCGGGTGCTCGTCGTCGATGGTGGCGGGTCGCTGCGCTGTGCGCTGGTCGGCGATCAGATCGCCGCCCTCGGCTTCGCCAATGGCTGGCGCGGCCTGCTGATCCACGGAGCGATCCGCGACAGCGCCGACATCGATGCGATGGATTTCTGCGTGATGGCGCTCGGCCAGGCGCCAAAGAAGAGCGGCAAGACGGGTCATGGTGCGCGCGACGTGACGCTCGCCTTCGGCAATGTCGAGTTCCGCACCGGACAATATCTTTATGCCGACATGGACGGCGTGCTGGTGGCCGACAGGGCGGTGCATCAGGCGGGCTGACCAGGGCAGGGCAATAGTGTCTTATCAAAGACGGCGCGTGGGCAGGGCCCGCGCGCCGTCTTCGTTTCCGGCTCAGCCCAGAGCGGCGACGAGCGTGTCGGTGAACTCCTTCGTTCCGAGCGGTCCGCCGAGGTCGCGGGTCCGTGTCGCGACATGGGCGATGACCCGGTCGATGGTGTTCTCGATCAGGGTCGCGGCCTCGACGTGGCGCGGGTCGCCCGAGCGCTCGCCGTGCCAGCGCAGCAACATGGCCGCCGACAGGATCATGGAGGTCGGATTGGCCTTGTCCTTGCCGGCGATGTCGGGCGCCGAGCCGTGCTGGGCCTGCGCGGCGGCATTGTCGGTGCCGGCGTTCAGGGAACCCGCCAGGCCCAGGCTGCCGGAGAGCTCGGAAGCCAGGTCGGACAGGGTGTCGCCATAGAAGTTCGTCGTGCAGATGACGTCGTAGCGGCTTGCATCGCGAACCAGAAGCGCCGCCATGGCGTCGATCAGAACCTCCTCGAGCTGAACGTCGGGGTAGTCGGCCGCGACCTTGCGCACCTCCTTCAGGAACAGCCCGTCGGTGACGACGAAGGCATTCGCCTTGTGCACGGCGGTGACCTTCTTGCGGCGGGTCCGCGCCAGCTCGAAGGAAGCCCTGGCGATGCGCTTGCTCGCCTTTGCCGTCACCTTTCGCATCGAGATCGCGACGTCTTCCGTCGGCATGTATTCGCCGCTGCCGGCATGCATGTTGCGGTCGGGGTACATGCCCTCAGTCGCCTCCCGCATGATGACGAGGTCCATCGCCGTGCCGCGATGGAAGACGCTCTCGCGCGTGCGTGCGGGACGGATGTTGGCGAAAAGGTCGAGCTGGGTGCGGAAGGCCGCCGAGACGTTGATGCCGCCCTTGTCGCGCGGCGGATAGTCGAGATGGGAGATCGGGCCGAGCAGGGTTCCGTCCATTTGGCGCGCCAGGTCGAGCAGGTCTGGCGGCAGTGTCGTGCCAATCTTTTGCAGCGATGCGAAGCCGATGTCACGCGTCGTGTAGCTGAAGCCGAGCGAAAAGCGGCGGTCGACGGCGTTCAGGACCGCCACCGTAGCGCCGACGATTTCAGGGCCGATGCCGTCGCCGGGTAGGACAAGCAGTTTCATGATGTTACGACTCCAGGACCGGATACCGAGGTTGTGTTGGGGGCCGGCGCTTCATGCCGCCGGCGTCGATGCCAGCGTGGCCGACGGCACGAAGACGGTGCCCTCCATCAGCTTGCGCGCGGTGCGCACGACGCCGCCGCTGATGATCTCGACGGCGTTGCCGTCTGGCCTCGTCGTCATGGCGACGTCGATGACGCCGGTCGGATGCTCGATGATGACCGTGCAGTCGTCGCTTTCCGGCCGGTTGGCGATGCCGGCCGCCACCGTGCCGGGAACCAGCACGCAGGAGGAGACGCACAGCCCGCCGGTGACGGCGAATGCGGCGTGGGTCTTGTGGGGCACGAAGTAGCGGGCGGCGACGCTTCCGCCCTCGCGCGGTGCAGCCAGCATGGCCATCTTCGGCACGACCTTGCCGGTCACGTCGCCGAGCCCCATGCGCCGGCCCGCTTCCATGCGCATCGCTTCCATGCGCGCGAAGAAATCCTTGTCTGCATCGAGTTCCGCAGCCGACTCATAGCCGGTCTTGCCGAGGTCGGCGGCGCGGACGATCATCATCGGCACCGCGACGTCGATGAGCGTGGCCTTGACGCCGTCGATCACCTCCATCGGCTTGCTCGTCGGCAACAGGCTGCCCGTCTTCGATCCGACGATGTCCATGAAGTTGAGCCGGATCTCGGCCGCCGTGCCCGGAACCCCGTCGATCCGCTCGTTGCCCTCGTAGTTCACGACGCCGTCCGGCGTCTCGACGATCGCCTCGATGCGGCTCTGGGTGTTGATGTCGTAGATGACGACACTGGTCTTTTCGCCGCCGACCGGCACCATGCCCATCTCGATGGCGAAGGGACCGACGCCGGACAGCATGTTGCCGCAGGAGGGCGAGGTGTCGACGATTGCCTTGTCGACCGAAACCTGGGCGAAGAGATAGTCGACATCGACGCCGTCCCGGTCCGACGGGCCGACCATCGCGACCTTGCTGGTCAGCGTATCGGCGCCGCCGATGCCGTCGATCTGGCGGATGTCGGGCGAGCCCATGGCGGCCAGCAGCACCCGGGCCCGGACTTCTGCATCCTGCGGGATATCCTGCATCTTGAAATATGGTCCCTTGGATGTTCCTCCGCGCATGAGGATACAGGGAATGGCGTGTTGTGCGGGCAAGGTGACCTCGTTCGGTAATGTCGACAATTGGATGCAATTGCACACTTTGAAAATCGGCATGCAAAAACCCCGGCGTTGCCGCCGGGGCGGAATTCAGCGCAGGGGCCAGACCAGCTGGTCGTAGAAGTAGTGTTGCAGCAGGCCGCCGGGCAGGTTCATGTTGAGGATCGACGTCAGCACCAGCACCAGGCCGACGGCCGCGGCGGTCAGGACGGCCGCTTGCAGCCAGCTTGATTTCGCGACGACCTTCAGGAACGCCAGGAAGAAGCCGACGAGGGCGAGCGTGAAGCCAAGAAGGCCGATCGCGATGACGAAGCCGACCAGCCAGCCGACGAACCGCCACAGGCTGCCGCTGCTTGCGCCATCGTCCAGGTCAAAGTTGACGTTACCTGCCGGCCCGCGTCCCGTCGCGCCCCTGACCTGCCAGAACAGCACGCAGGCGGCAGTCAGGAGGCCGACGGCACCGACCGAGACAGGGAACACCGCGTCGAGGAACGAGTTCTGCGCCCCTTCGGCGATCGTGAAGATGAAGAATCCAACGGTGACGATGGTGAAGATCGCCTGCGGCCACAGGTTTTTGGCGGCGGCCGTTTCGTCTTCCTCGCGCTCGAAGTCGATGTCGGTGGTGATGCCGCCGGGGACGGTCGCTTCCTTCGGGGCCTGGCGCGACCGGCTGGTGAACCAGAGCGAGGCGATCGTTACCAGTGCGATCGTGACGGCGATGGGCCGGAGCGGGAAGCCATAGCCATAGAACTGGACCGCCTGGTAGAAATAGGTCTCCACCTGCCCAGCCAGCACGAAGCCGATGAGGAAGGCGGGCCGGGGCCAGCCGAAGCGTTTCAGGAAGATGCCCGTCAGCGCGATGACCAGCAGGGCCAGGATGTCTTCGAAGGATCGTGTCGACTGGAACGCGCCGAAGACGATGATGAGGATCATGAAGGGCGCAAACAGCACGAAGCGGATGGTCGTCAGGCGCGCGATGCTCGGCGACAGGGCGATGCAGGCCGCGGTGCCGACGACGTTGGCGAGCGCCAGCGTCCAGACCACGGTGTAGGTCAGGTCGAGGTCGCGCTTCGGATCGGCCATGCCGGGACCCGGTTGAAGCCCGATCAGGATCATCGCGGCGAGAAAGATCGCCATCGAGCCGGAGCCGGGGATGCCGAACAGCAGGGTCGGGATGAGGTTGCCGCCGGCGCAGGAGTTGTTGGCCGCTTCCGGCCCGATGACGCCACGGATGTCACCCTTGCCGAACTGCGACTTGTCCTTCGCGCTTTGGACGGTATGGCCGTAGGAGATCCAGTCCGAAACGCTGCCGCCAAGGCCCGGCATCAGGCCGACGCAGGCGCCGATCGTGGCGCAGCGCAGCGTCAGCCACTTCTCCCGCCAGGTGTCGCGCACGCCGGCCAGCCAGCCGCGGCCGAGCTTGCCGGTGCTCGAAATGCTCGCCTGGCCCCGCAGCAGGTCGAGCACCTCGGGAAGCGCGAAGATGCCGAGGCCGATGATGGTGATCTCGAGGCCGCTCATCAGGTAGAGCGAATCGAAGGTCATGCGTTCGCCGCCATTGGCGGGAGCGGTGCCGATGGCCCCGAAGGCAAGGCCGAGCGAGCAGGCGGCCACGCCCTTGGCGAGGCTGCTGCCCGACAGCACGCCCACCATGGACAGGCCGAAAATGGCCAGCATGAACAGCTCGGCCGAGGTGAAGCTCAGGATGAGCGGACGCGCCACGATGACGATGGCGGTGAGGCACAGGGCGCCGAACAGGCCGCCGATCATGGAAGCCGAGAACGACGCGCTCAGCGCGCGTGCGGCTTCGCCCTTGCGGGCAAGCGGGAAGCCGTCGAGCACCGTCGCCTGCGAGGCGGACGATCCGGGGATGCCCATGAGAATACAGGAGAAGGTGTCGGAGGTGGGGATGACCGCCAGCAGTCCGACCATCATCGCAATCGCGGCGGTCGGCTCCATGCCGTAGACGAATGGCAGCAGCAGCGACATGCCGGCGATGCCGCCGAGTGCGGGCAGGATGCCGACGACGAGGCCGATCGCCACGCCGATCATCATGTAGCTGAGGTGATGGAGGGTCAGCAGGTTCTGGAGCGAAGTGACGAACACATCGATCACTGGGGCTGTCCTTTCGATAGGCAACGGTTGCGGGCGGCGCCTTCGCGCCGGCCTTGTCAATGTCGGCAGGTGAATTTTCGAGCCCGACAGGCGTCGTCCAGAGTACCCGCCGCCTGTCGGCGGCGGGTACTCTGGCGATCAGAGCTTGACCTGGTATTCCGTGTCCAGGAAGTTGCGCACCCAGTCGCGCGCCTCGGGCTTGATCGTCGTGGCGACCTTGTAGAGTTGCTCGATGTCGTTGCCGACGGCCTGGGTGTAGTCGCCGAGGACGTCGCCCTTGGCCTTCTGCAGTTCCGGATCGGCCACGGCGTCGGCAAAGGCCTTGCGATAGGTCGCGACGATGTCGTTCGAGGTGCCTTCCGGCAGCATGCACGGCTTCTGGGCCGCGAAGCCCGAGCCGAAGAAGGCGAGATAGGCGTCGTATTCCACGCCCGATGGCTTCTTGCCGTGCATCATCTCGTAGGCTTCGACGAAATGCGGCAGGTCGGGGAAGGTCGGATCGCGGGCGACGTTGCCCTGGGCATCGAGGATGCCCCAGGAGAACATCGGAACGGCCGTTCCGGCCTCGACTAGCGGGGTGACGTTGGTCAGGTAGGCGGAGGAGGTCTGGTAGTCGATCGTCGCTTCGCCGCGCTCGAAGGCAAGGCGCCCGTCGCCGCGTCCCTGCATGCCGAACACATGGCGGACCTTGAGGCCGAGCAGGCGGAAGGCAAGCATCGGCACGAGGTCGAGCGAGGTCGCGCCCTGGCTACCGTAGACCAGGTCCTGGTCCTTGATCTTGCCAAGTTCGGCCGGCGACTTCACTTCGAACTTGGCGGGCAGATAGCACACGCCACCGGTCGGCGAGACCAGCACGGGAATGAGCTTGGCGTAGTCGTAGCGCACGCGCGGATCGCCGAGCAGGAACGGGAACTGCGTCGATCCCGAGGTGCCGAGGATCGCAAGCCCGTCGGGCCGCGCGCGGGCGACGAATTCGTTCGATCCGGTGATCGATCCGCCGCCGGGCACGTTCCGGACCACGACGTTGGGATTGCCCGGCAAATACTTCGACAGATACGGGGCGAAGAAGCGCGCCCAGACGTCCGAACCGCCGCCCTCGGAGAACGGCATCCACCATTCGACGGTCTTGCCGGCGAAATCGACCGAAGCCTGCGAAAATGCAGGACGCACTCCGGCTAGTCCAAGTGCCGCTGCGGCCGAGCCGGCGGCAAGCAGTTGACGACGCGTAAATTCAGTCATGTTTTTTCCTCCCCAAAAATCAGTGCGTTCAAATGTATACAAACGTACACATAACAATTGGAAACGCCAAGTCCCATGATCGCCCTCGGCGGCATCGTCGTCGTCGTTTCACCCTTGAGGCATATGCGCCAAGTGGATTATTAAGTTAAGTGCAAAATTTTGGAGCAGTGATGCGTCATGAGCATCAATTGTGAAATCCTCGATCTCAGGGCCTTTCTCGGAGTCGTCGAACTTGAGAGCTTTCACCGGGCGGCGGATGCCCTGAACCTTTCGCAGCCGGCTCTCAGCCGGCGCATCCAGAAGCTGGAGGCATCGATCGGGGCGCCGCTTCTCGAGCGTACGACCCGGCATGTTTCGGCCACCGCGCTCGGCCTCGAACTGGTGCCGCTGGTTCAGCGCATGCTAGAGGAGTTCGACAGCTCGCTCTTTGCGGCCCGCGGTCGGGGCGTGCGGCGAAGCGAACTGGTGACGATCGCCTGCCTGCCGACCGCCGCCTTCTATTTTTTGCCGACTGTGATCAAGCAGTTCAACCAGGAATATCCCGACATCCGCTTCCGCATTCTCGACCTGACGGCGACGGAGGGGCTGCAGGCCGTCTCGCGCGGCGAAGTGGAGTTCGGCATCAACTTCATAGGCACCTCCGATCCGGAGCTCATCTTCGATCGCATCGCCGAAGATCCGTTCGTGCTGGCGGCGCGGCGCGATCATCCGCTGGCGATGCGGCAGGAAGTAGGCTGGATGGATCTCGCACCCTATCCGCTGATCACGGTGCACCGCTCCAGCGGCAACCGCACCATGCTCGACGCGACGCTGGCGAGGTCGAACATCGAATTGCGGTGGTCCTACGAGGTGACGCACCTGTCGACGTCGCTCGGCCTGGTGGAAGCCGGCCTCGGCATATCCGTGCTTCCGCGCACGGCGACACCCGGTCCCGATCATCCCATCATCATCACCAGGCCGCTGGGCAACCCGCTGATTTCCCGCACCATCGGCATCGTCCGCCGGCGCGCCGCGACGCTCTCTCCTGCTGCGGAACACTTCCGGAGGATGATCATGGGGGCATGGCAAGGAGGTTCTCAAGGGGCGTGAGCAAGCGGCTCGGGATGAACCAATCGTCTCGCGAAGCGTTATCCGCCACGCACCGAATCATAGGCGAAACCATGGATCCGCATCTGTTCCGACTGGCCGGTTTCCTCTCGCGGCCGCCGGGCTTCTATCTGCTGATCGCTGCAATGATCGCGTCCACGGCCCTGGTCCCGTTCGGGCTGACGGACATCGTGACATACGGGCTGTCGGTTGCTGCGATCTTGATCACAGGCGTGGTGCTGATCCAGGGATACCGCGACACGGCCGCCATTCATGCTAAGCTGGACGAAATCGTGCTCAGTCTGAACCAGGCGCGCAACAACGTCGTAGGGCTGGAGCATTCCGACGCCAAGGAAATAAAGAGGGCGCTCAAGAAGATAGAGCGCGAAGCCAAGTTCGCCGACGATGCCGGCGCGGGCACAAAAGACCCTTGAACGGCGGCCAGTCGCCATGGTCAGGAAGCGCTAGTAGCCCACAAGCCAGAAAAATCCGCTGGCCGTTCCGAACGTCACGGCGAGATAGAGGAAGTCCGTCCAGTCGGCAGGGTCATCGGCAAGATAACCCGACGCCAGGTCATTGAGCCCAGGCGGTTCTTCGTCGGGCGGATGAATGAGGTTTCCATGATGAGGATCATACCGCATGTCGGCGGCTCCACGTTCGAGGTACACCCGATCCCTTGGCATGCAACTCGTGAAACGCGAATGTGTTCCTGCCGCGCCTGCTTTGTCGGCACATCGGCTGTAGCGCGGCACGGGTGGCTACGAGACCACGAGCCACAGGATCATCGAGACTGCCGCGATGACGACCGCCCAATAATACCAGTCCTGCCATGTCATCGGCGAAAGCGGCCGCATTGCGTCGCGCGCCTCCCGCGCTCTGCCATTTTACTCCCGAGTTGACGGAAATTACATGGGGCGCGGACCCGTCCCATCGGTGCGGCGCCGCTGCCCGACATCGCAGCCAAGCAGACAGCCCGCATCGAAGACCTGCGTCCGCCAGGGGCCGGTCGGCGTGCCGGTTTGCCGGTTCATCGCGTTTCGCGTTCGGCAAGCTCGATCAGGTTTTGAAGGGCCGCCAGGCCCAGTCCGTTGATGTGCTTGCGGCCACGCGCGATGTCGATCCGCATCGCGATCTTTGCGGCATCGGCACCGCGAAGATCGGCCAGCCGCTCGATGCCGATCTCTTCGAGATAGCCGATCATTTTCGGGCCGATCGAATAGGCCCGCGACATCGACTTGCGTTCATCTTGCGAGATCATGCGCGGCATCTCCCGGCTGCAACATTGACGCCCAACCGTTTCTTAATCGCTGTCCATTACATGCTGTGAGCGAAAATCGCGGAAGATGGAGTGTGTTGAGTTGCGTTTTTCCGCAGCGATGACGGCCGAACGGTGGCTGCCGGGGCAGATTGCCTCGCGCATCACGCCGTTGCTGCGCCGCGTCGACGCCGTGCTTTTCAGCCCCGACGAGCGTAGCGAAGCCGGCCGCATGTCGCTGATCGCCTTTGCCGTGCGCATCGTCAGCGCTGCGATTGCCTTCGTCAGCCAGGTGCTGCTGGCCCGCTGGATGGGCGGTTTCGAATACGGTATCTTCGTGCTCGTCTGGGTGTCGATGGTCATCGTCGGCTCGCTGTCCTGCTTCGGCTTCCACACCTCCGTCATCCGCTTCATTCCCGAGTATCGCGAAAAGGGCATGCTCGCCGAATTGCGCGGCGTGCTGTTTGCCAGCCGCCTTTTCGTGCTGATCGCCTCGACGGTGATCGCGGCGTCGGGCATGGCCGGCGTGTGGTTTTTCTCCGGCAGGATCGAAAGCTACTACGTCGTACCGTTCTTCCTCGGCATGTTCTGCCTGCCGATGCTGGCGCTGTCGGATGTGCTGCAAGGGCTGGCGCGCGCCAATTCCTGGGCCTTTTCCGCGCTCGTGCCGACCTACATCGTGCGGCCGGTGCTGATCCTGGTGTTCATGGCGGCGGCACTTCTGGCAGGCTTCGCGCCGACCGCCGAGACCGCCGTCCTCGCCTCGATCGCCGCCACCTATGTCACCACCATCGCCCAGTTCGCCCGTGTCGCCTCGCGCGCCGACAAGCGCGTTCCCGCCGGGCCGCGCAGCATCCAGCTTAATTACTGGCTGAAGATCTCGCTGCCGATCTTCCTGGTCGAGAGCTTCTTTTTCCTGCTCACCAATGCCGATGTGCTGATGGTCGGCTTCTACATGGAGCCGGACCGTGTCGCGGTCTATTTCGCCACGGTGAAGACGCTGGCGCTGGTCCATTTCGTCTATTTCGCCGTCAAGGCGGGCGTTGCCCAGCGCTATGCGCAGATTGCCCATGGCGAGCCGGAGAAGCTGGCCGGCTTTGCCCGCGAGACCGTGTCGTGGACGTTCTGGCCGTCGCTGGCAATGGGGCTTCTGGTGCTGTTGCTCGGCGAGCCTTTGCTCGGCATGTTCGGCCCCGGCTTCGACGCAGGTTATCCGTTGCTGTTCCTGCTCGTCGCCGCGGTGGTGGCGCGCTCGGCTGTCGGCCCGTGCGAAAGCCTGCTGACCATGAGCGGCCATCAGAATGTCTGTGCCATGGTCTATGCCGCCACGCTGGCCCTTAACATCGGCCTCAACGTCGCCTTGATTCCCACGCTCGGCCTGTGGGGCGCGGCGATCGCCACTTCGGCGGCGATGATCTTCGAGGCGACCGCGCTGTCGTTCACCGTATGGCGCAAGCTCGGCATCGTCATGGTGCTGTTCATCCCCGTCCGAAGCGCAATGGAGAAAGCCTGATGGTAGCCATCCCGCTTCTCGAAGAGACCAGCGGCGGCCCGGCCGGCTCGATGATCGCCGGCATTGCCGGTGTTCCGACCGATCTCGCCGATCTCGCCCACCTTGAACTGACCGCCAGCGAGCGGCCGCTCAGGCGGCTTGCCATCTATCCGGCCTCCGCCGGCTTCGACCTGGTCGAGGAACTTGACCACCTCTGCGCCCGCACCATCGAGCCCAATGTCTTTTTCAATCCGCGTTTCCTGGCGCCCGCCATGCCGAGGCTCGAGGACCGCGAAGTGCGGCTCGCCGTCATCCGCGACGGCAACGAATTCCGCAGCCGGTTGAGGCTGCTCGTGCCCTATTCGATCGAGAAGCCGGCGGTGCCGCTCGGCGTGCCGGTGATGCGGACCTGGTCGAGCCCGTTCGGGCCGCTCGGCACGCCGCTGCTCGACCGCGACGACCCCGAAGGCGTGATCGCCGATTTCTTCGCCATGCTGGCGCGGCCGCATCTCAAGCTGCCGAAGGTGTTCGTGCTGCCCGACATGCGGCTGGACGGTGCCGCCGCCCGCATCCTGAGCGCGACGGCCGAAAGCCGGGGCCTGCCGCTGGTCATCACCGGCCAGTTCGAACGCTCCTTCCTCGAAAGCGAACTCGACGGCGACGATTACCTCAAGGCCGCGCTCGGCAATCGCCACTACAAGGAATTTCGGCGGCTCGAACGCCGGCTCGCCGAACAGGGTGTGGTCGAGCACAAGGTTGCCCGCACCCAGGACGACGTGCGCCACGCCATCGAACAGTTCCTGACGCTGGAGGCATCCGGCTGGAAGGGCCGCCGGCGCACCGCCATGGCCATCGACCGCTACCGTGCCGCCTTCGCCCGCGAGGCGGTGCACCGGATGTCCGAACAGGACATGTGCCGCATCCATTCGCTGACGCTCGACGGGCGCACCATCGCCAGCCTCGTCGTCTTCGTCGAGGCCGGTGTCGCCTACACCTGGAAGACCGCCTACGACGAGACCTTGTCGGGCTACTCGCCCGGCACGCTGCTGATGATGGCGGTCACGGCGCAGCACCTCGACGACCCCAACATCATGACCACCGATTCCTGCGCCGTGCCCGACCACCCGCTGGTCGGCCGGATGTGGAGCGAGCGCAAGTCGATGGGCACCATCGTCGTCGGGCTGACGCCCGGCGCCGACCGCGTCACGCGCCAGGCGGCCTCGCAACTGCATCTCTATCGCGAGACACGCAAGCTCGCGGTCAAGCTGCGCGACCGGATGCGCAGCCTGCTGAAGCGCTAGAGGGCTTTCGCCTCGCGCTTGGCCCTGTCGCGGAAGATCCGGCGAATGACCTTGCCGGTGGTGGTCAGCGGCATCGAATCGACGAACTCGACCTCGCGCGGATATTCGTGCGCCGACAGCCGCTCGCGCACCCAGAGCCGGATGTCCTCGGCGAGTGCGGCATCGCCGGCAATCCCGTCCTTGAGCATGACATAGGCCTTGACGATCTCGGTGCGCAGGGCATCCGGCTTGCCGACCGCAGCGGCCAGCGCGACGGCGGGATGGCCGGTCAGGCAATCCTCGATCTCGCCGGGGCCGATGCGGAAGCCGGCCGAGGTGATGACGTCGTCGTCGCGGCCGAAGAAGGTGACGTAGCCGTCCTGATCCTCGATGCCCTGGTCGCCTGTCGTCATCCACTCGCCGATGAATTTCTTTTCGGTCGCTTCCGGGCTTTGCCAATATTCGAGGAACATCACCGGGTTCGGCCGGGCAATGGCGATCTGGCCGGGTTCGCCGGCAGGCACGTGCCGGCCGGTGTCGTCGACGATGGCAACCTGGTGGCCGGGCACCGCCTTGCCGATGGCGCCGCCGCGGCTGACGCCGAGGGCGGCACAGGAGGCGAGCACGGCATTGCATTCGGTCTGGCCGTAGAACTCGTTGACCGTGAGGCCGAGCTCGGCGGCAGCCCAGTCATAGGTCTCGCGGCCGAGCGCTTCGCCGGCCGAGCCGACGCTGCGTAAGCTAAGCCGGAAGCGCCTGCGGATATCAGGCACGGTCTTCAGCATCCTGAGCGCCGTCGGCGGGATGAAGGCGTTGCGCACGCCCATCTTCTCGACCAGCACGAGTGCTGCCTCAGGGTCGAACTTGTCGAAGCGGGCGGACACCACCGGCAGCCCGAAATAGAGGCCGGGCAGCAAGAGGTTGAGCAGGCCGCCGGCCCAGGCCCAGTCGGCCGGGGTCCACATCAGGTCGCCGGGCTGCGGCAGGAACTCATGCGCCATCTGGATGCCCGGCAGGTGCCCGAGCAGCACGCGATGGCCGTGCAGCGCGCCCTTGGGCGGCCCCGTTGTGCCCGAGGTGAAGATCATCATCGCCGGATCATCGGGGCCGGTATCTGCGGCAGTAAAATCGGGCGACTGCGACGCGACGAGGCGATGGAAGTCATCCAGCCCGCCGCCGCCAACGACGACGATGGTTTCGAGACCGGGCAGCCGGCCCGCGACCTGGCCGACCTTGGCGAAACCGGCCTCGTTGGTGACGATGGCCCGCACGCCTGCCGTTTGCAGCCGGTATTCGAGTGCCTCGACGCCGAACAACAGCGCCAGCGGAACGGCAATGGCGCCGAGCTTGTAGATGGCGACATGGGCGATGGCCGTCTCGAAGCTCTGCGGCAGCAGCAGCGCCACGCGGTCGCCGCGGCGCACGCCGCGTGACCTCAGCGCATTGGCAAAGGCGTTGGAGCGCCGGGACAACTCGCCGAAGGAGAGTTTTTCCGCCGCCCCTTCGACACGGTAGTCGAGGAGCGCTGTACGTTCAGGGTCGATCGCCGCCCAGCGGTCGGAAACGGCGGTGCCGATGTTGAATTTGTGCGGGATTTTCCAGCGGAAGTCGCGGTAGAGGGCGTCGTAGGTGTCACGCCGTTCGAGCATGGACGGTCGTCTCCGCTCCTCCGCGAGTGGTTTGGCGCCGGGCCTGAAGCTCCAGGCGCCGTGGACAGGCATTTCGCGTAGCGCCTGCCCCCGTTGGCGTCAAGTGACGGCCGTCAGCGATGAGCGCCCAGGTAGCTAGGTTCGGCGTAGCGCTGTCCGGCCCGCGAGGGCAGGTACAGTTGCAGCAGAAACAGCAGCACGAGCACCGGCAACCACATCTCGTTGATCTCCTCCAGCGCGCGGGCGTACTTCATTGCCGTTTCGGGCAAGACGCTGCCGGCCTCCTTGAACCACCGGGGAATGGCGTCGAGGATCTTCAGCGCCGGCAAATAGAGGGCAAGCACGATCGCGCCATAGAAGGCCGGCTGCCTCTGGACCATCAACTCCCTGATGCGAGCCCGAGATTTGCGCAGCAAAACCAAAAGCATCGTGCCGATCAAGAGGATGACCGATGCACTTGCGAGTTTCTCCATGACCGGCACTTCCGGCCGGAGATACTGGCGAAGATTGAAGAGGCCGTATGTCGTGAAGGCATGATGCCAGTCCAACTCGCGAACCCCGAGGAGCAGCGCGCCCAAGGCGATCAGCCCAGCCAGCCCGCCCCGGCGAAACCAGATGCCGGCGGCAACGATCGCAACGACAAAATGCAGGACCGCGCTCGCCACCTCGACAGGCCCGTTCTCATGCAGCAAGACAGCAGCCGTGTCCGCCGACATCACGGCCGCAGCGAGCAGGCTCAGGGCGATCCCGGACAACGCCACCGAAGAAAGCAAGAAAGGGGAGGAGAGGAAATAACGTGGTCTGAGTTCGTGGTCTGGATGCAATTTCAATTCTCGGCAGGCTATCTTTAAGGAATGCCTTTCTAATAGGTTTCTGGATCGGGACTAGACAGCTGTGATCACAATGAGGTCATCAGAGGCGATTGACGAGGCGGCAACGCGCCGGGATTTCCTAGATCGCAATTCGCCGCGAAATCGTAGCCCCATGCCTCAAAGCAGAAACGGCGGCCGCTAGGCCGCCGTTTCATCACCATCGTGTTGCCGCCGGTCAGGCGAAGGTGCCGTGGCAGTGCTTGTATTTCCTGCCCGAACCGCACGGGCAGGCCTCGTTGCGCGAAACCTTGCCCCAGGTCGAGGGATCGTTGGGGTCGCGGTCTTCGGCAGCCACGACGCGCGAATCCTGCAGCACGGCGATCGAACCCTCGCCGAAATCGTCCTCGCCGGTGGTGCCGTCAATGTGGTGGCCGTGCATCTCGGGCGCTTCCGGCGGCGGGGCGTCGGCGGCCTGGCGCACCAGTTCGACGCGCATCAACTGGGCGGTGACGGCCTGGCGCAGGTTGCCGAGCATCGCCTGGAACAGCTCGAAGGCCTCGCCCTTGTATTCGTTGAGCGGGTCGCGCTGGGCGTAGCCGCGGAAGCCGACGACCGAGCGCAGATGGTCGAGGTTGACCAGGTGTTCGCGCCACAGATGGTCGATGGTCTGCAGCACGACGGAGCGTTCGACATAGGTCATGACCTCGGGGCCGAAGCGCTCGGCGCGGTCGGCGGCGGCCTTGTCGGCTTCGGCGGTGATGCGCTCGCGCACCTCTTCCTCGGCGATGCCTTCTTCCTTGGCCCACTCCTCGATCGGAAGGTCGAGGTTGAGCGACTGGATCACGCCCTCCTTGAGGCCTGCGACATCCCACTGCTCGGCATAGGCGTTTTCGGGGATGTGCTTGGCGACGAGATCATCGATCACGTCGTGGCGCATCTCGGCGACGGTCTCGGTCAGGCTGGTCGCGTCCATCAGCTCGATGCGCTGCTCGAACACCACCTTGCGCTGGTCGTTCGACACGTCGTCGTACTTCAGCAGGTTCTTGCGGATGTCGAAGTTGCGGGCCTCGACCTTCTTCTGCGCCTTTTCCAGCGCCTTGTTGATCCAGGGATGGACGATCGCCTCGTCTTCCTTGAGGCCGAGCTTGGTCAGCATGCCGTCCATGCGCTCGGAGCCGAAGATGCGCATCAGATCGTCCTGCAGCGACAGGAAGAACTTCGAGCGGCCCGGATCGCCCTGGCGGCCGGAGCGGCCGCGCAGCTGGTTGTCGATGCGGCGGCTTTCATGGCGTTCTGTGGCAAGCACGTAGAGGCCGCCGGCAGCGAGTGCCTTTTCCTTGAGCCGGGCGACATCCTCGCGGATCGCCTTTTCGCGTGCGTCGCGCTCGGCGCCTTCCGGCACGCCGGCCAGTTCCTCGGCAATGCGCATGTCGGCGTTGCCGCCGAGCTGGATGTCGGTGCCGCGGCCGGCCATGTTGGTGGCAATCGTGATGGCGCCCGGCTTGCCGGCCTGGGCGACGATCGCCGCCTCGCGCTCGTGGTGGCGGGCGTTGAGGACCTCGAAGTCCTTGAAGCCGTCCTTGCGCAGGCGTTCGGCGAGCTGCTCGGACTTCTCGATCGAGGTCGTGCCGACCAACGTCGGCTGGCCCTTGGCGTTGGCTTCCTTGATCTCGCGGACGATCGCCTTGTATTTCTCCTCGACCGTCCGGTAGACCTCGTCGTCCTCGTCGATACGGCTGACGGGCAGGTTGGTCGGAACCTCGGTGACGTCGAGATTGTAGATGTTGCCGAATTCTTCCGCTTCGGTCAGCGCCGTACCGGTCATGCCGGCGAGCTTTTCGTACATGCGGAAATAGTTCTGGAAGGTGACCGAGGCCAGCGTCTGGTTCTCAGGCTGGATCGACACGTGCTCCTTGGCTTCCAGCGCCTGGTGCAGGCCTTCGGAGAAGCGGCGACCCGGCATCATGCGGCCGGTGAACTCGTCGATGATGACGATTTCGTTGTCCTTGACGATGTAGTCCTTGTCCTTCTGGAACAGGCGGTGCGCCTTGAGCGCATTGTTGACGTGGTGCACCAGGGCGACGTTTTCGATGTCGTAGAGCGACTCGCCCTTGAGCAGGCCCGCCTCGCGCAGCATGTTCTCCAGCTTCTCGGTGCCTTCTTCGGTGAAGATGGCAGTCTTCTGCTTCTCGTCGACTTCGTAGTCGGACGGAACCATGTGGAGAAGGAATGCGTCGACCGTGTTGTACATTTCCGAACGGTCCTCGAGCGGACCGGAAATGATCAGCGGCGTACGGGCCTCGTCGACCAGGATCGAGTCGACCTCGTCGACGATGGCGAAGAAGTGGCCGCGCTGCACCATCTGGGCGCGCTCGTACTTCATGTTGTCGCGCAGATAGTCGAAGCCGAGTTCGTTGTTGGTTGCGTAGGTGATGTCGCAGCCATAGGCGGCGCGGCGCTCTTCGTCCGACAGGCCGTGCACGATGATGCCGACCGAAAGGCCGAGGAACTTGTAGAGCCGGCCCATCCATTCGGCGTCGCGGCTGGCGAGATAGTCGTTGACGGTAACGACGTGCACGCCCTTGCCGGTCAGGGCGTTGAGATAGACGGGCAGGGTGGCGACCAGGGTCTTGCCTTCGCCGGTGCGCATCTCGGCGATGCCACGGCCGTGCAGCACCATGCCGCCGATCATCTGGACGTCGAAGGGACGCATGCCGAGCGCGCGCTTGGCGCCTTCGCGCACGGTGGCGAACGCCGGTATCAGCAGGTCGTCGAGGGTCGCCCCGTTGGCAAGATCCTGCCGAAACTGCTCGGTTCTCGCCCGAAGCTGGTCGTCGGTCAGTGCCTGCAGTTCATTTTCCAGTGCATTTATCGCTTCCACCCGGGGTCGGGTCGATTTGACGCGACGGTCGTTGGAGGAACCGAAAATCTTACGGGCGAGACCGCCGAGACTGACCATCAAGTGGCCCTTTCAATTCGAATGAAGCCGACTGTCCGCCGGCCGTACCTGCCGGGGATAAGGCGGTGGCAGGTACAACACGAAAAGCGCCCGGAAAACGGTTCTGGACGCGAAGACGATGGACAGATAAGAGGGGGCACAACTTATGTCAACGTTGCAGAGAGCCTGCCGAAGACGCCAAATTCCGCCACATTCAGGTGGATTTGGAAGTGCGTCATCCCCCATCGGAGAGTTTAGATGTCTTTTTCGTTCCGTAGCGCCTCGCTTGCCCGCGTCGGGCTTGCAGCCGGGCTCGTGGCGCTGTCGTCGCTGCCTCTCGCCGCTCAGGAGACCGCACCGGCAGCTCAGCCCGCGGCCCCTGCGGCTCCTGCGGCGGCACCGGTGGATCCCAACACGATCGTGGCCACTGTCAACGGCCAGGACGTCACCGAAGCCGACATCGCGCTGGCCGAAACCGACCTCGGCGCCCAGTTCGGCCGCCTGCCGCCCGAGCAGCGCCGCGCCGCGGCCCTGTCGTCGATCATCGAGATCAGGCTGATGGCGGCCCAGGCGTTGGAAAAGGGCCTCGACAAGGACGCCGACTTCCAGCGCCGCATGGCCTTCCTCGACCAGCGCGCGCTGCATGGCGAACTGGTCGAGAAGGAAGTCGCCGGCAAGGTCACCGACGACGAGATCCGTGCCCGCTACGACAAGGAAATCGCGGCCCAGAATCCGGTCAACGAGGTTCATGCCCGCCACATCCTGGTCAAGTCCAAGGAAGAGGCCGACGCGATCATCAAGAAGCTCGAAGGCGGCGAAGACTTCCAGAAGCTCGCCAACGAAAACACCACTGACCCGTCGGGCAAGACCTCGGGTGGTGACCTCGGCTTCTTCGGCCCCGGCCAGATGGTGCCGGAATTCGAAAAGGCAGCATTCGCGCTCGAAGTCGGCGCCTACACCAAGGAGCCGGTGCAGAGCCAGTTCGGCTGGCACATCATCAAGGTCGAGGACAAGCGCTCCCAGCAGCCGCCGGCGTTCGACGCGGTCAAGGAAGAGGTCAAGTCGCTGGTGATCCGCGAGAAGTACATCGATCTGGTCAAGCAGATCCGCGCCGCCGGCAAGGTCGAAGTCACCGACCCCACGCTGAAGAAGGCGATCGACGCCATCGACGCCTCGAAGTAATTCCTGGCCTCAATTCAAAAAGGGCGGCGTCGGTTGGCGCCGCCCTTTTTTATTGACGGTTCGCGCGATCTGACTGTCGCTCTGGCGTGTTTTCGTCTTTGCGGTGGCCGAATGACCCGAGGCAGTGTCGTTGGCAGGATGAGGTTGCTCGGTTGCGCTGGGCCTGACCGTACCGTTAAGGAGCCTCGCATGCCGTCGGCTGATCTGATCCTCGCGTTCCTTGCGACGGCGGCGATCTTCGCCTTCATCCCCGGGCCGGCCATGCTCTATGCCGCAGCCCAGACCATGGCGCGCGGGCGCCGTTCAGGCTTCATGGCGGCGTTGGGCATCCACATCGGCGGCTATGTGCATGTCGTTGCCGCCGCGGCTGGCCTGTCGATCCTGTTCCATGCCGTTCCGTGGCTCTACATGGCGGTCAAGCTCGCGGGCGCTGCATATCTAGTATGGCTCGGCGTTTCCATGTTCCGCGGCCGCAAGCAGGGCGATTTCGACCCGTCTGGTGTTGGTCAAAAGTCCGGTCGTCGCGCCTTTGTCGAGAGCGTTGCCGTGGAAGTGCTCAATCCCAAGACGGCCATCTTCTTCATGGCCTTCCTGCCGCAGTTCATCGACGCGTCCGCGACCTTTCCGGTATGGTTGCAGTTCCTCATCTTCGGGTTGCTGGTCAACACGATGTTCACGATCGCCGACGTTGCCGGGGTGGTGCTGGCCGGCTTCCTGATCGGCCGGCTCCGGCGTTCGAGCCGGGCGCAAAGGCTGATGCAGCGCGTCGGCGGTGCGGTGCTTGTTGGCCTCGGTGTGCACGTCGCCCTTCAACGGAACTGAGTGCGCCGAGGCTAGCCTCAAGCTTTGATGCCGTTGACGATCATGGCGATCGCCCGGCGCAACGTGGCGTCGTCTTCGTCCAGCCGGCCGGTCAGCAGGTGCACCCAGGCATAAGAAGCGACCAGGTCGGCGACCTGCTCGGGATCGACATGCGCGGCAACCTCGCCGCGCGCCTTGGCCCGGGCAACGAGCTTGCCGGTGTTGGCCCTGCGCCCGGCGGCGTAGTCGGCCAGCGCTTCGGCGGCGGAGGGATCCGACTGGGCTTCGGCAAGCATCGAGCGGAAGATGCCGCCCGATGGCGTCTCGCGCCAGTGGACGAACAGGCTCCTGGCAAAGCCGAACAGGTCTTCCTCGATGCTGCCGGTGTCGGGATAATCGACGTCACGCTTCTGGCGCTGGTAGACCTCGAGCAGCAGCGACGCCTTGTTTGGCCACCAGCGGTATATCGTCGGCTTGCCGGCGCGGGCGCGACGGGCGACGGCTTCTATCGAAAAGCCTGAGTAGCCGTTTTCGATCAGCACGGCCTCGGCCGCCTCGAGGATGGCGTCGGCGCTTTCGGGGCTGCGCCGGGCGCCGATCGATTTCCGCGCCCCCTCTTGCTCGATGCTCATCATGCTCTCCGGTTCGTCGATAAATCCATACACCACCTCTTGACGAAACGAAACGGCCCGTTTTATATAACGAAACGTTTCGTTCCGATGGAGATTGAAATGACCGCTTCCCAGACCCACTTTTCCCGCCCACGCTTTGCCCTGATGGTGCTGATCGGCGTCTATCCGCTGATCACGGCTCTTCTCTACCTGGTCATGCCGCTGACCGACGGCTGGACGATCTGGCAGCGCACGCTGCTGATTGCGCCACTGATGGTGGCGACGATGATCTGGGGGCTCATCCCTGCCGTCCAGCGCGTGTTCCGCGGCTTTCTCAATCCGGCGGTGCATTGAGACTGGACCACGCCTTCGTGAGGTGAAACGCCTTGCGAAGCCTCGCGCGATCGGGCAAACGGTGCCGACTTCAACCGTTTCCCGAGCCCGCAGAGGTTCTCATGTCGACTGCCGTTTCCCCGCTTGCACCGAAGAAATATCCCAAGATGCCCGCCATCGACGGCGTACGCATCGCCACCGCCGAAGCTGGGATCAAGTACAAGGGCCGCACCGACGTGCTGGCCATGGTGTTCGACGAGGGCACGACGGCTGCAGGCGTCTTCACCCGTTCCAAGTGCCCGTCGGCGCCGGTCGATTTCTGCCGCCAGAACCTTTCGGGCGGCAAGGCGCGCATTCTCGTGGTCAACTCCGGCAACGCCAATGCGTTTACCGGCAAGAAGGGCCGCGAGACGACTTCGCTGACCGGCCAGGCGGCCGCCAAGGCCGCAGGCTGCACGCCGGGCGACGTCTTCCTCGCCTCCACCGGCGTCATCGGCGAGCCGCTGGATGCCGGCAAGTTCAGCCACCTGCTGTCCGGCATGGTCAAGGACGCACGGTCCGACCAGTGGACCGAGGCCGCCAAGGCGATCATGACCACCGACACCTATCCCAAGGTGGTGACCGCGACCGTCAAGCTCGGCGACACCGACGTCACCATCAACGGCATCGCCAAGGGTGCCGGCATGATCGCGCCCGACATGGCGACGATGCTGTCCTTCGTCGCCACCGACGCGCCGATTGCTGCAAACGTGCTGCAGGACATGCTGTCGCGCGGCACCGCCAAGACCTTCAACGCTGTGACCGTCGACAGCGATACCTCGACGTCGGACACGCTGATGCTGTTTGCCACCGGTGCTGCGGCCAAGCGCGGCGCGCCGAAGATTTCCGATCCCAAGGATGCACGCCTCGGCGCCTTCCGCCGCGCGTTCAACAAGATGCTCAAGACGCTGGCGCTGCAGGTCGTGCGCGACGGCGAGGGCGCGCGCAAGCAGGTCGAAGTCACCGTCACCGGCGCCAAGTCGGCGCGTTCGGCCAAGCGTATTGCGCTGTCCATCGCCAATTCGCCGCTGGTCAAGACCGCGGTTGCCGGCGAGGACGCCAATTGGGGTCGCGTCGTCATGGCCGTCGGCAAGGCCGGCGAGCCGGCCGACCGCGACCTGCTGTCGATCTGGTTCGGCGACAACCGCCTCGCCCACAATGGCGAGCGCGACCCCGGCTATTCGGAAGCGGCGACGTCGGCCTACATGAAGGGCGACAACATCGCCATCCGCGCCGACATCGGCATTGGCCGCGGTAAGGCGACCGTCTGGACCTGCGACCTGACCAAGGAATATGTTGCCATCAACGGCGACTACCGGAGCTGACAGCAGCGTGAACCAGAACCGCCCGTCGCACGAACTTGCCATCGTCCGCCGCTACGAGGCGGCGGGGTTTCGCGCCTGGCCCGCGGCGGCGGTGCATTATGACGGCACCTGGCTGGTGCGGCTGACCGCAGGGCATCCGGCCAAGCGGCTCAATTCCGTCAACCCGCTCGACCCGGCCGACATCCGCAGCATTCCCGACCGCATCGCCCGCGCCAGCCGCCGTTTCGAGGCTTATGGCCGGCCGCTCACCTTCCGCATGTCGCCCCTGTCGGGGCCGGCAATCGCCGCCCATCTCGACCGCGAGCGCTGGAGCGTGTTCTCGGAATCGATGGTCATGCGGCTTTCGCTCGACGACGGCGTCGTCGAACATGCGATGGACCAGATCCCGCTCAAGGACATCGGCCGTTTCGTCAGCGCCTCGATGGCCGTCCACGGTCTCGACCCGTCGCTGAGGCCGGGCCTGTCCGAGATCATCGGCGCGATCCAGCCGGAGGCCGGCCTGTTCGTGCTCGAACAGGACGAGCAGCCGGTGACGGCCGGCATCTGCGTCCACGACAACGACCTTGCGGGCCTGTTCGAGATCGCCACGACCGAAGCCGAGCGCGGCAAGGGCTTTGGCCACCGGCTGATCCTGTCGGCGCTCAAATGGGCACGCCTCAGGGGCGCGCGCCAAGCCTGGCTGCAGGTCGAAGCCGACAATGTCGGCGCCATCCGCCTCTACAGCAAGATGGGCTTCAAGGAAGTCTATCGCTACCACTATCGCCGTCCGCCGGAGGCCTGACTTGACCCAACAGGGAAAACGCCTGCTGCTCGTGGCCGCCTGCGCGCTCGTCGATGCCGACGGCCGGGTGCTCCTGGCCCAGCGCCCGGAGGGCAAGCAGCTTGCCGGCCTGTGGGAATTTCCCGGCGGCAAGGTCGAGCAGGGCGAGACGCCGGAGGAAACCATCGTGCGGGAGATGCGCGAGGAGATCGGCATCGAAACCAAGATCGCCTGTCTCGCACCGCTGACCTTTGCCAGCCACACCTACGACGACTTCCACCTCCTGATGCCGCTCTATGTCTGCCGCCGCTTCTGGGGCACGCCCGAGCCGCGGGAGGGCCAGGTGCTGAAATGGGTCCGGCCCAGGCAGATGCGCGACTACCCGATGCCGCCCGCCGACGAGCCGCTGATTCCGTTCCTGATCGATCTGCTTTGACGCATATTAGGCAGCGTTAAGGCAAAGTTTATCCAATCGTGAAAAATTGAGTGGCCGCCCGATGCCATGGACCGGGCGGCGACATGGATTTTCGCGGGGGACGTGCCTATGCAGGCTGACAAGGAGTGGGATCTCATCCGCCCCGAGCGCCAGTCCTCGACCGCCAGGGCGAGCGCCGGCATCCTGCGTCTGACGCTTCTGTTCGGTTTCGCCGCCGTCGCGCTGACGCTCATTGCAACGCCCTATCTGGCCGACCGCATGCGACCGTCCATCGGCCAGGCGCGCCTCGACGGGCTGGATTATTTCTCGACGGGTTCGGTCGGCCGCAACGTCAGCTATACGCTGCGCCGCAGCGTGCTGCAGGATACGCCGCAGTCGGTCTGCGTCATCCGGGACAACGGCCGCCGCAGCGGCCAGTGCTGAGGATGCGTTCGGCACGCTTCATCGCGCGTTAAGGCTACGCCATTAACCTTTCTTAATCTGTCGCTGCTATGGTCTGTTCAACGACAAGGGTGGACGCGACCGATGATCAAGCGATTTCTGAGGGACGAGGGGGGTGCCACGGCGATTGAGTATGGCCTCATCGCTGCTTTGATCGCAGTGGTGATGGCTGGCGGCTTTTCGCATCTGGCCGACCAACTCAGGATCCTCTGGGGCGACAACAACGGCGATATCCAGCAGGGCCTGAACAGGAACTAGCCTGATCCAGGCTAATTCTTGCCTTCCTCGCCGAGCACCTTGGCGAGCGAAACCTGCGCCGAACCCGGCTTGAGCGGCTTCTGCTGCGACGGGTCAGGCGCCCATCCCGACAGCCAGACGAACGAGAAGCTCGCGCGCACGCGCCCGTCGGGGTCGGAAAAGCGGTCGGCATAGATTTCGGCCGCGCGCTGGAACAGGCGCCGCGTCGCCGGCTTGCGCGGGCGGTCGGCCAGTGCGCTGGTCACGCCCATCGCGCGCAGGTCCTGCATCAGTCCGAACATCGTGTCGTATCGCACCGTCACCGTTTCGACGTCGGCGACGGGCAGCGCAAATCCCGCCCGCTGCAGCAGCCCGCCTGCGTCGCGCACGTCGGTGAAGGGGATGATGCGCGGGCTCGCCCCGCCGGTCAGCTCGGTTTCGGCCGCCAGCAGGCTTTCGCGCAATTCGGCGAGGGTGCCGGCCCCCGCCAGCACGCCGAGAAACAGCCCGTCCGGCTTCAGCGCCCGCCTGATCTGGATCAACTGGCCGGGAATGTCGTTGGCCTCCTGCAGCGCCAGCAGCGATACGGCGAGGTCGATGCTGGCAGGCTCCAATGCAATGGTCTCGGGATCGGAGACGATGCCCGGACCACCGCCGAGAAAGCTCTCGTCGGCCTCGACCCGAACCAGTTCGGTCACCTTGCCGCTGGCCGCCAGCACTGCCGTTGCCGCCGGGCTGACCGAGAAGATCGCGGCACCCCGTTCGAATTTGCGCTCCACCGCGGCCAGCCTGTCGGCCAGGTCCTCGGCGGCGCGCGCCATCAGGAAGTCCGCGCCGGCTGTGCCTTGCGCCACTGCGCGCCGGCGGTGGGCGATCACGAGGCTGGCGTCGAATATCGGTTGCACGGGCGATGTCCTTCCTTGCCGGGTTTCTGTTATGGTCGCCCGACCCAAACCTTGTCGTGGCCGATCCGATGCCGGAGATCAAGAGGCTCGCTTTCGCCGTCGCCGCATGGCCGGCGCGCTTGTTGTTTCCTCCGGTTTGCGCGGGCTGCCGGCGGCAGGTGACGCAACCGGGCGCCTTGTGCGGCGCGTGCTGGCCCCGGCTTCGCTTCCTGGAAAAGCCGTGGTGCGAGGTCATGGGCACGCCGTTTGCCCATGATTTCGGCGCCGGTTTCCTGTCGGCCGAGGCGATCGCCAACCCGCCGCCCTTCGCCCGCGCCCGCGCCGCCGTCGCCTATTCCGGCGTCGCCCGGCGCATGGTCCAGGGCCTCAAGTTCCACGACCGCACCGATCTCGCGCCATGGATGGCACGCTGGATGCTGCGCGCCGGCACCGAACTGACTGCCGATGCCGAGGTCGTGGTGCCGGTTCCGCTGCACTGGCGCCGCTTCTTCTGGCGCCAGTTCAACCAGTCGGCGGAGCTTGCCCGCACAGTTGCCTCGCTCTCCGGCTTGCCTTTCGCTCCCACCGCCGTGCGCCGCGTCAAGCGCACGCGCCAGCAGATCGGCCTCGGCCAGCGCGAGCGCGAAGACAATGTCCGGACAGCCTTCGTCGTTCCGCCCGAGGCGGAGATCGACATTCGCGGCCGGCGCGTGCTGCTGATCGACGACGTCTACACCACCGGCGCCACGGTTTCGGCAGTCAGCCGGGCGCTCAGGAAGGGCGGTGCCAGCGCTGTCGACGTGCTGACCTTCGCCCGCGTTCTGCCGGGGGACTTCCGACCCGACGACACAGACCCTATATAGTCGACCAAGGACAACGGGTTTCTGTCATGGTCGATGTGACTATCTATACGCGCATGATGTGTGGCTACTGCACTGCGGCCAAGCGCCTTTTGGAGCGCAAGGGCGTTGCATTCACCGAGCATGACGCTAGCTTCTCGCCTGAGCTTCGGCAGGAAATGATCTCGCGCGCCAATGGCCGCGCGACGTTCCCGCAGATTTTCATCGGCAACACCCATGTCGGCGGTTGCGACGACCTGCATGCGCTCGACGCACAAGGCAGGCTCGACGCCCTTCTGGCAACCGGCGCATAGTTGAGTTGAGGACGGACCATGGCGATTTTCAAGGCGGCAGCGGTGCAGATGCGTTCGGGCAAGGCGCCGGAGCGCAACGTCCGTGATTTCGAGGCCCTGGTTCGCGAGGCTGCCGGGCAGGGTGCCACCTACGTGCAGACCCCCGAGATGACGGGTGCCATCGTCGGCGACAAGGACGCGCGTGCCACCGCCTTCACCTCGGAGGATCGCGACCTGGTTGTGGCGAGCGGACGCAAGCTCGCCGCAGAACTCGGCATTCACCTGCATGTCGGCTCGACCGCCATCGTGCGCGCCGACGGCAAGCTCGCCAACCGCGCCTTCCTGTTTGGCCCGGACGGTTCGACGCTCGCCGTCTACGACAAGATCCACATGTTCGACGTCGACCTCGACAATGGCGAGAGCTGGCGCGAATCCTCCGCCTACGAGCCGGGCACCGAAGCCGTCGTCGCCGACACCGCGCTTGCAAAAATCGGCTTCGCCATCTGCTACGACCTGCGTTTCCCTCAGCTGTTCCGCGCCGAGGCGCTGGCCGGCGCCGAGGTGCTGACCGCGCCTGCCGCCTTCACGCGGCAGACCGGCCTTGCCCACTGGCATGTGCTGCTGCGGTCGCGCGCCATCGAAAACGGCGCCTTCGTCATCGCCGCCGGCCAGGGCGGCAAGCATGAGGATGGGCGCGAGACCTTCGGCCATTCGCTGATCATCGATCCATGGGGCCGCATCCTCGCCGAGGCCGCGCATGACGAGCCGGGCGTCATCGTCGCCGAGATCGACACCCAGCATTCGACTGACGCGCGCAAGAAGATCCCCAATCTCAAGAACGCGCGCGACTTCGCGGTGGCGCTGCGCACTGGCCAGGGAGCGCTCCGGGGAGCCGCATCTTGATCCGCTTTTCGCTCCATTGCGACCATGCGCATGACTTCGAGGGCTGGTTCCGCAGCAACGAGGATTTCGAAACCCAGCGCAAGCGCGGGTTCGTCTCCTGCCCGGAATGCGGCTCGCAGAAGGTCGAAAAGGCGCTGATGGCGCCTGCCGTCTCGACCTCGCGCAAGCAGGAAAAGGTCGCGCTCGCCATGGGCGAGCAGCAGCGCAAGGCCATGGCCGCGCTCAAGGAGCTGTCCGAAAAGGTGCGCGAGAACGCCGAGAATGTCGGCGACAAGTTTGCCGAGGAAGCGCGCAAGATCCACTTTGGCGAGACCGAGGCCCGCGGCATCTATGGTGCCGCTACCCTCGACGAAGCCAAGGGCCTCGCCGAAGACGGCATCGACTTCCTGCCGCTGCCGGTTTTTCCCGACGACCGGAACTGACCGGGGTCGACCACCTCTCAATAGCCCTCATGGTGCGCCTGTAGCACTCATGGTGAGCCTGTCGAACCACGAGCGCGCCGGCGCCCCATCTCGCCTAGCCAGATCCGTGGTTCGACAGGCTCACCATGAGGAACTTAGCCGGCCGGGCCACGTCACCCTCCCGCCAGGTCAAACGCCTTGCGCAACGTGATGGGCGCGGTGTTGCGCCAGGCGGTCACCAGCGCGCTGCGCAGCGTCTTCTCGTCGGCCGCCGCCAGCACCGCCACTGTCCATCCCTGCTTGCCCCAGCCGCCGTCGACGGGCCGGAAGATCGCGGGCTCGGCGCCGCACATCATTTCCTGCTGGTCGCGCGTCAGCTTGATCACCGCGTTGCCGTCTTCGGGCAGGGTGGCGAAGACGCGGTCGCGGACGCGGAAGTCGGGTTTGCCGAAATGCGATTTCTCGGTCGCCGCAGGCAGTTCCAGGGCGATCCGTCTGACATCGTCAGGTGTCATGGCGAGGTCTCCTCGATCCCGTCATGGTGCGGGATCGAGGCGGACGGCGCAAGCTTGGGCCGTCCTGGCTTTTCCGTGCCTCAGGCCGCCTTTTCCGCCAGCACCATGTAGTTGACGTCCATGTCGCGCGATTTCTGCCAGCGGTCGGCCAGCGGGTTGTAGACCACGCCGGTGCGGTCGATGGTGGCGAGGCCTGCGCCGGTGAGCGCCTTGTCCAGTTCTTCGGGGCGCACGAGCTTGCCGTACTGGTGGGTGCCGCGCGGCAGCCAGCGCAGCACGTATTCGGCGCCGACGATGGCGAGGCCGAGCGCCTTGAAGGTGCGATTGATGGTGGCGACGAACATGATGCCGCCGGGCTTGACCATCTCGCCGCATTTCTTGACGAACAGCTCGACGTCGGCGACGTGCTCGACCACTTCCATGTTGAGGATGATGTCGAATTTCTCGCCGGCGTCGGCAAGGTCCTCGGCCGTCGTGGCTCGATAGTCGATGGTCACGCCGCTTTCGGCAGCATGGATCTTCGCCACTTCGATGTTGGTGGCCGAGGCGTCCGCCCCTACCACTTCGGCGCCCAGGCGGGCCATCGGCTCGCACAACAGGCCGCCGCCGCAGCCTATGTCGAGGATGCGCAGGCCTTCGAAGGGCCGTGCGGCGTGGGTGTCGCGACCGAAGCGCGCGGCGACCTGGTCGCGGATGTAGCCCAGGCGGATCGGGTTGAACTTGTGCAGCGGGCGGAACTTGCCGTTCGGGTTCCACCATTCGGCGGCGAGCGCCGAGAACCGCTCGACTTCTCCGGCATCGATGGTCGATGGGCGGGGATCTGGCATTGCTGTGGTCTCCTTCGAGCGCAAGGAAGTCGGGTCTGGCGCGGGGATTGTCAAGGCGACAATTCCGCGAGCTGTTCGACACTGCATCGAAATCCGCGACCGGACTTTGCGCGCCGGCAAAAAAATCGCGCTGATTTGTCTGATCGGGCGTCCTTGCGGAATGCGCGTGTTTTGGCTATGCAGGCCGCGCATTCGGCACCGTGTCGCAGACCGGTGTTTTCACTCATTTTCCGGCCCCCGTGGGGCCGGCGTTCATGGCAAGGGCATTTCGCTTTTATGGCGCGCATCGTGATGAAATTCGGCGGTACGTCCGTCGCCGACATCGCCCGAATCCGCAACGTGGCGCGTCATGTCAAACGCGAGGTCGACGCGGGCCACGAGGTTGCGGTGGTGGTTTCGGCGATGGCCGGCAAGACCAACGAACTGGTTGCCTGGACCCGCGACGCCTCGCCGATGCATGACGCCCGCGAATATGACGCGGTGGTCGCCTCTGGCGAACAGGTGACGGCCGGCCTTTTGGCGCTGGCGCTGCAGAACGTCGGCGTCAACGCCCGCTCCTGGCAGGGCTGGCAGATCCCGATCAAGACCGACAACGCCCACGGCGCTGCACGCATCCTCGACATCGACGGCTCGTTCCTGGTCAAGCGCTTCCAGGAAGGCCAGGTCGCGGTCGTCGCCGGCTTCCAGGGCATCGGCCCGGACAATCGCATCGCGACCCTCGGCCGCGGCGGTTCCGACACCTCGGCCGTCGCAATCGCGGCAGCGGTGAAGGCCGATCGCTGCGATATCTACACCGATGTCGACGGGGTCTATACTACCGATCCGCGCATCGAGCCCAAGGCGCGGCGCCTGTCGCGCATCTCGTTCGAGGAAATGCTCGAGATGGCCTCGCTCGGCGCCAAGGTGCTGCAGGTCCGCTCGGTCGAACTCGCCATGGTGCACAAGGTCCGCACCTTCGTGCGTTCTTCCTTCGAGGATCCCGATGCGCCCGGCATGGGCGATTTCCTCAACCCGCCTGGTACTCTCATTTGTGACGAGGATGAAATCGTGGAACAGCAGGTCGTCACCGGAATTGCCTACGCCAAGGACGAAGCCCAGGTCTCGCTGCGCCGTGTCGCCGACCGGCCGGGCGTGGCCGGCGGCATCTTCGGCCCGCTGGCCGAGGCCAACATCAATGTCGACATGATCGTCCAGAACATTTCCGAGGACGGCAAGTTCACCGACATGACCTTCACCGTGCCGTCGGGCGACGTCAACAAGGCGCTGGCGGTGCTCGAGAAGATCCGCCCCGACATCGGCTACGACGCGGTCCAGCATGACGAGGGCATGTCCAAGGTGTCGGTCATCGGCATCGGCATGCGCAGCCACGCCGGCGTCGCCGCCACGGCCTTCCAGGCGCTGGCTGCCAAGGGCATCAACATCCGCGCCATCACCACGTCGGAGATCAAGATCTCGATCCTTATCGACGGCCCGTACACCGAACTTGCGGTTCGCACTTTGCATTCCGTCTACGGTCTCGATAAGCAGTAGTATCAAGGAGTCGAGCGTCACCGCATTTGCCGGCGTGGCAAGCATGTGCCGCGCCGGGTCCAAACCATTGGAGACGGTGAATGATACGTGACATGGCCGCTGGGCCACGCGTACTTCTGAAACGGCTCCGCGAATTGATGGCGGAGCCCCTCGAGCCACAGGAACGGCTCGACAGGATCGTGCGCGATATCGCCGCCAACATGGTGGCCGAGGTCTGCTCGCTCTACGTGCTGCGCGCCGACTCGGTGCTCGAACTCTACGCCACCGTCGGCCTCAACCCCAATGCGGTCCACCTCGCCCAGCTGCGTCTCGGCCAGGGCCTCGTCGGCACGATCGCGGCGAGCGCGCGCGCGCTCAACCTGTCCAACGCCCAGGAACATCCCGCCTTCGCCTACCTGCCGGAAACGGGCGAGGAGATCTACCATTCCTTCCTCGGCGTGCCGGTGCTCAGGGCAGGGCGCACGCTCGGCGTTCTCGTCGTCCAGAACAAGACGATGCGGCATTACCGCGACGACGAGATCGAGGCGCTCGAAACCACCGCCATGGTCATCGCCGAGATGATCGCGTCGGGCGACATCGCCCGGCTCAGCCGGCCCGGCCTCGAACTCGACATGTCGCGCCCGGCTAGCTTCACCGGCATCGCCTTCAACGAAGGCGTCGGGCTTGGCCATGTCGTGCTGCACGAGCCGCGCATCGTCGTCACCAACCTGTTCAACGAGGACAGCGACGAGGAGCTGCGCCGGCTCGAGGATGCGCTCGGCTCGCTGCGCCTGTCGATCGACGACATGCTGGAGCGCCGCGACGTCGCCTTCGAGGGCGAGCACCGCGAGGTTCTCGAAGCCTACCGCATGTTCGCCAACGACCGTGGCTGGGTGCGCCGCCTCGAAGAGGCGATCCGCAACGGCCTGACGGCGGAAGCGGCGGTGGAGAAGGTGCAGAGCGACATGCGCGCCCGCATGCTGCACATGACCGACCCCTATCTGCGCGAACGGATGAGCGATTTCGACGATCTCGCCAACCGCCTGCTGCGCCAGCTGATGGGCCGCGGTCCCGAGACGATCGCAGCCTCCTTGCCCAAGGACGCCATCATCGTCGCCCGCTCGATGGGCGCTGCCGAACTGCTCGACTATCCGCGCGACAGAATGCGCGGCCTGGTGCTGGAGGACGGTGCGCCGACCAGCCACGTCGTCATCGTCGCGCGCGCCATGGGCATTCCCGTCGCCGGCCAGATGAAGGGCGCCGTTTCCATGTCGGAAAACGGCGATCCGATCATCGTCGATGGCGAAGAGGGCATTATCCATCTCAGGCCGCAGCCCGATCTCGAGGCGGCCTATGCCGAAAAGGTGCGTTTCCGCGCCCGCCGGCAGGAGCTCTATCGCGAACTGCGCAAGAAGCCGTCGGAAACCAAGGACGGCGTCAAGGTCGACCTGTTGATGAACGCCGGCCTCGCCGTCGACCTGCCGCAGCTCGCCGAGGCGGGCGCTGCCGGCATCGGCCTGTTCCGCACCGAACTGCAGTTCATGGTGGCGTCGACCTTCCCGCGCGCCGAAGCGCAGGAGAAGCTCTACCGCGACGTGCTCGACATCGCCCGCGGACGCCCCGTCACCTTCCGCACCATCGACATCGGCGGCGACAAGGTGCTGCCCTATTTCAAGGGCTCGGCGCAGGAGGAGGAGAACCCGGCACTCGGCTGGCGCGCCATCCGCCTGACGCTCGACCGCCCCGGCCTGCTGCGCACTCAGGTCCGCGCGCTGCTCAAGGCTGCCGGCGGGCGCGAGCTCAAGGTCATGCTGCCGATGGTCACCGAGCTGTCGGAAATCGCCCAGGCGCGCGAGATCATCGACCGCGAGGTGCGCCACCTGTCGCGCTTCGCCCATCACCTGCCGACCAGCCTGAAGCTCGGCGCCATGATCGAGGTGCCGTCGCTGCTGTGGCAGCTCGACGAGCTGATGCAGTCCGTCGACTTCGTCTCGGTCGGCTCCAACGACCTGTTCCAGTTCGTCATGGCCGCCGACCGCGGCAACACCCAGCTCGCCGACCGCTTCGACCCGTTGTCGGTGCCGTTCCTCAGGGTGCTCAAGCAGATCGCCGACGCCGGCGCGCGCAACCACACCCCGGTCACGCTGTGCGGCGAGCTCGCCGGCAAGCCGATCTCGGCGATGGCGCTGCTGGGCGTCGGCTACCGCTCGATCTCCATGTCCCCGGCCTCCATCGGCCCGGTCAAGGCGATGCTGACGGAACTTCCTCTCGGCGAGCTGAAATCCTTCCTCGACGACAATCTTTCCGGACCTGCCGCCAACCTGCCGATGCGCGCGTTGCTCCAGGCCTTTGCGGACGACCGTTCCATACCCCTATGATCAGCCTGCCCCACGACAGAATGGACCAAGTCGTCAAGCGCTTCGACATGCTCGAAGCCCAGATGGCTGCCGGCCCCGAGCCGGACGCCTATGTGAAGATGGCGTCCGAATATTCCGACATCCAGGACCTCGTCGGCAAGATTCGCGCCCTGCGCGGCGCCGAGCAGGAACTGGCCGACCTCGACGCCATGCTCGACGACAAGGGCACCGACGCCGAGATGCGGGCGCTTGCCGAGATGGACAAGCCCGAGGTCGAGGAGCGCATCGAGGAGTTGCAGCGCGACATCCAGATCCTGCTGCTGCCCAAGGACGCCGCCGACGAGAAGAACGCCATCCTCGAAATTCGCGCCGGCACCGGCGGCGACGAGGCTGCGCTGTTCGCTGGCGACCTGTACCGCATGTACGAGCGCTACGCCACCTCGAAGGGCTGGCGTTTCGAGGTCGTCTCGGCCAGCGACGGCGATGCCGGCGGCTTCAAGGAAATCATCGCCGGGGTCTCCGGCAAGGGCGTGTTCGCGCATCTCAAGTTCGAGTCGGGCGTGCATCGCGTCCAGCGCGTTCCGGCGACCGAGGGCAGCGGCCGCATCCATACGTCGGCCGCCACCGTTGCGGTCCTGCCGGAAGCCGAGGAGGTCGACATCGACATCCGCGCCGAGGACATCCGCATCGACACCATGCGCGCCTCGGGTTCGGGCGGCCAGCACGTCAACACCACCGACTCGGCGGTGCGCATCACCCACTTGCCGACCGGCATCATGGTGGTCCAGGCAGAAAAGTCGCAGCACCAGAACCGGGCGCGGGCCATGCAGATCCTGCGCGCCCGCCTCTACGACATGGAGCGCAGCCGCGCCGACGAGGAGCGCTCCTCGTCGCGCAAGTCGCAGGTCGGCTCCGGCGACCGGTCCGAGCGCATCCGCACCTACAACTTCCCGCAGGGGCGGCTGACCGACCACCGCATCAACCTGACGCTCTACAAGCTCGACCGGGTGATGATGGGCGAACTCGACGAGGTCGTCGATGCGCTGATCGCCGACCACCAGTCGAAGCTTCTGGCCGACATGGGTTCGGATGGCTGAGATTGCCGTCCAACCGGCAGCAAAGAACATGCGAGTATGCATGCGGTGGCTTACCCCCACCCCTAACCCCTCCCCAGAAGGGGGAGGGGGACTGGTTCGCCGGCCTTTCTGCCCAAGCCGTCACCGTCAGACCGGACGCCATGGTAGCGTGAGATTCCCCTCCCCCTTGTGGGGAGGGGTTAGGGGTGGGGGTACTTTCATCGCCGAGTATGTGGGGCGAGTGGCCGTATGAACCGCTCCGAAACTCTCGCCTCACTTCACCTTTCCGCCCGTCGTCGCCTCGCCGATGCTGGTATTGAGAGCTCCGCGTTGGACGCCCGGCTGATCGTCGAACACTTCACTGGCACATCGCGCACGGATGCGGTGCTGCGTCCCGATGCGCCGGTGGCCGACACCATCGCTCGCGAGATCGAGGCCGCCCTTGATCGCCGCATCTCGGGCGAACCTGTCCACCGCATTCTCGGCTATCGCGAGTTTTACGGCATGCGGCTCAGCCTCTCCACAGAGACGCTGGAGCCGCGCCCGGATACCGAAACGCTCGTCGATGCCGTCTTGCCCTTCGTCCACGAGACGGCGGCGGGCGAGGACATCTGCCGCATCCTCGACCTCGGCACCGGCACCGGGGCCATCGCGCTTGCGCTCGTCACCCAGGAGCCCCGTGCGGTGGCCGTCGGCGCCGACATCTCCGACGATGCGCTGGCCACCGCAGCGGCAAATGCCGGGCATCTGGGCGTCTCCGCGCGCTTTTCGGCAAAAAAATCCGATTGGTTTTCACATATTGATGGTCTGCACCATTTAATCGTCTCGAATCCTCCCTATATATCCTCATCAGAGATCGAGGATTTGCAGAACGAGGTTCGCAATTTTGATCCGCGCCGCGCGCTCGACGGTGGCCCGGACGGTCTTGAGCCATACAGAACCATAGCGTCGGGTGCTGCGCGCCATCTTGAAAAAGATGGCCTTGTCGGACTTGAGATCGGGCACGACCAGCGCCACGACGTGACGAGCATATTCGAGCGAGCCGGTTACGAATTGCTGTCCCATTACAAGGACTTGGGTGGCAATGACCGGGTGCTGGTGTTCCGGCTCCAAGCACGGCCAGACGGGTCTAAAAAAACCGCTTGGCAACGAAAGTGAATGCCGCTAGTTTCCGGCAACCGGATGAGACGAAGCAGGCAGTGCTGTTAAACGATTCGGTTTCCTTCGAAACTAGCTGCCTTCTTGCGTAGACGACGCTCTAGCTTCGTGCGGGGATCGTCCGGCAAGTGACATGAAACCGAAACAGGATGGCATGTGGCGCTGACGCAAGGATTTTGCGGGCGATCACGGGCGGAAAGATACGAAACGGCAGGCCGCCTAAGTGCCCCCGTTCGGATGAATTCAACACAAAGAGAATCTGATGAGGCCACAACAGCAGAACAGGCGCATGCGCGGTCGCAATAACAACAATAATAACAATAACAACAACAATAATAACAACAGCAACCGCAAGGGTCCCAACCCGCTTACGCGCAACTACGAGAGCAACGGTCCGGACGTGAAGATCCGTGGCTCCGCGCAGCAGATCGCCGAAAAATACGCCACGCTGGCGCGCGACGCGCAAAGCTCTGGCGATCGCGTGATGGCCGAAAACTACCTGCAGCACGCAGAGCACTACAACCGCATCATCGCTGCCGCCATGGCGCAGATGCCGATCCAGCACCAGCAGCAGAGCCGCGACGAGTTCGACGGCGACATGGATGACGAGCGCGACGAGGAGAACGTTGGCAACAACGTCGCCGAGGCATCGGTCCAGCAACCGCAGCAGGAGCCTGTCGTCAACGGCACCGGCCCGCAGCCGGAAATCGAAGGCACGCCCGCCGAGGTCGCCCTCAATCCAGAAGCAGCCGGCGAAGGCCAGCCGCGCGAAGGGCGCCGCGAGCGCCGCCCGCGCCATGAAGGCCGCCGTCCTCGCCAGCCCGACCAGCAGGCCGAGGCCGCTCAGGCCGACGCTCCGCAGGTCGAAGCTGTTGCCGTCGAGCAGCCGCAGCCGGAAGCCGCAGTCGCCGAGGCGGCACCCGCCGCTGAAGCCGCCGAGGGCGAGGTCGCCGCAGCACCGCGTCGTGGCCGTCGGCCGCGTCGTGGCGAGCGCAGCGCCACTGCGCCGGAAGGCGAGGCAGCTGCCGACGCACCGGCGCCCGAAGGCGGACTGGCCGTCGTCGAGAGCTGATCGGCACTCCGGCATCGTCGGAGCATCGCGAGAGACACCGAGCGGCGGGGGCCAAAATCCCCCGCCGCTTTTTTTGTTTTTTGACTTCGATCAAGACGCCTTGAGGGATATCGTCCTACTCACCATATCACGCTCAGTTGGGTCCGGCCCGTTTGGGCGGATCCGTCACCTTGAGCCAGACCGGTGCCGCCAAGCGGGCCGGGTACGGAATGGAGACATTGAATGAACCCTGAAAAGTATTCCGAGCGCGTCCGCGGTTTCATCCAGTCGGCGCAGACGATGGCGCTTTCGCGCAGTCACCAGCAGTTCACCCCCGAGCACATCCTGAAAGTCCTCATCGATGATGAGGAAGGCCTTGCCGCGTCGCTCGTCGAGCGCGCCGGTGGCCGTGCCCGCGACGTCAAGCTTGGCGTCGAGGCAGCCCTCGATGCGCTGCCCAAGGTCGAGGGCGGCAACGGCCAGCTCTATATGGCCCAGCCGCTTGCCAAGGTGTTTTCGACTGCCGAAGACCTGGCCAAGAAGGCCGGCGACAGCTTCGTTACTGTCGAGCGGCTGTTGACGGCGCTTGCCGTCGAGAAATCAGCCAAGACCGCCGAGATACTGGCCAAGGCCGGGGTCACCGCGCAGGCGCTGAACCAGGCGATCAACGACATCCGCAAGGGACGCACCGCCGACTCTGCAAGCGCCGAGCAGGGTTATGACGCCTTGAAGAAATATGCTCGCGACCTGACCGCCGATGCGCGTGCCGGCAAGCTCGATCCGGTCATCGGCCGTGACGACGAGATCCGCCGCACCATCCAGGTTCTGTCGCGCCGCACCAAGAACAATCCGGTGCTGATCGGCGAGCCCGGCGTCGGCAAGACCGCCATCGCCGAAGGCCTGGCGCTGCGTATCGTCAATGGCGACGTGCCGGAATCGCTGAAGGACAAGCAGCTGATGGCGCTCGACATGGGCGCGCTGATCGCCGGCGCCAAATATCGCGGCGAGTTCGAGGAGCGGCTGAAGGCCGTTCTCTCCGAGGTCACCGCGGCTGCCGGCGGCATCATCCTGTTCATTGACGAGATGCACACGCTCGTCGGCGCCGGCAAGGCCGACGGCGCGATGGATGCGTCCAACCTGCTGAAGCCTGCGCTGGCCCGTGGCGAGCTGCACTGCGTCGGCGCCACCACGCTCGACGAGTACCGCAAGCATGTCGAGAAGGACGCCGCCCTTGCCCGCCGCTTCCAGCCGGTATTCGTCGAGGAGCCGACGGTCGAGGACACCATCTCGATCCTGCGCGGCCTGAAGGAAAAGTACGAGCAGCACCACAAGGTGCGCATCTCGGACTCGGCGCTGGTCGCCGCCGCGACGCTGTCCAACCGCTACATCACCGACCGCTTCCTGCCCGACAAGGCGATCGACCTCGTCGACGAGGCCGGCTCGCGGCTGCGCATGCAGATCGATTCCAAGCCGGAAGCGCTCGACGAGATCGACCGCCGCATCATGCAGCTCAAGATCGAGCGCGAGGCGCTGAAGCTCGAGAAGGACGACGCCTCGCGTGACCGTCTCGACAGGCTCGAAAAGGAGCTAGCCGGACTCGAGGAAGAGTCGACCCGCGTGACCAGCCAGTGGATGGCCGAGAAGGAAAAGCTCGGCCTTGCCGCCGACCTCAAGGGTCAGCTCGAGGAAGCCCGCAACGAACTCGCCATCGCCCAGCGCAAGGGCGAGTTCCAGAAGGCGGGCGAGCTTGCCTATGGCCGCATCCCCGAGCTTGAAAAGAAGCTCGTCGAGGCCGAGGCCCTCGAAGGGCGCGGCACGATGGTCGAGGAGACCGTCACGCCCGACCATGTCGGCCATGTCGTCTCGCGCTGGACGGGCATTCCGGTCGACAAGATGCTCGAAGGCGAGCGCGAGAAGCTGTTGCGCATGGAAGACGAGATCGGCGTCCGCGTCGTCGGCCAGGGCGAGGCGGTGCAGGCGGTGTCCAAGGCAGTGCGGCGTGCCCGCGCCGGCCTGCAGGACCCGAACCGGCCGATCGGCTCGTTCATGTTCCTCGGCCCGACGGGGGTCGGCAAGACCGAGCTCACCAAGGCGCTCGCCGACTATCTGTTCGACGACGAGCACGCGCTGGTGCGCATCGACATGTCGGAGTTCATGGAAAAGCACTCGGTCGCCCGGCTGATCGGCGCACCTCCCGGCTATGTCGGCTACGAGGAAGGCGGCACGCTGACCGAAGCCGTCCGCCGCAGGCCCTACCAGGTGATCCTGTTCGACGAGATTGAAAAGGCGCACCCGGATGTCTTCAACGTGCTGCTGCAGGTGCTCGACGACGGCCGCCTGACCGATGGCCAGGGCCGCACCGTCGACTTCCGCAACACGCTGATCATCATGACGTCGAACCTCGGTGCCGAATATCTGGTGGCGCTGGGCGAGGGCGAGGATGTCGACCAGGTCCGCGACGAAGTCATGGGCGTGGTCAAGGCGTCGTTCCGGCCGGAATTCCTGAACCGCATCGACGAGGTCATCCTGTTCCATCGCCTGCGCCAGCAGGACATGGGCAAGATCGTCGCGATCCAGCTCCAGCGGCTGGAAAAGCTGCTCGCCGACCGCAAGATCACGCTCGACCTCGCGCCCGACGCGATCGAGTGGCTGGCGCACAAGGGCTACGACCCGGCCTACGGTGCCCGCCCGCTCAAGCGCGTCATGCAGAAGGAGCTGCAGGACCCGCTCGCCGAGAAGATCCTCGGCGGCGAGATCCTCGACGGCTCGACCGTCAAGATCACCTCAGGCTCGGACCGGCTCAATTTCCGGTCGAAGCCGACCGTGGTGACGGAAGAGGCTGCATAAGGCTCGTCATGGGCGTCGAGCTTGGCTTCGACCCCCACTCCGCCTCGGCTTCGCCTCGACACCTCTCCCCCGATCGACAGGGGAGAGGTGCCTCGCACAGCGAGGCGGAGTGGGGGGCGACAGACTTGAGGTCGACACACCGAGGGGAACATGACGCTCGACGAATACAACGGCTTTTGCGCCTCGCTGCCGCACACGACCCATGTCGTGCAGTGGGGCGGGGCGCATGTCTGGAAGGTCGGCGGCAAGGTGTTTGCCATCGGCGGCTGGAACGACGGGGCGGGGCTTTCCGTCTCGTTCAAGGTCTCGGAAATGGCCTTCGACGTCCTCAAGGAGCAGCCCGGGCTGCGTCCCGCGCCCTATCTCGCCTCGCGCGGCATGAAATGGATCCAGCGCCAGACCGGCGAGAGCATGGATGACCAGGCACTGCGCGACTACATCGGCGAAAGCCACCGGCTGATCGCGGTGAAGCTTCCCAAGGCGATCCGCCAGCAGCTCGGACTGCCGGCCTAGAACCATGCCCGCCCTTCGCGGCCGCCCAGGATGGCCGCAAATGCCTGCAAAGCGGCCATTTTCATGCCCTGTTCATGTTGGAAGGGTTAGCAGATCGTTATTGGATGTCGGTGGACAACAGTGATTCCACCGGGACCGCCTTGGCGGCGGTCGAGATTCGGAGAGATTTGGCGACCATGTTGCGCAAGATCGTTGTGCTTTCTGTCATGGCCACCGGCCTGTCGGCGCTGCAGGCCATGGCCGCGGTGTCGCCCACGGGCGAGCCCGCGCCGCGCCGCGTGGCCGAAGATGCGCAGGCCATCCGCCTCGCCCAGAGCGAAGACGTCGAGATCTTCTACGACGGCCGCGGCAACCGGGTGCTGGTCGATCCCTACACCGGCAAGGTCATCGCCGTGCAGCCGCCGGAGACGCGGCTCAACCGCCAGGCGCTGCGCCGCGAGTTGCGCCGCCAGGAGCTTCGCCGCGACTACCGCGAGGGCGACGTGCTGATCGGCCCGGCCGACGACGGCTACTATTCCGACGACGCGCCCGCCATACCGGCCGACCCGAACGGCGGCGACGACTATTACGACGACCCCAACGCCTTCCCCGAGGCGCCCGGCGGTTCGCGGGTCGTTGCGCGCGAGCCGTTGCAGAGCCCGGACGACCAGCCGGCGCTGCCTTCGACGCCGCGCATCACCGAACAACCGCTCGAACCGTCGATTGCGGTCAAGGGCCGCGAGGATGTCGCCGCGCTGCAGATCCTGCTCGACCGTGCCGGCGCCTCGCCCGGCGTCATCGACGGGCGCTTCGGCTCGAATGTCGACAAGGCGCTGGCCGCCTACAACGAACTGACCGGCACCAGCCTGAAATCGACCGACGCCGAAGGCATCAAGCAGGCCCTGGCCGAGACCGGCGGCGACGCCTTCGGCTCCTACACCATCACGCCCGAAGATGCCGCCGGCCCGTTCGTCGCCTCGGTTCCGGCCGACTACAGCGAAAAGGCCAAGCTCGAGCGCATGAGCTTCACCTCGGTCACCGAAATGCTGGCCGAGCGTTTCCACATGGACGAGAATTACCTCAAGGCGATCAACCCGGAGGCTAATTTCAACCGTCCCGGCACCATCGTGAAGGTCGCCAATTTCGGCAAGCTGGTGAACAAGCCGGTCGCGCGCATCATCGCCGACAAGAGCCTGAAGCAGGTGCGCGCCTACAATGCCGAGGGCCAGCTGGTCGCCGCCTATCCTGCCACCATCGGGTCGAGCGACACGCCGTCGCCGACCGGCATCCACGCGGTGTCGCGGGTCGCGCTCGATCCCAACTACACCTACAATCCCAAGATCAATTTCAAGCAAGGCGAGAACGACAAGGTCCTGACCATCCCGCCGGGACCCAACGGCCCGGTCGGCTCGGTCTGGATCGCCCTCGACAAGCCGACCTACGGCATCCATGGCACGCCCGACCCGTCCAAGATCGGCAAGACCGAAAGCCATGGCTGCGTGCGCCTGACCAACTGGGACGCGCGCGAGCTCGCCAAGATCGTCAAGTCGGGCGTGCCGGTCGAATTCATGGAGTGAGGCCAGCCACGGCCGAGCTTGGATTCCCTTGCGTCAACCTGTAGCCTGAAGGCGCAGGCTGGGTGCAGAGGGAGCCGGGGGCATGCGACTATCCGCAGACTGGTTTTGTCGCCGCTGGAAGAATTGGGTCGTTCTCTCGGCCATCGTCCTTGCGCCGATCCCGGCCCTGGCCCAGGCGATTGCCCCGGAACAGGTCACTGCCGCGCTGTCGAAACTCGAGCAGCAGGCCGAAGCCGTCATCGCCGATGGCGGCGTGCCGGCTCTCGCCATCGGCGTCGTGCATGACGACGAGGTCGTCTACCTCAAGGGGTTCGGGCTGCGCGAGGCAGGCAAGCCCGAGACGGTCGACGCCGACACCGTCTTCCAGATCGCCTCGCTGTCCAAGCCGGTTTCCTCCACCGTCGTGGCGGCGCTGGTCAGCGAAGGCCTGGTTTCCTGGGATTCGAAGATCGTCGACCTCGATCCGGCCTTTCGGCTTGCCGATCCTTATCCGACCGCCGAGCTGACCGTTCGCGACCTGTTTGCCCATCGCAGCGGGCTGCCCGGAACGGCCGGCGACGACCTCGAGGAGATAGGCTACGACCGCGCGGAGATCCTGCGGCGCCTGCGGTTCGTTGCGCCGTCGTCGAGCTTTCGCGCCGGCTATTCCTACAGCAATTTCGGCCTGACGGAAGGCGCGGTCGCGGCGGCGAAAGCGACGGGCAAGCCGTGGGAGGACGTCGCCGAGGACAAGCTCTATCGCCCGCTCGGAATGATTTCGACCAGTTCCCGCCATGCGGATTTCCTCAAGCAGGCGAACCGCGCCTCGCTCCACGTCAGGGTCGACGGCGCCTGGGCGGCAAAAGTCGAGCGCCAGCCGGACGCGCAGGCGCCGGCCGGCGGCATCAGTTCGACCGTGCGCGATCTGGCGCAGTGGGTTCGTCTCGAACTCGGCAACGGGTTTTTCGGCGGAAAGACGCTGATCGCGGCCGATGCGCTGGCCCAGACCCATGTCCCGCTGATGACCCGCGGCAAGAACCCCGTCACGGGCGGGGCTTCGTTCTATGGCCTCGGCTGGAACGTCGAGTTCGGCCGCCATGGCCTGAGCTGGGGCCACGCCGGCGCCTTCAGCGTCGGAGCCCGCAGCCTGGTCACGCTCTTTCCGGAGCAGAAGCTCGGCATCGTGATCCTCGTCAACGCCTTTCCCACAGGCGTGCCCGAGGGATTGTCCGACAGTTTCGCCGATCTCGTCTTTGACGGAAGGGTCGACACCGACTGGGTGAAGGCGTGGAACACGGTGTTCGAAGGCCTGTTCGGCCCGGCAGTCGCCGCAGCCAAGGCAACGTATGCGGCACCGCCGTCGCCGGCGATGCCGGCCTTGCCGAGCGACGCCTATGCCGGCCGCTATTCCAACGATTTCATCGGCGACGCAGTGGTTTCGGGCACCGAGAATGGCCTTGTGCTTCAGGTCGGTCCGGATGGCGCCCGATCCTACCCGCTGACGCATTTCGACCGCGACCTTTTCCTGGCTTTCACCTCTCCCGAGATGCCCGACATGCCTTCCGCGGTCCGCTTCGCCATCGGGCCTGACGGAAAGGCGTCGGCGGTCACCATCGAAGCGCTCGACGACAACCAGCTTGGCACGCTGAGCCGTGCGGCCCGCTGACGCGGGAGGGGCGGGCCAGGAACGGCAAGGAACACAGGGCACCTGCATGAAGCTACGCGCCGAACGGCCCGAGGACGTCGACACCATCCGCTCGCTCACCAGCGCCGCTTTCGCGACCGCGCCTCATTCCAGCCAGACCGAGGCGGCCATCGTCGATGCCTTGCGCGATGCCGGTGCCTTGACGTTGTCGCTCGTCGCCGAAGACGATGGCGAGATCGCCGGCCACGTCGCCTTCTCGCCGGTGACCGTCAACGGCGCGGATGCCGGCTGGTACGGGCTCGGCCCGGTTTCGGTGTGGCCCGACCGGCAGGGGAGGGGCATCGGCCAGGCCCTTATACGCAAGGGGCTCGACGACCTCCGTCAGCAGGGTGCCAAAGGTTGCGTGCTGATCGGCGACCCCGCCTATTATGGCCGCTTCGGTTTCGTCGCCGATCCCCGCCTGACCTATGGCGACATTCCCTCCCAATATGTCCAGCGGCTGGCTTTCGGCGATGAGCTTCTTGTCGGCGAGCTTGCCTTTCACGCAGGCTTCGACGCGAGCTGAACGCAGCGGCTGCCGGCGCAGTCAGTGCACGCCGGCACCTTCCCTTGCAACGAGCTCGACCAGCCGGTCGAACCCCGTTCCGGTGCCCGAAATGCGCGCCGCCATCGCGTCGGCAGGGCCGAGGAACGCCAGTTGCTCGGTAAATACCATCCGTGTCTGCGCCCCGTCGGGCAAAAGCTCGATGGTCGCCAGCGAGGCGGAAATCCGCTTGCCGGCATGGCTCATCTCGAAGCCGTAGATGATGCGCTGGCCGGCTGCGATGTCGAAATAGTCGGCGCGAAATGTGAGCTCGGTGCCATCTGGCATGCGCCAGCGCTTGGCCTCGATGCCGCCGACGCGGAAGTCGAAGCTGTCTTCGAGTACGGTCCAGTCGGGGTGGCAGTCATTCCAGCGCGTCTTGCGCTCCGGCTCCGACCAGAAGCTGAAGGCATGCCTGGGGCTCGCCGGCAGGTCTCGCTCGATGACAAAGGTGGTGTGAGCGACGGATAATACGGTCATGATCGGTCTTGCTCCTCGGGTATTTCCTTCATTGCCTCGATGAGGCGATCGAATGCCTGGTTCATTGCGGTCTGCCGCTTGCGGACCCAGTCGTCGATGGCGGCGAAGGCTGCCGCTTGCATGGTGTAAGTCCTAATCCGTCCGACCTTGCGTGACACGACGATGCCGCCATCCTCGAGCACCCTGAGATGCTTGAGCGCGGACGGCAGCCCCATGTTGGCCGGTCCTGCCAGCTCCTTGACCGTGGCCGGACCGAGGCTCAGCCGCTCGACCATGCCGCGGCGGCCGGCATCGGCAAGGGCAGTGAACATGCGGTCCAGTTGCTGGGCTTCCATCATCGGCGCTCCCCTCGGCCGTCTCGTCTAATCATGCAGAAACCTCGCCGGCATCGCCTCGCGAACGCCATGCCGGCGGCTCCAATGGTTTCTGTTCATGGAAACTATTTGGTATTGGCGGCATTGGCAAGAGAAAGTTTCCGCTGTCGGAAAGTGTGCGGCTTTGCTGCGGTTTCCCAGGCGTGGAGAGGTTCTCCACGCTTCGCGTTTTTTGATGCAACAAGATTTGCGAGTTCTCGTCAGCCGCGTTCCTTCGCACCCCCTCTGGCCTGCCGGGCATCTCCCCCACAAGGAGGGAGATCACGCCGTCATCGGCGCTGGCCACAATCACGGACCGTGCAAGGGCTAACTCATTGCCAGACAATCACAATCTTTGCGATGTCGCAGAGTGGGCGCCGTCGGCGACGAGACTAATCTCCCTCCTTGTGGGGGAGATGCCCGGCAGGGCAGAGGGGTGTGTGAAGGAGCTCGAGGCTGAAGATTGGCTTCGTAAAGCGCAGACCGTCTGTCACCATCTGTCACCATCCCGCGTGGATAGCCGCCCTCGTTTCTCCACCCCCTTCCAACCTCCCGTATCATTCACTTGCGATCTTCCACGGGACTCCGGTGCGCACCGGGCTACGGGGGGAAGCGCCGTTCTGCTGGGTGATGAGCCCCCAAGCCTGGGCCTTGCTGGCGGCCTGCGGAAACCCCGCCGCCGCGAAGAGCGGGGCAAGAACACCGGGCGGGGCGCGAACGTCGCGCCACATATCAAACTATCGGAAGGCACGGCCTCGCGCCCCGCTTCCCGAACCTTTTCTCAAGCAATGGCCAGACCGGAAACGGGGCGTGGCAAAAACGGAGCGCGTGTCCTTGTTCCTCGATGTCGCCTGGCCGCCAGAATTCGTCTTCCTGGTCACTTCCCGCGCAACCATCCCGCACATAGTCTCGCGCCATGGACACCTCCGCCGCCCCGCCTGCCCAGAACAACAACCACGTCTTCTGTCCGCCCGAGGCGCGGCGCTACGTGCTTGTGTCGGCGATCCTGGCATCGAGCATGGGTTTCATCGACGGTTCGGTGGTCTCGCTCGCCATGCCGGTCATTCGCGAAGACCTCGGCGCGTCGCTGGTCGACGCGCAGTGGATCAGCAATGGCTACATGCTGTTCCTGTCGGCGCTGGTGCTGCTCGGTGGCGCGGCGGGCGACGTCTTTGGCGTGCGCAACATCTTTGCGACCGGCATCGTGCTGTTCATGGTGACGTCGGCTGCCTGCGCGCTCGCCATCGACGCCGAGATGCTGATCGTCATGCGCGCGGCGCAGGGCATAGGTGCGGCGCTGATGGTGCCGGGGAGCCTCGCCATCATCGCCAAATCCTATCCAACGCAGACGCGCGGCAAGGCCATCGGCCAGTGGGCGGCATTCTCCTCGCTGACCACCGCAATGGGACCTTTCGTCGGCGGCATGGTGCTGTCGTTCGGCGCCGAATGGATGTGGCGCCTGATCTTCGCCATCAACGTGCCGATCGGGCTGATCGCGCTGACCATGCTGCTGACCAAGGTGCCGCGCGACCGGCCGTCATCGAAGCGGCGGCTCGACATCGCCGGCGCGATTCTCGCGACCGCCGGCCTCGGCCTGATGGCCTGGGGGCTGACGGCCTTCGGCCTGCCCGTCGAGGCGCGGGCCGTCTCGCCCTGGGCCTGGATCGTCGGCGGTGCGGCGGTCTTCGCCGTCTTCATCCTGTGGGAACACCGCGCCCGCGCGCCGATGGTGAAGCTCGAGCTGTTTGCCTCGCGGGCCTTCACCGGCGCCAATCTCTATACGCTGATCCTGTTCTTCGCCTTCAACGCGGTCCTGTTCTTCCTGCCGATGACGGTCGCCTCGGGTTGGGGCGCCAAGGAATGGGAGGCAAGCCTGCTGTTCCTGCCGCTGTCCCTGTTCATCGCCGGTCTGTCGAGCTATTCGGGGCGGCTTTCCGACGCCATCGGGCCGCGTTGGCCACTGACCGTGGGGGCGGCCATCGTCGGCATCTCCTATCTCGGCCTCGCCTTGACCATGCCGCTGATGATGCTGTGGCAGGTGACGTTCCCGATCCTGCTGCTCAAGGGGCTCGGCATGGCGATCGTCGTTTCGCCGGTCTCGGCAGCGGTGATGCGGGCGACACCCGAAGAAGACACCGGCCTCGCTTCGGGTATCAACAATGCGCTGGCCCGCGCTGCCGGGCTGATGGCGGTGGCGTCGCTCGGCGCGGTTGCCGGCGTCGTCTACGCCAATGTCATCGGGTCTGCCGCGCCCGGCGCGGAGTTCGGCGCCTATGTTCGCACGCCGCTCGATGCAGCGGCCGAGGTGTTGCGGGTCGCGGCCACCAACGATGCTTTTGCGGCAATCGCCGCCATCTCGGCTGCGATGTGCTTCGTTGCGTCGGCGGTCGCCTGGTTCACGCAACCGTCGTGGAAACGAAAGCCGCCGTCAGACAAGGCCGACGCCACGCCTGTGCTTGCCGATGGATAAGATCGTGTCGAAGGCTTTTAGCACCTTGTTAAAACCTTCAGGCCAGTCTCAGCCCCTGGACAAGGTGGCAACGATGTCGGCATCCGATCAGCGTCGGCAGCAGGAAACCGGCGAGTCGGCAGGTGCCCGGTCAGCCGGCACCGGCTGGCGCCGGATCGGAGCGCTTGCACCTTGGTTGCTTCTGGGCATCGTCCTGTTCGCCGTCGACATGCGCCTTGAATTGTTCGAGCGCCTCTACGAGGCGACCCGCACATACGAGGCGTGGCAACTGGACGAGGTGCTGTCGCTGCTTCTTTGCGCGGGCATCGTCGCGCTCGTCATGCTCGGCTTTCGCACCCGGCAGCTCTCCCGCGAGATCGCTCGGCGCGAAGCGGCCGAGCGTCTTGCCCATGATTCCGCCCGCCACGACCCGCTGACGGGGCTCGCCAATTCCCGCCGGTTCCGCGAGGAGATCAGGTCGACCATCAGCCACCCGGAAAAGGCCTCGTCCGGCTGTGCCGTGATCTATATCGACCTCGACGGGTTCAAGCCGGTGAACGACACGCATGGCCATGCGGCGGGCGACAGCGTGCTGGTCGAGGTGGCGCGGCGCATCGCCCAGGCAGCGCCGAAAGGGGCGACTGTGGCGCGGCTTGGCGGCGACGAATTCGGCCTGGTCGTCTCCGGCGTCGGCAACCCGGAGGCATTACTGTTCCTGAGCCAGCGGCTGCAGCGTGACATCGCCAAGCCGATCGAGATTGGTTCGCTGCTTCTGACGGTCGGCGCCACCGTCGGCATCGCCGTGTTCCCGGACGATGGCAGCGACGCCGATGCGCTGATCGTGTCGGCCGACCATGCGATGTACATCGCCAAGCGTGCGAAGAGCGACGGGCTCGGCCGCAACGGCGCCGCACGGGCAAGCGTCGCAAGCTGATCCCGCCGACAGCCGTCGGCAATATGCTGGAAAGACCTAGCCGCTGGCCTTTGCGGTGCTCGCCACCTTCAGCGAGTCCTTGTTCTCTTCCTTGAGAAGATCATCGATGCGCTCGCGCTCGAGCTTGAAGGCGGTGAGGTCCTCGCCGGTCAGCACGCGGCCGGTGGGCAGGCGCACGCGCATCGGGTCGACCTTGGTGCCGTTGACGATCAGCTCGTAGTGCAGATGCGCGCCGGTCGACAGGCCGGTGGTGCCGACATAACCGATGACCTGGCCCTGGCGGACGCGTGCGCCGGGCACGACGTTCGGCGCGATGCGGCTCTGGTGGTTGTAGGATGTCTCGTAGCCGTTGGTGTGGCGCAGGATGGTCTGCTTGCCGTAGCCGCCGGCCCAGCCGGCCTTCTCGACGACGGCGTTGCCGGCGGCGATGATCGGCGTGCCTGTCGGCGCCGACCAGTCGACGCCGGTGTGCATCTTGACGTAGCCGAGGATCGGATGCTTGCGGCCGCCGAAGCCGGAGCGGTACTTGCCGTTGGGCAGCGGGTTGCGCAGCAGGAACTGGCGCGCGCTGCGGCCGTCCTCGTCGAAATAGTCGACTGCGCCGTCGCCCATCTGGAAGCGGTAGAAGTTGCGGGTGTTGCCGCCGAAATTCGCCGAGACATAAAGCAGCTCGGAATCCTCCGACGCCTTGTCGTCGCCGTCGGGCTGCGAGAAGAACACCTCGATGCGGTCGGAAGGATTGAGCCGCGACTGGAAGTCGACGTCGGACGAGAGCAGCCGGACCAGCTTCTTGGTCATGTCCTGCGACATGCCGTAGGAATAGGCGGCCCGGTAGATGCCGTCATAGACAGTGGGCAGCGCGCCGCGCGACGTCGTCGGCACGGTCGGCGTGTCCTCGAAGGCGGTGGCGATCTCGGGGTTCGGCTCCGGCTCGTCGCCGGGCACGAACTGACTCTTGTCGTCGAGCGCGATGGTCAGGATGTGCTGGGTGCGGTCGTAGACGCTGGTGCGCACGATCTTGCCGACATCGCCGCGAACCTCGAGGCCGACGCGCAACACGGTGCCGGCCTTGAGCGCGGTGGCATTGAGCAGCCGCGACACCGCGTTCGCCATGCCGAGCGCGTCCTCGCCAGCATAGCCGGAATCGGCCAGCGCATCGACGATCTTGCGGTCCTTCTCGAAGGCGATGATGTCTTCGGCATAGGACAGCGTCTCGGGATCGACATCGGCGCGGCTGGCAACCGAGACGTTCTCGGGCACGATCTTGATGCCGTAGGAGCCAGCCAGCGTCTGGTCGGCGAAGGCATCGCCGAAGCGCTGCGGATCGACATAATGCAGCGAGGCAACCTGGATGTCGCCTTCGGTCAGGTCGCCGCCGGCGTCGCGGACGACCTTTTCGACCTCGTTGGCCGAAAGGGCCGAGGTCTCGTCGAAGGCCGCGGTGTCGACGGGGAAGTCGACGGTCTTGAGGCTCATCTCGCTCTCGACCTTGACGCCATAGATCTGGCCGGTCGCGGCCGTGGGTGCCGCCTGTGCCGGGCCGTCTTCGGCAAACACGGTCAGCGGATCGAAGGCGGGATAGTTGCGCGTCGTCGGGTGGCTGGCGGCCAGCGCCATCTTGATCTGCACGAAGGGCATTGTGCGGATCACGTCGCGGTCGCCCTGCTTGGTGACCATCGACACTTCCATGCGTCGGCGATCCTTGGCCTTGGCGATCTGGCGCAACGGCGCAAGGCGCGTGGTCTTGGCCTTCTGGCCGGCATCGCCGCTGGCAAGGGTCGCGAGTTCGGCGATCTCGGGTGGGGTGGCCAGCTTCTCGCGGCCGTCGAGCGCGGCAAACAGTGCGACGCCCATCAGCACGGAGGAGGTCACGCCCGTCAGGAAGGTGCCCGACAGCCAGCGCGCCGAGACCTCGCGACGGTCCGGGGGACCGGCGCGGCCATCCGCGATCAGCGGCGGCTCATTGCCGAGCTCGGCTATGGTCTGGTCCGTATCCTGCATCCAGTACGGCTAAAATCCCCGACGCTTCGCGCCCGCTTGCTTTTAATTGCCAAGACATTTGCCTGTCATGGCGCTCCAAGTCAACGAAGCCGCATCAGCGGCGCCGCCGAACCTGCCGTCTCTCTGTACATATATGGCGCAGACAGTGCCGTTCGCGCCAGGGCCGCATCGAGACATCTGCCCGCATTGGGGCGGGAATAGGGCTCCGGGCGGGGCAGGGGGACGTTGTCCCTCTTTGTATAAGAAGAATGGATGCCGCTAGGGGGGATGGATGCGCCGCTGAGCTGGCCGGCATACTTTATACATATAGCGCCATACGGGTATCGGGTCCCGAGGCTGCGCGAACAGCTCCATGGCCGGCTGCCCGACGCGTGAATCACCAATGAATCGCCCTGTTGCCGAAAAATATGCGTCGGCTAGCTGTTCTGTTGCCCCCGATTCCGGGTGATTTGGCCATGGTTCGCGTCTTGCGTGCTGATTTGTTTGGGCTTTTCGTGCCTGGATTGAACGCCTTGCGTGGTGCAGGCGTGTTGGCCGACGGATCGAAGCAGTTATTTGCCGGACCTTACGCAGGGTCTTGTAGGTGTTTGGGCGTTTGTCGCAAAAAATTCGCAAAAGTTGGAAAAAGGTCGTTGACAGTTTGAAGGGGTGGCGACTATATACGCCTCAACAACGAGGGC
>NZ_LMCL01000012.1:0-514214 GCF_001424795.1 Aminobacter sp. DSM 101952 | reverse complement strand
CTATATGCCAGTCGACGATGCCAGCGGTCGGCATGGTAAAGAGAATATGCGCCGAACCAGCGCACGCGCCGCCTTGAACGGCTCGGGTTGCTTGGGAGCGGACAGCGGAAATGGCCGTACCCGCACCTTTGCGCGTGATTGCATGCCATCGGAGTCCGTTCCCGCGTAGGCTGAACCTCCAAGGATGGATCGCACCGTGTCCAAATCACTCGACAGTTTCAATTGCCGCCGCACGCTGAGCGCTGCGGGCACCGACTATGTCTATTACAGCCTGATCGAGGCCGAGAAGAACGGCCTGACCGGCATCTCGCAGCTGCCCTATTCGATGAAGGTGCTGCTGGAAAACCTCTTGCGCAACGAAGACGGCCGCACCGTCACCAAGGAGGCGATCCAGGCGGTTGCCGGCTGGCTGACCGACAAGGGCACCGCCGGCGTCGAGATCGCCTACCGCCCGGCGCGCGTCTTGATGCAGGACTTCACCGGCGTTCCCGCCGTCGTCGACCTCGCCGCCATGCGTGATGGCCTGGCCTCGCTCGGCGGCGACCCTGAGAAGATCAACCCGCTGGTTCCCGTCGACCTGGTCATCGACCACTCGGTCATCGTCGACGAGTTCGGTTCGCCGCTGGCGTTCGCCCGCAACGTCGAGCTCGAATACGAGCGCAACGAAGAGCGCTACAAGTTCCTGAAGTGGGGCCAGCAGGCGTTCCGCAACTTCCGCGTCGTGCCGCCCGGCACCGGCATCTGCCACCAGGTCAACCTCGAATACCTGGCGCAGACGGTGTGGACCAACACCGAGGACGGCGAGACCACGGCCTATCCCGACACCTGCGTCGGCACCGATTCGCACACCACCATGGTCAATGGCCTTGGCGTGCTCGGCTGGGGCGTCGGCGGCATCGAGGCRGARGCCGCGATGCTCGGCCAGCCGGTGTCGATGCTKTTGCCCGAGGTCATCGGCTTCCGCCTGACCGGCAAGCTGAAGGAAGGCGTCACCGCCACCGACCTGGTGCTGACCGTCACCCAGATGCTGCGCAAGAAGGGCGTGGTGGGCAAGTTCGTCGAGTTCTTCGGCCCGGGCCTCAGCAACATGACGCTGGCCGACCGCGCCACCATCGGCAACATGGCGCCGGAATATGGCGCGACCTGCGGCTTCTTCCCGGTCGATGCCGAGACCATCCGCTACCTCAACATGTCGGGSCGCGCCGAAAACCGCATCGCGCTGGTCGAGGAGTATTCCAGGTGCCAGGGCATGTGGCGCGAYGCCAGCTCGGCCGATCCCGTSTTCACCGACCTGCTCGARCTCGACATGGCAACCGTGGTGCCGTCGATGGCCGGCCCGAAGCGCCCCGAAGGCCGCATCCCGCTCGAAGGCATCGCCTCGGGCTTCGCCACCGCCCTTGAAGCCGAATACAAGAAGACCGTCGACCAGTCGAAGCGTTATGCCGTCGAGGGCGAGACCTTCGACCTCGGCCATGGCGACGTGGTGATCGCGGCGATCACRTCSTGCACCAACACCTCGAACCCGAGCGTGCTGATCGGTGCCGGCCTGCTCGCCCGCAACGCCAACCGCATCGGCCTSAAGCAGAAGCCGTGGGTCAAGACCTCGCTGGCGCCCGGTAGCCAGGTGGTSGCYGAATATCTCGAGAAGTCGGGCCTGCAGAAGGARCTCGACCAGATCGGCTTCAACCTCGTCGGCTTCGGCTGCACGACCTGCATCGGCAATTCCGGCCCGCTGCCGGCGCCGATCTCCAGGACCATCAACGACAAGGGCCTGATYGGGGCTGCAGTGCTGTCGGGCAACCGCAACTTCGAAGGCCGCGTGTCGCCCGACGTGCAGGCCAACTACCTGGCGTCGCCGCCGCTGGTGGTCGCCTATGCGCTSGCCGGYTCGGTGACCAGGGACCTGACGACCGAACCGCTGGGCGAGGACCGCGACGGCAAGCCGGTGTTCCTCAGGGATATCTGGCCGACCAATGTCGAGATCGAGCAGTTCATCGCCGAAAACGTCACCCGCGAGYTGTTCGCGCGCAAATATGCCGACGTCTTCAAGGGCGACGAGAACTGGCAGAACGTCCAGGCGCCGGAAGGCCAGACCTATGCCTGGGACGACAACTCGACCTATGTGCAGAACCCGCCCTACTTCGCCGGCATGGGCTCGCGCCCGGGGGCGATCGGCAAGATCGAGGGCGCGCGCGTGCTCGGCCTGTTCGGCGACAAGATCACCACCGACCACATCTCGCCGGCCGGTTCGATCAAGGCGGCCTCGCCCGCCGGCAAGTACCTGACCGACAATGGCGTCGGCGTCGCCGACTTCAACCAGTACGGCACGCGCCGCGGCAACCACGARGTGATGATGCGCGGCACCTTCGCCAACATCCGCATCCGCAACCACATGCTGGGCGAGAACGGCCGCGAGGGTGGCTACACCTTCCACTACCCGTCCAAGGAAGAGATGCCGATCTACGACGCCGCCATGCAGTACCGTGCCGCTGGTGATCTTCGCCGGCGTCGAATACGGCAACGGCTCGTCGCGCGACTGGGCGGCCAAGGGCACCAACCTGCTCGGCGTCCGCGCGGTCATCGCCCAGTCGTTCGAGCGCATCCACCGMTCCAACCTGGTCGGCATGGGCGTCATCCCGTTCACCTTCGAAGAGGGCACGAGCTGGAAGACGCTCGGTCTCAAGGGCGACGAGCAGGTSACSATCGACGGCCTCGAGACGATCAAGCCGCGCCAGAAGATGACGGCCAGGATCACCTTCGCCGACGGCTCKACCAAGGACGTGCCGATCCTSTGCCGCATCGATACCCTCGACGAACTCGACTACTTCAAGAACGGCGGCATCCTGCAATACGTCCTGCGCGACCTCGCAGCGTAAGCTTTCTGCGCGATTCATGTGAAACAGCCGCCGGGGCGCAAGCTCCGGCGGCTTTTGTTTGGGCGGCCGCGTGACGTGGGCCGCCTTCATACATCCTTCGACAGGCTCAGGATGAGGGCTGCGCTCAGCTTCCGGCGCGCAGGTCGTAGGCGTACATGACGAATGTCTCTGCGGCTTCCGCAGGCTCCGTGCGTTGCCCGTAGAGTGCGCGCGCAGCAAGGTTGTCGGGTTCGGTGCCGAGCCAGGCTTCCTCGCAGCCTGCGTCGCGGCCGGCGGCGAAAAGGGCGTCGACCAGGAGGTTGGCGATGCCGAGGCGGCGCCAGGCGGGCGAGACGCCGACATTGTCGATGTAGAGTTCCGGCGACCGGTCGGCATGGTGGTGGATCATGCCGGCGGCCTGCGCCACAACCTGGCCATCATCGAGGGCGACGAAGAGCAGGTGGCCGGGCGCGGCAAGGCAGACGTCGACGCGGACTGGGTCAACGGGGGCGTCGAAGACGTCGGGCGCGACGGTGCCGAGAAGGGCTTCATCGCCGGGGACGAGTCTGCGGATCTGGATGGCAGTCATTGCAGCGCCTTCATCCTTCGTTTGTATTTTTGTCATAAAACTTTGACGTTTACGTAAATCCCATTGTTTCTAACCGATTGAAAAAGTTGAGGTCGAAATAATCGGTTGAATTTTTTTGGCCGCAGAGCTATTGCGAGCCGCTATTTCTGGCTGCATTCTCGCGGCCTCCTGGCCCAAACCTACTCCACCCCGCCGCCACGGCGTCGTTAAAGGCAAAGGGAAATTCCTTCATGGCACGCAACAAGATAGCCCTCATCGGCTCCGGCATGATTGGCGGCACGCTCGCCCACATGGTCGGTCTCAAGGATCTCGGCGACGTGGTTCTGTTCGATATTGCCGAGGGCACGCCGCAGGGCAAGGGCCTCGACATCGCCCAGTCCTCGCCGGTCGACGGCTTCGACTCGCGCTTCACCGGCGTCAACGACTATGCCGGCATCGAGGGTGCCGACGTCTGCATCGTCACCGCCGGCGTGCCGCGCAAGCCGGGCATGAGCCGTGACGACCTGCTCGGCATCAACCTCAAGGTGATGGAGCAGGTCGGCGCCGGCATCAAGAAGTATGCGCCGAAGGCTTTCGTCATCTGCATCACCAACCCGCTCGACGCCATGGTGTGGGCGCTGCAGAAGTTCTCGGGCCTGCCGAAGAGCCATGTCGTCGGCATGGCCGGCGTGCTCGACTCGGCCCGTTTCCGCTACTTCCTGTCGGAAGAGTTCAAGGTTTCGGTCGAGGACGTCAGTGCCATGACGCTGGGCGGCCACGGCGACGACATGGTGCCGATGACGCGCTACTCGACGGTTGCCGGCATCCCGCTGCCGGACCTGATCAAGATGGGCTGGACCAGCCAGGACAAGCTCGACGCCATCGTCGAGCGCACCCGCAAGGGCGGCGGCGAGATCGTCGGCCTGCTCAAGACCGGCTCGGCCTATTACGCGCCGGCCTCGTCGGCGATCCAGATGGCCGAGGCCTATCTCAAGGACAAGAAGCGCGTGCTGCCCTGCGCGACCCACCTGTCGGGCCAGTATGGCGTCAAGGACATGTATGTCGGCGTGCCCGTGGTGATCGGCGCCGGTGGCGTCGAGCGCATCATCGAACTCGACTTCAACAAGGCCGAGCAGAAGATGTTCGAAAAGTCGGTCGAAGCGGTGAAGGGCCTGTGCGAGGCCTGCGTCGCGATCGCGCCGAACCTCGCCAAGAAGTAAGGACCAAGCGTATGAACATCCACGAGTACCAGGGCAAGCAACTGCTCAAGGGTTTCGGTGCGCCCGTCGCTGACGGCGTACCGGTGTTCAAGATCGAGGAAGCGGAAGCGGCGGCCAAGGCGCTGCCGGGCCCGCTCTACGTCGTGAAGAGCCAGATCCACGCCGGCGGCCGCGGCAAGGGCAAGTTCAAGGAACTGCCGGCCGACGCCAAGGGCGGCGTGCGCCTTGCCAAGTCGGTCGACGAGGTCGTGGAGTTCGCGAAAGAGATGCTCGGCAATACGCTGGTGACCAAACAGACCGGCCCGGCCGGCAAGCAGGTCAACCGCCTGTACATCGAAGACGGCGCCGACATCGACCGCGAACTCTACCTGTCGATCCTGGTCGACCGCTCGGTCGGCCGCGTCGCCTTCGTGGTTTCGACCGAAGGCGGCATGGACATCGAGGCTGTCGCCCACGACACGCCGGAAAAGATCATCACCGTTGCAATCGACCCCGAGAAGGGCGTGACGGCCGACGACCTCAAGGCGCTGAACGGCGCGCTGAAGCTGTCGGGCGATGCGGCCAAGGACGGCGAGAGCCTGTTCCCGATCCTCTACAAGGCGTTCGTCGAGAAGGACATGAGCCTGCTCGAGGTCAATCCGCTGATCGTCATGAAGAACGGCCGCCTGCGCGTGCTCGACGCCAAGGTGTCGTTCGACAACAACGCGCTGTTCCGCCACGCCGACGTGCTTGAGCTGCGCGACACCACCGAGGAAGACGCCAAGGAAATCGAGGCGTCGAAGTACGACCTCGCCTATGTCGCGCTGGACGGCAACATCGGCTGCATGGTCAACGGTGCCGGCCTCGCCATGGCGACGATGGACATCATCAAGCTCTACGGTGCCGAGCCCGCCAACTTCCTCGACGTCGGCGGCGGCGCCTCCAAGGAGAAGGTGACGGCGGCGTTCAAGATCATCACCGCCGATCCGGCCGTGAAGGGCATCCTGATCAACATCTTCGGCGGCATCATGAAGTGCGACATCATCGCCGAAGGCGTGATCGCAGCCGTCAAGGAAGTCGGTCTCAAGGTTCCGCTGGTGGTTCGCCTCGAAGGCACCAATGCCGAACTGGGCAAGAAGATCATCAACGAGAGCGGGCTGAACGTCGTTTCCGCCGACGACCTCGACGACGCGGCGAAGAAGATCGTCGCCGCGGTGAAGGGAAACTGAGCCAATGTCCATTCTCATCGACAAGAACACCAAGATCCTGGTGCAGGGCCTGACCGGCAACACCGGTTCGTTCCACACCGAGCAGGCGCTGGCCTATCACGGCACCCAGATGGTCGGCGGCATCCACCCCAAGAAGGGCGGCGAGAAGTGGGACGGCTCGGTACCGCTGCCGATCTTCTCGACGGTTGCCGAAGGCAAGGAAAAGACCGGCGCAAACGCATCAGTGGTCTATGTCCCGCCGGCAGGGGCTGCGGCTGCGATCATCGAGGCGATCGACGCCGAGATCCCGCTGATCGTCTGCATCACCGAGGGCATCCCGGTTTCCGACATGATCAAGGTCAAGGCACGCCTCGACCGCTCGGCCTCGCGGCTGATCGGGCCGAACTGCCCGGGCATCGTTACGCCGGACCAGTGCAAGATCGGCATCATGCCGGGCAATATCTTCCGCAAGGGTTCGGTCGGCGTTGTCTCGCGCTCGGGAACGCTTACCTATGAGGCGGTGTTCCAGACCACCAATGCCGGTCTCGGCCAGTCGACGGCTGTCGGCATCGGCGGCGACCCGGTCAAGGGCACGGAATTCATCGACATGCTCGAGATGTTCCTGGCCGACGAAGAGACCAAGTCGATCATCATGATCGGCGAAATCGGCGGCTCGGCCGAAGAGGACGCAGCGCAGTTCCTCATCGACGAGGCAAAGCGCGGCCGCAAGAAGCCGATGGCCGGCTTCATCGCCGGCCGCACCGCACCGGAAGGCCGCACCATGGGCCATGCGGGTGCTGTGATCTCCGGCGGCAAGGGCGGCGCGGAAGACAAGATTGCGGCAATGGAGGCAGCGGGCATCCGCGTGTCGCCGTCGCCGGCACGTCTCGGCACCACGCTTGTCGAGGCGATCAAGGGCTAAGTTAACAGCCAATAGAGAGTAGCGAATAGAGAGTAGAGAAGAGCGATGAGCGACCAAGCAAAAGCAAAGTCCTACTCGCTATTCGCTACTCTCTATTGGCGCTGAAACAGGAGAGGAGCCAGAGGCTCCGAGCGGTAAGATGGCGCGATCAGATCAGGCCAACGATCAATTTTCCCTCACTTCGTTCCTCTACGGCGGCAACGCCGACTACATCGAGGCTTTGCACGCTGCCTTCCTTGACGATCCGGAAGCGGTCGATCCCGAGTGGCGCGACTTCTTCTCGGCCCTGAAGGACGACGCCGGCGACATCCGCCAGAATGCCAAGGGCGCCTCGTGGTCGACCCCGAGCTGGCCGCTGCAGGCCAATGGCGAACTGGTGTCGGCACTCGACGGCAACTGGGGCCTGGTCGAGAAGCACCTGGAAAAGAAGGTCAAGGACAAGGCCGTGGCCGCCACCGGCGCCGAGCCGTCCAAGGCCGACGTGCTGCAGGCGACGCGCGATTCGGTGCGCGCCATCATGATGATCCGCGCCTACCGCATGCGCGGCCACCTGCATGCCAATCTCGACCCGCTCGGCATCGCCAAGCCGCTCGAGGACTATAACGAGCTGTCGCCGGAGGCCTATGGCTTCACCGGAGCCGACTACGACCGGCCGATCTTCATCGACCATGTGCTGGGCCTCGAATACGCGACAATCCGCGAGATGCTCGAGATCCTGAAGCGCACCTATTGCTCGACGCTCGGCGTCGAGTTCATGCACATCTCCGATCCCGAGGAAAAGGCCTGGATCCAGGCTCGCATCGAGGGTCCGGACAAGGCGATCGAGTTCACGCCCGAGGGCAAGAAGGCGATCCTGTCGAAGCTGATCGAGGCCGAGGGCTTCGAGCAGTTCATCGACGTCAAGTACAAGGGCACCAAGCGCTTCGGCCTCGATGGCGGCGAGTCACTGATCCCGGCGCTCGAGCAGATCGTCAAGCGCGGCGGTTCGCTCGGCCTCAAGGAAGTCGTGCTCGGCATGGCCCACCGCGGCCGCCTCAACGTGCTTACCAACGTCATGGCCAAGCCGCACCGCGCGGTGTTCCACGAGTTCAAGGGCGGTTCCTACGCCCCAGACGACGTCGAGGGTTCGGGCGACGTGAAGTACCATCTCGGTGCCTCGTCGGACCGCGAGTTCGATGGCAACAAGGTGCACCTGTCGCTGACCGCCAACCCCTCGCATCTCGAGATCGTCGATCCGGTGGTGATGGGCAAGGCGCGCGCCAAGCAGGACCAGCTGTTCGGCCGGGCCCGCGGCGAGATCGTGCCGCAGGAAGAGCGCGCCAAGGTGATGCCGCTTCTGCTGCACGGCGATGCGGCATTCGCCGGACAGGGCGTGATCGCGGAAATCCTCGGCCTGTCGGGCCTGCGCGGCCACCGCGTCGCCGGCACGCTGCACTTCATCATCAACAACCAGATCGGCTTCACGACGAACCCGCGTTTCTCGCGCTCGTCGCCCTATCCGTCGGACGTTGCCAAGATGATCGAGGCGCCGATCTTCCATGTCAACGGCGACGATCCGGAGGCGGTGGTGTTCGCGGCCAAGGTCGCGACCGAATTCCGCATGAAGTTCCACAAGCCGGTGGTCGTGGACATGTTCTGCTACCGCCGCTTCGGCCACAATGAAGGCGACGAGCCTGCGTTCACGCAGCCGATCATGTACCGGAACATCCGCACCCATAAGACCACGGTGCAGACCTATGCCGACAAGCTGATGGCCGAAGGCCTGATGAACCAGGCCGAGGTCGACAAGATGCGCGCCGATTGGCGCGGCTTCCTGGAAGCCGAGTTCGAGGCCGGCCAGGCCTACAAGCCCAACAAGGCAGACTGGCTAGACGGCGCCTGGTCGGGCATGCGCACGGCCGACAACCAGGACGAACAGCGCCGTGGCAAGACCGCCGTGCCGGTCAAGACGCTGAAGGAAATCGGCAAGAAGCTGACCGAAGTGCCGAAGGACTTCGAGGTCCACCGCACCATCGGCCGCTTCCTCGAAAACCGCCGCCAGGCGATCGAATCGGGCGAAGGCATCGACTGGGCGACGGCGGAATCGCTGGCGTTCGGCTCGATCCTGCTCGACGGTAACCCGGTCCGCCTGTCGGGCCAGGATTCCGAGCGCGGCACCTTCTCGCAGCGCCACACCGTGCTCTACGACCAGCGCGACGAGAACCGCTACATTCCGCTCAACAACCTGTCGGCGGCGCAGGCCGGCTACGAGGTCATCAACTCGATGCTCTCGGAAGAGGCCGTGCTCGGCTTCGAATACGGCTACTCGCTCGCCGAGCCCAAGGCGCTGACGCTGTGGGAAGCGCAGTTCGGCGACTTCGCCAACGGCGCGCAGGTGGTGTTCGACCAGTTCATCTCGTCGGGCGAACGCAAGTGGCTGCGCATGTCGGGTCTCGTCTGCCTCTTGCCGCACGGCTATGAAGGCCAGGGCCCGGAGCACTCGTCGGCACGCCTCGAGCGCTTCCTGCAGCTCTGCGCCGAAGACAACATGCAGGTGGCCAACGTCACGACGCCGGCCAACTACTTCCACATCCTGCGCCGCCAGCTGAAGCGCGACTTCCGCAAGCCGCTGATCCTGATGACGCCGAAGTCGCTGCTGCGCCACAAGCGCGCCGTGTCCTCGCTGTCGGAGATCTCGGGCGAGAGCTCGTTCCACCGCCTGCTGTGGGACGATGCCCAGTATCTCGGCAACGAGCCGATCAAGCTGGTCAAGGATTCGAAGATCCGCCGCGTCGTGCTGTGCACCGGCAAGGTCTATTACGACCTCTACGAGGAGCGCGAGAAGCGCGGCATCGACGACATCTACCTGCTGCGCGTCGAGCAGCTCTATCCGTTCCCGGCCAAGGCGCTGATCACCGAGCTCAGCCGCTTCCGCAACGCGGAGATGGTCTGGTGCCAGGAAGAGCCCAAGAACATGGGCGCGTGGTCGTTCATCGACCCGTATCTGGAATGGGTGCTCGCCCATATCGACGCCAAGCACCAGCGCGTGCGCTACACCGGCCGTCCGGCCGCCGCCTCCCCGGCGACGGGCCTGATGTCCAAGCACCTGGCGCAGCTCCAGGCATTCCTCGACGACGCCCTCGGCGAATAACCAAAGAACGGACAGGCAAAAAATGGCTACCGAAATCCGTGTCCCCACCCTCGGCGAATCCGTTTCCGAGGCGACCATCGGCAAGTGGTTCAAGAAGGCCGGCGACGTGATCGCCGTCGACGAGCCGCTGGTCGAGCTTGAGACCGACAAGGTCACCATCGAAGTGCCGGCGCCCGCCGCCGGCGTGCTGGTCGAGCTGACTGTCAAGGAAGGCGAGACCGTCGGCGTCGGCGCGCTGCTCGGCACCATCGGTGCCGGCGACGGGGCCGCAACGGCCGCCAAGCCCGCGGCCGTGGCGCAGGCGTCCGCGCCGGAAGCCGCTTCGACGGTCAAGGAGGCGGTTGCCCAGACCGCCAAGATCGCAGGCGAACCGCCGATCGAAGAACGCAAGATGCCGCCGGCACCGGCAGCCGCCAAGCTGCTCGCCGAGACCAACCTCTCGGTCGACCAGGTCGCCGGTTCGGGCAAGCGCGGCCAGGTGCTGAAGGGCGACGTGCTCGAAGCCATCGCCAAGGGTGTTCCCGCCGCGGCGCCGGCAGCGCCTGCCGCCCCGGTGGCCGTACGCGCTCCGTCGGCCACGGCGGACGCACCGCGCGAAGAGCGCGTGCGCATGACCAAGCTGCGCCAGACGATCGCGCGCCGCCTCAAGGAGGCGCAGTCGGCTGCCGCCATGCTGACCACCTTCAACGAGGTCGACATGAGCGCGGTGATGGCGCTGCGCACCAAGTACAAGGACATCTTCGAAAAGAAGCACGGCGTGAAGCTCGGCTTCATGGGCTTCTTCACCAAGGCGGTGACGCACGCGCTGAAGGAGATCCCGGCGGTCAATGCCGAGATCGACGGCACCGACATCATCTACAAGAACTTCGCCCATATCGGCGTCGCCGTCGGCACCGACAAGGGCCTGGTGGTGCCGGTGGTGCGCGATGCCGACCAGATGTCGATCGCCGAGATCGAGAAGGAAATCGGCCGTCTCGGCCTCGCGGCGCGTGACGGCAAGCTGTCGGTCGCCGACATGCAGGGCGGCACCTTCACCATCTCGAACGGCGGCGTCTATGGTTCGCTGATGTCGACGCCGATCCTCAATGCACCGCAGTCGGGCATCCTCGGCATGCACAAGATCCAGGAGCGCCCGATGGTCGTCGGTGGCCAGATCGTCATCCGCCCGATGATGTATCTCGCGCTGTCCTACGATCACCGCATCGTCGACGGCAAGGAAGCCGTGACCTTCCTGGTCCGCGTCAAGGATAGCCTGGAAGATCCGGAGCGCCTGGTCCTCGATCTCTGATCGGACAAGCTCAAGGGGTGCCCGCGTGGCCGGGCACCCTGCCTTCCCTTACCTCCGGGGGAATTGCCGGTAATCGGGAACGCCTTGCTGATCAGCGATGTTGAGAGTGGGGAGACGTGATGGAAGCCGCGGCTGTATCGACTGAAATCTGGGTGCTTGGCTGGAGCGCGGTGCTGCTGATCGCGCACATACTGGTGCAGGCGCTGGCGCTCGATCTCTCCGACGGTCTCGGCACGAAATACCTGCTCGGCCCGCGCGACGAACAGCGCGTGCCGAAAAGCGTGGTGGCAGGGCGGCTCATCAGGTCGCTCAACAACATGCTGGAGACCTATCCGGTCTTCATCGGGCTGGCTCTGGCGCTGGCCGTCACCGGCAAGACCGGCGACCTTGGTGCCGTCGGGGCGATGATGTGGATCGTCGCACGCGTCGCCTATGCGGTCCTGTACGTGTCCGGCGTGCCGGTGCTGCGCTCGATCGTCTGGTTCGTTTCGATTGCCGGACTGGTCCTGATGATCGTCCGCCTGATGACGTAACCTTGCCGCCTGAAGAAACGGAAACGAGACGGTTGCATGGCATTCGAACCCGACATTCCCCCGATCCAGGTGCATCTCTGCGTCAAGGGCGGCAAGGAAGCGATTGTCTTTTACGAGAAGGCGTTCGACGCGGTCGAGACCTTCGAGCAGTTGGCCGATGACGGGGTGCGCGTGCTGCATGCCAACCTTGCCATGTTCGGCAGCGAAGTGATGCTGCACGACGAGTTTCCCGAAATCGGCGCCGACGTGCTGTCGCCGCTGTCGCGAGGCGGCGCCGGCATGACCGTCAACATCAACCTGAAGCTGCCCGGCGAAGTCGACCAGGCCGTCGAGCGCGCGGTCGCCGCCGGTGCCGAGATCACCATGGAACCGGACGATGTGTTCTGGGGCGCCCGCTACGGCCGCATCCGCGATCCGTTTGGCCATGTCTGGGCCTTCAACGCGCCCCTGGGCAACGCTGCCCTGGGCACGGCGGCGGAGGACAGGACATGACGCAATACGTGTTCGAATTTGCCGGCCTGCTGGCGGTGTTTTCGGTGCTGATGGTGGTGCCCGGCGCCGATTTCGTGATGGTGGTGCGCCAGAGCGTGGTGCACGGCCGCCGCGCGGCGATCATCACCAGCTTCGGCATCGGCACGTCGCTTTTGTTCCATGTCAGCTACACCATCCTCGGCATCGGGCTGATCGTGTCGAAGTCGCTGCTTCTGTTTTCAATGCTGAAATGGGCCGGTGCCGCCTATCTGATCTATCTCGGCATCATGGCGCTGCGCGCCGGTCCGATGGACATGGTCTCCGTCGACGTGCCGGAGGGGGCTGACGAGCCGAAGTCCATTTCGGCTGCGCGCTGCTTCCTGATGGGGTTCGTCACCAATGCGCTCAACCCCAAGGCGGTGCTGTTCTTCGTGCCGCTGTTCACGGCGATGGTGAGCCACGAAACGCCGGCGAGCGTGAAGGGCATCTATGGCCTGCTGATGGCTGTGGTGCTGATCGCCTGGTTCGTCGGCGTGTCGATGTTCTTCACCATGGCGTCGGTGCGCGAGCGCTTCGTCTCCTGGGGCCGCTGGTTCAACAAGGCGACCGGCATGATCTTCATCGGGCTTGGCGTGAAGCTCGCCACCGTACAGGCCGGCTGATGCGGTTCGCGGCCCTGATCCCGGCTGTGGCGGTGCTCTGGGCGACGACGGCCAACGCCGCCTGCCCGATCGAACTGGCCGTCTATGGCGACCGCGACAAGGCGGCGTCGATCGACTTCCGGCCGACGCTGGAGTCGGCGACAGTCACCAACAGCTTCAAGATGGTGATGGACAACGACATTGTGCTGGACGGCGTGGTGATGTGGTCGGACGAGGTGGCGCGGCCCAACGGCATGCTGATGCACCAGTGCCCGGAAGGCGATGTGACCGGCGAGGAGCTGGATGCCTGCACGGTGTGGCAAGGCGTGATCTACAGCGTCGACGAGCAGGGCAATGTCGGGCTCCTGCCGCGCGAGCGCATCGCGGCGGCAGCACCCAAGAAGCTGATCTTCGCCGACCTTGGCCATTCGCTGCGCATGTCGGCGGCCTATGGTCCGGACGGCTTTTCGAAAGTGCCGTGGGACGTGTTCGAGATACAGGGGTGCCAGGAATGAGCGCTCACCGAAAGGTACTGCTGGTGACCGGCGGGAGCCGCGGCATCGGTGCCGCCATCTGCCGGCTTGGTGCCGAGGCAGGCTATCGCGTGGCCTTCAGCTATGTGACCAACGATGCGGCGGCCAATGCCCTGGTGGCGCAGTTGAAGGCAGCCGGCGGCGAGGCCATCGCCATCAAGGGCGATGTCGGCAACGAGGCCGACGTGCTGGCCATGTTCGCCGAGGTCGACAAGACGTTCGGCCGGCTGGATGCCTTCGTCAACAATGCCGGCGTTGTCGACATGAAGGCGCGCGTCGACGAGATGAGCGTGGCCCGGCTGGAGCGCATGATGCGCATCAATGTCGTCGGCTCGATCCTGTGCGCCCGCGAGGCGGTGAAGCGCATGTCGAGCCTGCACGGCGGCGCCGGCGGCGCGATCGTCAACATCTCGTCGGTGGCGGCCACACTGGGTTCTCCCGGCGAATATGTCGACTATGCCGCTTCCAAGGGGGCGATTGACACCTTGACCATCGGGCTTGCCAAGGAAGTGGCGACCGAGGGCGTGCGCGTCAACGCGGTGCGCCCCGGCATCATCGACACCGAGATCCATGCGTCCGGCGGGCAGCCGGACCGGATCGCCGCCATTCGCGGCATGGTGCCGGTGAAGCGCGAAGGCAAGGCTGAGGAAGTTGCCCACGCCGTCATCTGGCTTTTGTCGGATGAGGCATCATATACGACGGGCTCGATTTTGAACGTGAGCGGCGGCCGCTGACCGCCCCAGGCAAGAAGGAAAGAACAATGGCATATGACGTCGTCGTAATCGGCTCGGGCCCAGGCGGCTATGTGTGCGCCATCAAGGCGGCACAGCTCGGATTGAAGGTCGCCGTGGTCGAGAAGAACGCGACCTTCGGCGGCACCTGCCTGAACATCGGCTGCATCCCCTCCAAGGCGTTGCTGCACGCCTCGGAAATGCTGGCCGAGGCGCAGCATTCCTTCGATGCGCTCGGCGTCGAGGTCGGCACGCCGAAGATGAACCTGAAGAAGATGATGGCGCACAAGGACGCCACCGTCGCCGCCAACGTGACCGGCGTGTCGTTCCTGTTCAAGAAGAACAAGATCGAGAGCTTCCAGGGCACCGGCAAGGTGCTGGGCGCGGGCAAGGTCGGCGTGACCGGTGCTGACGGCAAGAGCCAGGAAATCGAGACCAAGAACATCGTCATTGCCACCGGCTCGGACGTCGCCGGCATTCCGGGCGTCGACGTCGCCTTCGACGAGAAGGTGATCATCTCGTCGACCGGCGGCCTGTCGCTGGAAAAGGTTCCCGGCCACCTGGTGGTTGTCGGCGGTGGTGTCATCGGCCTCGAGCTCGGCTCGGTGTGGGCGCGCCTCGGCGCCAAGGTGACGGTGGTCGAGTACCTCGACTCCATCCTGGGCGGCATGGACGGCGACGTCGCCAAGCAGTTCCAGCGCATGCTGGCCAAGCAGGGCTTCGAGTTCAAGCTCGGCTCCAAGGTGACCGGTGTCGCCAAGGCCAAGAAGGGCGCGACTGTGACCTTCGAGCCGGTCAAGGGCGGTGCTGCCGAGACCATCGAGGCTGACGTCGTGCTGGTCGCCACGGGCCGCAAGCCCTACACCGAAGGCCTCGGCCTCAAGGAGGCGGGCGTCGAGATGGACGAGCGCGGCCGGGTCAAGACCGACGGCCACCTGCGCACCAACGTCGCCGGCATCTACGCCATCGGTGACGTCGTCGCGGGCCCGATGCTGGCGCACAAGGCTGAGGACGAAGGCGTGGCGGTTGCCGAGATCATTGCCGGCCAGGCCGGCCATGTGAACTACGACGTCATTCCCGGCGTGGTCTACACCAGCCCCGAGGTCGCCTCGGTCGGCAAGACCGAAGAAGAACTCAAGAAGGCCGGGATCGCCTACAAGGCCGGCAAGTTCCCGTTCACGGCCAATGGCCGGGCGCGCGCCATGCTGCACACCGACGGCTTCGTCAAGGTCTTGGCCGACAAGGACAGCGACAAGGTTCTGGGGGTGCACATCGTCGGCTTCGGCGCCGGCGAGATGATCCACGAGGCGGCGGTGCTGATGGAATTCGGCGGGTCGTCGGAAGACCTCGGCCGCACCTGCCACGCGCATCCGACGATGTCGGAAGCGGTCAAGGAGGCGGCGCTCGCCACCTTCTTCAAGCCGATCCACATGTAGGACCGGCGACCACGCCTGAAAACAAAAACGGCCCGCTCTTGAGCGGGCCGTTTGCATGTCGGGACCAACCTCAGTTGGCAGGGGCTGCCGGGGCAGGTGCCGGTGTTGCCGGGGCGGGCTCAGCAGGAGCCGGAGCCGGTTCAGCCGGAGCTGGCGCAGGAGCAGGCTCCGCCGGTGCGGGCGCAGGGGCAGGCTCTGCCGGCGCGGGGGCGGGTGCCGGTTCTGAAGGAGCGGGAGCTGGCGTTGTCGCAGCCGGGGGTTCGGCCGGTGCCGGCGCTTCTCCGGTCGGGCCGAAGATGTAGTAAGCCACGGCGGCGAGCAGCACGACGATGATGGCTATCAGCCACGTGCTGCCCATGCTCGACTGACCGGTGGGGCGTCCTGGATCTGGATTGTTCACCATTGAGATCTCCCTCAGCTGCGCTCCGCAATCATTGCGTGAACATCGCAATCAACGCGCGAAACGCATTTCGGTTTCACCGGAGACGAAAAAAGACTGCAAATACAGCAGGCCGACGGTGGATGGCGGGCAGGAGGCGGGGACGGCGGCGTTTCGCCACGCCGCCGAGGCCCGCAATTCGCGCTAGCTTCGAGCGAGATGCAGCGACCCTGAGGCCAGCGACATGCCCGTGGTGCAGTGCCTTTCCAACACAGACGAATTTTTGCCCGGCACACGCTTTGCCGACCGCTACGCCGTGGTGGTCGGCGGGCAGTCGCTGGATGCCATGACATCGGCGGAGCGCGCCATCGTCAATGGCCCGGCCTGGATCGGCCGGCTGATGATGCTGCGCAATCTGCTGGTGCGGCCGTTCGGGCTGAAAACCGGGCACGGCGACCTGCCGCCCAAGCAAAAGCGGGTGGGGATGTTTCCGGTGATCAGCGAGGCGCCGGAGCGGGTGGTTCTCGGCCTCGACGACCGCCATCTCGATTTCCGGCTGCTGGTCGAGGTCAGGGAACTGGGCGCGGGGCGGCAGGAGGTCAGTGCGACGACGCTGGTCAGGCCGCACAACCGGTTCGGCCGGATCTACCTTGCAGTCGTCACGCCGTTCCACCGCATCATCGTTCCGGCGATGCTGGCCCGGCTGACCGTCTAGAGTGTTTCAGCTTTTCTTCGAAACGCGAAAACGCTCTAAGCTCTTGTTATTGCGCAATTCCGGACGGAAAACCGCTGCACACTTTTCCTGGAATTGCTCTAGCGGTCGGCAGCAGTGACGGTGTAGCCGGCCTTGCGGTACAGCTCGACCAGGCCTTCGGGGCCGGGCAGGTGCAGTGCGCCGACGGCCATGAACACGTCGCCCTGGGCGACGAGAGGTGCGCTGCGCTCGGCCATGGTCTTGTTGCGCGTCGTCACCATCGTTTCCTCGAAGGCGGCGTAGCCGGAATCGTCGGAGCCGCCGGATGGCAGGGCATTGCGGAACAGCGGCCAGAACATGCCGGTGTCGCCGCGCTGGTAGAGCACGACCATGGTTTCGATGACGTCGTCCATGCGGCTGCCGAGCTTGAGGGTCTCGACAAGGCCCTTGATGTGGAACTCGATCGGCAGCGAGGCCATGGCTGAAAGCTGGTCGGCGGCGCTCTCCAGCCCCTTGACCTCCTTGCCGGCGGCCTTGGCCTGCTGGGCAATGAGAATGTCTAGCACCGGCGCGCCGGCAGCCTTGCGGGTGAGTTCGCAGGCCGGCAGCGCGACCATGGACGACAGCATCCACGGCTTCATCTTGGAGACGCTTGCCGGCGGGATGCCGCGTGCTTCGAGTGCGGCATTGACGGTCGCGAGTTCTTCCGGGGACATCAGCGACGGCAGCGTCGTGCTGTCGGTGAACATCATCAGTTCGGGCTGCTTCATCAGGCTGGCGACCATGGCGTTCTGGTCGAGCACATCGGTGGTTTCGATGACCAAAGTGTGCGAGCCGTCGAAGGCCTTCTGCGCCTCGGGCTGGAGCTTGGTGACGCGCGGATCGGTGACATGCATGGTGCCGTAGAGCCATGACGGTTTCTGGCCGGGCTTTTCCAGCTTCCACAACAGGCCCTGGCCGTTCAGCGTGGCCTTGGCCTCGGTCTCGATCCTGGCCAGAACCGCCGGGTTGTCCTTGGCGAGTTCCGCCAGGATGTCGGAGCCGGTGCAGACGGGCGCTTCGGCATGGGCCTTGCCGGCGAACAGAAACGCGACGGCGAAGAACAGGACGAAGAACAGCACGTTGAGTGCTGCGAGCAGCTTCAGCGCTGGCAGCGAGGCGCGGTCGGCAAGGGCGGTGAGACGTGTCATGGGCATTTGTGTAGCCGCCAAAAGCGGCAAAACGGTTAATGCCGCAGTGACAATTGTCAGCCTCGCGAGGTCAGGCGCGGGGGTGCGCGGCGTCGTAGACCTCCAGCAGGCGTGCGGTGTCGACGCCGGTATAGACCTGGGTGGTCGACAGGCTGGCGTGGCCGAGCAGTTCCTGGATGGTGCGCAGGTCGCCGCCACGACCGAGCAGGTGGGTGGCGAAGGAGTGGCGCAGCGCATGTGGCGTCGCCGTGTCGGGCAGGTTCAGGGCCGAGCGCATCTTGCGCATCTCGCGCTGGATGATCGCCGGGTCGAGCCGGCCGCCGCGGGCGCCGCGAAAGAGCGCGCCTTCTGCAGCGAGATGATATGGGCAGAGCTTGCGGTATTCGGCGACCGCCTGCAGGGCCACCGGCAGGACCGGGACGAGGCGGGTCTTGCCGCCCTTGCCCGATATGCGCAGCACGGTGTCGGAGGGCGAATCGAGTTCAGTGCCGGACAGATTGAGCGCTTCGGAAATACGCAGGCCCGAGCCGTAGAGCAAGGTGAGCACGGCGGCGTTGCGGGCGGAGATCCAGGGCTCCTCCGCCAATTGCTCGCCGGCCGAAACGACACGCCTGGCATCGATCGCGGTGAGAGGCTTGGGCAGCGATTTTGGCTGTTTCGGCGCGCGCAGCGCCGCAGAGCCGGCAGCATTGACCAGGCCCTGGCGTTCGAGGAAACGCAGCAGCGAGCGCACCCCGGCAAGGCCGCGGCCAAGCGTGCGGGGGCCGGCCCCATCAGTGCGGCGGGCGGCGAGATAGGCGCGCAGGTCGGCCGGGCGGAGGTCGCTGATGTCGGAGATGCCGGGCGGGCCGCCGCAATGGCCGGTGAGGAACTGCAGGAACTGGCGCGTGTCGCGTTCGTAGGCATCGACCGTCAGTGCCGACAGGCGGCGTTCGCCGGCCAGCGACTTCAGCCAGCCCTGGCGGGCGGCCTGGAGGTCGGGTTTTGCAGCGATGAGGAATTCCTGCATTGGCAGTCGGCGTCCGATTGGAATAAGGCAGTGTTGAACGAGCGAAGTTAGCAACCGGTGAAGCGCAGGCAATGGCCAGACCCCAAAATCCAATCCAGATGGCCGTGATCGGCGCTGCCCACGGTATCAAGGGCGAACTCAGGGTGAAGACCTTCACCGGCGATCCGCTGGCGCTGGCCGACTACGGCCCGCTTTACGCCAAGGACGGCCGCGCCTTCGAGATTGCCGCGATCCGGCCGGCCAACGAGGTGGTGGTGGTGCGCTTCAAGGGCGTCAACGACCGCAATGCCGCCGAGGCCCTGACCAATACCGAGTTGTTCGTCGACCGCTCGGCCCTGCCCGACGATGGCGAGGAGGGCGAGTTCTACCACACCGACCTTGTCGGGCTTGTCGTGCGCGACGAGACCGGTGAGCCGGTCGGCAAGGTGTTTGCCGTGCAGAATTTCGGCGGCGGCGACATCCTCGAAATCCAGTACCAGGGCCGCAAGGGCGTGCTGATACCCTTCACGCAAGCGGCGGTTCCGGTGGTCGACATCGCCGGCGGCTTCGTCGCCATCGATACGGTGGCGGCCGGGCTTGTCGAGGACGAAGACGACGAGAACGCGCCATCCGATGGCGAGTTCGAGCACAAGGCCCGGCCGCGCGGACCGAAGGACGCCGGGGGCAATCGCTAGTCAGATCAGACTTCGATGATCTTGAACTGCGGTCTCTATGTGTATAGATACACATCATGCGCAGCCGTGAGGTGATCAGACTGCTTGTTGCGGACGGCTGGCTTGAGGTGGCGCGCAAAGGCAGCCACGTCCAGTTCAAGCATCCTGTCAAGAAAGGCAGGGTCACCGTGCCGGATCCTAAAAGGGACATTCCCCTGGGCACGCTGCGCAGCATCGAGAAACAATCCGGGATCAGGCTGAAATAGCATGGCCAACTACATTGCCCTCATCCACAAGGACGCCGACAGCGACTACGGCGTATCGTTCCCCGACTTTCCGGGTTGCGTGTCGGCTGGTCCGACGCTCGATGAAGCGCGTGCCGGCGCCGAAGAGGCCTTGGCGCTGCATATCGAAGGCATGATGGAGGACGGTGAGCCAATTCCCGAGCCGACGTCACTGGAGGATGTGATGGGCGTCGCCGAAAACCGCGACGGCGTTGCTGTGCTGGTCAAAGCTCCGCCGCTCGACCAGCGCTCCATTCGCGTCAACGTGACCTTCTCCGAGGATGTGCTCAAGCAGATCGACCTGTTTGCGCAGCAATCGGGTTATACGCGCTCGGGCTTTCTGGCGGTCGCCGCCAAGCACGAGATCGAGAGAGAAGAAAAACGAAAGGCGCGCGGCTGATCGTGTCGGGAAATGATGAGAAGAATTTGCCCGGGTTTCGGGCAACTGTCCTGACGCTCTATCCGGAGATGTTTCCGGGCGCGCTGGGGGTTTCCCTGGCGGGGCGGGCGATGGAGCGGGGCGACTGGGCGCTGGAGGCGGTGCAGATCCGCGATTTCGCCGCCGACAAGCATCGCACCGTGGACGACACGCCTGCAGGTGGTGGCGCTGGCATGGTGATGCGTGCCGACATCCTGGCCAAGGCGATCGACCATGCCTCGCCCGAGGGCGACGCGCGACCACGCATCCTGATGAGCCCGCGCGGCAGGCCGCTGACACAGGAGCGGGTGCGCGAACTGGCGGCCGGGCCGGGCGCGGTGATCCTGTGCGGCCGCTTCGAAGGCGTCGACCAGCGGGTGATCGACACGCGCGAGCTGGAAGAGATCTCGGTCGGCGATTTCATCCTTTCTGGCGGAGAGCCCGCGGCGCTGGTGCTGCTCGACGCCGTGGTGCGGCTTTTGCCCGGCGTGATGGGCAACGAGACTTCGGGCGAAGAAGAGAGCTTCGAGGGCGGATTGCTGGAGCATCCGCACTACACCCGGCCTCAGGAATTCGAGGGTGTTGCCATCCCCGAAGTGCTGACCTCGGGCAACCACGGCAAGATCGCCAAATGGCGCCGCGCCGAGGCGGAGAGGCTGACGAAAGAGCGGCGGCCGGATTTGTGGGCGCAACACAAGAGCTGAAGGCGGTGCCCTACGACTTGTGGACCGCCGCCGCCGAACGTTTTGACGGCTTTCTCACCGCGCGAGTGTCTGGCGCTGCGAGGTGGTAGGGCTGAATCAGCGCCTCTGCCGGCATCTTCCACTGCGCGTGAAGCCGCTGGATCATGTCGACATTGAGCATACGCTTGCGGTTGACGATCTCAGACGCGCGCGATGCCGATCCAAGGACGACGGCGAGGTCGCGCTGCTTCAGACCCCGCATCTCCATATGCGCGACGATGGCGGTGACCGGGTCCGGAATCTCGATCGGATGGTACCTGTCTTCGTAAGCCTCGATGAGTGTCGACAGCACGTCGAAGCGTTCCGCATCGGCGCTGCCCGGTTCGGGCTCATGCTCGAAGTAGCGGGCTACTTCTGAGATGGCCCATTCGAGGTCTGCGTCATTGCGGATAGGTCGAATGTTGTCCATCACACCTTCTCCACGTCTATCTTGTCGTACTCGGCATGGGTCCCGACAAATTTGATCAACACACGTCTGAACGTATAGCTAACATGCACGACCAGCCTGTATTTGTTGCCGGCAATGTCGAAGACCACACGGTTGTCGGCGACAAAGTTCACGCTCGCGCCGAACGCGCCCTTGATGTCGGCTGGGCCCGACCAAACAGCGACGCTTGCGGCCTGATACCAAGCGGTGAGCGGACGCTGCGCCTGGGGGTGTTTCTCCCAGAAGTCACGCAGCGTCTTCCCGCTCAATATCTGCATGTCTTCATATAGCCGTTTCCCAATTTGGGAACAAGAAATTTCCCGAATTGGGAAGGTTCAGCGAGCCTGGCCGGCTGGTCAGCCCCTGGTGAAATAATAGAACGCCAGGAACAGGCCGATGGCGACGACGAGCGCGCGGACGATGGACTGCGGCACGCGGCGGGCGGTCCAGACGCCGGCATAGCCGCCGAGCGCGACGCCGGGCACCATGACCGCCGCTGCCGTCCAGGCGACGACGCCGCCTGAGGCGAAGATGACGATGGCGACCGCGGCGATGACGATGGAGAGCATGTTCTTCAGCGCATTGAGGCGGTGGTAGTCGCCGCCTTCGGTCAGGCCAAGCGTCGCCAGCATCATGACGCCCATGCCGGCGCCGAAGAAGCCGCCATAGATCGCGGTGAAGAACTGGACGATGCGGCCGGCGAGCGACGACGGCGCACCTTCCGGCCGATCGGCGAGCTTTGCCGGGCGAAGCCAGGGACCGGCGGCGAACAGCGCGGTTGCTGCGAGCAGCAGCCACGGCACCAGCGCGCCGAAAGAGACATTGTCGAGCGAAAGCAGGAACAGCGAGCCGATGAGGGCGCCGACGGCCGAGATGACGGCGAAAGCAAGCGCGCCGCGCCACATCAGGCGGATGTCCTTGATGTAGGCCCAGGTCGAGGTGATGTAGCCGGGGAATTGGGCGATCGACGACGTCGCATTGGCGGAGATCGGCGGCAGGCCGGCCATCGTCAGCGCGCCGAAGGTCAGGAAGGTGCCGCCGCCGGCAATGGCGTTGACCACGCCCGACAAAAAGCCCGCGACAAAGAGGATCACGACTGTGATGAAGGTCACGGGTTGCCTGCTCCGATACGCTGCGCCATGGGGTCTGTAGGAAGCCCGGGCCGGCGATGCAAGCCATGGCTTGCCGATGGCGGCCATGTGGTCCAAGCTCCCGATAGCGGCGACAGCACGCGAGGCGCGCAAAAAAGACGCGGCAAAGGCGTGACAAATGGCTGAAATAGCGGTATGTGCCCGCCCGAACCGGACGAATAATCGACCGGACCCGTCAACAGTGACGGTGTAGTCGCCCCTGCCGGAAGGCCCGCGAGGGAACAAGGCATATCCGAGCGGTCATTGGAACTGCAAGGCGAGCGCGGGCGCTCTGGCTGTCGGAAGAACAAGAAGTGGATAGTTGAGATGGATATCATCCGCCAGCTCGAGGCCGAACAGGCCGCCAAGATCGAAGCCAAGCGCACCCTGCCGGAATTCCAGCCAGGCGACACCGTGCGCGTTCTGGTCCGCGTCACCGAAGGTTCGCGCACCCGCGTGCAGGCCTATGAGGGCGTCGTCATCGCCCGCGCCGGCTCGGGCTTCCAGGAAAACTTCACCGTCCGCAAGATCTCCTATGGCGAAGGCGTGGAACGTGTGTTCCCGGTCTACTCGCCGATGATCGAGGGCGTCGAGATCGTCCGCCGCGGCAAGGTCCGTCGCGCCAAGCTGTACTACCTGCGCGATCGCCGCGGCAAGTCGGCTCGTATCGTCGAGAACACCGGCGTGCGCGCCCGCAAGCTGAACGACGCCGAGCGCGAGGCAGCCAACGCCGAGAAGGCTCGCATCGAGGCCGAGAAGGTCGCAGCCGCCCAGGCCCTGGCCGCCGAGAAGGCCGCCCAGGAAGCAGCAGAGAAGAAGGCAGCAGACGAGGCCGCCAAGGCAGCTGAGGCAGCCGCCGCCGAGCCTGCAGCCGAATAATCTCCGGCACTTCATGATTTTCGAAAGGGCGGCTTCGGTCGCCCTTTTGTGTTTCGGGGGGATGGAATTCCAGTTCTTCCATGCGCGAGGCAGGGCGCCTGCTTGCATGCGGCCCGCGGCGAGCTAAAGTCTGGCGCAAACGACCGGCGCCGCCGGTCCTGTGTTTTCGGGGAACTGACCATGAACCATCTCAAGCTCGCGCTTGCCGCCGCTCTCGCCCTCGTTCTTTCGCCCTTCGCCGCCCAGGCCCAGAGCCTGCCCGACCTCGGCGGCAGGACGGTGGTGGTGGTGACCGAGAACGCCTATCCGCCGCTGCAGTTCGTCGATCCCAAGACCGGCAAGCAGATCGGCTGGGAATATGACGCGATGGACGAGATCGCCAAGCGGCTGAACTTCAAGATCGAGTACCAGAACACCAGCTGGGACGCGATGATCCAGGCGGTGTCGGACGGCCAGTACCAGGTCGGCATGACGGGCATCACCATCAAGGACGACCGCAAGGAAAAGGTCGATTTCTCCGATCCCTACATGCGCTCGCAGCAGTTCATGCTGGTGCGCGCCGACGAGAGCCGCTTCACCGACGCCAAGAGCTTCGGCGCCCTCAAGGACGGACTGATCGCGGCACAGCCGGGCACATCGCCGTTCTACACCGCCGTCTACGAGATCCTCGACGGCAACGAGCAGAACCCGCGCATCAAGCTCTTCGAGACCTTTGGGGCCACCGTGCAGGCGCTCAAGGCCGGCGACGTCGACCTGGTGCTGACCGACAGCGTCGCCGCCCAGGGCTATGTCGACGCCTCGGAAGGCAAGCTCAAGGTGGTGGGCGGGCCGCTGGGCAGCGAGGATTTCGGCTTCATCTTCAAGAAGGGCTCGGACCTCGTTGCCCCGATCAACGCGGCGATCGCCGCGCTCAAGGCCGACGGCACGTTCGACGGGATGAACAAGAAGTGGTTCCTCGACTACAAGATGGGCCAGTGATTGCGCTGCCGTCTCCGCTTCGCGGCGGAGACGGCAAGCTGCCGGCTAAGCGTCCGCTCCGTAGCGGCTGGCGCCGGCGTGGTCGACGACATAGAGCCATGCGCCGTCGGCCTGCTTGCGCAGAATCTCGGCGGTGAAGCCGGAATAGAGGGTCACGCCTTCCTCATTGACGATTGCGAAATCGGCGCGCAGCAGCGCCAGGTTACCGTGCTCGACGCAGAAGGTGTTCTTGGACGTCATCTTGCCCGGCATGCGCACCAGCCGTTCAAGCTCCTCGGCGATCGCGGCCTTGCCGGTGAAGCCGGAGCCGCTGGCATCGACCAGCAACTGACTGCCTTCCTCGTAGAGCTCCAGCATAGCCCCGACATCGCCACTGTTGCGCATGGCGGCGAAGGTTTTGTTCATGTCGGCAGGCCGGTAGACTTTCGATGACATTGGCGATGACATTGGCTTTCTCCTGTTTTGGCGAGCAAAACATGCCGTTCCAGAACTATCCAAACGGATACCCCGAATGAGAACAGAGATGACCGCGACCAGCGAGCGCGAGGTGCCGATGCCACGGCGGCCGGAGGTGTGCCCGGTCGAGGACTGGCTTTCCTTTCTCGGTCACCGCTGGAACGCGCTGGTGCTGTGGCAGCTGTCGGCTGGTCCGAAACGGCATGGCGACCTGATGGCGCGTCTGCCCGGCATTACCGCCAAGGTGTTGTCGGAGCGGCTGGACGGTCTGTCGCGGCGTGGGCTTGTCGAGCGTGATGCAGTCGCCGCCTTCCCTCGCGGCGTGGTCTATTCGCTGACATCGGGCGGCCGCCAGGTGGTTGCGATTCTCGACCAGTTCGAGACGCTGCCGCAGTCGTTTGCGCGGCTGGACGCAGCGCTATGAGCCATCCGGTCAAGAAGGACGATTTTCCGTGGTGGCTGGTGACCGCGGTGGCAATCGCGGCGGTCTCGGCGGTGGCAATCGGTACCAGCGACGTCTACAGCCAGATTCTCGCGACGCTGGTGAAAGGGCTGTGGGTGACGCTGTTCGTCACCATCGTCGCCTTCGCCATGGCTTCGGCGCTCGGCCTGTTCATCGCGCTGCTCGGGCTGTCGAGTTCAAAGGTGCTGCGCCAGATCTCGCGCTTCTATGTCGAGATCATCCGCGGGCTGCCGATCCTGGTGCTGCTGTTCTGGATCGCCTTCGTCGGTGCCCCGGCCTTCGTGGTTGGGTGGAACTGGGTGACCATCCCGCTGCAGTCGGCGGGGTTGGTCGAGCCGATGCAGGTGCGCGACTTCTCGCTGTTGTGGCGGGCGATCCTCGCGCTGACGATCGCATATTCGTCCTTCATCGCCGAGATATTCCGCGCCGGCATCCAGGCCGTCGATGTCGGCCAGATCGAGGCGGCGAAGGCGCTGGGGCTGTCGCGCTATCAGCGCTTCCGGCTGATCGTCTGGCCGCAGGCGTTCAGGACCATCCTGCCGCCTTATGGCAACGACTTCATCGCCATGGTGAAGGATTCTTCGCTGGTGTCGGTGCTCGGCGTCGCCGACATCACCCAGATGGCCAAGGTTTATGCCTCGGGCTCATTTCGTTTCTTCGAAACCTATTCCATCGTAGCCTATGTCTACTTGCTCCTGACCGTCGGGCTGTCGCTCAGCCTCAGGGCGCTGGAGCGGCGGATACGGAGGGATTTCAAGCCATGACCGGAGAGGCCGACAAGACCGCGCTCGACATGGTCTATGCGGCCTCGACTGAAACGGAACTGGCGGCTGCCTATGCGGCATGGGCCAATAGCTATGACACGGAGACGGCGGCGCTGGGCTACTGCCTGCCCTTCGTGATCGCGGCGTGGGTGGCGCGGCACGTCGCCAAGGGTGCATTGCCGCTGCTCGACGCCGGCTGCGGCACCGGGCTGTCGGGACCGTATCTCCGGGCACTGGGCTATGACGAGATCGAAGGGCTCGATTTGTCGGACGAGATGCTCGACCTCGCCCGGGCACGCGGCGGCTACACGGCGCTGACCAGGGCCGCGCTGGGCGGGCCGTTGCCGTGGGCCAACGGGCACTTCGCCGCCGCCTTCTCGACCGGCGTGTTCACCGCGGGGCACGCGCCGGCCTCGAGCCTGGACGAACTGGCCAGGATCACACGGCCGGGCGGCTTCGTCATCTTCACCGTGCGCGACGTGGTGCTGGAGGCTGGCGGGTTCCGGCCGAAATTCGCCGCACTGGAGCTGGCAAGAAAGTGGCGGCCGGTCGAAGAGAGCCCGCCGTTCCGGGCCTTCGCCGTGGCCGAGCCGGAGGTGCTGGTGCAGGCCTTCGTTTTCGAAGTCCTGTAAGGTGGCGAAGGAACCTCGGCTGTCTCGGCGCGTTGGGGGCCGAACCAGCGAGAGGCGCCATGGAACAGCTTGTCGAGGAATTCGGCCACCCGACCTACACATCCTTTCCCGTCATCGTGGCGCGGCTTTTGCTGGCCACGATCTTCGGCGCGGTGATCGGCTTCGAGCGTGAATGGCGCAACCGGCCGGCGGGCCTCAGGACCCATGTGCTGGTGTGCGTTGCCGCGGCAACCTTCGGCATCCTGACTATCGAGATCGTGCATGCGCCGATGTTCGCGGCGGGCGGCATGAAGGAGATGGTCAAGGTCGACCCGATCCGCGCGGTCGAGGCGGTGACGGCGGGCGTCGCCTTCCTGGCAGCCGGAACCATCCTGTTTGCGCGCGGCGAAGTGCAGGGGCTGACCACAGGGGCCGGCATGTGGCTGGCCGGCGCGATCGGCTTGGCCGCCGGGCTCGGCTTCTGGCAGATCGCCGGCTTTGGTACGCTGCTGGTGCTCGTCGTGCTCGGGCTGATGCACTCGCTCGAAGTGAAATTCGACCTCAGCGAGGACAAGCGTGACGAGAAGCCCGAGGCGCGCAAGGCCCCGGCAAAGAGCAAGCGGGCCTAGCTATCAGACCTCGATGTCGACACCGCACCGGCCGGCTGGTCGTCGCGCAGCTTCTCGAACAGCAGCTTGAGCGCCTGGCGCAGCATCTCCATTTCCTCCGGGCTGGTGAGTTCGGCCCAGCGTTCGTCGACCTTGCGGCCGGTGGCGGAGGCGATAGGACGCACCGCTCTGCCGCGCTCGGTGAGGAAGACCAGCCGGCCTCGGCGGTCGTTGGGGTCGGGCCGGCGCTCGACATAGCCAAGTTTTTCCAGTTCCTCGACCGCCTGCGTCATGGTCTGCTTGCGCACATGGGCGAGCTTGGTGAGTTCGCTCACCTGGATGCCTTCCGGCGGGGTGAAGGTGAAGACGTTGGCATGCGGCGGACGGATGTCGCCGAAGCCGGCGGCATCGAGCGCATTGTCGACGGCCTGGGTCCAATGCTGGTGGACGAGGCGCAGCAACAGGCCGAGCGGGGGATTGTCGGGAATCGTTTCCTTCAAGATAGACAGCTGCCTGACCAAATGATATATAGACAGGTACCTTACTATCTGCCGGGCGGGAAGGGAAGCCGGATGCCGAACATCAGCGTACTCGACTCCGAGATTTCATATGTCGACATTGGCCATGGCGTGCCGTTCGTCTTTCTGCACGGCAACCCGACCTCGTCCTATCTGTGGCGCAACGTGCTGCCTGGGATGGGCGCCAATGTGCGCTGCCTTGCGCCCGACCTGATCGGCATGGGCAATTCCGGCAAACCTGACATCGCCTACAGCTTCGACGACCACGCCCGCTATCTCGACGCCTGGTTCGAGGCGATGGGGCTGGAGGAGGTCGTTCTGGTCGGCCACGACTGGGGCGGGGCACTGGCCTTCGACCGGGCGGCGCGGCATCCCGGTGGAGTGCGCGGGGTTGCCGTGATGGAGACCATCGTGCGGCCGATGACATGGGCCGATTTTCCCGACAGTGCCAGGCCGCGCTACGAGGCGCTGCGCGGCGCGGGCACCGGCGAGGCCAAGGTGCTGGACGAGAACTTCTTCATCGAGTTCGCCCTGCGTGCGACCGTGCTCAACGGGCTGAGCGACGAAGACCTCGACGCCTACCGCAAGCCCTATCCGACACGCGACAGCCGGCGGCCGCTGCTGGCATGGCCGCGCGCCATGCCGATCAACGGCGAGCCGGCCGATGTGATCGCCCGCATCGAGGCTTATGACCGCTGGCTGGCCGAGAGTCCGGATGTGCCCAAGCTGCTTCTGACCTTCGAGGGGTCGCCCGAGACGCTGATGATAGGTGCGGAGATGACCGCGTGGTGTACCGAGAACATCGCCGGCATCGAGGTCGAGAATTGCGGGCCGGCGCGGCATGCAGCGCCAGAGGATCAGCCCGAGGCGATTGCCGCAGCCATTGCCGGGTGGGCAGACCGGCACGGATTGCGAGCGAATGCCCAGGCGTTGGCGCGTACAGCTTGAGCCCTGCGTGTCCCTGTCTGGCGGTCTCAGGTCGCCGGTCAGCCTGCCCGGGCAAGCAGCCGATTGCCGGAACGTCAAAAGATTGATATTGAGCCGCTTATGGAAGAGCTCTTTGGAGATCCGGCCTACAAAGGTTTCGTGCTGCAGGACCACAAGCGCCTGCCGGCCCGGTTCTTTGCCCGCATTTCCGGCGCGCTAAGCTGCCGACTTCCCTGAGCCGACGGGCTCCTTCCGGCATTTCGGCCGGTCATTTTCATTTATTGCCATCGACGGATCCAAGATCATGAGCGCACCGCGTACCCTCTACGACAAGATATTCGATGACCACGTTGTCGACCGCCAGGACGACGGCACCTGCCTGCTCTACATCGACCGCCATCTGGTGCACGAAGTGACCAGCCCGCAGGCCTTCGAAGGCCTGCGCATGACCGGCCGCACCGTGCGTCACCCCGAGAAGACGCTGGCCGTCGTCGATCACAACGTGCCGACCTCGCCGGACCGCAAAAACGGCATCAAGAACGAGGAAAGCCGCATCCAGGTCGAGGCGCTGGCCAAGAACTCGGCCGATTTCGGCGTGGAATATTACTCCGAGAACGACAAGCGCCAGGGCATCGTGCACATCGTCGGCCCCGAGCAGGGCTTTACGCTTCCGGGCATGACCATCGTCTGCGGCGACAGCCACACCTCGACGCATGGCGCGTTCGGCGCGCTGGCCCACGGCATCGGCACGTCTGAAGTGGAGCACGTGCTGGCGACCCAGACGCTGATCCAGAAGAAGGCCAAGAACATGCTGGTGCGTGTCGACGGCCAGTTGCCGGAAGGCGTCACCGCCAAGGATATCGTGCTCGCCATCATCGGCGAGATCGGCACCGCGGGCGGCACCGGCTACGTCATCGAATATGCCGGCGAGGCGATTCGCGCGCTGTCGATGGAAGGCCGCATGACGATCTGCAACATGTCGATCGAGGGTGGCGCCCGCGCCGGCCTGATCGCGCCCGACGAGACGACCTACGCATACGTCAAGGACAAACCGCGCGCGCCGAAGGGCAAGGCGTGGGACATGGCGCTCGACTACTGGAAGACGCTGCACACAGACGAAGGCGCGCATTTCGACAAGATCATCGTGCTCGATGCCGGCAAGCTGCCGCCCATCGTCACCTGGGGCTCGTCGCCCGAGGACGTCGTCGCCGTCACCGGCGTGGTGCCGGACGCGGAAGTGATCGAGGAAGAGGCCAAGCGCAACTCCAAGAAGCGCGCGCTCGACTATATGGGCCTGACCGCCGGCACCAAGATCACCGACATCGCGGTCGACCGCGTGTTCATCGGTTCGTGCACCAATGGCCGCATCGAGGACCTTCGCGCCGTCGCCAAGGTCGTCGAGGGCAAGAAGGTGGCGTCGACCGTCAGCGCGATGATCGTGCCGGGTTCGGGACTGGTCAAGGAGCAGGCGGAGGCCGAGGGCCTGGACAAGATCTTCGTTGCCGCCGGCTTCGACTGGCGCGAGCCGGGCTGCTCGATGTGCCTGGCCATGAACGACGACCGGCTCAAGCCGCATGAGCGCTGCGCTTCGACCTCGAACCGCAACTTCGAGGGCCGCCAGGGCTTCAAGGGTCGCACCCACCTGGTGTCGCCGGCCATGGCAGCGGCAGCGGCAATCGCCGGCCATTTCGTCGACATCCGCGACTGGCACTGACCAGCGCGGGCGATATCGGCCTGTCAAATTCGAGGCGGTGGGCGCGAGCCCGCCGCCTTTTCATTTTGTTGAGGATGTCGAGAAGCTTCTGCTTCCGTGGGGTCATGTTAACGTCTTTTTCTCCCCGATATGGTTTGGTCCGGAGGTGGGAGACGACGCCAGACGATGAGTGGTGCAGAGTTCATTCTCGCGATCAACGTGTTCGTTGCCGGCCTGCTGGCCGCGGCGTTCATGGCGATCTCGATCTATGACGCCAAGCGCGCTTCGGCGCGCTGGTTCGCGCTCTGCTACCTGACCGGCCTGCTTTATATCGGCACGGAATTCTCGATCCCGTGGTTCGAGAACACGAGGCCCATCGTCACCGCCAATTTCGCCGCCTTCCTGGCGACGCTGTGCATCATGAATGTCGGGCTGGCGCGTCGCTACGAGGTGCCGCCGCCCTGGCGCACGATGCTGGTGTTCGTCGTGGCGGCCACGGTGGCCGTCTATATCACGCAGGGCCTGCCGCGCGATTCGTTGCTCAGGATGATGATGTTCCAGACGCCCTATGCCGCGGTGCAGGCGATGGGGGCGGCGATCGTGCTCAGGTCGCGGGACAAGCTCAGCCAGTTCGACTACGGCCTCGCCGGCGTGCTGCTGGCGAGTGCGCTGCAGTTCTTTTCCAAGCCCTATCTGGCGCTAGCCGTCGGCTCCGGTTCCGATCCGCATCAATATCTGCAGAGTACCTATGCGATGATTTCGCAGGCGCTGGGCACGGTGTTTGCGTTGTCGATCGCGCTGATGCTGCTGGTCATCCTGGTCCGCGACATCCTTGCCGATGCAACGCAGAAATCCGAGACCGACGCGCTGTCGGGCCTGCTCAACCGCGGCGGTTTCCAGCGCCAGGCGGCGATTGCGCTACGCGAGGCGGAGCGCCAGGGCCTGCCGGTGACGCTGGTGATCTCCGACCTCGACCATTTCAAGTCGATCAACGACACCTATGGCCATCTGTCCGGCGACCGGGTGATCGAGGCGTTCGCGCGCTTCATCCACGAATCCAAGGTGGGCCATCACATCGCCGGGCGCATCGGCGGCGAGGAGTTCGCGATCATCCTGCCCGGCACGCACCTGGCGGCGGCACGGCTGTTCGCCGAAGGCGCGCGCAGCGCGTTCTCGGCCCTGCCGATCGAAGGGCTGCCGTCGAACCAACGGTTCACCGCGAGCTTCGGCGTGGCCGAACTGGTCACCGGCGAGTTCATCGACCAGCTGATGCGCCGCGCGGACGCAGCACTCTACGAAGCCAAGAAGGACGGGCGCGACTGCGTGCGGGTGGCCTCCGGCAGCGTCGTCGAGATGCACGCCGAGTCAAACATCGTGCCCTTCGGCGGCAAGTCCTGACCCGAAATCAGTAGCAGCGCAGGCCGGGCTGGGGGATTTCTCCCTCGGAGAAGCCATACATGTAGCTGCGGCCCTTGAGCAGCATCGGCGGCCGGTAGCAATGCCGCGCGGCGCGCCGGCCTTCGTCGAGATAGACGACCTTTGGCTTGGCGGAGCCGGTGTATTCGGCCAACTGGCGTGCCGAATGGCCTTGGCCGACGACGATGCGCTTGTAGCCGGCAGCGCTGTCGACCACCAGATTGCCGAACGAATCGGCGTAGACGCGGTCATGGTCCCAGCCGCCGGAAACGGCAGGTGTCGCCAAGGCCATCGTCGCCGCGAGTGCGAGGGACGCAGTTCCGAGGAAAGCCAACGGGAGGCGCATCGCGCAATCTCCATGGTTTGCGGCGCGAAGTTTCGATTCGAACCTTAACCTTTTCTTAATCTTTGTTAAGAGGCCGGCACGGTCGGGGCCGCACTGATTAACGAACATGGTTAATTCTGCCCCGATGCGACCGGCAGGTTGCGACTCACCCGACCGGGTAGGGCGTCGCTCGCCCCAATGGGGAGGCCTTGGCTGTTACCCGTGCCCGGTCGCCGATCCCCCACTTACCCAGGCGGGTAGCTCCAATCGGCGTTCAATCGATTGAAGCCGCGATGCGACTAAATAGGTGCGCCTGAACGGTTTTTTGGTCTTTGACGCGGTGCAAAAAGCACATTAGAAAGCGCGCAGTCCGACGTCGCAAAACGGTGCGGCGGCGCCGTATTCAAACATAGCCACGCTCGGATGCAGACCGGGGGAGCCATGAGCAAATCACAAGCCACCCAAGCCACATCGCGTGCGCGGCCATTGTCGCCGCACCTGACCGTCTATCGCCCGCCGATCACCATGACGACGTCGATCCTGCACCGCATCACCGGCGGCGCGCTGTATTTCGGCACGCTGCTGGTCGCCTGGTGGCTGATCGCGGCGGCGACGTCGCAGGAATATTTCGATTTCGTCAGCGGGATCTACGGCAGCTGGTTCGGCCAGCTGGTGCTGCTCGGCTACACCTGGGCGCTGGTATTCCACATGATGGGCGGCATCCGCCACCTGGTCTGGGACACCGGCGTGGGCCTGGAGAAGCACACCGCGTCGAAGATCGCCTGGGCGACGGTGGTCGCCTCCGTGGTGGTGACCGCGCTGGTCTGGATCGTCGGCTACATGGTTCGGGGAGCCTGACATGAGCGGGAGCAACAACGACATGCGCACGCCGCTCGGCAAGGTGCGCGGCCTGGGTTCCGCCCGCGAAGGCACCCTGCATTTCTGGCGCCAGCGCCTGACGGCGGTCGCCAACATTCCGCTGATGCTGATCTTCGTCGGCCTGCTGATCGCGCTCAACGGCGCCGATTACGCCGCCGTGCGCGCCACGCTCGCCAATCCGCTGGTGGCTCTGGTGATGGCGCTGGTGCTGATCTCGGGCCTCTACCACATGAAGCTCGGCATGCAGATCGTCATCGAGGACTATGTGCATGGCGAGGGCGGCAAGCTTGCCCTGCTCATGCTGAACACCTTCTTCACCATTGTGGTGGGTGCGGCTTCGCTGTTCGCCCTGCTCAAGATCGCATTCGGAGGCTGATACGGTGGCCAGCAAGACCAGCGGAGCATCCGCCTACACATTCGTCGACCACAAGTTCGACGTCGTCGTCGTCGGCGCCGGCGGCGCCGGCCTGCGCGCCACGCTCGGCATGGCCGAGCAGGGCCTGAAGACCGCCTGCATCACCAAGGTGTTCCCGACCCGCTCGCACACGGTCGCGGCACAGGGCGGCATTGCCGCCTCGCTGCAGAACATGGGGCCTGACTCCTGGCAGTGGCATATGTACGACACCGTCAAGGGCTCGGACTGGCTCGGCGACGTCGACGCCATGGAATACCTGGTGCGCGAAGCACCCGCCGCCGTCTACGAGCTCGAGCACTACGGCGTGCCGTTCTCGCGCACCGAGGAAGGCAAAATCTACCAGCGGCCGTTCGGCGGCCACATGATGAACTACGGCGACGGCCCGCCCGTGCAGCGCACCTGCGCTGCCGCCGACCGCACCGGCCACGCCATCCTGCACACGCTCTACGGCCAGTCGCTGAAGAACAACGCGCAGTTCTTCATCGAGTATTTCGCCCTCGACCTGATCATGGAGCCGGACGGCACCTGCACCGGCGTCGTGGCCTGGAACCTCGACGACGGCACCATCCACCGCTTCTCGGCGAAGATGGTGGTGCTGGCGACCGGCGGCTACGGCCGCGCCTATTTCTCGGCGACCTCGGCGCATACCTGCACCGGCGACGGCGGCGGCATGGCCTCGCGTGCCGGCCTGCCGCTGCAGGACATGGAGTTCGTGCAGTTCCACCCGACCGGCATCTACGGCTCGGGCTGCCTGATCACCGAAGGCGCGCGCGGCGAAGGCGGCTATCTCGTCAACGCCGAGGGCGAGCGCTTCATGGAACGCTACGCGCCGTCGGCCAAGGACCTGGCCTCGCGTGACGTGGTTTCGCGCTGCATGACGCTGGAGATCCGCGACGGCCGCGGCGTCGGCAAGAACAAGGACCACATCTTCCTGCACCTCGACCACCTCGATCCGGCGGTGCTGCACGAGCGGCTGCCCGGCATCTCGGAATCGGCGAAGATCTTCGCCGGCGTCGACGTGACCCGCGAGCCGATCCCGGTGCTGCCGACGGTGCACTACAACATGGGCGGCATCCCGACCAATTACTGGGGCGAGGTGCTGAACCCGACAGCCGGCAATCCGGACCAGGTGTCTCCTGGCCTGATGGCCGTCGGCGAGGCCGGCTGCGCCTCGGTGCATGGCGCCAACCGCCTCGGCTCCAACTCGCTGATCGACCTCGTGGTGTTCGGCCGCGCCGCCGCCATCCGCGCCGGCGAAGTGGTCGACCGCAACGCGCCGATCCAGGCGCCGAACGCGGCATCGGTCGAAAAGATCATGGACCGCTTCGATCGCCTGCGGCACGCCAATGGCGGCACGCCGACGGCGGTTCTGCGCGAGAAGATGCAGCGCGCGATGCAGGACGACGCCGCCGTGTTCCGGACGCAGGAATCGCTGGAGCAGGGCTGCAAGCGCATCTCCCAGATCTGGGGCGAGATGAAGGACATCAAGGTCTTCGACCGCTCGATGATCTGGAACTCGGACCTGGTGGAGACGCTGGAACTCGAGAACCTGATGTCGAACGCGATCGCCACCGTCTATGGCGCCGAAGCACGCAAGGAAAGCCGCGGCGCGCATGCCCGTGAGGACTTCTCGGCGCGCGACGACGCCAACTGGCGCAAGCACACGCTGGCCAATGTCGCCGAAAATGGCGAGGTGACGCTGACCTACCGGCCGGTGCACACCGAGCCGTTGCTCAAGGAAGAAGACGGCGGCATCAGCCTGGCCAAGATCGCGCCGAAGGCGCGCGTGTACTGAGCCATGGCGTCGGCGGCAGCAGGATATTCGCCAACGCCGCTTGCGGCGAAGCTCGGCCTGAAGGACGGCCAGAGCGTGGTGTTTGTCGGCCTGCCGGACGCGCTTGGCGACCTGGCCACGGCGCGTGACTTCGCCGTCAAGACGCTGACCGACTGGCCGGCGCTGGGCGAGGCAGGCGGGGGCCACGACGTGGTGCACGCCTTCACGCGGCGCCGTGCCGATCTCGACGACAATGTCGGGACTTTCAAGAAGATGATCGCGCCCGACGGCGCGGTCTGGATTTCCTGGCCCAAGAAGGCGTCGAAGATCGCCACCGACATCACCGAAGATGTCATTCGCGACGTGGCGCTGCCCGAGGGGCTGGTGGACGTCAAGGTCTGTGCCGTGGACGCCGTGTGGAGCGGGCTCAAGCTCGTCATCCGCAAGGAACTGCGCCAAGCTGTGAGGAACCGATCGTGGTCGAACTAACGCTCCCCAAGAACTCGCAGATCAGGCAGGGCAAGACCTGGCCCAAGCCCGAGGGCGCAACCAACCTGCGCGAATACCGGATCTATCGCTGGTCGCCGGACGATGGCGAGAACCCGAGCATCGACACCTATTTCGTCGACGTCGACGATTGCGGCCCGATGGTGCTGGACCACCTGCTCTACATCAAGAACAAGATCGACCCGACGCTGACCTTGCGCCGCTCGTGCCGCGAGGGCATCTGCGGTTCTTGCGCGATGAACATCGACGGCTCGAACACGCTGGCCTGCACCAAGGGTTGCGACGACATTTCGGGCGCGGTGAAGATCTACCCGCTGCCGCACATGCCGGTGGTCAAGGACCTGGTGCCCGACCTCACCAATTTCTACGCTCAGCACCGCTCGATCGAGCCGTGGCTGAAGACTGTGTCGCCGGAGCCGGCGAAGGAATGGCTGCAGAGCCATGAAGACCGCGCCAAGCTCGACGGCCTCTACGAGTGCATCCTGTGCGCCTGCTGCTCGACCTCTTGCCCGAGCTACTGGTGGAACGGCGACCGCTACCTCGGCCCGGCCGTGCTGCTGCAGGCCTATCGCTGGCTGATCGACAGCCGCGACGAGGCCAAGGGCGAGCGCCTCGACGATCTCGAGGATCCGTTCCGGCTGTATCGCTGCCACACCATCATGAACTGCGCCCAGACCTGCCCCAAGGGGCTGAACCCGGCCAAGGCGATCGCCGAGATCAAGAAGATGATGGTCGAACGCCGGGTGTAGTTTCGTCGATCGGCTTGAGGCAACAGCGCATATGACGGACACGGACCTTCCCCACCTTACTCCAGCCGAAGCACGCGTGCTTGGCTGCCTGATCGAGAAGAAGGAACTGACGCCTGACGTCTATCCGATGACGTCGAATGCGCTGGTTGCTGCTGCCAACCAGAAGACGTCGCGCGAGCCGGTGATGGCCCTGGAGATGGTCGACATCACCAGGACGCTTGGTTCGCTGCAGGCAAAGGGACTGGCGAAGCAGCAATTCGCATCGCGTGTCGAGCGCTATGAACACCAGATGGCGCAGAAGTTCTCGCTGACGCGCAACCAGAGTGCGCTGATCGGCCTGCTGCTGCTGCGCGGACCGCAGACCGTCTACGAACTGCTCGCCCGCACTGAGCGCATGGCGAACTTTGCCGATGCCGACGCCGTGCGCAGCGAACTCGACATGCTGATCGGCCGCAGGCCGGCGCTGGTCAAGGAGATCGGCCGAGCACCCGGCCAGCGCGAAGATCGCTTCGCGCATCTGTTGTCCGGTGATGTCGACGCTGCGGTTGTCACGGCAAGCCGGGCGCCGAGCGTGAGCGCCCCCGCTGTTTCTGAGCTCGAGGAACGCGTCCGGCTTCTGGAAGAAGAAGTGGCGGCGCTGAAGGCACGGCTTGACGCTGCCGGGGCTTAGGCGCTTGGCAGGGTAATTGAAAACGGCCCGGTTGCGGAAGCAGCCGGGCCGTTTTGCATTGGGTGGGTGTTCGCAGAGGCGGCGCTGCCCTCTTCCGCCTGCCGGCACCTTCTCCCCGCGGGCGGGGAGAAGGGAGCTAATGGCTTACTTCCGTGCCGCTTCGACGATCTCGCGGGCCATGGTTTCGGCGACCGCGTCAGTGGTGCGGCCTTCGCGGTCGGCGCGCTGGAAGATGGCGGCCAACGTGTCGGCGATCTTTTCGACGCGCGGGGAAACCGCCCCGACGCTGTAGCCGCCCTCGGCCATCTCGGCAGCGACGTTGATGACGCCGCCGGCGTTGATGACGTAGTCGGGGGCGTAGAGGATGCCGCGCTCGACCAGGCGCATGCCGTCTTCGGCCGTCGCCAACTGGTTGTTGGCGGCGCCGGAGACGATCCCGGCCTTGAGCTGCGGGATCGTCTCGGCGGACAGGATGCCGCCCAGCGCGCAGGGTGCGAAGATGTCGACGTCGGCCGACAGGATGGCATCGCCGGACACCACCATCGCGCCGAACTTTTCGGCGGCGCGGGCGGTCCTGGCGACATCGAGGTCGGAGACGGTGAGCACGGCACCTTCGGCATGGAGCTTTTCGCACAGCGACCAGCCGACCGAGCCGAGGCCCTGGACGGCGACGCGGACGCCCGACAGTGCGTCGCTGCCGGTGCGGTGGCGCAGCGCTGCCTTGAGGCCGACAAAGGTGCCCTGCGCAGTGAAGGGCGAGGGGTTGCCGCTGCCGCCCTTGGTGGTGCCGCTGACATTGGCCGCGCGCTCGGCGAGGAAGTCGGCGTCGGCGAGCGTCATGCCGACGTCCTCGGCGGTGATGTACTGGCCCTGGAGCTTGTTGAGCATCTCCGCATAGGCCTCGAGCATGGCCGGCGTCTTGTCCTTTTTCGCGTCGGCGATGATGACCGCCTTGCCGCCGCCGAGCGGCAGGCCGGCAATGGCCGACTTGAAGGTCATGCCGCGCGACAGCCGCAGCGCGTCGATGACGCCGGCCTCGAAGCTGACATGCGGCCAGATGCGGGTGCCGCCCAGCGCCGGGCCAAGCACGGTGGTGTGGATGGAGACGATGGCCGTCAGCCCGCGCGCGGTGTCGCGGCCGAGCCAGACCTGCTCGTGCCGGTCGAAACCGTCGAGGCGGGCAACGTCTGCGGTGATGTCGGTGATTTCGAGCGTGGTTGCGCCGGCAAGCTTCTGGTGGCGCGGTTCCAGGACATTCAGCATGAGGGCTCCTCCCGGTAGGCTGATCCCCTGGAGGGTAAACATTTCGGGCGATTTTTGGTTTCGAAGACAGGGCGCGCCGCGACCGCGCGTTGCGCTTGCGCGGGCTGCCGCGCAACAAACGAAAAAATGGCCGGACGCCAGGTCTGCCCACCCGACGCCCGGCCGCTGTGCTGCCGCAAGTTGCCACTGCCCCCAGCTTGCTTGCTCTGCAGCCAGACCTGTCAATCCGTACGGTCCCTGCGCCCTCAGCGCCTTCGTTCGTCCCGCTCCCTTGGCGGTTTCGGCTCGGGCGGCCCTGGAAGCTTGCTGCCCGATGCCATCGGCGCCAGAAACGCGCGCGGGTTGAACCCCGCCGCGGCCAGGGCCTTCAAAGTCTTCCAGAACTGAAGATGGTGCATGCCCGTTTCCTCGTGACTGGACTGGACCAAGTTCGATGTACGGGCGGCAAACTAGAGGCCGGCCAGTGCAGATTCTTGGACGGAACGGCACCTGCGCCGGGTCTGGGCGGTCCTGGATTGACCTATCATCAAACGAGAACTAGAAAGCGCAATCTCGCGTACGGGTTGTATCTGGTTGGGTGAGTCGATGGCAACTGACGGACAGTTCACTTCATTCCGCATCGTGACGGCGGACCTGCCGGTAGAGGACAGGTTGCCCATGCTGCGCGAGGTCTATGGCAAGACCATCCTCAAGGCCGACCTCGAACCCGTCGACGACAGTCCACTTGAGATGGACATGCGGGTCAGGCTGTTGCCGGGGATCGGCATCGCCACCGGCACGGCCTCGCCGATCAAGGTCGGCGTCAAATCCGAGATGATCGAGAATGACGACGTCATTCTCCTGGCCGCGCTCGCCGGTGGCAGCCACATGCAGATCGGCAAGCAGGAAGAAAGCGTGCTGCCCGGTTGCGCAATGTTCGTGCCCGGCGGACGGGCAGGCGCCAATGTGACGCGGCCAGGCTTCAGCTATGTCAACCTGCGCTTCGAGCGGAAGACGCTGCAGCCGCTTGTCGGAGACGTGTCGAAGCTGATGATGCGCCCGATCGCCGTGGACCAAGGGCCGATGCACCTGCTGCTGAGCTATGCCACTGCTCTTCAGCAACTGGACGATGCCTTGCCCGGGGACATGGCGCGCAAGGTGGCAAGCCACATGCTGGACCTGACGGCGCTGACGCTGGGGGCGACGCGCGACGCCGAGCAGGTGGCGATGGGGCGCGGGCTGCGGGCGGCGCGCCTGGCGGCGATCAAGGCCGACATTTCGGCGCGGGCCGACCTGCGCGGGCTCTCAGCCGAAGCACTCGCGGCCGAGCACAGGCTGTCGGCGCGCTATGTCAGGAAGCTGTTCGAAGGCGAGGGGCTGTCGTTCACCGCATTCGCGCTTGGGCAAAGGCTGATGCGGGCGCACCGGATGCTGGCCGATCCGGTCTGGGCGGGTCACGGCATCATCGACATCGCCTATGAGGCCGGCTTCAACGACCTGTCCTATTTCAACAGGGCATTCCGCAAGCGCTACGGCGTCACGCCGTCGGACATCCGCGCGGGGGTTCTGGCGGCATGAGGGCGCCGAGCCATCGCCCGGCGCCTCATGGGAAAGCCTGGATCAGGCGAGCCTGGCGTCGAGCGAGACCTTGATGGCGCCGAGCGCCTTGGACACGGGGCAACCTTCCTTGGCCTTGGCGGCGAGTTCCTGGAACTTGGCGTTGTCGATGCCGGGGACGGTGCCGACGAGGGTGAGCGCGCTTTCGGTGATGCCGGTGCCCGGGACGAGCGTCACGACTGCCTTGGCGTCGAGCTTGTCGGCAGGCGTGCCATTCTCGGCGAGGAAGTGCGACAGCTGCATGGCGAAGCAACCGGCATGGGCGGCGGCGATCAGCTCCTCGGGATTGGTGCCGGACCTGCCGGTCTCGTCCTCGAAGCGTGCCTTGAACGAATAGGGCTGGCCCTTGAGCGCGCCGCTCTGGGTGTCGAGCGTCCCGGAACCTTCCTTCAGATTGCCTTTCCAGACGGCGTTGGCGCTGTGGTTCATGATCTTCTCCATGATTTCTGACGGGGCCGGGTTCGGCAGCCGGATGAGACTATAGCGCCGGTTGACGCGGCTGCCAGAGTTCCGGCGCCAGGAAAGCCATGTCGGGCGAAAAAACTGTCTCGGGGGCGGTGCGCTCGTGCCCGCGCTGGCGCCCGTTGCGGGAGGTGTAGAAGCGAGGTTGCCTGGGTTGTGCGTCCTTCGACAGGCTCAGGATGAGGACCGATGCGCTGCCGTCTAGCAGAACCTCTCGACGTGCACGTCAGCAGCACCAAGGCCCTCATCCTGAGCCTGTCGAAGGACGCACAACCGACCGGCTGCACGGGCCGAGGTGGGTGGGAGGTTCTGGACCGGTTCAGGCCTCACCGTTCCCGCATGGATCCCCGACACTCTTCCGCTCGCTTCGCTCGCTCGCGAAGTCGAGGATGACGGTTGAGGGAGCGCGTCCGCCAATCGCCTGTGTTGCGAGTAGCGGAGAACTCCGCGATTTACAGACTTCCGGGTGAGGTGGAATAACCTCGTTCCTAGATCGCGTCGCCCTTGAGCAGTCGTGGCGTTTCGCCCGTCAGGCCCGACGCCTGGCGGATGAAGTAGTCCTTGAGCCGGGGCACGCGGTCGACCAGCCCGAGGCCGATGTCGCGGATGGCGCGGATGGGGGCGATGTCGTTGGAAAACAGGCGGTTGAGGACGTCGGTGGTGACGCCCATGCGCACGGTGTCGAAGCGGCGCCAGGTCTCGTAGCGTTCGAGCACGTCGAGCGCGCCGATGTCCTGGCCGAGGCGGTCGGCCTCGACGATGGTCTCGGCGAGGGCGGCGGCATCCTTGAAGCCGAGATTGAGGCCCTGGCCGGCGATCGGGTGGATGCCGTGGGCGGCGTCGCCGGCAAGCGCGAAGCGGGGCGCGACGAAGGCGCGTGCCAGCGTCAGGCCGAGCGGCCAGGCGCGGGGCTTGTCTTCGACGCGGATCTCGCCGAGCTTCAGGCCGAAGCGCTGCTCGAGTTCGATCTCGAAGACGAACGGGTCGCCGTTGACCAGTTTGTCGGCGTCCTCGGTGCGTTCGTTCCAGACGATGGAGGAGCGGTTGACTCCGTCCTTCGGCTTGAGCGGCAGCGTGGCGAAGGGGCCGGCCGGCAGGAAATGCTCTTCGGCGCGGCCGCCATGCGGGCGTTCGTGGGCGACAGTGCAGACGATGCCGGACTGGCCGTAGTCCCAGCGTACGGTCTTGATGCCGGCCATGTCGCGCAGCCGCGACTTCACGCCGTCGGCAGCGACGAGAAGGCGGGTGTCGATGCTGACGCCATCGGCGAGATGGACCTTGGCGCCGGCGATGCCTGCCTCGAAGGCCTCGACTGCAACGCCTTCGATGATGTCGATGCCGAGTTCGGCGGCGCGGCGGCGCAGCGCGCCGTTGAGCACCTTGTTCTCGATCATATGGGCGAAGGGTTCGCCGGCGCCGACGTCGCCGTCGAAGGTGAGGAAAACCGGGCGGACAGGATCGGCGCTCTTCGAATCGGTGATGACCATGTCGGTGATGGCCTGCGCCTCCGGCGCGATCTCTTCCCAGCAGCCGAGCTGGTCGAGCATGCGGCAGGCGGCAGCGGCGATTGCCGAGGCACGGCCATCCTTGCGCCAGACCTCGGCCGGAGCGGCGTCGACAATGGCGACGTGCAGGTTGGGCCGGGCCTGCTTGATCGACACGGCGGTCGCCAGGCCGACATAGCCGGCGCCTGCGACCAGCACGTCGAGCTGTGTCGGTTTGTTGTCGTCAGTCTGGCGTGCGACCATGGCGGTGTCCTTTGCGGCTAGGCTTCCTGCCTTGACTCGACAGGGGCTTCCTGATGGAACCCGGGGATACTTCGTCCCGAAAAGGGGAAAGCATGCCGGCCGGAATACAAGAGCTTCTGAGCATTCTCAATCTCGAGAAGCTGGAACACAACCTGTATCGTGGTCGCAGCCCGCAGGCGCACTGGCAACGGGTGTTTGGCGGCCAGACCATCGCCCAGGCCCTGGTGGCGGCACAGCGCACGGTGACGCCCGACCGGCACGTGCATTCGCTGCACGGCTATTTCATGCGGCCGGGCGACATCAACGTGCCGATCGTCTACGAGGTCGACCGCATCCGCGACGGCTCAAGCTTCACCACGCGACGGGTGGTGGCGGTCCAGCACGGCCATGCGATCTTCTCGCTCGAGGCATCCTTCCAGGTCGAGGAGGAGGGGCTCGAATACCAGATGCCGATGCCGCTCGACGTGCCGCCGCCGGAGAAGCTGAAATCGCAGCGCGAGCTTCTGCAGGAGGCCAAGCACGTGCCCGAGCAGATCCGGCTGTTCTGGGCCAAGGAGCGGCCGCTGGAGCTGCGGCCGGTCTATGCCGAGCACTATTCCAGTCGCGACAAGCTGCCACCGCTGCAGAAGGTATGGCTGCGACTGACCGGGCCGGTGCCCAACGACCGGGCATTGCGCGCCGCGGTGCTTGCCTATGTTTCCGACATGACGCTGCTCGATACGGCAACCTTTGCCCATGGCCGCGGCATCTTCGATCCCGACATCCAGGCCGCCAGCATCGACCACGCCATGTGGTTTCACCGCGAGCATGCGCTGGACGGCTGGCTGCTCTACACCCAGGACAGCCCGTCGACATCGGGATCGCGCGGTTTCACGCGCGGCGCGCTCTACGCCCAGGACGGCACCCTGATCGCTTCGGTGGCCCAGGAAGGGCTGATCCGCCTGCGCACGAAGCCTTCAAAATAGGCATTTCGGAGATTCTGCATATTCTGTAAGCAGATGCCTTGCGGCATCTGCTCGGGATGCTGCTTGTCCGTTTGGAATTTCACTTGAATTTCAGTGCTTTATCTCCTGTCCGCGCAAACTGGCACGGAGCTTGAATCCCGTATTGCACTCACCGGTGGCTTTCGGGTCCGCCGGCGACGTCTGCAATCGCGGGGGACCCGCATCAGAAAGGGGTGAAACCTGATGAAAATCGTGATGGCCATCATCAAGCCGTTCAAGCTCGACGAGGTGCGCGAAGCGCTCACCAATGTCGGCATCCAGGGCCTGACCGTCACCGAGGTCAAGGGCTACGGGCGCCAGAAGGGGCATACCGAGATTTACCGCGGCGCCGAATATGCCGTCAGCTTCCTGCCCAAGATCAAGATCGAAGTCGCCGTCAGCACCGACCTCGTCGACAAGGCGGTCGAGGCGATCACCGGCGCGGCCAAGACCGGCCAGATCGGCGACGGCAAGATCTTCGTCTTCGGCATCGACCAGGCCGTGCGCATCCGTACCGGCGAAACCGACACCGACGCGCTCTGAGCCGGCCAACCAATTCTCATGGAGACCTCAATGCAAATTCCAACCTCATTGAAGACGGCGGCGCGGACGGCCCTTGTCGGCACGCTCGCGCTGACCGCCCTGGGAACGGTCGCGGCCTTCGCCCAGGAAGCCGCACCGGCTGCCGCTGACGCCGCGGCCGCCGCACCCGCGCCCGCCGACGTCATGGACAAGGGCGACGTCGCCTGGATGCTGACCTCGTCGCTGCTGGTGCTGTTCATGGCGCTGCCGGGCCTGGCGCTGTTCTATGGCGGCCTGGTGCGCGCCAAGAACATGCTGTCGGTCTTGATGCAGTGCACGATGATCGTGGCGCTGGTGATCGTGATCTGGACGTTCTGGGGTTATTCGATGGCCTTCGGCGACGCCGCGAGCCCCTATTGGGGCGGCCTCGGCAAGGCCTTCCTTGCCGGCGTGACGCCGGAAAGCATGGCGGCGACCTTCACCAAGGGCGTGGTCATTCCCGAATATGTGTTCATCGTCTTCCAGATGACCTTTGCCTGCATCACGCCGGCGCTGATCGTCGGCTCGTTTGCCGAACGCATCAAATTCCCGGCGGTACTGCTGTTCGTGGCGCTGTGGGTGACCTTCGTCTACTTCCCGATCGCCCACATGGTCTGGGATTCGGACGGCCTGATCTATGGCTGGGGCGCGCTCGATTTCGCCGGCGGAACCGTCGTGCACGTCAATGCCGGCATCGCAGCGCTGGTTGGCGCCCTGCTCGTCGGCAAGCGCACGGGCTACGGCAAGGACAACATGGCACCGCACTCGATGACGCTGACCATGGTCGGCGCCTCGATCCTGTGGGTCGGCTGGTTCGGCTTCAATGCCGGCTCCAACCTCGAAGCGAATGGCGGCGCAGCACTTGCCATGGTCAACACCTTCACCGCCACCGCCGGCGCGATCCTGGCCTGGGTGCTCATCGAAGTGGTCGCCCGCGGCAAGGCCTCGATGCTGGGCGCGGCTTCCGGCATGGTCGCCGGGCTGGTTGCGGTGACGCCTGCCGCTGGCTTCGTCGGCCCGGTCGGCGCCATCGTGCTCGGCGCCATCGCCTCGGCCATCTGCTACTTCTTCGTGGCTGTGGTGAAGATCAAGCTCGGCTATGACGACTCGCTCGACGTGTTCGGCATCCACGGTGTCGGCGGCATCGTCGGCGCGATCGGCACCGGCATCTTCAACGCGGAGTCGCTCGGCGGCATTGGCTATGGCGATATGTCGATCGCCGGCCAGGTGTGGACGCAGATCCTCGCCGTATCGGTCACGGTCGTCTGGTGCGGCGTCGGTTCGCTGGTGCTCTACAAGCTGGTCGACCTCGTCGTCGGCCTGCGCCCGACCGTCGAGGCCGAACGCCAGGGTCTCGACCTGACCTCGCATGGCGAAGTGGCCTACCACACGTAATCCCGGTCGGCGGCGGATCTCAGATCCGGCGCCGCATCCTCCCTATCCCGTCGTGGCCGCCCGAAAGGCGCCCGCGCCTTGGGCCCGGAGCAATCCGGGCCCTCTTTTTTCATGCCGTGCGCACCAGCTCAGGCGAAAAACGCCCGTATCCGCGGCCACCAGCCGATCGCTGCGCGCACGCGGCGGGCGGCATTGGCACCTCTCACCGCTTCGCCGAAGTGGCAGTAGCAAACGATGTTGTGCAGTTGCCTGTCGGACAAGTCGAAAAAGCGCTTTGCCTCGCCATAGCTGTCGTCGGCCAGGCCATCGGCCCGGAAGCCCGCGTCTTCGAATGCCACGGTGATGGGGGAGCCCGCGACGCGCAGCGCCTGCCGTGCGGCGCGCGGCGTGTACTCCGTGCCCGAAAGCGTTCCGAGGCGCCGTTCCGGCTCGCGCTCGAGAAGCTCGGCCCAGCGTTCGAGGCGCTCGGTTCGCGTCATCGGCAGGTGCGGGCTGGCGGGACGGACTTCAGCGAAGGCTTGCAATTGCTCGATGCTATGGTGCTTCATCGTTGCCTCCTTTTAGTTTTCGCTAATATACAAAGGTATGGCGGTGCCGATGCCGCGGCAAGCCCGTATCGGCCTGCCGGAACGGAAAAACCCCGCTCGGATGGAGCGGGGTTTCCAGAGATCAGGCCTGCAACATGCGCTACATCGCGGACATCGTCAGTGCTGTAACCTTTGTGGCATCGTCGTCGGCCGTCGTGACCGTGACTTTCATGCCGGCTGCCAGATCGGCCGGCAGTGCCACGTCAGCCGGCACGGTGTAGCTCTTGCCGTCTTCCATCGTGACGACGCGGGTGTCCTTATTGAACTCCTTGACGACGCCGTCGGCCGAGGCGGCCCAAGCTGCACCTGTCATGAGTGCCGCGGCACCCAAAGCCAAAACGAGCTTTCTCATTCTGCTTCTCCTTGGTTGCGTCCCTCGCCGTACCAACGGCCCAAGGCCGGCATGGTTGCATCAATTGAGCGGCGAGCAGGAGGGGCTGCGCCCAAAGGCAGGCGCAGGAGGCGTCCGGGGTGGAGATCTTTACCGCCGGCTAGCGTTTGCGCTGCTTCCGGTCCGAGCCTTGCCAGCCACCGAGCATGTCAAAGGCTTCGAGGCCGTCGGCGTGCTCCTGGGGATGCGACCGTGTCGACGGGAACAGCGCGAGGGCGCGCCGGAAGACGTTGGCGAGGTATGAACGCCGGAAGGCAGCCTTGGGACTGCCATCGGCAGGCTGCCGTAGCTGGATCGCATCGCCTTGCATGAGTTTGCGCCCTTCCAGTGCCGAAAGCGGGGACACGCGGCGCCGGCCCAAGCCGGAACCCGGCTTGGGCCTATGGCCCGCGTCATCGAGCAGTCTGGCGCCCCCCGGCGACAATGCCCGACCGTGCGAGCGGACGATCTCGCAGGCTGATGGCAGTGTAAATGCAACGGATATGGAATGGCTGGAACACTGTGGAATTTCCGGGAAGTTCCCGACATGCCTTGCTTTCGGCGGCAAAGAAGAAAATATGCCGCTGGGGCTTGGGAGATTTCTTGGAATGAATATTGACCGGAAGCTGCGCCTGACCGCAGCTTTTGTCGGTGCTGCGACACGTAAGGACTTGGCGGCGGCTTTCAGGCGGATCAACCCGACGACCGCATTCGATGTCGACCGTGCAGACAAGTGGCTGCAGGGTCGATCAAGGCCTAGACAGTTCAGCGTCTATGAAGACTGGATCAGGCTGCTGGACCTGCCGCAGCCGGCTGACTGGATCGTCGACTGCGACCTGGAAACCTTCGTCGGCCAGATTTGCGACCACCACGGCAAGAACCGCCAGCAGCTCGAGCGGAGGGCGGCGGCCTTCGGCAAGCCCCAGTTGCACGGACTGGACGACAGTGGCGCCACGATCGTCGGCCGCTATGCCTGCTATTCGCACAGCTGGTCGCCCTATTTTCGCGGCCAGCTCATCCGCGGGACGCTGGTGATCGAACAGGAGCACGGGCCGCAGCGTCTGACGGCGACCTATTCCGAGCAACTCCCGACGATGCGCCTGCAGCGCAAGGGCCAGGTGACGGTGACGCGGCGCAGTGTCTACATCCATGTCGGCGGAGCAGGTGACGACACACATTTCTTCTTCGCGCTGTTTCCGTTCTCGCCGCCGGGCAGCGTGCTTGGCGGATATCTGACGGGCACCACGGTGCTCGGCCCGGAATCCCAGCCGTCGGCGACGCGCGCCGTGCTGGTGCGGCTGAAGCAGCCGGAGACGCAGGCGAGCGCGGCCGACGGCTATCTCGATCCGGCCCTGACGATCACGGAAGACCTGGCGCGGTTCGGCATCAACCTCGACCAGCCCGAAGTTGCGGACGGGCACCTGCGCAGGTTCCTGGAACGCAGCGGCGACGGCGGCGTCGACCAGATCGCCACCGAGGATTTCCAGCGCCTCGTCGAGATGTTCGATCGCGCGTGGCTCGGCCGCTGAGGCTGCGGGCGGCCCGATGAACGATGGCTTAACCTTAATGCGGCCTTAACCTTCGCCCCGATAGTCTGACAGTCGAATCTGCCCGAGACGCGTCCGCGCCCGGGCCAAGGCATTATTGGACGGGGACGAGGCATGCGTTCTGGGGTTTCCTCACCGCTCGCGCTGACCGAAACGGGGCACGGCATCCAGGCATTCGCGCGGCGGCAGGCAGGCCGAGCGGCGGGGTTGGGCCTGTTTGCCTTCGTTGCCTTCGGGCTGGCAGCGCTCGGCACCTGGAACGTCGCCGATCCGAGTTTCAGCCACGCCACCGACAATCCGGTGACCAACGCCATGGGTTATCCCGGCGCGGTGTTTGCCGACCTCGCCATGCAGTTCTTTGGCCTGGCCTCGGTGGCAGCCCTCATGCCGGCAGTGATCTGGGGCGTGCTGTTTGCCACCGCGCGCGGCGTCGACCGCATGCCCAAGCGCGGCCTGGTCTGGTTCGGCTCGGCGATGCTTTCGGCGGCGATCGCCGGCTGTGTCGGCGCACCGCCGACCTGGCCGCTGCCGACCGGCCTCGGCGGCGTGTTCGGCGACATGGTGCTCAAGGTGCCGGGGCTGTTCATCGGCGGCTATCCGACCGGGCTGATCGCCACCGTCATCGGCGTGCTGCTGATCGCGCCGGCGTTGTGGATGTTTGCCTTCGGAGCCGGCCTGCTCAACCGCGAGAACGGCTTTGCCGTGGTCAACCCGAAGCCGAAGCCCGACATGCGCGAGCAGGATTTCGCCAGCTTCGATGATGAGGACGAAGACGACAACGAAGGCGTGCTGGCGCTGGGCGCGATCACGCACTGGTGGCTGTCGGCCAAGGCCTGGATGCGCCGCCGCGCCGCCAAGCGGCGCGAGCAGGAAGGCTACGACATGCCGCCGGTGAAGCGCGAGAGCGCCTGGCGCCAGGCCGCCGAGCGCGTCGAATCGGCCGAGCGGGCCGAGGCACGCGTGACCGCGGGTGGACGCGCGCGCGTCGAGCCGGAATTTTTCGCGCAGATGGTGTCGCAGGACCGCCAGGTCTCGATCGCCCCGGACGACCAGGATGTGTTCGGCGACGACGATGATTTCGACATGCCCTCGCTCGAGGGCGGCGCACAGGTGCAGAACTTCCGCACGCCGGCCTCGGCCGGTCCCGCCTCGGCCCGCGTCGCGGCCCCGGCACCGCGGCCTGCCCCCGGCGCACGCGTACAACGCGAGGCGCAGACGACGCTGATCGGCTCCGAGACCTTCGAGATGCCGTCGCTGCATTTCCTCTCGGAGCCCAAGAACGTGGCGCGCGACGCCAGCCTGTCGAAGGACGCGCTAGAACAGAATGCGCGCCTGCTCGAAGGCGTGCTGGAAGATTTCGGCGTCAAGGGCGAGATCATCCATGTCCGCCCGGGCCCGGTCGTGACGCTCTACGAGCTCGAGCCGGCGCCGGGCATCAAGTCGTCCCGCGTCATCGGCCTCGCCGACGACATCGCACGCTCGATGAGCGCCATCGCTGCCCGTGTCGCCGTGGTGCCGGGGCGCAACGCCATCGGCATCGAACTGCCCAATGCCAAGCGCGAGACCGTATATCTCCGCGAGATCATGGCGAGCCGCGACTTCGAGACGACCAAGTCGAAGCTGGCGCTCGCGCTCGGCAAGTCGATCAATGGCGAAGCGGTCATCGTCGACATCGCCAAGATGCCGCACGTGCTCGTTGCCGGCACCACCGGCTCGGGCAAGTCGGTGGCGATCAACACCATGATCCTGTCCTTGCTCTACCGCATGACGCCGCAGGAATGCCGGCTCATCATGATCGACCCCAAGATGCTGGAGCTGTCCGTCTATGACGGCATCCCGCACCTTCTGACGCCCGTCGTGACCGACCCCAAGAAGGCCGTCGTGGCGCTGAAATGGACCGTGCGGGAGATGGAAGACCGCTACCGCAAGATGTCGAAGGTCGGCGTGCGCAACATCGACGGATTCAACGCCCGGGTGGCTGCCGCCGACAAGAAGGGCGAGAAGATCTCGCGCACCGTGCAGACCGGCTTCGACCGCCAGACCGGCGAGGCGATCTATGAGACCGAGGACCTCAACCTAGAGCCGATGCCCTATATCGTGGTCATCATCGACGAGATGGCCGACCTGATGATGGTCGCCGGCAAGGACATCGAGGGTGCTGTCCAGCGCCTGGCGCAGATGGCCCGCGCCGCCGGCATCCACGTCATCATGGCGACGCAGCGTCCGTCGGTAGACGTCATCACCGGCACGATCAAGGCAAACTTCCCGACCCGCATCTCCTTCCAGGTGACGTCGAAGATCGACAGCCGCACCATCCTGGGCGAGCAGGGCGCCGAGCAATTGCTCGGCATGGGCGACATGCTCTACATGGCCGGCGGCGGCCGCATCCAGCGCGTGCACGGCCCCTTCGTCTCGGACGACGAGGTCGAGAAGGTGGTCGCCCATCTCAAGCTGCAGGGCGTACCGGAATATCTCGACGCGATCACCGAGGACGACGGCGAGGACGAGGACGACCAGCCGTCGGGCAAGGGCGGCGGTGGCGGCGGAAATTTCGAGGATTCGGACGATCCGTACGACCAGGCGGTCGCCGTGGTGCTGCGCGACGGCAAGGCCTCGACCAGCTACATCCAGCGCCGTCTCGGCATCGGCTACAACCGTGCCGCCTCGATCATCGAGAAGATGGAGAAGGAAGGCATCGTCGGGCCGGCCAATCATGCCGGCAAGCGCGAGATCCTGGTGCCGACCGAAGACGACAAGATGTAGGATCAGGGGAACCCGCGATCACGTTTTCGCGTTCTGGGCGCATGGCGTGAACCATGTCAAACTTCAGCCCTACTAAGTGCCGATAGAACCGTCCAAATGGAATGAGAGAGTAACGGCATGAACGACGATTTTCGCACCCCGACCCGCCGACGCCTGCTCGGCTTCGCGGCAGCGATGGCCCTGACCGCGACGCCGCTGATGGCGCTGCAGGCCACCCCGGTCCAGGCGCAGGCTTCCGAGGCAGCGCAGCGCATCGCCGACCATTTTTCGAACGTGCGCTCGATGTCGGGCGAGTTCGTGCAGTTCGGTCCGCGCGGCGAACAGACGGGCGGCAAGTTCTTCCTGCAGCGCCCGGGCAAGATCCGCTTCAACTATGAGGCGCCGTCGAATTTCAAGGTCATCTCCGACGGCAAGTCGGTGGTCATCCTGAACTCCAAGATGCGGACCTCCGATCTCTATCCGCTGTCGAAGACGCCGTTGAAGCTGCTGCTCGACGAGCGCATCGATCTCACCGGCAACAAGGTCAAGAGCGTCACCGAAGAGGACGACCTGACGACGATCAAGCTGTCCGACCGGCAGGTGTTCGGCAATTCGACCATCACCATGATGTTCGACCCGAAGACCTATGAGCTCCGGCAGTGGACGATCACCGACGCGCAGGGCAAGGACACCACCGTCATGGTGTTCAACGTCAAGCAGGGCGGTTCGTTTGCCGCCGACACGTTCAAGATCGATTACAAGCTCAACCGCGAACTCAACGCGCAAAAGAAGAACGACTGACGCCGTTCCGCACGGCTAAGCTGTGGACAGCGCCGCGACCGGCGCTGCATCCGTCTTCGCGCCTTGTCATCGCTTGGCCTTGCTGGCAGGTTCCGCGGCAACTTCGTGCCGGAACCCGCCATGCCCTTGTCCATCGCCACCTGGAACATCAACTCAGTGCGCCTGCGCATGCCGCTGGTCGAGCGGCTGCTGAACGAATACGCGCCCGACGTGTTGTGCCTGCAGGAAACCAAGTGCCCGGACGACCAGTTTCCGTCGGCGGCGTTTCGCAAGCTCGGCTACGAGCACATCGCGATCCATGGCCAGAAGGGCTACCATGGCGTGGCGACTGTGGCACGGCGGCCGCTGGAGATTGTGGAAAAGCGGCGTTTCTGCGAAATCGACGACAGCCGCCACCTGTCGGTGCGGTTCGACGCCGGCGGCAAGAAGGTGACGGCGCATAATTTCTACGTGCCGGCTGGCGGCGACGAGCCCGATCCCGAGATAAACGCGAAGTTTCGCCACAAGCTCGATTTCGTCGCCGAGATGAATGCCATCCCGGCGGCTCACGACGAAAAGTCGGCCTCGGTCCTGGTCGGCGACCTGAACATCGCGCCGCTGGAGCACGACGTCTGGTCGCACAAGCAGTTGCTCAACGTGGTCAGCCACACGCCGGTCGAGACGGAGAATTTCGAGGCGATGCGCAAGGCCGGCGGTTGGGTCGATCTGATGCGGCTCAACGTGCCGGACGACCAGAAGATCTACACGTGGTGGAGCTACCGGGCGAAGGACTGGGAGATTTCCAATCGCGGCCGCCGTCTCGACCATGTCTGGTCGTCGGCCAATCTGGCGCCGCAGCTGACCGGCATCGAGATCCTAAGCGCTGCACGCGGCTGGGACCGTCCGTCGGACCATGTGCCGGTCATCGCCCGGTTCGACCTGGACTAGGGAAAACACGCGCCGGCGGGCATCTGTCGCAGCTTTCTCCGCTTCCGTCACGTAGCTGAGCCTGGCGTAGCCCTCGTGGTTCGACAGGCTCACCATGAGGGCTACCGGGTCGCCTTCGCCCATGCTCACGTTCCATTGGCCGACGTGAGCCTACTTTCCGAACCTCGGAGCCATGTCCTCGATCCGCGCGAGCATGTCCTGCAGGTCCTCGAGGATGTGCTGGTGCAGGCGGGCGGCGGCCTCGGGGTACTCCTCGAGAATGCGGTGGAACATCTTGCGGTTGAGCCGGATGATTTCCGAATCGATGGCGGCGGCGGCGCTGGTCAGCCGCCTGGTGTCGGCGATGAGGGCGAGTTCGCCGAGCATCGCGCCGGGGCCGGCGGAGCCGAGGTCGAGACGCACCCCATCGGCCTCGCGATAGAGCGCGATGCGGCCCGAGATGACGACATAGGCCGAATCAGCCTCGTCGTCCTCGCGATAGAGCTTGCGATCGGCCGGGAGATTTACGTTCTCCGCGCCGAAGGCCAGCAAACGCAGCTGTTCTTGGGTGAAGCCCTCGAACAGCCTCACGCCGGACAGGATGCGGATGTCGTCATCCAGCGCCATTATGTCCCCGACTTCTCAGACCGGCTCCTTCTCCCTGTTGTTGGCCGGCGGCCCCACACCGCCGGAAAACCGGTCAGGGAACCAGCTTGTATCCGCCGCTTTCTGTCACAAGAATTTCCGCATTGGAAGGATCGCGCTCGATCTTCTGCCGCAGCCGGTAGACATGTGTTTCCAGCGTATGTGTCGTCACTCCCGAATTATAGCCCCAAACCTCTTCGAGAAGCACGTCGCGGGTGACCACCTTCTGGTCGGCGCGATAGAGATATTTGATGATCGAGGCTTCCTTCTCGGTCAGCCGGACCTTGCCGCCGCGCGCATCGATTAGAAGCTTCTGGCTCGGCTTGAAGGTGTAGGGACCGACGGAGAAGGTGGCGTCTTCGCTCTGCTCGTGCTGGCGCAGCTGGGCGCGGATGCGGGCGAGCAGGACGGCGAAGCGGAACGGCTTGGTGACATAGTCGTTGGCGCCGGCTTCGAGACCGAGAATGGTGTCCGAATCGGTGTCGTGGCCCGTCAGCATGATGATGGGTGCCTTGTAGCCGCCCTTGCGCAGGATCTTCACCGCTTCGCGGCCATCCATGTCGGGCAGGCCGACATCCATGATGAGCAGGTCGATGAGGCCGGCGCGGGCGACGTTGACGCCCTTGGCGGCGGAAGCCTCCTCGAGGACTTCGAACTCCTCATAAAGCGCGAGTTGCTCGACCAGCGTGCTGCGCAGATCGTCGTCGTCGTCGACGATCAGGATGGTACGTGAGGTCATGAATCAATCCGTTGTTTTAAAATCAAAATTCTGTTGACCGCGGCAATTGGATGAAGAAGCTGAACGGCACAACTGTCAACGCGGTGATTTGTTCCGCGTACGATCATACAAGAAAAATCAAAGGCGTAATTGGGGCGGACGGTTTTTTGCGACAACGCATTTCGACAATCGTCGTGCGCGCCAAGCCGGGCGAGCCGACCAAGGGGCTGCTGCAAGTCGGCGGGGTGGTGTTTCCCTGTGCGCTGGGGCGTGGCGGCATCACCGCCAACAAGCGCGAGGGCGATGGCGGCACGCCGCTCGGGCAGATGCGGCTCTTGTCGGGTTATTTCCGCAACGACCACTTCAGAGGGCGGGGCACGCGGCTTGAGATGAGCCCGATCAGCGCGGATCTCGGCTGGTGCGAGGTGCCCGACGATCGCAACTACAACAGGCCGGTGAAAATCCCCTACGGCGCGAGCCACGAGCGGATGAAGCGCGACGACCGGCTCTACGACGCCTGCATCGTGCTCGACTGGAACATCCGACCACGGCGGCGCGGGCGCGGCAGCGCCATCTTCTTCCACCTGGCGCGGCCGGGTTTCACCCCGACGCAGGGCTGCGTGGCGGTGACGGCGCAGACGATGGCGCGGCTTTTGCCGCACCTATCGAGCCGCACGATCTTGAAAGTGGTACGCTAGGACGATCCAAGGGAACGCGGTGCGTTTTTGCGCGTCCAGATAGACGCGAGGCGCGGCAAAGAAAGCGACCCGAAGATCGGGAGACGTGATCTTCGGGCCGAGTGAACTCCCAGAGTGAGTGGGAGAGGGGTTTCAGCGATGGGATTGGCGGCGCGGCTGCTGCCAGCCGATGTCGAGCAGGCCCAGGCGGCCAAGATCGGCGTCGACGGCCTTGGCGATGTCCTGCTTGGCGATACCGGTGTCGCGGCGGTAGTGCTCGGACAACTCGGACGCGTCCTGTACAGGCACGTTGAGAGCTGCCCTCATCTGGCGAAACCAATCGAAAACCGGCTGCAGCCGTGCCGGCTGGACAAAGGTGGCTTTCAGGACATCGGTAGACATGGTCGGTTCCGTTTCGTCCGGACATCAAATCCGGTTTGACATTGATTGAACTGGGCTCATGATGCAGCGCTGAAAGACAAAAGAGAAACGAGTAGTTCTTTCTCGATCCTCAAACCGAATTTGAAGATCTGGCGATGCGCTTCGTACCCGGGACACGTGCTTTGCGGACGCTGGAGGCTGCCGGCAGGCACCTGAATTTCACGCGTGCCGCCGACGAACTCGGGCTGACGCCGGCCGCCGTCAGCCACCAAATCAAGGAAATCGAGGACCAGCTCGGCGTCACCTTGTTCACGCGCACCAGCCGCAGCATCCGGCTGACCGAGGCGGGGGTGGCGCTGGTGGATGCATCGGCCGATGCCATCGACCTGCTCAACCGGGCCGTTTCGAAGGCGCGCAAGCTGACGCGCGGGACGGCGCTTCTGAAGGTGACGCTCGATGCGCATTTCGCCTCGAAATGGCTGATGCGGCGCATCGACGCTTTTCGCAAGCTGCATCCAGACGTCGAGCTGCGGTTCGACATCAGCTACGACGTGCGCGATTTCGACCTCGACGATGTCGATGTCGGTATCCGCTTCGGCACGGGCAAGTATCCGGGGCTGCATGCCGAACGATTGTTCGACAACATCATCATTCCGGTGTGCAGTCCGAGGCTTCTGCAATCCGAGCGGCCGCTCAACGTGCCGCGCGACCTGTTCCATCACACGCTTGTGCACATCGAATGGTCGCAGCAGGGCGTGACCTGGCCGAACTGGCGGATGTGGATGGCGGCGGCGGGCGTCGACGACTTCGACGACAGCCGGGCCATCGTCTTCACCAATTCGTCCGACGCCGTGCAGGCGGCGATTGACGGCAGTGCCGTGGCACTCGCCGATTTCGCCATGGTGGCCAACGATCTTTCCGAGGGGAGGCTGATCAGGCCGTTCGACCTCGGCATCAGGGCGTCACGCGAGTTCGCCTATTTCCTCGTCTATCCGAAAAGCTCGGAGGGCGATTCGCGCATTGCGGCCTTCCGGGAGTGGATTGTCGGGGAAGCGTCCCAGACGCTGGCCTGAAGGCCTCAGGCAAAGCGCCAGACGGTGGTACGCTTGACCTCGGCGTCCTCGAGCGCGCGGGTGACAGGCACCTCGTAGGTGGCCAGCTTTTCGAGCCGCTCCCTGGGCAGGTATGAGCGGCCGGGATCGCCGACGAGCACGTCTGCGCCGCGTGCCCTGAGCTTTTCGAACCAGGGCACGAGCCGGTCGGCGAAGGGCTTTTCGTAGAACACATCGCCGGCGAGGACGACGTCCCAGCCGCCGTCATGGCCGACGAGATCTGCGCCTTCGAACCCGATCGTCACATCGTTGGCCCCGGCATTGAGGCGGATGGCCGCCTCGCAGAAGGGATCGATGTCGGCGCCGACGACCGACACCGCGTCGGCCTGCATGGCGGCAATGGCGACGAGGCCGGAGCCGGAGGCGAAGTCGAGGACGCGCTTGCTGGCCACGGTTCCAGGGTGATCGAGCACATAGCGCGCCAAGCCCTGGCCGCCGGCCCAGGCGAAGGCCCAGAAGGGCGGTGGCAGGCCGATCTCGGCCAGTTCCTCTTCGGTCCGGTGCCAGAGATCATGCGCCTCGTCGGCGAGGTAGAGCGCAATCTCGGGCACATGCGGCGGCCGCATCAGCGCCGTGTTGGCGCGGATGAAGGTGGCCGCGCCTTCGGACGTCAGGCGTGTCGTGGAGGCCGTGGTCACGGCGCCTTGTCGAGCCCGGCCATGCGGCAGACTTCCTGCCACTCGTCCGGCGTGACCGGCTGGACGGACAGGCGCATCGAGGTGACGAGCGCCATCTTCTCGAGCGCCGGATTGGCTTTTACGTCGGCGAGCGTGACGGGCCTGGGGATCTCGCTGTGGTAGCGGATGTCGACGCATTCCCAGCGCGGGTCCTCGGTGGTGGTGTCGTGGTGGGCGAGCGCGCAGACTTCGGCGATGCCGACGACTTCCAGCCCCTCATTTGAGTGATAGAAGAAGCCGAGGTCGCCGATCTGCATGGCGCGCATGTTGTTGCGGGCGAGGTAGTTGCGCACGCCGTCCCACTGCGTGCCCTTCTTGCCGGCCGCCTTCAGCATCTCGAAGGAGAATTTGAACGGCTCGGATTTGAACAGCCAGTACTTCTTGTCGCTCATGTCGTCCCCTCGATGCCCGATAGATGCCAGTTCAGGCGCTGGCCGGATTGTTGAAGACCCAGTTCCACGGACGGACCTGGACGCTTTCGAACAGGCCGGCCTTGGCGTAGGGATCGGCGTCGGCGATTGCTTGGGCCACAGCCGCATCCGCCGCTTCGATGACCACGAGGCTACCCTCCGGCTTGCCGTCGGCATCGAGGAACGGGCCACCGAATTTCAGCGCGCCCCTGGCGTTGAGGTCGTTGAGGAAGACCACGTGGTCGGGGCGGGTGTCGAGGCGGAGCTGAAGATGGCCCGGCTTGTCCTTGCAGATCAGTGCGAAAAGCATGTTGTCCCTCTCGATGAATTCAGTCGGCTTCGGCGCGCAGCGGCCTGGTCATCAGCCCGGCGACGGCCTCGTTGATGGTGATGGCCTTGTCGAGCAAAGCGGCAACCGCCTCGACGATGGGGGCATCGATACCGCGCTCGCGCGTCAGGCGGGCGGCGATGTAGGCGGTGGCCACGCCCTCGGCCAGAGGCCGGCCGGACAGTTCCTCGCCTTTGCCGAGCGCCACGCCGTAGGCGAAGTTGCGCGACTGGACGGAAGAGCAGGTGAGCATCAGGTCGCCGAGGCCGGACAGACCCATCAGCGTTTCGGGCCGGGCGCCGAAGGCGGCGCCGATGCGGCGCAGTTCGACAAAGCCGCGGGTGACCAGGGCTGCCTGCGCCGAGGCGCCGAGGCCGGCACCAGTGACGGCACCGGCAGCGATGGCGAAGACGTTCTTCAGCGCGCCGCCGAGCTCGACGCCGATGAGGTCGTCGGTCGAGTAGCAGCGCAGATTGGCGGCGGAGAAGCGCAGGGCAAGCGCCGACGCGCGGGCCTCGTCCTCGGCGGCGACGACGACGGCGGTCGGCAGGCCGCGGGCGACGTCGGTGGCGAAGCTCGGGCCCGACAGGGCCGCAACCGGGTTGTCCGGCAGGATCTCGGCGGCAATGGCCGAGAGCAGCGTGCCGGTGTCGCGTTCGATGCCCTTGGCGCAGAGCACCAGGGGCACATGGGCGGCAACATGCGGCTTGACCTCCGACAGCACGCTGCGCAGCGCCTGCGCCGGGGTGACGACCAGCACGCAGTCGGCGCCGGCCACGCTGGCGGCGAGGTCGGTCGTGGCGACGATGCCGGTCTCGAAGGTGATGCCGGGGAGGTAGCGCGGGTTCTGGCCCCTGGCGATGGCGTCAACGCTGTCTGCGTCGCGCGCCCAGAGCGTGACGGCATGGCCGGCGCGCAGCATGGCCAGGGCCAGCGCCGTGCCCCAGGCGCCGCCGCCCAGAACCGTGACCTTGTATGCGCTCATGCCTTGGCTCCCCGCCTGCCGGAGCCGACGACCGGCGCGGACACGGTGTCCAGCGGCCAGCGCGAGCGCGGCACGAAATCGAATGCGTCAGGCTCGGCGAGCCCGGCGCGCAGCCGCTCGATGCCGGCCCAGGCGATCATCGCGGCGTTGTCGGTGCACAACGCCATGGGCGGCGCAATGAAGGCGAAGCCATGGCCGGCGCATAGCAGTTCAAGCCTGGCGCGGATCTGGTGGTTGGCGGCGACGCCGCCGGCGACGACCAGCGCCGGTGCTGCGACATCGGGGAATTCGGCACGGAAGCGGGCGAGCGCGCGCTTGACGCGGTCGCCGAGCGTGTCGGTGACCGCCGCCTGGAACGACGCGCAGATGTCGGCGACATCCTGATCGCTGAGCGGGGCGACCGAGGTGGCGGCCTGACGCACGGAGGTCTTGAGGCCGGAGAAGGAGAAGTCCGGCTGGGCCGAGCCCTTCATCGGACGCGGGAAGACGAAGCGGGTGGCGTCGCCCGAGGCCGCCGCCTTCTCGACATTGGGGCCGCCGGGATAAGGCAAGGCCAGCATCTTGGCGGTCTTGTCGAAGGCCTCGCCGAGCGCATCGTCGATGGTGGTGGCCCAGCGCTGGTAGTCGCCGACGCCGCGAACCAGCACGATCTGGGTGTGTCCGCCCGAGACGAGCAGCAGAAGGTAGGGGAACTCGAGCCCGTCGGTCAGCCGCGCGGTGAGTGCGTGGCCTTCGAGGTGGTTGATGGCCAGCAGCGGCTTTTGCGCGGATGCGGCGATCGCCTTGGCGGTCATCAGCCCGACGATCAGACCGCCGACGAGGCCCGGGCCGGCAGTGGCGGCGACGGCGTCGATGTCATCGAGCGAGAGGCCGGAATCCTCAAGTGCGGCCTCGACGATGCCGTCGAGCGCCTCGACATGGGCGCGGGCGGCGATTTCGGGCACGACGCCGCCAAAGGCTGCGTGTTCCTCGATCTGGCTGAAGACCGTGCTCGACAGAATGACCGGCTTCTTGCCCGCTTCGAGCGCGACCACGCTGGCCGCGGTTTCGTCGCAGCTTGTCTCGATGCCCAGAACGCGGATCAATTGGTCGCTACCCTGCATGATTGCCCGGTGGTAATTTCCTAGATAGGAGGTACGGGACCGCCCCGCCAGCGCGGGGTTATCACGGACCAAGCGCGATGCAAACTAGAGCCTTGAGAATCGGAACCCGCGGCAGCCTGCTGGCGCTCGCGCAAGCGCATGAGACGCGCGCGCGGCTGATGGCGGCGCACGGCCTGCCGGAAGAGGCGTTCGAGATCGTGCCGATCACCACCAGCGGCGACCGTATCCAGGACCGCTCGCTGGCGCTGGCCGGCGGCAAGGGGCTGTTCACCAAGGAGCTGGAAGAGGCGATCTATGCCGGCGACGTCGACTTCGCCGTGCATTCGTCCAAGGACATGCCGACGCAGCTGCCCGACGGGCTGGAACTGTCGGCGTTCCTGCCGCGCGAGGACCCGCGCGACGCCTTCATCGGCCGGGCTGCCGCCAGGATCGCCGAGCTGCCGGAAGGTGCCGTCGTCGGCTCGTCGTCGCTGAGGCGGCAGGCGCTGATCCGCCGCATGCGCCCCGACCTCGACGTGGTGATGTTCCGCGGCAACGTGCAGACCCGGCTGCGCAAGCTCGACGAGGGCGTGGCCCAGGGCACCATCCTGGCCAATGCCGGCCTGCGCCGGCTCGGCCTGGCGGACATCATCACCGACCTGATGCCGCTGGACATGTTTCCGCCGGCGCCGGGGCAGGGCGCGATCTGCATCGAAAGCCGCGTCGGCGACAGCCGCGTGCGCGACATGCTGGCAGCCATCGACCATAGGCCAACCGGCCAGGCCCTGGCCTGCGAACGGGCGTTTCTCGCCGCACTCGACGGTTCATGCCGGACACCGATCGCCGGATATGCAACAATCGATGGCGACATGCTGGCGTTCTCCGGGCTTATCCTGACGCCAGATGGTACGCTGTGGCACGAGGCAAAGGCCGAAGGCCGCGCGGCGGACGCCGCCGAGATCGGCCGCAAGGCCGGCGAAGACGTCAGGGCACGCGCCGGCGAGAAATTCTTCGAGGGATGGAGCTAGATGGCACGCCGTGTGCTGGTGACGAGGCCGGATCCCGGCGCCACCCGCACCGCGCGGCGCCTTGAAGCGCTCGGCTTCGAACCGGTGCTGCTGCCGCTTTCCGAGACGCAGCCGCTGCCGGTGGCGCGCGAAAGCGTGCCGACCAACGCCACCGCAGTGGCCGTGACCAGTGCCAACGCGCTCCGCCACGCCCCGAGCGGGCTGGTCGAGCGGCTCAGCCACCTGCCGTGCCACGCAGTCGGCGCCCGGACCGCAGAGGGCGCGCGCAAGGCGGGTTTTTTCTCCGTCAGCGAAGGGCCGGGCGATGCAGCAGCACTTGCCGACATGATCGCCATCGAGCTGGGCAAGGCGACGCTGGCCTATCTCTGCGGGCGCGTGCGGATGCCGGATTTCGAGCGGCGCCTCGGCGCCAACGGCATCAAGGTGGTGCCGATCGAGACCTACGACACGATCGCACTTTCACCGCCTCCTACTTACGTGCGGCAGCAACTCGGCGGCCAGCCGATCGACGCGGTGCTGATCTATTCGGCACGCTCGGCGGCAGCGTTCGGGACGCTGATGGAAACGCATGCCGAGGCGGACTACCTGATCCGGGGCGCGACGTGTTTTTGCCTGTCAGGGCGGATTGCCTCGGCGCTGGGCGACGGCTTCGACATCGAGGTCGCGCCAGATCCCAACGAGGACGCGCTGCTCGACCTTCTCGGCGCGCCGGACTGACGTTGCGTCGACCGTGCCATCACGCGGCCTTTTTTCGCTGGACGGTGGGTGTTACTGATTTTGATCTTCGACCCCGCATTCGCCGCGGGACCTGTGCCAACGAAAATCGCGGAGCCCCAAGCATGGTCAAGACGCCGAAGACGCGCCATTCGAAGACGCATCGCGAGCCGGTGATGATCGAGCTTGAGCCAGGCGCGGTGTCGCGGGTCGAGGATGCCGCCAAGGCCGAGACCGTGACGGAGGGCGAAAAGGTTTCGGCGGCGATGGGCGACGAGGCGATGGCGGCGGAGCCCGCTGCCAGCGAGGCGCAAGCGCCGGCCGACAGCGGATATGCGTCCTACGACTATGATTTCGACAACGGCCCGCAGGCGCAGCAGCCCAAGGCCGAGGCGCCGGCACAAGCCGCAGCTTCGGATGGCGGCAGTTCTTATGCCTCGAGTTCGGCGACGTCCTCGCAAGCGCCGATGCGACAGCCGACGTCAGGCCTCCTGCCGGGCCTTGCCGGCGGCCTGATCGCGCTGCTGGTCGCCGGCGGACTGCAATATGCAGGCGTGCTGGGCGCGCCGTCGTCTGGTGCCGGCGATGGCGGCGAAATGCAGGCCGAGATCGCCTCGCTGAAGTCGCAGGTGGCCGAACTTTCGGCCGCGCGCAGCAGCGGCGACGCCGGCGGACAGATCGAAAGCCTGTCGGGCGAGATCGCGCAGCTGAAGAGCGAGGTCGAAGGGCTGAAGACAGCCGGCAGCCAGGCGGGTTCGCCGGAGGCGTTGGCCGGGCTCGACCAGCGCATCAAGGATGTCGAGACGGCGGTGACGTCGCTCGGACAGGGCGGGGCGGCGGCAAGCGAGGTTGCGGCCCTGAACGAGAAGGTGGGCGCTTTGGACACAGCGCTGAAGGCCGCGGGCGAGGCTGCTTCCAGCGATGACGGCAAGATCGCGACGCTGGAGCAGTCGGTTTCCGCGCTGACCTCCAAGGTCGACGCACAGGCATCGCAGCCCAAGATCGCGCTGGCGATTGCCGCATCGGCGCTCAAGGCAGCCGTCGACCGGGGTGGCGCGTTCGGCGCCGAACTCGAGACCTTTGCCGCCATTTCGCCCGACGCGGCGGAGCTGGCGAAACTCCGGGCCCATGCCGAAAAGGGCGTGGCGACGCGGGCCAACATCGTTGCCGAAACCGACGCCGCCGCCAATGCGATGATCGCGGCGGCGAAGCCGGTTAATCCGGATGCCGGCGTGTTCGAGCGGCTGGTTTCGAGCGCGGAGCAACTGGTCAAGGTGCGGCCGATCGGCGCCGTCGAAGGCGCAGGCGCGCCGGAGACGGTGGCGCGCATGGAACTGGCGGTCACCCAGGGCGACTTCGCCAAGGCGCTGGCCGAATACGAGACGCTGCCGGACACCGCCAAGGCGGCGGGCGCCGATTTCGCCGCCACGCTCAAGGCGCGGCAGGAGGTCGAGGCGTTGGTCGACCAACTGGTCGCCAATGCGATGAAGGCGTGAGGAACACCAGATGATACGCATCCTGTTCTTCCTCGCCATCGTCTTCGCTCTCGGTCTGGGCTTCGCCTGGCTGGCCGATCGCCCGGGCGACATGGTGGTGACCTTCGGCGGCTACCAGTACCAGGTCAGCCTGATGGTGGCGGCGGTGGCGGTGACGGCCATCGTTGCGGCGGTGATGCTCTTGTGGTGGCTGACCAAGTCGCTGTGGAACAGTCCCTATGCCATCGCCCGCCATTTCCGCGCCCGCCGCCGCGACCGCGGCTACCAGGCGCTGTCGACCGGGATGATCGCGGCGGGTGCCGGCGATGCGGCGCTTGCGCGTAAGAAGAACAAGGAAGCGGCGAAGCTGATCCGCTCCGACCAGGAACCGCTGATCCAGCTGCTCGACGCGCAGGCGGCATTGCTGGAAGGCGATCATGACGGCGCGCGGCAGAAATTCGAGGCGATGCTCGACGATCCCGAGATGCGCCTGCTTGGCCTGCGCGGGCTCTATCTCGAGGCCGAGAGACTGGGCGACCGCTCGGCCGCGCGCCACTATGCCGGGCGTGCCGCGGGGCTGGCGCCGCAGCTTTCCTGGGCGGCGGATTCGACGCTGGAGGAAAAGGCCGAACGCGGCGACTGGGACGGTGCCCTGGCGCTGGTCGATGCCCAGAAGTCGACGCGGCAGATCGAGCGCGACGTCGCCAACAATCGCCGCTCGGTCCTGCTGACGGCCAAGGCGATGCAGCTGTTCGACAGCGACTTCAATGCGGCACGGACGGCAGCGCTCGAGGCCAACCGGCTGCGGCCGGAATTCGGCCCGGCGGCGATCGCCGCAGCCAAGGCGCTGTTCCGCCAGAACGACGTGCGCAAGGGTTCGAAGGCGCTGGAAGGTGCGTGGAAGGCCGAGCCGCTGCCCGATGTCGCCGAACTTTATGTCCATGGCCGACCCGGCGACGCCGTTCTCGACCGGCTGGCCCGGGCGAAGAAGCTGCAGTCGCTGCGGCAGAACCACCCGGAATCCTCACTCGCCGTGGCGCGCGCTGCGCTGGAGGCGCAGGACTATGCGCTGGCACGCGCCGAGGCCGAGGCAGCGGCGCGGATGCAGCCGCGCGAGGGCGCCTATCTGCTGCTCGCGGACATCGAGGAGGCCGAGACCGGCAACCAGGGCAAGGTGCGCCAGTGGCTGGCCAAGGCGGTGCGGGCGCCGCGCGACCCGGCATGGGTCGCCGACGGCGTCGTTTCCGAGCGCTGGGCGCCGTTCTCGCCGGTGACCGGCAGGCTCGACGCATTCGAGTGGAAGGCGCCGGAGGAACGGCTCGGCCATCTCATCGAACAGCACGACGAGGAGCCGGAGGAGCGCGTGGCGATCCCGGCGATCCGGGCCGCGCAGCCCGCCGGCGACGACATCGTAGAGGTCGAGAGCGACGTCGAGGCCATGCCGGAAAAGGAGGCCGAGCCGGCCGTGGCAAAAGTCGTTCCACCGGCGCTGGACGGCGTTGCCGGGGTCGTGGACGAGGACAAGGCAGAGCCGATCCGGCTTCCCGACGATCCCGGCGTGGACCCCGAGGTGGAACGGGACAACGCGCAGCGACGTTTCCGTTTGTTTTGATTCGAGGCCGACCCTAAGTCTAGGCTTTGCCCCAAGCAGGATTCGCCGATGTTCGAACGCATGATTTCCTTCCTGAAGGACCTGCCCGCGGCAGGCGCCAGGCACAGCGGTGAGGACGACCCGCGCGTGGCGGCGGCGGCGCTGATGTACCATGTCATGGACGCCGACGGCGACCGGCAGGACATCGAGTGGGAGCGCGTCAAGCAGTTGCTCGCCAAGAGTTACGGCGTCTCGGGCACCGAGCTCGACCGGCTGGCGAAGGCCGGCGAGCAGGCCGACAACGAGGCGATCGATCTCTACGCCTTCACCAGCGTGCTCAAGCGCAGCCTCGACGAGGATGCGCGCAAGGATTTCATCGGCATGATGTGGGAGATCGTCTATGCCGACGGCGAACTGCATGAGATGGAGGACAACACCATCTGGCGCATCGCCGAACTGATCGGGGTCGCAAGCCGCGACCGCATTGAGACCAAGCGCAAGGCGGCGCAGCAGGCGCAGCGCGCGGTCGGACCCGAAACGGACGAATAGGCGCTCGATGCCGGGCAAGGCGAGAGCGAAGATCCTGGTCGTCCTGCACCAGGAGCATTCCAGCGCCGGCCGTGTCGGTCACTTGCTGATCGAGAATGGCTTCGATCTCGATATCCGCCGGCCGCCGCTGGGCGATTCCTTGCCCGAAACACTGGAAAACCATGCCGGCGCCGTGGTCTTCGGCGGGCCGATGAGCGCCAACGACCATGACGAGTTCGTGCGCCGCGAGACCGACTGGCTGGCGGTGCCGCTCAGCGAAAACCGGCCGTTCCTCGGCATCTGCCTTGGCGCGCAGATGCTGGTCAACCATCTCGGCGGCAAGGTCGAGGGCCATGGCGATGGGCTGGTGGAGATCGGCTGGTATCCGATCAAGGCGACCGAGGAAGGCCGCAAGCTGATGCACTGGCCCGAGATGGTCTACCAGTTTCATCGCGAGGGCTTTTCGCTGCCCACCGACGCCGTGCTCCTGGCATCATCCGACACCTATCCCAACCAGGCATTCCGCTATGGCGACAATGCCTGGGGCATCCAGTTCCACGCCGAACTGACACGGGTGATGATGCAGCGCTGGGTGGTGCGCGGGGCCGAACGCTTCGTGCTGCCCGGCGCACAGCCAGGCCGCGACCATCTGGGCGGCCGGCTGATCTGGGACATGCACCTCAAGCGCTGGCTCGACGAGTTTCTCGTCACGATATTTGGCCGAGGGGGCCGGTAAGGCAGGGGGGCTTCCTGCTGCCCTTGTATCAGACGCGGCCGTCGAGGCGCCTGACCTTGCGCAACTGCGGGAAGGTCCAGGCCCAGATTCCGGCGACGGCGACGGCGCCGATGCCACCGAAGACGACGGCAGGCACGGTGCCGATCAGGGCTGCCATGGTGCCGGCGCGGAATTCGCCGAGTTCGTTGGAGGCGCCGACGAAGACGCCGTTGACGGCGTTGACGCGGCCGCGGACACGATCCGGCGTCCACAGCTGGATCAGCGTCTCGCGGATGTAGACGCTGACCATGTCAGTGGCGCCGATCAGGGCCAGGGCCGTGATCGACAGCCAGGGAATGGTCGAGACGCCGAAAATCGCCGTGGCTATGCCGAACAAGGCGACGAAGACGAACATCACCAGGCCGGCATGATCGCGGATCGGATGGCCGGCAAGCCAGACGGCGACGACGATGGCGCCGACGCCGGGGGCGGCGCGCAGCATGCCAAGGCCCCAGGGCCCGAGTTCCAGGATGTCGCGCGCGTAGACCGGCAGGAGAGCGACGGCGCCTGACAGAAGCACGGCGAACAGGTCGAGCGAGATCGCGCCGAGCACGATCTTCTCGCCCCATATGTAGCGGAAACCGGCGAACAGGGTTTCGGCGGTGGATGTGTCCGTCTCGCTGCGCTGGGTTGGTTTCGGGATGGAAAAGATCAGCGCCGCCGAGGCGAGCATGAGGACGGTGGCCGCGCCATAGGCGGCTTCGGGCGAGACGCCGTAGAGCAGGCCGCCGGCGACCGGGCCGACGATGGTGGCGGTCTGCCAGGCAGACGAATTCCAGGCAACGGCGTTGGCGAAATCCTCGGCTGGGACCAGGTTTGCGACCAGCGATGCCGATGCTGGGCCAAAAAAGGCGCGGGCGATGCCGAAGACGGCGAGCACGGCGAAGATCGGCAGCGGGCTGGCGAGGCCATGATAGGTGAGGAGCAGCAGGGCAGCGGCGCACGCAGTTTCAACAAGCGCTGCCAGCGCCATGATGAGGCGTCGGCCGAAGCGGTCGGCGACGACGCCGGTGACGAGCACCAGCAGCAAGGCCGGCGCGAACTGGATGACGCCGACGAGGCCGAGGTCGAAGGGATTTCGCGTCAGGTCGTAGACCTGCCAGCCGACGCCGACGGAGACGATCTGGGTCGAGAAGGTGGCGAGGAAACGCGCGATCCAGAAGCGCGAGAACGCACCATGACGAAAGGCAGCGAAGCGGTGTTCGGGCGCTGTTGCGGGATGGGCTGTCATCTGGTCCGGCGGGTTTCGACGCCGGATCGGATCACGCCGGCGAGGGTGCAATAGCGCAGATCACTGTCCGGCGGGCAACATTGTGCCGCTGGATCAAAACTTTTCGGCAAGCGTGCCACGAGAGGTGCCAGCGAGGTCCGGCGCTTTCGAGCCGCCGGACCGCGCCGCGCGGCCGATGCGAGGCTATCTCACAAAGACCGTAACCGAGCCGTCGGCTTCGATGCTGGCGGCGACCACCGCCGACGTGTCGATCGTTTCGCTGTCGAGTTTCGTCTTCAGGGCGCTGTTGGCCATGATCGCAGCCTGCAAGCCGGTGATGTCGGCCTGATTTTCGCTGACGGCCTTTTCCAGCGCCTCCTTGTCATTGCCCGTGGGCGACAGCTTGACGACGTTGACGGTGCCGACGGTGGTGAGGGCCTGGATGGCGGTCGCGGTGGTCCTGCTGGCCTGGATGGCCGGCAGCACCGTGCCGAGATCTGCCTTGGCGCCGGTGCTCGCCGTGGTGGACGTGTCCACGGATTGTGCCTCGCTGCTGGTGGCACCAGCGGCAAAGGCGGGCGCAGCAACGACGGTGGATGCAAGCAGGATCGCGGCGGCGAGTGAATGTCTCATCTTCTTCCTCTTCGAATTTCACCCCTTCGCGACGGTTTAACCGGTCGGCGCGGCATCGGTTCCGCTCAAATCGGCCCCGGAAAGAAATGTCGGGGCAGATGTTATGAACGGCATGTGCCGTGGCGCCTTCGTTTCCATGGTGTTGCGCCACATCGCGCGGAAGCGGGCATATTGCATTGCAACATAGTTTGAATTGTCCTGCCGGACTGCCTCGCCGATCCTGCGCGGATGTCCAGCAGCCTCATTTCCGCCTCATGAGCGCAGGCCCGTCGACGTTCCGGCCCGACATCGAAGGCTTGCGCGCCATCGCCGTGGGTGGCGTGGTGGCCTTCCATTTCGGCATGTCGAACCTGCCCGGCGGTTTCATCGGCGTCGATATCTTCTTCGTCATCTCGGGTTTCCTGATCACCAGGCACCTGATGCAGGAGATCGGCCGCAGCGGCACGGTCGACCTCTGGCGCTTCTACGGGCGTCGCGCGCGCCGGCTGCTGCCGGCATCGCTGCTGGTGATCGTGGCGACGCTCTTGGCCGGCTATTTCATCCTGGCGCCGTCCGAACAGCAGCTCTACGCCAAGGGCGCCCTGTTCGCCTCGAGCTACGTCATCAATCTCTGGCTGCTGCGGTGGTCGTTCGACTATTTCGCCGCCGATACGGCAATCAACCCGTTCCTGCATTTCTGGTCGCTTTCGGTCGAGGAGCAATTCTATCTGCTATGGCCGGCGTTCCTGCTGCTGGTGGCACGGTTCCGTCCAGGCGAAAGGGGCGTGGCCGTTTTCCTTGGCGTGGCGACGGTGGCGTCGTTTGCCGCCTGCGCCTGGATGACCACGGTGTCGCAACCCTGGGCGTTCTATTTTTCGCCATTGCGGGCCTGGGAGTTCGCCGTCGGCGGGCTGGTCTCGCTGACGGTCGCCGAACGCTGGGCGTCGGGCTTCCGCTTCGCGCCTGCCATGGGCTGGGCCGGCCTGGCGCTGATCGTCGTAACCTACCTCACTGTGTCGGAGGCCGATCCGTTCCCCGGCTTCCTTGCACTGATGCCGGTGCTCGGCACGGCAATGTTGCTGCTTTCCGGTGCGCGCCAAAGCGCAGCAGGGCCGGCGGCGCTGCTGTCGCTTGCGCCCTTCCAGTGGACCGGCAAGCTGTCCTACTCGCTCTATCTCTGGCACTGGCCGGTGATCGTGTTCGCCACCATCCTGATCCCCGACCTGTCGCTGGCCGGCAGGCTGGCGTGCCTTGCCGCAACCTTCGGCCTGTCGCTGCTGAGCTACCATTTCGTCGAGAACCCGGTGCGCCTGAGCGGCTGGCTGTCGGCCGGCTCGGTGCGCTCGCTTGGGCTTGCCGCACTGCTGACGTCATCGGGCGTGACGTTGTCCTATGGCGCAGCCCAGATCGCGGCGCGAAGCGTCGACCCGGACCAGAAGCTGATCGCGGAAAGCGCGGCGCGATCGTCGTCGGCGCGCCAGGTCGATGCCGGCTGCGTTGCCAGCCTGGAACAGACGGAACCGCGCAGCTGCAGCCTCGGGGCAGAGGAACCCCGCAAGACGATCGTGCTTTTCGGCGATTCACACGCCGACCACTGGTCGACACCGCTGGCAAAGATCGCCGAGGCGAACAACTGGCGCGTGGTCACCTATCTGAAATCCTCCTGTTCGGTCGCCGAGGTGCCGACGTGGAACGTGCGGCTGATGCGGGCCTATGAAGAATGCGATGCGTGGCGGAAATCGGCGATGAAGGAAATCGCCAAGCTGAAGCCCGACGCCGTGATCGTCGCGCAGTTCTCCTACAGCTATGTCGAAAATGATGTGAATGGCGGCCTGGAACATCTGGTCAGCCGCAATGTCTGGGGTGGCGGCTTGAGGGCATCGCTTGCAAAACTGGGCGAGACGGGCGCCGAGGTCGTGCTGCTGCGGGATGTTCCAGTCCACAAATCGTATCTCGACCGCTGCGTGGCCCGTTCATTGTGGCAGGGCCGGAGTGCCACGGTCTGCGACACACCGCGAGACCAGGCGATCGACGAGCGGATATCGGAGACCGAACAGGCCGCGACGGCCGGCCTGCGTGGGGTCCGGTATGTCGACCTCACCGAATTGTTCTGCAACGCCACCACATGCCCGGCGATGATCGGCGGCAAGCTGACCTTCCGCGATCGGCATCACATCGCCACGCCCTATGCGGCGACACTTGCGGGCTCGATGCAGCGCGCGATCTTCGGCAACCAGATTGCTGCGCACTGGCAGTGAGCCGGACCGCCGGCCATAGTCGTGGCTAGAGCTGGATGCCGCCCTGACTGAGGCCGCGGGTGATGCTGCCGGTGGTTGGCAAAAGCGGGATCAGGCAGGCCTGGAGCGCGTGGTAGATGTCGGGCTTGCCATAGAAGGGGCCGGCATTGGGCTTGAGATCGTCGTCGAGCTGGGCATGCCAGCCGCCATTGCGACGGTCGATGAAGCGCGTCGCGCAGAAGCTCCAGATACGGCGGTACCATTCCTCGTAGGCGGGGTCGCCATCGATCGCGCCGAGCACGCTGGCCGCTCCGATCGCCTCGCAGCACGGCCACCAGTAGCGATCCTTGATCCGGGCCGAGCCGTCCCATTCGAGCGTGTAGTAGAAGCCGCCCGTCGCTGCGTCCCAGCCATCCGCCGTTGCCCGGCCGAACAGGTTCCTGGCTGCATCCGGCAGCCAGTCGAGCTTGCGGCCGCCGAGCTCCCAGAGCTGCAGCAGAAGCCGCGCCCACTCCAGCGAATGGCCGGGCGTGGTGCCGTAGGGGCGGAACATCGGGTCGCCGGAATAGTCACGGTCGAGCTTCCAATCAAGGGTGAAATGTTCCGGCAGGCGCCAACCGGCAGCGGCCGAATGGCGGCGGATGATCAGATCGGCGATGCGTTCGGCCATGCGGAGGTAATTGCCGTCGCCGGTTGCCTCGAAGGCGGCCATCAGCGCCTCGGTCAGGTGCATGTTGGAGTTCTGGCCGCGATAGCTGTCGAAAGGCTTCCAGTCGCGGGTGAATTCTTCGGCGACGGCGCCATGGCCGTCTTCCCAGAATTTTTCGGACAGGACGGTCGAGATGTCGGTCAGCAGGCGGTCGGCATCGGGATGCCCGGCGACCTTGGCGCTCGAGGCTGCCAGCAGCACGAAGGCGTGGCCATAGGCCTGCTTGGTGTCGTTGGCCGGGCCGTCATAGCCGACGCCCCAGAAATAGCCGCCATTGGCGCTGTCGCGATGGCCGTTCCAGAGGAACTCCATGCCGTGGTCGATGAGCGTGCCGGCTCCCGGCCGGCCGAGCAGATGGGCGATCGAAAAGCAGTGCACCATGCGCGTGGTGACGTGGATCTGGCGGCCGGCGAACTTGCCCGGCACGGCACCGGGCGCCAGCGGGTGGCCCCGGTCGTCGAGATCGTGGAAACCGCCGAGCGGATTGAGGCTTTCGCGTTCGAAGAAGGAGAACAGCGCGTCCGCCTGCTGCAAGAGCCACAGGCGGTGGCTGGCGAGCGTGGTCCACCTGGCCGAGCCGGCGGAAATGTCCAAAGAAGCCATGGAGAGCGTTCCCTTGCGGCTGGCGGCGCCGAATTGCATGAATTCCGCGACCTAAGACGTATTGGCGGCCGCACTCAACAGGAAAACGCCATGATTGGCATGCAGCGGTGCAACGACACTGTATTTAGCCAATATGCCACGGCGGACCCACTAGTCACGGCGCTTGCCGCGCATTATGGACAAATGGCGCGCTTGACCGAGTTGGCAGCGAGATTTCGGGGATTGAATGACGAAATTGATGTCGTCCAGGGCGGACGGCCTGCCTGCGGGGGCTGTCATTGCTGCCGATCATGCGTCTGAAAAGGCGCTGGTTCGCCGGCTTGCGTCGCATTGCAATCGCTTTCGCGATCCCGACGACCGGCGCGCGGCCTTCGAACTGGCGGTGACGCTGGTGCCGTTCCTGGCGATGGGAGCGGTGCTGGTCTGGCTCGCCGCCTATGCCGAACCGCTACTCGGCGCCTGGCGCTGGCTGCTGCTGGCGCTGCTGGCGCCGGTATGCGCGGCGTTCCTGGTCCGGCTGTTTGCGATCCAGCACGATTGCGGCCACGGCTCCTTCACCAGTTCGCGCGAGGCAAACCGCGTCATCGGGCGGGTGCTGAGCGTCTTCACCTTCACGCCCTACACGCTATGGCAGAAGGCCCACGCCGTGCACCACGGCTCGTCGGGCAATCTCGACAAGCGCGGCATAGGTGACATCGATACCCGCACCGTCGCCGAATACGAGGCGATGACCACCGGCCAGCGGCTGATGTATCGCATCTATCGCAATCCGATCATCCTGATCGTGATCGGCGTGCCGATCTATTTCCTGATCATGCACCGGCTGCCCTACAACGACGCCATTCCGCGCGTCGAGGCCTGGCGCAGCGCCGGCGGGCTCAACCTTGCACTGCTGGTCGTCTATGGCGGGCTGGTGTTCGTGGCCGGCTGGGCGGTGATGCTGGCGATCCTGCCTGTCGTGGTGATGGGTGCATGGGTCGGCGGCTGGCTGTTCTACGTGCAGCATCAATTCGAAGAAACACGCTGGGATGCCGGCGAAGTCTGGGACCTGCATGTCGCCGCCTTCGGGGGCAGCTCGTGGTATGCCTTGCCCGCTGTGGCCCAGTGGATCACCGGTTCGATCGGCCTGCACCACATCCACCATCTGTGCAGCCGGGTGCCGTTCTATCGCCTGCAGGCCTGCTTCGACAGCAATGCGGAATTGCGCGACGCCAGCCAGAGCGTAAAGCTGACCTTCTGGAACAGCGTTGCCTGCGTCAATCTCGCGCTGTGGTGCGAAGACCGCCGGCGGCTCGTCACGTTCGCCGACGCGGCGCGGTAGCTTCTGCGACCAGTCATTGCGACAGGCGGAGGCGCCAGAGTTCGCCCGCCTTGCTGCGGGCGTCGGCGAAATTCGTCTTCGAATCGAGCGTCAGCAAGGCGGCGGCGGCAGTGTCCACGACGGTGCGTTCGGCGGCCTCGTCCCTGGCCTGTCCCAACCAGACCGCCCGCCAGTATTCGAAGCTGGTGAGCCCCGTCGGCAGCTCGGCTCTCGGGCGCCTGTGCGACGGGATGATCACCTCGCCCGGACTGCCATCGTCGAGGGTGTACATCGTCGTCGTGCGAAAGGGCGTCGCCTGGGCGACGTCGCGGCTGTTGCCTAGGATGCCGAGCTTCGGCCAGCCGAGCAGGGCGGCGGCATCGCGGTGCAGGTCGCGGTAGCTCGGCCGGAACGCCGCGATCAGGCTGGCCCCGGCGGTGAGCGGATTGAGCAGGTGCACGACGGCGCTGAGCGGCGAGCGCATTTCAAGCAGGTTGTAGATGCCGAGCAGGCGATGGAGCTGCGGCGACATCGCCGCGAGCGGCAGGTAGGCGATGCGGCGTTGCTGCAGGGCCTCGCTAGCTTCGGCAATGGATGCCGCAACTGATATGCCGAGGGCGCCGGCAGCCATGTCGAGCGCGTTGGGGGTCGTGCCGCCGCCGCTGTTGCCGTGCAGGAGCACGCGGTGGCCGGCGTCGGCGACAAGCCTGGCCGCCTGCAGGAACCACGGTGCCGACCTCGATCTCGGCGAGGCATAGGCCGGCCAGTCGAGGTCGGCCAGTCCGGGATGGACGGGGCAGCCGAGATGGCGCCGGCTCGCCTTGGTCAACCCGGCAAGCTCGATCGCCGTCAAGCCGCGATATTGCAGAACGACCAGAAGTGCTCCGACCTGTATCGGGTCGGCCTCGCCTTCGAGCAGCAAGGAGAAGGCGTCGTCGGCCTCATCGAGGGTCAGCGGCCGGGCACCGCCGACGCCGGCGCCTGTGGTCGCGATGTGTCTGGCCAGCCTCTGCCGCGGCGCGGCATCCTTGCCGATCGAGCGCAGCCTACGGGCAAAGTCCTCTGGCAGCGGTTCGTCCTCAAGATAGAGGCTCGGGCGCATGGCCAGCGGCGGGGCGTCGATGATGGTGGCCTGGTTCCAGCCGCTGGTCTCGGTACTTGCCTTCCCGGCTGCTTCACGTCGCGGGGCGATGAGGTCTTCGGTCTCTGCCGCCACGGCGCGCAGGCGCAGGCGCAATGTCTCGGCGAAGGGGGTCGGCGTCATGCCGCGCGCGGTCCGCACCAGGATCGGGTCGCCGTAGAGTTCGCGGATCTGCTTCAGAAGCCGGCTCATGGCCGGAGCGCCAAGGCCCATGCGCGCGGCGGCCTTGCCGACGCTGCCCTCGACCAAGAGCGCATCCAACGCCACCAGCAGGCGCAGTTGGCCGAGGCGCGGCTCCGCCACGGCGCCGCGTGCTTCCGCCGGCGGCCTGGTTTCGTGCGCGTCAGTCCTATCCATCTGTTCCTTCATCGCCTGCGAAAACCATCCGGGCACGTGCAGGCACCAGTCCAAATTGCGCTTTTCTGAATTTGGAATCGCTCTCAAACACCCGAGTTGACCGTCCCTATTCGATAAATAAGAAGACTTTTATACTCAAGTTTAGGTGATGGGGCTTTTCATGAACGTTCTCAACCCGGATACGCTCGCGGAGCGTGACACTGCGCGCTACTGGCCAGGCACGGGCTTTGGCCCGTTCGGGCGCGCGTTGCTCGCATGCACCTGCCTTTCGGGCATAGCGTTGATGGCATCCTCGGCCGCATTCGCACAGGCCGCCCAGAAAAAGGCGGGCGCGGAAAGCGATGCGCTGGTGCTGCAGCAACTGGTGGTGACGGCGTCGGGCTTCGAGCAGAACGTCAAGGACGCCCCGGCCAGCATCACCGTGGTTTCGCGCGAGGAGCTGGAGAAGGGGACGTATCGCGACCTGACAGATGCCCTGCGCGACGTGCAGGGCGTGGCGGTGACGGGACCGGCCAACGAAAAGGACATCTTCATCCGAGGCCTGTCGGGCCAGTACACGCTGATCCTCGTCGACGGCAAGCGCCAGAGCACGCGCGATGCGCGCACCAACGGCAATTCGGGCTTCGAGCAGAATTTCATGCCGCCGCTCGCGGCGATCGAGCGCATCGAGGTCGTGCGTGGGCCGATGTCCTCGCTCTACGGCTCGGATGCGATGGGCGGCGTCATCAACATCATCACCCGCAAGGTCGGGGAGACGTGGTCAGGCTCGTTCACCGCCGACGGCACCGTGCAGCAGCACAATGAGTTCGGCAATTCCGGGCAGGGCTCGTTCTACCTGAACGGACCGGTCGTCACCGACACGCTCGGCCTGCAGGTCTGGGGCAAGGGCCTGAAGCGCGACGAGGACCAGTTTCTGGGCGGCATCACCGGCGCCAAGGATGGCACTCTCGGCGGCCGGCTGACCTTCGTGCCGAACGAGAACCACGAGTTCCGCCTCGAGGGCGGCACGGCGCGGCTGAGGCGCGACGCGAATGCCGGCGAGACGCTCGCCGCCAACGGCACCTCGACCTACAACTACAACGACCGGGACCACTGGTCGCTGTCGCATGTCGGCGACTGGGGTTGGACGACGTCGGAATTCTCGATCATGCAGGAATGGGCCGAGCGTACCAATTTCAACTGGGACAGCACACGGCGCAGCTACCTCGAACAGGCGCGCTCTCCGGAGGTGCGCAACTCGGTGATCGACGGCAAGTTCACGACGCCGTTCGAGCTTTTCGGTTCGCACACGCTGGTGACCGGCGGCCAGTTCTTCGACGCGCTGCTGACCGATCAGAATCCGGGCCGCAGGACAGGCCGCGACGAGCAGTTCCAGATCGCGCAATGGGCGCTGTTTGCCGAGGACGAGTGGAAGATCAGCGATAGCTTCGCGTTGACCGGTGGCTTGCGCTTCGACCAGCACCAGGAATACGGCTCGCATTTCAGCCCGAGGCTCTACGGCGTCTGGAACCCGACCGACCATCTGACGCTGAAGGGCGGCATCTCGACGGGCTTCCGCGCGCCGGAGATACGCGCCATCGCCCCAGGCTACGCCTACACGACTGGCGGTGGCGGCTGCACCTACGGCCCGAACGGCACTTGCGGGGTGATCATTGCCGATCCGAACCTCAGGGCAGAAACCAGCACCAGCTACGAACTGGGCGCGCTGTGGGACAGCCATGACGGCATCACGCTGGGGGCGACCTATTTCTACACCGACTTCAAGGACAAGATCGCCAATTCGCTGGTGCTCGACGGTGCCGGCAATCCGGTGCGCTGGAGCGAGGATCCGAACTACCGGCTCTGGTACAACTACAATATCGACGATGCCGTCATCCAGGGCGTCGAGCTGACGGCGGGCTGGGAGGCGACCGACACGCTGACCTTGCGCGGCAGCTATACCTACACCCATTCGGAGCAGCAGACGGGCGTCTATGCCGGCTTCCCGCTGGCACGCACGCCGGCGCATCTCGCCAACATCCGTGCCGACTGGACGACGCCGGTCGACGGGCTGTCGGCATGGGCGGCGGCCAACTACCACGGCTCGGAGATCAATGCCGGGCCGCGCGTCGGCATCATCGGTACGCCGGTGATCCGCAACGGCGCAGTCGGGAGGAAGTACGACGCCTATGCCACCATCGATGTTGGGGCGACCTATGCCTTCAGCGAAAGCTTCGTCATGAACGCCGCCGTCTACAATCTGATGGACGAGAGGGTCGAGACCGCGGAACACAATGCCGTGATGGAAGGGCGACGGCTCTGGGTCAGCATGACCTCGAACTTCTAGACGACGCGAGGTTGCGGACAGGGCTGCGAGACGGCTCTGTCGTGTCTGCTTTGGCAATCGAAAGCCCGGGCGGCCGGTTCCAAAAACCAGCCTGCAAGCCCCGGTTTCGAAGGCTTCCGGCCGTGGCAAGCTTTGCCGCGGACGGACGCGACATCGGGGATCCGCAGCGGCGGATCCTACCGGAAAATCGATGCAAACGGGGATCTCGAATCTGGTCGGAGGCAGGGGCGTGGCCGTCTCCGCACACATATTGGTGAATTGAAGTTATCGCTGCACCGCACCTATTATCAATTACCGACCGGTTGTTCGGTAATTGTCGAAGCAGTGCAGGCGTGAACGTATGGCCCGTCCCAGGGTAATCGAACAGAGCGACATTCTGGATGCGGCGGAACTCGTGGTCGTGCGCGAAGGCGCCGCGCATCTGACGCTCGACGCTGTCGCCACGGCGGCCGGGATCGGCAAGGCCAGCGTCGTCTACGACTACAAATCCAAGCGCGAGCTCATCAACGCCGTCATCCGGCGGCGGGTGGAGAACGAGGAGCAGCGCGTCCAGGCGGTGACGGCTGGCCTGGGCCCCGTTGCAAGCCCGGCAATCAACGGGCTCATTGCAGCGGCTGCCGAGCGGCCCCGCGATCATGCCCGCGCCGTGGCGGTCAACCTGGTCTCGGCCCTAGCCCAGGATGCCGAAGCACGCGGCATCATCGAAGCGGTCTATACCAGGACAATCGCCTCGGTCACCGAGACTGCGGAAAACCCCCGCGGCGCCATTCTCGCATTCCTGGCGCTTGAAGGGCTCAAGCGCCTGGAGATGCACAATCTGCATCCCTGGTCGGATGCCGAACGCGCGGACATGCTGCGCGACATAGGCTGGCTGATCGACGCCGATCACCTGAAACCACCCAGAGACGCCGGCGACTGATCGCTCCCGATCAAGCCATCCCATCATCAAACCATCACTCGCCGTTCCGGCCACCGTCAACCTTTTGTGGATTTTCCCATGCGTATTCCCGCCCTGCCGCTGAAACTTGCAGCGGCCATCGGCCTGCTCGCCCTGGTCTCCGGATGCAGCGACGCCAACAGCTCGTCCGAACCGAAGCCGTCAGCCCCTCCGCCTTCGCCGGTGAGCGTGATCGAGGTGGTTCCCGAAGCGCTGCCCATCCTGAACGAGCTGCCGGGGCGCATTGCCCCGACTCGCATCGCCGAGGTGCGGGCGCGCGTCTCGGGCATCGTGCTGGAGCGCGTCTTTGAACAGGGCAGCCTGGTGAAGGAGGGCGACGTGCTCTACCGCATCGACCCGGCGCTGTTCCAGGCGCAGGTGGCAAGCGCTGAGGCGACGCTGCAACGCGCGCAGGCCGTGCAACTCCAGGCGCGCCAGCAGTCCGAGCGCCAGAGCGAACTGCGCGAGCGCAATGTCTCCAGCGGCCAGCAACTCGACAATGCCGTCGCCGCCCTTGCGCAGGCCGACGCCGACGTGGCGATCGCCACCGCGGGGCTTGCGACGGCGCAGCTCAATCTCGGCTATGCCGAAATCAAGGCACCGATCTCCGGGCGCATCGGCCGCGCCATGGTCACCGAGGGTGCGCTCGTCAGCGCCAACGGTCCCGAAAGCCTGGCGACGATCCAGCAGATCGATCCGGTCTATGCCGACTTTACCCAGTCGGCGAACGAGCTTCTCAGGCTGCGGCGCGGGCTCGAAGACGGCGCGCTGACGAATGACGAGGCAGGGGCCGCGCGCGTCGGGCTTCGTCTCGACGACGGCAGCGAATATGCCCATCCGGGCAAGCTGCTGTTCCTGGAGGCCGCGGTCGACGCGATGACCGGGCAGGTGACGCTGCGTGGCGAGTTCCCCAATCCCGAGGGCGACCTGCTGCCTGGAATGTATGTCCGGGTGCTGATCGAGCAGGGTGTTCAGCAGAACGCCATCGCCATCCCCCAGCAGGCGATCCAGCGCGATTCCGGCGGCAGCGCCCAGATCTATGTGGTGAACGACAAGAACGTGGCCGAGCGTCGCCAGGTCCGGGTCGGGCGCGTGGTCGGCGACCGCTGGGTCGTCGAAGACGGCGTCGAGGCGGGCGACAAAGTTGTCGTCGAAGGGTTCCAGAAAGTCAGGCCGGGCGCCGAGGTGGCGGCCCAGGCGTGGAAGCCGCAGGACAAGACGTCAGCAACCGGCAGCAGCGGCGCGGCAGTTCCAGCCAGCAAGCCCAAGGCCGGCTAAGGATTATCAGACATGCCTCAGTTCTTCATCGATCGACCCATCTTCGCATGGGTCGTGGCGATCTTCATCATGCTCGCCGGCGCCATCGCCATTCCGTTCCTGCCGGTTGCGCAATATCCGAACGTCGCGCCGCCACAGGTCTCGATCAATGCGACCTATGCCGGTGCTGCGCCTGAAGATATCTACCAGAGCGTCACCCGGCCGATCGAGGAAGAGCTGAACGGGGTCCCCGGTCTGCTCTATTTCGAATCGACGTCGGATTCTTCCGGCATGGTCAGCATCACCGCGACCTTTGCGCCGGGAACCGACAGCGGCCAGGCCTCGATCGACATCCAGAACGCGGTTCGCCGCGTCGAGCCGCGGCTGCCGCAAGTCGTCAAGCAGGTCGGCATCCGCATCGAGGAGGCCGGCAGCGGCTTCCTGATGATGGTGGCGCTGACCTCGACGGACGGTTCGCTCGACGTCGTCGGCCTTGGCGACTATCTGAGCCGCAACGTGCTCAGCGAAATCCGCCGCATCGACGGCGTCGGCCGGGCGCAGCTGTTTGCGACGCAGCGCGCGATGCGCATCTGGATCGACCCCGACAAGATGGTCGGCCTGAACCTGACGTCGGACGATATCACCAACGCGATCCGCTCCCAGAACGCGCAGGTCGCCGCCGGCCGCATCGGTGCCGACCCCAACCCGATCACGCAGCAGATATCGGCTACCGTCCTGGTCAAGGGCCAGCTCACCTCCGCCGAGGAGTTCGGCTCGATCGTGCTGCGCGCCAATCCCGACGGCTCTTCGGTGCGGCTGTCCGACGTGGCGCGGATCGAGGTCGGCGCCGAGAACTACAATTTCTCGACCAGGCTGAACGGCAATCCGAGCGCGGCGATTGCGGTGCAGCTGTCGCCGACAGGCAATGCGCTGGCGACATCGGAAGCGGTCCGGGCGCAGATGGAGGAGCTGTCGCGCTTCTTCCCCGACGGGCTGGAATACGCGATCCCTTACGACACCTCGCCTTTCGTGAAGGTGTCCATCGAGAAGGTGATCAGCACCCTCCTCGAGGCGATCCTGCTCGTCTTTGCGGTGATGTTCCTGTTCCTGCAGAACTTCCGCTACACGGTCATCCCGACCCTGGTCGTGCCGGTGGCGCTGCTCGGCACCTGCGCGGTGATGCTGGCGACCGGCTTCTCGATCAACGTGCTGACGATGTTTGCGATGGTGCTGGCCATCGGCATCCTGGTCGACGATGCCATCGTGGTGGTGGAAAATGTCGAGCGCATCATGGCCGAAGAGGGGCTGTCGCCACGCGAGGCGACGCGCAAGGCGATGAAGCAGATCTCCGGTGCGATCATCGGCATCACTCTGGTGCTGACGGCGGTGTTCGTGCCGATGGCGTTCTTCCCGGGAGCCGTCGGTGTCATCTACCGGCAGTTCAGCCTGACGATGGTGGTGTCGATCCTGTTCTCCGGCTTCCTGGCGCTGTCGCTGACGCCGGCGCTCTGTGCCAGCTTCCTGAAGCCGGTCGCCAAGGGGCACCATGAGAAGAAGGGTTTCTTCGGCTGGTTCAACCGCGGCTTCGACCGGACGACGCGCAGCTATACTTCCAGCGTTGGATGGATCGTCAAGCGTACGGGCCGCTTCATGGTCATCTACCTGGCGCTGCTGGTCGGCCTCGGCTGGTCCTTCATCCAGTTGCCGACGTCGTTCCTGCCCAATGAGGACCAGGGCTTCCTGATCGTCGACATCCAGGGGCCGCCGGAATCGAGCAGCAACCGCACTCGGGCGATCGCCGAGAATGTCGAGACGATCTTCATGGGCGAGGAGGCGGTCGACCGCATGGTGGTGGTCAACGGCTTCAGCTTCTCGGGCGCCGGCCAGAACGCCGGCCTAGCCTTCGTGACGCTGGACGACTGGAGCGAACGCGACGACGACAACTCGGCTGCGGCCATCGCCGGCCGGGCCAACAAGGCGCTGTTCCAGATGAAGGACGCGGTGTCCTTCGCGCTGTCGCCGCCGCCGATCCAGGGCCTCGGCACGTCCAACGGCTTCACCTTCCGGCTGCAGGACAGGTCGGGACGGGGCCAGGCGGCGCTGGCTGCCGCGCGCGACCAGCTGATGGCGGCCGCGGCGGACAGCGACGTCATCACCGGCCTGCGCGTCGAAGGCATGCCCGATGCGGCGCAGGTCAACCTGTTGATCGACCGCGAGAAGGCGAACACTTTCGGCGTCAGCTTCGCCGATATCAATTCGACGATCTCGGCCAATCTCGGCTCGGCCTATGTCAACGACTTCCCGAATGCCGGCAGGATGCAGCGCGTGACGGTGCAGTCGGATGCAGGGCGGCGCATGCAAACCGAGGACCTCATGAGCCTCAACGTGCGTAACGCCCATGGCGGTATGGTGCCGCTGTCGTCGTTCGCCAGCGTCGAATGGCAGAAGGGCGCGGCGCAGGTCGTCGGCTACAACGGCTATCCTGCGGTGCGCATCAGCGGCCAGGCGGCGCCGGGCCATTCCTCGGGTGCGGCGATCACGGAGATGGAGCGCCTGGCGGACCAGTTGCCGTCCGGCTTCGGCTATGAATGGACCGGCCAGTCGCTGCAGGAAATCCAGTCCGGCTCGCAGGCGCCGGCCCTGATCGTGCTCAGCATCCTGTTCGTGTTCCTGCTTCTGGCGGCACTCTACGAGAGCTGGTCGATCCCGGTGTCGGTGATCCTCGTCGTGCCGCTGGGCGTGCTTGGCTCGGTGCTGGCGGTGATGGTCATGGGCATGCCCAACGACGTCTATTTCAAGGTGGGCCTGATCGCCATCATCGGCCTGTCGGCCAAGAACGCGATCCTGATCATCGAGTTCGCCAAGGACCTGCGCAAGGAAGGCATGTCGCTGCTCGATGCGACGGTGGAAGCGGCCAAGCTGCGCTTCCGGCCGATCATCATGACGTCGCTGGCCTTCAGCCTTGGCGTCGTGCCGATGGCCATTGCCACCGGGGCCAGTGCCGCGAGCCAGAACGCGATCGGTACCGGCGTGCTGGGCGGCATGATCTCGGCGACCGTGCTTGCCGTGTTCTTCGTGCCGGTGTTCTTCGTCGCCGTCATGAAGCTGACGCGGCGGGGCAAGGCGGAAGCGCAGGCGGGCACAGATGCGTCCGAGGCGGAACGGGTGCCGGCGGAATGACCGGTTCCGCCAGCCGGCCGGCATCCGGACGGACAGCACTCGTGCGACGGCTCGAGCAAAAGGAGCGCCTGTTCCATGCGGCGGTTTGCGTGGCGCTGGAAAACGGCTTCGGCAAGGTCACCCTCGATGCCGTTGCCCGACAGGCCGGCATCAGCAAGGGCGGGCTGCTGCACCACTTCTCGACCAAGGGCGAGCTGATCCGGGCGATGCTAAGGCATTATGCCGACGCAGCCGATGACGGAAACATGGTGAAGGCTGGCGGAGCAGACCAAGGGGCGCCCGACGACGTCGATCCCCTGGCTGTCGCGGCCTTGGTCGCGGCGGCAGAGGATACGGCGCTGCTCGAAACGATCAACTCGCGGATCGGGATCCGGTGCACCGGGCCAGGCGGCAGCGGCCAGCGGACGACGCGACTGGCGTTGACCTGCGGCTTTGCCAACCGGCTGATGCTGCGCGAACGCTGAGGTGGGCCCGGCGGAGGCGCAAGCGCCCGCCGGGCCCGAGTTTCTAGGACAGGCCGAGCCGCTGCTTTCGGCGGGCCGCCCAGGCGGTGATCAGCTGGTCGGCGGTGAGGCCCATGAAGGCGACGCAGAGGCCGAGCACCAGCCCCTTGCCGGCATCGTTGAAGGTCAGGGCGCGGAAGATCTCCTGGCCGATGTCCTTGGTGCCGATGAAGGCAGCGATGATGACCATGAACAGCGCGAACATGATGGTCTGGTTGATGCCGAGCATGATCTCGGGGAAGGCCAGCGGCATGCGGATGTTCCACAGCAGCTGCCGCCTGGTGCAGCCCGAGGTGATGCCGGCCTCGACGATTTCGGACGGCACGTTGCGCAACCCGAAGATCGTGTAGCGGACGATCGGGATCATCGCGTAGATGATGATCGCTGAAATCGCCGCGACGTCGCCGACCTTGAACAGCATGATCACGGGGATCAGGTAGATGAAGGACGGGAAGGTCTGGAAGGTGTCGCACAGCAGCTTGACGATGGCAGTGCGGCGTTCGCTGCGCGATGCCCAGATGCCGATCGGAAGGCCGACCAGGATGCAGATCAGCACGGCGACCGTCACCATGTAGGCGGTGATCAGCGACCGCTCCCAGTAGCCGGCGAAGGCGATGAACAGCACGAAGCCGGAGACGGTGAGCGCGAGGCGCAAGCCGCCGAGCGACCAGCCTGCCGCGGCGACGAGCGCGACCATCGCCGTCCAGGGAATGCTCTGGAACAGGTCGCGCACCGGGATCAGCACGTAGAGCAGCATGGCGTTGCGGACATATTGCAGCGGGTCGTAGAAGGTGACGGTGACCCAGTCGACCAGCGCATCCCAGAGCGGTGCGGTGCTGAGGGCAAGTTCGGACGGCCAGGCCTGGGCATAGGGCGTGATCGCGGCCAGCAGGAGCGACGCCATGACGACCAGAACGGAAGCCGCGAGGAACGGAAAGCGCTGCAGGAGAGTGGCGTCCGCGGCGACATGCGACGGCTCCTTGTGGGCGGCGGCGCGGCTCAGCTGGTCGAGCGTGATCGCCATCAGAACGATGGCGACGCCGCTTTCCAGCGCCTGGCCGATCTTCAGCGCCTGGAGCCGGAACAGGAGATCGTGTCCCAGGCCGCGGGCGCCGACGAAGGATGCGATCACCACCATTGCCAGGCACTGCATGATGACCTGGTTGACGCCGACCAGGAGCGGCTGGCGAGCGGACGGGATCTCGACCATCCACAATGTCTGGAAGCGGGTACAGCCGGCCATCTTGCCGGCCTCGCGAACTTCCTCGGCAACGCCCTTCAGGCCGAGGATGGTAAGGCGCGCCATGGGCGGGATCGCGAAGATGACGGTGGCGATCGTTCCGGCCTTGTGGCCGACGCCGATGAAGACGGCGATCGGGATCAGGTAGGAGAAGTGGGGCAGCGACTGCAGCACGTTGAGCAGGGGCACGACGAGTGCCTCGAACCACGGCTTCTTGACCGCGAGGATACCGATCAGGAAACCGATGAGCCCGGCAATCGGGGCTGCGACAAGCACGACCGACAAGGTGATCATCGACAGCTCCCACTTGCCGAAGATCGCCATATAGGCGACGCATCCTGCGGAGAGCAGGCCGAGGCGCCAGTCTTTCAGATACCAGCCGAGCACGCCGGACAGGCCTGCGGTCATGACCCATGGCATTGCTGCCAGGCCGATCTTCGGAAAGCCTGAAACCAGCAGGCCCTCGACGAAGGCCAGCGGCCAGGTGATGAGTTCGGCGATGGCGCGGGTCAGGTCGCGGAACGAAAACAGCCCCAAGATGGCGTCGTCGCGCATGTGCTCGATCAGCGTGTTCGCCCAGCCGACGAACGGGACGGTCCAGCCTGCGGGAACCTTGACCGCCCAGGCGGGCAGCAGCGAGGCTGCCAGCAGCAGGATGATGAAGGGCAGCACCACGAGCAGCGGTTTCGTCAGGGACGCCAGGGGTTTTTGCGGCTCCATCTCGGTGGCGCGGGTCAGGATCGCGGCACTCATGCGTGCTGTTCCTTGCCGTAGAGCGCATCGAGCAGGCTGTCGCGGCTGAGGGTGCCGACAAGGGCGCCGCCGTCGTCGACGACGTCGACCGGGCGTTCCGACGACAGCACCTGGCGGGCGACGCTCGCCAGAAGCGCCTCGACCTGGACGGCTGCCGCATCCGGCTTGCGGGCGGATGCCGGCGCCATGACGGCGCCCACCGAGAGCAAGCGGTCGTGAGAAACGTTGCGGGTGAATTCGGCGACGTAGGGCGTGGCCGGGGAGGTGACCAGTTCTTCCGCGGTGCCAAGCTGTTCGACGACGCCATCCTTCATGATGGCGATGCGGTCGGCGACACGGATCGCCTCGTCGAAATCGTGGGTGATGAAGACGATGGTCTTGTTGAGCATCTTCTGCAGGCGCAGGAACTCGTCCTGCATCTCGCGGCGGATGAGCGGGTCGAGTGCCGAGAAGGGCTCGTCGAGGAACCAGACGTCGGGACCGACGGCGAGCGAACGGGCGATGCCAACACGCTGCTGCTGGCCGCCGGAGAGCTCACGCGGATAGTAGGACTCGCGGCCTTTCAGACCGACCAGTTCGATCACTTCACGGGCGCGGGCCTCGCGCTTCTGGCGGTCGGTGCCGCGGACCTGGAGCGGGAAGGCGACATTGTCGAGCACGGTGCGGTGCGGCAGCAGGGCGAAGTGCTGGAAGACCATGCCCATCTTGTGGCGCCTGATCTCGATCAGCTCGCGCTCGCTGGCGGCAAGGATGTCGCGACCCTCGAACATGACCTCGCCGGAGGTCGGCTCGACCAGGCGTGCGAGGCAGCGCAGAAGTGTCGACTTGCCCGAGCCCGACAGGCCCATGACGACAAGGATTTCGCCCGGCATGACCTCGAACGAGACGTTGCGGACGGCGGGAACGTAGCCTTCGGCCCTGATGGTTTCGATCGAGGGGTTGCCGGCGTGGCGTTTCAGGAAGCCGGCAGGGTCGGCGCCGTAGAGCTTCCAGAGATTGCGGCATGCGATTTTTGCTTCGGTCATGTCGAGTTTGCCTCTCGCCAAGGTGGCCGATGGGTGTGCAGGGGCGAGGTGGCGCCTGCTGCTGCAAGCGCCACTTTCACCACGCGATGTCGTTTGGTGCAGGGTTAGCTGGCGGAACCCAGCCAGGCCTTCCAGCGAGCCTCGTTGTCGGCCAGCCATTTGTCGGCGGCCTGCTCGGGCTCCATGTTGTCGATGTCGGCAAGCTTTGCCTGAACCGCGATGTCCATGTTGGAGAAGTTGATCTTCTGCAGGATGGCGTAGGCCTTGGGCCACTTGGTCGGGAATTCCTTCCAGGCGGCGATCTTCAGGTAGCCGTCCTTCGGGTTGCCGCAGTCGTAGCTCAGGTCCTTGTTGCTGCCCCAGGCCGGATCGTCCTTGCACTTGGGGTCGAAGGCCGGGAATTCGACGAACTTGCCGTCGTACAGCGCTTCGACGAAGTTCGGCGTCCAGTTGAACAGGACGATCGGCTCCTTGCGCTTGACGGCGGAATCGAGCTCCGCCCAGAGGGCTGCAGCCGAACCGGCGTTGACGACCTCGAAATTCATGGCGAGGGCTTCGACGCGTTCGGAGTCATGTTTCAGCCAGTCGACCGGACCGCCGAGGAAGCGGCCTTTCGGCGAGGTTTCGGCGGTGGCGAACTTGTCGGCGCAGGCATTCAGCGCTTCCCATGCCGGCAGGCCGGGGCAGACTTCCTCGACATAGGTCGGGTACCACCATTCCTCGCGTGTCTTGGCGTCGTGGGTGGCCGCATCGACGACGCAACCTTCCTTGACCACCTTCTGGAAAGCGACGCCGAAGGCGCCTTCCCAGACTTCATGCACGAGGCTGACGTCGCCTTCGCAGAGCGCGGTGTAGACGACCTGGCTGTCGGCGGAAACGTATTCGACCTTGGCGCCGCCCTTTTCGAGCAGCTTGCCGACGATGTGGGCGCCGACGATCTGGCTCGACCAGTTGTGCGTCGGGATCTTGATGGGGTCAGTGGAATCCTCGGCAAATGCCGTGCCCGTCGCAAAAGCCAGAATCGTGGCCATAGTTGCGGACTTCGTGAAATTCCTCATTGAACCTCCCTTTCCTTTGTGTTGCGATTGTTCCCACGGGATGCGGAGGTCGGTCTCTGTGGACCTGTTTCCACTCCAGCCCAGCAAACATAGCCGTGAGAAGTGAACCGGTGTCGGGCGGGGTGTAAAAGTCGTGGTCTGACTTGTGAAAAGATGTTAATCAGGGCTTGGGAGGATAAGATGGCATGCGGGCTCAGCACCACATCGTGATCGTCGAGGACGACCCGGTCACGCGGGCGAAGCTTGCCGGCTACTTCCTGGCCGAGGGCTACAAGGTCAGCGAGGCGGGCGACGGCGAGCAGATGCGGGCCATCATGGGCAGGCATCCGGCCGACCTGCTGATGATCGACATCAATCTGCCCGGCGAGGACGGCCTCAAGCTGACCCGCGAGCAGCGCGAACGCTCCGACGTTGGCATCATCCTGGTCACCGGCCGGACCGACACGGTGGACCGCATCGTTGGGCTCGAGATCGGCGCCGACGACTATGTCACCAAGCCGGTGGAACATCGCGAGCTGCTGGCCCGTGTCAAGGGCCTTTTGCGCCGCGTCGGCAAGGGACGGCTGGCCCCCGTGGCCTCGGGCACTCGCCATTTCTACGGCTGGACGCTGGAGGTGGCGCGGCGCACACTGCAGGCTGACGACGGCACTTTCATCGAGTTGACCGGCGCCGAATTCAAGCTCTTATCGGTGCTGACCGCCAATCCGGGACAGGTGCTGTCGCGCGAACGCCTGCTGCACGAGATCTCGCGGCGCGAATGGGACGCCAGCGACCGCACGGTCGATGTGCTGGTCAGACGGCTGCGGCAGAAGCTGAACGACAATCCGCGCACGCCGCGCATCATCGTCACCGCCCATGGCGAGGGTTATTTCTTCGCGCCGGATGCACACCAGATGGTGCGCGCGTCGGCAAGCTTCTGAGGCCAGGGCCTGTCGTCAGGCCGAATGCGCCGGGTCGGCCTCCAGCAACGTCTGCCATTGCTTCGTGCCCTCGGCAAAGGCCGCCTCGCAGTCCTTGACCCTGCGCTTCAGCCCGGCGACGGGTTCGTCGGCCGCCGCTGCTTCGAGCGCCGCGGCCGCCTGCAGCAGGCGCGGAAAACCGAGCGAGCCGGCCGAGCTTCGCGTCGCATGGGCGAGGTCGCCGATGGTCTTTCGGTCGCCGGCTTCCAGCGCATCGTGCATCGACTTGAAGCGTCCGGGCAGGCTGTCATGGGCGATGCGGTGCAGCCGCCGCACTGTCTCGGGGCCGAGTGCGTCGAGATCGGCCTGGCCGGCGGCGGCGTCGAAGGCGGCGATGGGTTTTGCGGCCGAGGCCGGGCGGCCGGCAAGTGCCGCCACCGCGTCGAGCAGCTGTTCGTGGACGATGGGTTTTGCCACGAAGGCATCGACGCCCGAGTCGAGATAGCGATCGATGTCCGACCTGAACACATGCGCCGACATCGCAACGACGGGGAGGTCGGGCGCCGAGAGCGCGGCGCGCAGCCGCTTCATCGTCTCGATGCCGTCGATGCCGGGCAGGCTGACATCCATCACCAGGATGTCGGGCCGGAAGTCGGCGATGGCTTCCAAGGCAAGATAGCCTGAGCTTACCGCCTTCACACGGTGGCCGGCCTGGGACAGCAACGTGGTCGAGACCAGCCGGGTGGCGTCGTCGTCTTCGACCAGCAGGATGTTGCGCGGCGAGGCAGCGGCCTTGCGCGAGCGGCGGCTTTTGACGGCGGGTAGGCCGGCCTCGATGGCGGCCCTCCGCAATGGCACCTCCAGCGTGAAGATGCTGCCTGCGCCCTGGCGCGAACTGACCGAGAGATCGGCGCCCATGAGCCGGGCGTATTCGCGGCTGATCGCCAGCCCCAGTCCGGTGCCGCCAAAGCGTCGGGTGATCGAGGCGTCCATCTGGGTAAAGGCCTGGAAGATGTCTTCCTGGCGCTTCGGCGAAATGCCGATGCCGGTGTCCGAAACGGCGAGACGCACCGTTTGCGCCTGGCTGGCGCCGGCGGCGACCGTTACCTTGACCCGGACATGGCCCTGCTCGGTGAACTTGATCGCGTTGCTGACCAGGTTGAACAGGACCTGGCGGATCTTGCCGGCGTCGGCGCTAAAGGCAGGCGCCAGCTTCGGGTCGATTTCGAGCCACAGGTCGAGGCCCTTTTCCGTCGCCATCGGGCGCATGAAGGCGACGACGCCGGTGACCAGCTTCGACAGGTCGAAGTCGACCTTCTCGACGGCGACATTGCCCGACTCGACCTTGGAGTAGTCGAGGATGGCGTTGAGGATGCCGAGCAGCGCCTCGCCCGAATTCGCCGCCACCGAAAGGTGCTCGCGCTGCCTCGGGCCGAGCCGGGTGTCGGCCAGCAGGCGCATCATGCCGAGCATGCCGGTCATCGGCGTCCGTATCTCGTGGCTCATGGTGGCGAGGAATGCCGACTTGGCGCTGCTTGCCTGTTCGGCTCGCGCTCGCGCCTGGTCGTGATCGATCGCCTCCTGGCGCAGGCGGGTGTTGACCTGCCTGATCTGCTCGGTCTGCTCCTCGACCAGTTGCTGAAGTTCCTCGCGGTGGCGCCGGAGTTCGTCGGTGATGCGTTCGCGCTCCTGCTCCAGTTCGAGGCGGCGGCGCGACTCGTCGCGGAACTGGTTGACGGCGACCGCCATGGTGCGCAGTTCGTCGTCGCCGGTATCGGTGACTGTGACATCGAGATCGCCTGCGGTCAGCCGCTGCATGGCGCGCGACAAGCCGCTCAGCCGGCGGACAAGGTTGCGCTCGACATAGAGCCAGACGATCGCCCCCGAAGCGAGGATGGCGCCGAGCAGGGTCACGACGAGCACGATGACGCCGATGCGGACGGCGTCGTCGGCGCGGTCGGCCGTCGTCCTGGCGAACTCGTCGGAGCGATCGAGGATGTCGCGGGCGACCTGGTTCTGGGTCACGGCGAGATCGCGATTGGCCTGGGCCATGGCGTCGAGCCTGTCGGCGAGGTCGATGACCTGCTGGCGGCGGCCGAAGATGGAGCCCGAAACCGGCACCTCGCCGGCGGCCGCCTCGATGGCGCTGAAGAAGGCGACACCCTGCTTGCGCCGCACCGGATCGTCGATGCTCAGGATGCGGCGGCGGATGACCTTCATGTGGTCCTGGAAGATGCCGCTGATCTCGCTGATTTCGGAACGCGACTCCGCCCGGCCGAGCCGGTTGATCAGCAGGCTGACCTGCGCACTGCGGTGGCGCAGCTCGTACATGCGCTCCATCAGATAGATGTCGTGCTCGATCAGCCGGTCGACGGCGGTGTAGGCGTCTTCCCGGCGCGCGGGATCGCCGATCAGGCCGTAGAGATTGGCCGTCACCGCCGAGGCACCGGCAGATGCATTGGAGATCAAGGTCTCGGACAGCAGCAGGATCGACTGGGCAGCTGTTGCCGCCGCTTCGGCGCCCTCGCGGTAGGCCTTGTCCTCGTCCAGCCGCTGCCGCACCAGCTCGTTGTTCTGCTTGAGGTTGGCGAGCATCTTTTCGACCGAGCCGGCAAATTCCTCGACGAGCCGGGGATCGATCGACAACCGCCTGACCTCGGTCAGCGACTTGACGAGTTCCTGCGACAGCGTCGAGAGCTTGCCTTGCTCGGCCAGCAATTCGTCGGGCGAACGCACGGCGGCAAGGGCGGGGGCGGTGGCGATCAGCTTCGCGCTCAGTTCGGCGGTGTGCTGGGTTGCCGCCACCGCGGGCAGCGCCTGGGCGTTCACCACGGCCTGGGCGTCGGCGATGTTGCGCAGGATCAGCCAGCTGGCGATGCCCGACGACAGCGACAATCCCGTGATGCACAGGAAGGCGAGGAACAGCCTTCCGCCGATGCCGAAACGATGAAGCATGGTCCATATTTGCGCTGCCGGCGTAAGCTGTCTAGCTTGCGCCGATGAAATTGCCGGCACGCCCTGATCGCTTCAGCTTCCTCGCCGCCGTCTTCCTGGCGCTTGGTTGCGGCCAGCAGGCCATGGCCGAGGATGTCGCCGGCACATGGAAGCTCAACGCGTGGGCGGAGCCGTTCGGCTATTCCCGGCCGGCGACGACGATCGACTACCAGCCGGTGGCGAAGGCCGCGAAAGCCTGGCGCATCTGCGCTTCCTATCCGCATCTCAAGGATTCTTACTGGGTCAGCGTCAACTACGGCATGGTCGAGCAGGCGCGTTCGGCGGGCGTGAGGCTGACCGTCGTAGAGGCCGGAGGCTACCCCAATCTCGACCGCCAGATCGAGCAGATCCGGACCTGCAGCGCCACCGCCGACGCCCTGATCGTCGGGACCGTGTCCTATGAGGGGCTGACGCCGACGATCAAGGAAATCGCCCGCCGCATCCCGGTCATAGCCTCGGTCAACGACATCGACGACGCCGGCATCACGGCAAAGTCGGGGGTTTCGTGGGAGGAGATGGGCCGGTCGATCGGCGCCTATCTTGCCCGCCTTCACCCGGCCGGGACCATGCCGGTCAGGGTGGCTTGGTTTCCAGGTCCCAAGGGGGCCGGCTGGGTCAAGTTCGTCGAAGCTGGTTTCCGGGATGCGCTGAAGCAGAGCTCGGCCGAGATTGCAGCCGTCAAATGGGGCGACACGGGCGTGGAGATCCAGTTGCTGCTGATCGAGGAACTGCTCGAGACGCAGCCCAACATCGACTACATCGTCGGCAGCGCGCCGACGGCCGACGCCGCGGTCAGTATCCTAAGGGCGCAGGGGCGGGCAAACCAGGTACGGATCCTGGCTGACTATTTCACCCACGGCACCTTCCGCGAAATCAACCGTGGCAAGGTCGTCGCCGCGCCGACCGACTCGCCGCCACTGCAGGGCCGCATCGCCATCGACCAGGCGATCCGGGCGATCGAAGGTACGCTGCGCTATCGCCATGTCGGCCCGCCGGTCGAGATCGTCGACCGGACCAATGTGCAGTCGCTCGACCTCGAGCGAAGCCTGGCGCCGGCCTGGTTCAAGCCTACCTTCCAGGTCAAGTGAGACGGCGTGACCGCGTAGCAGTCAAAGGAAGCGATCGTCGGCGGAAGCGTCGCGGAGCGGCCCAGAGCAAAAGCCGCCGATTGCTCGGCGGCTTCGCGGGAGGATGGTCGGCCTCGGCCGACGCGGGGGGAATGTTCAGCCGACCGGTTCGGCTGTCTTCGTTGGCACAGGGGCCTGCGCTGGTGCCGGTGCGTCGGTGCCGAGCTTCATGCCCGGCTTCAGGCCGAAGGCTTCGGCGAGGCCTGCGCCGGAAAGCTTCTGGCCGGCTTCGGTGCGGACCTTGAAGATCTCCACCACGCCACCCTGCACCGATATGCCGATGCTGCGCTCGCCGATCGAGACGATCTCGCCGGGCTTGCCGGTGACATCCTCGAACCGGCGAACGAGATGCTTGCGCGCCTCGAACAGCCGCACCTTGGTGCCGTTGACCGTGGTCCATGCGCCCGGCGCGGGGTCGCAGCCTCGGATGAGATTGTGCACGGCGTCGATGTGGGCGCTCCAGTTGATCCTGGCTTCGCCGTCCTTGCACCAGCCCTCGTAGGAGGCCTGGCTCTCGTCCTGCTCGGTTTCGCTGTGCTTGCCCGCGACGACCAGGTCCGCCGCCTCCAGCATGGCGTCGACGCCGAGCGGGAACAGCCAGTCGAAATAGACACTGCCGAGCGTGTCGTCGGGACCGATGCCGACCGTCTTCTGCAGGATCACCGGGCCCTCGTCGAGGCCGTCGGTCGGGCGGAAGATGGTGAGGCCGGTCTCGGTGTCGCCCTTGATCAGCGGCCAGTTGATGGAGCTCGGGCCGCGGTACCTGGGCAGCAGCGAGGGGTGGTACTGGATGGTGCCGTGCCGGGGGATGTTGACGAAAGCCTGCGGTGCGAACTGCAGCACATAGGCCATGACGGCGAGATCGACATCGAGCGCGCGCAGCGCGTTTTCCGCCGCCTCGCCCTTGAGGCTCGGAAGCTGAAACACCTTCAGGCCGGCCTTTTCCGCCGCAAGCCGCAGCGGGTCTGGCCTGGCGCCCGTCTTTTCCGGCGCACAGAAGACGCCGGCGACCTCATCGCCGCGCGCCAGGAACGCCTCCAACACGCTCTGTCCGAATGCCTGCTGTCCGATGATTGCAATTCGCATGATGCTGTACTCCTCCAGAATCTTGGCAAAGCTTCTCCGGTCCCTGCCGTGGACAGGGCTGCCGGATTTCCTCAGGGATTGGGGAGCGCCCCGCCCTCAGGCGAGGCGCCGTGTCAGCGGCCGGTGTTGATCCAGACGACCTTGGGCTCGGTGAAATTCTCGATCGCCATGTCGCCATGCTCGCGGCCGAAGCCGGAATCGCGGGCGCCGCCCCATGGCAACCTGATGTCTGTCGGGCCGTAGGTGTTGACCCACACGGTTCCGGCCTTCAGGCGCCGGGTGAAGCGATGGGCCCGGGCGATGTCGCCGGTCCAGACGCCTGCGGCGAGGCTGTAGACGGTGCCGTTGGCGATGCGCAGGGCATCGTCGTCGTCCTTGAACCTGATGACGGTGGCGACCGGGCCGAAAATCTCTTCCTGCGAGATGCGCATCTCGTGTTCGACGCCGGCAAAGACGGTCGGCTGGACGTAGTAGCCGGTGTCGCCATGGCGGCTGCCGCCGGCGACCAGGGCAGCGCCTTCCTTCTTGCCGATCTCGATGTAGTCGAGCACGCGCTTCATCTGCACTTCCGAGACCAACGGGCCCATGGCGGTCGAGGTCTCGCGCGGGTCGCCGATGCGGGTGGACGCGGCACGCGCTGCCAGGCGCTCGACGACCTCGTCATAGACGGATTCATGGGCGAGGATGCGCGACCCCGCCGAGCAGACCTGGCCGGTGTTGAAGAAGATGCCGGCACCGGCTGCCTTGACCGCGGCGTCGAGGTCGGCGTCGGGGAAGATGATGTTGGCCGACTTGCCGCCGAGTTCCAGCGTAACCCGCTTCAGGTTGCTGGCGGCACCCTGCAGGATCTGGCGGCCGACGACGGGCGAGCCGGTGAAGGTGACCTTGTCGATGTCGGGATGGTCGACGATCGCCTGTCCGGCGATCTTGCCGAAGCCCGGCACGACATTGAGCGTGCCGGCGGGGAAGCCGGCCTCGAGTGCCAGTTCGCCGATGCGCAGCGCCGTGAGCGGCGTGATCTCGGCCGGCTTCAGCACCACGGTGCAGCCGCAGGCCAGCGCCGGCGCGATCTTCCACATGCCGATCATCAGCGGGAAGTTCCACGGGATGATGGCGCCGACGACGCCGAGGGGCTCGCGCACGGTGTAGGTCAGCGCGTCCTGGCGCGCCGGGATGACCTGGCCGTTTATCTTGTCGGCCATGCCGGCATAGTAGACCAGCGTGTCTATGACCGCCGGCAGGTCCTGGCGGCGGATGGCCGACACCGGCTTGCCGCTGTCGAGGCTTTCCAGGTTGACCAGCTCGTCCTCGTTCTGGCGGATCAGCTCGGCCAGCTTGAGCATCAGCAGGCCGCGCTCGCTGGCGCGCATCCGGCCCCATTCGCCCTCGAAGGCGGCGCGGGCGGAGCGTACGGCAACGTCGACATCGGCGGCGTCGGCCTCGGCGATCCTGGCGATGACGTTGCCTGTCGAGGGGTCGAGCGTGTCGAAGGTGCGGCCGGAAAGCGCGTCGACCCGCTTGCCGTCAATCAACAGCTTCTGGGTCCAGTCGGAAAAGGCGTATACCACGGGTCATCCTCCACATATGAACTTTATTTCCTATTTCCCGATCGGAGCATCGATTCCTCCAACCACCGCCGGGAGACTGATCTCACCGTAGGAAAGATATTTTCCCATGGGAATAAGATATATGTTGCCTAACTTTTTGGCCTGAGACATGATCCCGACTGCCGGTTTGGAACCCGACAAGATATGATATGAAAGTCATATCTTATTTGGCTGCAGCGGTTGGGAGGTTGCGATGATCCGTATCGAGATCGATCCCGTCTGGCGTTTCAGGCGCAGTGCGGATTCACAATCCATGCAGATCATGCTCGGTTTCCTGGCCGAGATACGGTCGAGCGGCAAAATCACCAAGGCTGCCGATCTCGCCGGCGTTTCGTACCGCCACGCCTGGAATTTGATCGAGAAATGGTCGGCCTTTTTCGACACGCCTCTGGTGGTGCGCAAGCAGGGCAGCGGCACCAGCCTGACGCCGTTCGGCGACAAGTTGGTGTGGGCCGGCCAGAGGCTGGAGGCGCGGCTCGGACCGCTGCTGCAAAACCTGTCGCAGGAGTTGGAGACCGAAATCAACCAGTTGCTGCCACATGGGCCGCTGATCCTGCGGGTGCATGCCAGCCATGGCTTCGCGGTGCCGAAGCTGAGGGAACTGCTCAGCCGCGAGCCCGACATCGGGGTCGATTTCCGTTATGTCAGCAACCAGAATTCGCTGGCCTCGCTGGCGCATGACGGCTGCGACCTTGCCGGCATGCACCTGCCGCAGGGCGAGTTGCGCAAGCGCGCCATCGCGGCGAGCAAGGGCTGGCTGACGCCGAGCGCGCACCGTGTCATCGGCTTCGTGACGCGGGAAATGGGGCTGATGGTAGCGCGCGGAAACCCGCTCGGCATCACATCGCTCGAGCGCCTGCTCGATCCGCAGATCCGCTTCGTCAACCGCGACCCGGATTCCGGCACGCGGATGCTGCTCGGTCACCTGCTGGCCCAGCACCACATCGACAGCTCCCGCATCAATGGCTACGAGCACGCCGAATTCACCCATGCCGCCGTTGCGGCCTATGTGGCCAGCGGCATGGCGGACGTTGCCTTCGGCGTCGAGGCTGCGGCGCGGCAGTTCGATCTCGACTTCGTCCGGCTGGTGACCGAGGACTACTTCTTCGTCTGCCGCAAGGAGATCCTCGAACTCGACGCCATCAAGCGCGTGCTGTCGATCATGCGCGGCGAAGAGTTCCACGCGGCGATCTCGCAACTGCCCGGCTACCGCGTCAACGACGCCGGCGCGATCAAGACCGTGCGCGAGGTGTTCCGGACGGCGGACTAGGTTTGTGCGAGCGGGTCGACCTGGCCTGCGCGGGCGCGAAAAATGATCGCGGCGAACATCAGCACGCCAACGAAAACCACAAGGGATGAGACGGCAACAACCGGCTCCAGTGAAGGGTTGCCGGTCAGGAGCAAATAGAGAGCGAGCGTCATCACAATCACACCGCCGGTGTAGACATAGTACTGCGCCCTGGCCAAACGGGTTGCGGCTCCGCGCGGGTTGAGCGCGTGGAACGTGCCGAAGATGGACATGGTTACCCAGCCGAGCAGGTTGATATGCGCGTGCGCGCCAGTTGCGGCGTAGTCATGAGCGATCGACATCTGCAGGCCGACCAGAATTCCAGCGACCAGAAAAAAGATCGCAGTCATAAAATACATCTTGGCAATGCTGGGCATTTTCCCCTCGAAATGTTCAGTTTTCAGGCAGCCAATACAGGCGCAGTGCGCCTCCGGGAGCGTTCGGTGCGCCGAAAGTCGCTCTGCCGGTTCAGGCCGGATGTTCAGTCATCGGCGTCGGATAACGTAGACGCGGACTTTCAGGGGATGCGCTGCCGGGCATCGGACCCCTTCCAGCCGCCGAGCATATCAAATGCTTCCAGGCCATCCGGCCGCGGCGACTGCTGTCGGCGTGGGCCAGCCGCCGTGAGACGAGCCCATGCCCTGCCGATCACCTGTCCCAGATACGAGGAGTGTCCGGGGGCAGGCTGCTCCGCCAGCACTTCCCCGATCTGCTGCATCTGAACTGCTTCGTCTGGCATGCTCGTACCCTCCCTGGCGCTCGCTCCAACGTTCCGCGACGGTCCTGACCTGCCGGTCGTTGCGCATGGCAAGCAGGCTTGCGGCCAGAACCCAGAATATCTGTCGGCGAACTCGACCGAGCTGTCACTGCCCCGAGGAGCGCTGCCAAGCACATTGGGACGTTCGGTCATCAAGATGAGACGGTCGGTCATGAGTTTGGCGGGTGGATGGTGCCGGCTCGATCAAACGCCTGGACAGCGTGAAAGAGGCTGGCGCAACGCAAGAAGCATACATTGCGCGCGCCAGCCACCGGCAGAGCATTCGGTGAACTGCCGCCGAAGGTTTCGCACCGCCGGATGGCGGTGTCACTGCCCGGAACCGAGCCGCCGGGCACATTGGGACGTCCGGTCATCAAGATGAGACGGTCGGTCAAGGTAGATGGCCGCCGTCTCATGTAGAGATCATTCGTGTTCTCACTTGCAAATCTTGGGGCCTGTTTTGAAAAATCCTTCCAGAATTACTGCGATTTCCGCCATCTTTTTCCTGGGGCAAGCTTCGGCGCAAGCCGCCGATGTCCTCAGCGAGCCGGTGCCGGCGCCGGTTGAGGAACGCTTCGCCCGTGACTGGAGCGGCTTCTATATCGGCGTGGCAGGCGGCATCGGCGGTGGCGAGTTTGACAATTCCTACGTCATCGCCACCGAGGTTGGCCCGATCGGCTACTTCGCCAGCGACCGGGCGTTCGGTGGTTTCGGCGGTGTCCAGGTTGGGTACAACCACCAGATCGCTCCCAACTGGATGGCTGGCGTTGAAGCAGACTTCTCCTTGTCCGGGATCAAGGCCGAGCACAGCGAGACGACTGACGACTACAGCTCTAACTATGCGATCCAGATCGACTGGTTCGGGACGCTGCGCGGCCGCCTCGGTTACACCCAGGACAATGTCCTGTTCTACGGCACGGGCGGCGCCGCCTATGGCAGGATTGCGTATTCCGACCAAACTAGCGACGGCTACAACGAATCGCTCAGCGACACCAGTCTGGGCTGGACCGCCGGCGCCGGCGTCGAACATGGCATCACCAGCGACATCACGCTGAAGACCGAATATCTTTATGTCGATCTCGGCAGCCTGAAGTCGACGAATCTCATGTTCACTGGAGATCGGATCGAAATGAATACCGCCTTCCATACGCTCAAGACCGGCCTGAACTACAAGTTCTGAGCCGGGTCGCAGGAGATGACGAGGCGGCCTTCAGGCCGCCTTTAGTTTGGCACGACCGTCCGCAGCTCGCGCATCTCAGGCGCGGGCCGCCGCGAGCCAGGCTTCGACGATTGCTCCTCCGTTGCCACCGCCGTGCCTCAGCATGGTCTCGTATGTCGCCATCCGCATTGATTCTCCGGCGAGGGTGCGGACGGAACTCGGGCTGATCTGATATCGCTTGTGGAAGGCGCGGCTGAAGTGGGCCTCGCTGCGAAATCCATGATTGCGGGCGATGGCGGCAATCTTGTGGTCCGGTGTCGAGCGCAGGATGCTCTGCAAGCTGCCCCTCAGCCGCTCGGCGAGCATCCAGCGCTGAACGCCGCCATACGGCTCGAACAGGCGGAACAGCTTCGATCGGGAGACACCCAGGGCGTTGACCAGCTCATCCGGGCCGAAGTCGGGATCGGACAGGCTCTGTCGCGCGGTCGATGACGCGCGCTGGAAGAGGAAGCGCCTGTCGCGCCTCTCCCGCGTCGTCGGGGTGGCATAGGCGGCCGCGGCAAATTGCAGGATGCCGTCGACCGTCACCTGGCCCTGGTGGACGCTGAGCCCGTCGATGTGCTCCGCCAACGCCTTGATCTGGGTTCCCAACATGGCGCCGGTGGGGTCGTTTGCCGTCAGCACGAGACCATGCGCGTTGTTCTGAAGCTCGGCCGGCACGCTGGCCTTGTCGAATGTCAGCGTGATGGCCTCGAAGCCTGAAGTCTGGCTCTCGTACGGCAACGAATAGTCGACGACGACGATGTCTCCGGGCTCATGCTCCTGGACCAGTCCGTCGTAATTGCTCGTCACCCGTCCCGACAGGACCATGAACAACACCATATGCGGCGTCGGCCGCTCGTCGATGACCTGTTGCGTCCGCGACATCGCCATCGCCGAGCCGCCGCTCACGTGCAGAAAGGCACCCGGAAGCTGCCAGCTGGAGCCATGGAAATCAAAAAGCGCGGGGTCGGCGTCCTCGGGCAAGGAGCAGTCGACAAGCAGAGAAATCGCCTTCTTCCAGGCGGCGAAGCACTCCGCGCCAGGCGGAAATGGCCATTCCTGTCGCTGTGGCGTTGCCATGGTCGCTCCAAGCCCCGGTTTGACTTCTTTCATCCCCCTGCATCGGCAGCGCCGATCAAGCAATATGAGGTGATCTGCAACTATCGGAGCAGTCAATAGCTTGGGACGCTTGGTCAAGCGGTTGAGACGCACAGTCATGACCATTGGCCGGCCGCGTTCTGCTTTCCACCAAACCTCGTCAGTCGAGGTTGGTCCCGCCGAGGCGGGGCCGGCTGCGCGTCGAGCACGCCCAAGGCGTACACACCGGCGCTGACCATGTCCGCCATAAAACCTCATCCTTCATGATTTCCAGCAGTCTGAAAGTTGCGGATGCCAGTGCCGGTGGATGATCAGCGGTACGTCATCGAAATATCAGGTTGCGCATCTGATGCATCAGTTGTAAGCAGTCTTTCCGATGGATCATCGGCTCACCCGCGGCGAAAACCTGGCTTCGGGAGTGACAGGATCGTTTGGTGCCGGCCCGAAAGCCGCACTGGTGCATGAGGGGGGAGTCTCGCGCATGTCTTCAATCAATCGTCGTGATCTCATGGCTGCCGCGGCTGCCGTCGCTTTGGCGTCCTCATTCGCCCTGCCGGCCTGGGCGCAAGAGCAGCCGAAGCTGGAGTTCCTCTATTCGCCCTATGCCGACTACGCGCCGTTCTTCGTCGCCAAGGAGTTCGGATTCTTCGATGAGTTCGGCGTCGAGGTGACGCTCTCGCCGAAGGGCGACACGGCGGAGACCATCCAGATGCTCGCCTCCGGCAACATCGAGGCCGGCGGCGCGACCTGGGGCGCCAGCCTCTTCAACGCGCTCGATCGAGGCGCAACCGTCGCGATCATCGCTACCTTGGCCCGGATGCCGGCCACGGTTCCGTCGCCATCGCCCTTCATGGTCTCGCAGGCGGCCTGGGACGCAGGGATCCGGACCGTCGCCGACCTCAAGGGCAAGCGCGTCGGCATTCCCGGCCCGGGAGGCTTTGGCATGTACTCCGTCGCCAAGGCCCTGGAGAAGGGCGGGCTGACGATCGAGGACGTCGAGGCGGTCTTCCTGCCGCCCCCCGCCACTGCAGCCGCCTTCGCCAATGGCGCCCTCGAAGCGGGGTGGAGCATCGAGCCCTTCGCCCAGCAACTCGAAAAGCAGGGGTTTGGCCGCCGGCTGGTCGAGGATCATACCTTCGGCACCGAGCTTGGCCTGATCGCCTTCAACCAGGATTTCGTCGCCGCGAACGAGGAGGCGGTGGTGCGCTTCATGGCGGGCTATCTCAAGGCTGCCCGGCTGCTCGATAATGGCGGATGGAAGGACGACAAGGTCGTCGAGGTCGTGTCGAAATACACCGGCACCGAGCCCGATACGCTGCGCGGCATCCCCTATACCGTCCGTTCCGAGGACGGCGCCATCGACATGGCTTCGGTGCGCGAGCAGGAGGAATTCTTCCGCAAGCGCGGCGCGCTCGAATATGAAGGCCAGGCCAAGATCGACGCCGTCTATCGTCTCGACCTGCTGAAGAGCGCCAACGACCTGCTTGCAAGCAAGAAGTGATGGAAATCGTGCGCGAGATGCATGCGGCTGCGGCGGAAGCGCTGCCGCCGGCCATCGAGGTCAGCCATTTGACCAAGGCCTTCTACGACAGCGAAGGTGACCGCGTGACCGTGGCCGTCTCCGATGTCAGCTTCTCGGTGGCGCGCGGTGAATTCGTCTGCATCGTCGGCCCGAGCGGCTGCGGCAAGACCACGGTACTCCGCATCCTGGCCGATCTCGAAGAGAAGCTCGGCGGCACGGTGAAGCTGCACAGCACGACCCCGCCGGCCATGGTTTTCCAGGAGGCCTCCGTTCTGCCCTGGCTGACGGTGTCGGAGAACATCGCCTTTCCGCTGAGCCTGAAGGGCGTGTCCCGCGCGGAGCAGGAAGCGCGCGTGCGCGACCTCCTGGCGCTGACGGGCCTCACTGAATTTGCCAAGGCCCGCCCGCACCAGCTCTCCGGCGGCATGAAGCAGCGCGTTTCGGTGGCCCGCGCCCTGGTCGACGACCGCGATATCCTGCTCATGGACGAACCCTTCGGTGCGCTCGACGAGCAGACCCGCCTGGTCCTGCAACAGGAGCTGCTGCGGATATGGGAGACGACCGGCAAGACCGTGGTCTTCATTACCCACAGTGTGGACGAAGCGCTGACGCTGGCCGATCGTGTGCTCGTCATGTCGCCGCGTCCCGGCACGTTGGTCGCCAATCTGATGGTTCCCTTCGAGCGGCCGCGCGACGTTGTCGAGATGCGCCGCGACAAGCGGTTCTGGGACATGACTTACGAGGTCTGGCGTCTGCTGGCCTCGCCTGCGAGGGACTGAGATGAGCGTCACTCCCACTCTGACGGAAGAACAGTGGCGTCGGCTCAAGGCACCGGCGCGCCGGGAACGGATATTCCGCATTGCCTCCTATTTCAGCCCGCTGCTGCTGTTGCTGCTGTGGGAACTGTCGAGCCAGTTCAACCTGATTGACCGGCGCTTCTTCCCGGCGCCGAGCGCGATTGCCGGCACCGCTTGGCGCATGATCGTAAGCTTCGAACTGTTCGAGCACATAGGTGCTACGCTGCGCCGCGTCGGCATCGGCTATGTCATGGGTGCGGTGCCCGGCATCGTCATGGGACTGATCCTGGGCCTGTCGCGACCGGCTCGCCGGCTGCTGGGTCCGATTTTCTCGGCGCTCTATCCCGTGCCGAAGATCGCCATCCTGCCGCTGATCCTGCTGATCTTCGGCGTCGGCGATGCATCGAAATTCGTCGTCATCGCCATCGGCGTGTTCTTCCTGATGTTCTACAACACCATGGGCGGGGTGATGCAGACGCCCCAGATCTACATGGACGTCGCCAAGAATGCCGGCGCGACCAGGCTGCAGATCTTCCGGCGCATCGCCTTCCCGGCGGCGTTGCCGAGCGTATTCACCGGGCTTAAGCTCGCCGCCGGTTCGTCCTACATCATCATCGCGGCCGCCGAGTTTCTTGGCGCGCGCAGCGGCGTCGGCTTCTTCATCTGGGCGTCGTGGCAGACCTTTGCCGTGTCGCGCATGTTTGTCGGCATCGTCGCCATCTCGGCCATGGGCTATCTCACCATTCTCGCGCTCGAGGCGCTGGAGCGGCGTTTCGTGCCCTGGGCCAAGCACTGAGGGGCTGAGGAGCAGACGCCATGACCGTCGAGGCTGACGCAACCGCCCACGCACCGGTTTCGGAGCGCATCTACCTGGCGCTGCGCCAGGAGATCATGCGCTGCGAGATCGTGCCGGGCACGACGCTCGACGCGGCGTCCATCGCCAGCCAATACGAGGTGTCGAAGACGCCGGTGCGCGACGCGATGCAAAAGCTCGCCGCCGACGGTCTGGTGACCATCCTGCCGCGCAGCGGCTATCGCGTCGCCCCGATCACGTTCCAGGCCGTGCATGACATTCTCGACATGCGCGCGGCGATCGGACCGCATGCGGCGCGGCAGGCGGCACGCTATGCCACGCTGGCCGAAATCGCCCTGCTGCGCCAGATCGTCAGGGAATACGCCGCGCCGATGGACATCGGCACCATGCAACAGGTGGCGCGGCGCTTTCACCTCGCTATCGCCCGCTGCAGCCGCAACAAGCGAGTCGTTGCGCTGTCGGAGAGCCTGTTCGACGAGCTCGAGCGCCTGCTGCGCTTTGCCATCGATTTCACCGTAAAGGCAGGCGAGCATTCCGACGAGCACACGGCGCTCGTCGATGCGATTGCAGCCGGCGACGGCGAGAAGGCCGCCGCCATCGAGTTTGCCCATATCAAGCACGCCAGGGAATTCCTGATCGAGCGGCTGATGACGCTGGGTTACCTCTCGGAAAATGAAATCCAGCTTGGCGCCGCAGCACGGAGCCCGGGCGAATGATTGCATTTCCCGATGCGGTCGGCCGGCTGGCCGTGGCGCTGGGCGGCAGCCCGGCAGCCAAGTTCGCGGCCTCGGCCCTGGTCGAGGCCGATGCGCTCGGCCTGCCACGCTTCGGCATCGCCATGCTCGACGAGTGGACGGCCGATGCGGCCCCGGTGCCGACGGGCGCGAGTCCGCAGGCCATAAGCTGGGTAGATGCCTCCTCCTGTTTTGCGCCGCTCGCTGTCGCCAGCGCCACGCTCGACGTGGCCGAGGCGGCCCGGCAGTTCGGCATCGCCGCTGTCTTCCTGCACGGCGTCAGGGGTTTTGGCCGGCTCGCCCCCTTCGTTCGCCATCTCGCCGATGCCGGCCTGCTCGGCATTGCTGGCGCTGAAGGGCCGCCTTTCGTCGCGCCGCATGGCGGCACCCGCCCGGTTATCGGCACCAACCCGCTGGCACTCGCCATGGGACAGGGCAGCGATCGGGTCGTGATCGACGTCGCCACAAGCACCGCCACGATGGCGGATATCCGCAATGCCCGCGCCTCCGGCACGCCATTGCCTGACGGGATCGCCCTGGACGGCGACGGACGACCGACCAGCCTCGCCACTGATGTTGCAGCGTTGCTGCCACGCGGCGGCCAGGTCGGCTCGCTGCTGGGGCTCGTGGTCGAGCTCATGGCCGGTGTCGCCGGCGGGGGCCGGGGTGACCCGAAGGGTCGGGGCGTGTTCATCCTCGCCTTCGATCCCGTCCGGCCCGGCGAAGGTGTCGATTGGAATGCCAAGCTCGCCAGGCTGAAGAGCGACTGGACGAATGGCGGCGGTCACTGGCCACGCGGCGGCAGGCAGTCGGCCCAAGCCGTGCTGGAAGATGATTTCGCGCAGCGTCTCGACGCCTGTCTCGCCCGCATGACCGGCCAGCCGGGCCGATGATCGCGCCGGCGCTCCACCTGCAGAGATTGTGACCCAGATGACGACAAAGCCAGTTTCCGCACCTGTGTTTTCCATCGAACCGGTCGATGGCCTGATCGATGAGCCGCGCCGGATCGTCGTCTCCGGTCTTGCTCCCGACGAACTCGTTGCCATTTCCGCCCGTACGGCACGCGCACGCGGCGTTACCTGGATGAGCCAGGCGACCTTCATGGCCGACGCCGAGGGCGTGGTCGACCTGAAGCGTGACGCCCCCGTCGGCGGCGATTATGCGGAAGTCTCGGCCATGGGCCTGATCTGGGGCCAGCAACCAGTCGACAGCACGAGCGCCGAGCTCTTTCCCGACGACGTCATGCAGCCCCTGCAAACGACGCTGACGGCAGAAACCGCAGATGGCGTCCGGGCCGAGGGCAAGCTCGCCCAGGGATTTGCCGCAGCTGGCGTGGAGCGGCGGGAAGTTCGCGAGAACGGACTGGTGGGCACGCTGTTCACGCCGGCGGGACCGGGCCCTCATCCGGTCGTGGTGGTGCTCAACGGCTCGGGCGGCGGCATCAACGAACCGCGCGCGGCACTTCTTGCGTCGCGCGGCTACCGGGCTTTCGCGCTCGGCTATTTCAAGGCACCGGGCCTGTCACCCTTCATCACCGAGACGCCGCTCGAATATCTCGAGACCGGCCTGCGCTGGGCGCACCGGGAACTGAAGCCAAAGGACGGCTTCGTTGCGGTCAGCGGCCAGTCGCGCGGCGGCGAACTCGCACTCCTGCTGGGCGCCACCTTCCCGCATCTGGTCTCCGCCGTGATCGCCTTCGTGCCCGGCGCCATGGTCCACGGTGCTCAAGGAGCCGGCGATCCCGCCCGTGGCGGCTGGCAAGGCACGACCTGGACCCGGGGCGGCATTCCGCTGCCGCATCTGTGGCAGGACAATGCCGCCGTGCACTGGCACCCCTGGGCTGGCGATACCCCGCCCAGCCGGCACCACTCGGTCTTCTTCGAAGGGTTGAAGGACACAGCACTGGCAGAGCGCGCGCGCATTCCGGTCGAGAACATCGCTGGCCCGGTGCTGCTGATCTCGGGCCGCGACGACCGCGCCTGGCCGTCCAGTCTCTATTCCCGCATGGTGGTCTCGACGCTGCGGAAGCATGACCATCCTCACCTGGTCCGCCATCTCGACTTCGACGATGCCGGCCACGCGATCAACCTGCCGATCGTGCCGTCGACGCAACTTAGCCGCCTGCATCCGGTCTCGAAGGTGCCCTACACCAATGGCGGCACGCCCTCCGGCAATACCAGAGCCGATGACGGCTCCTGGCGCGGCATGCTCGCCTTCCTGGGCGAGGCCGCCGGTTCTGCCGGCCAAGGCGCAGCCAGCCGGAATCCCCATGCGCAAGCAGACAGCTGAATTCTTCGAAAGGGAGACGAACATGCCCACAAAAGAACATTTGGAAGGCCAGTGGCGTGAATGGCGCTACGCTCATGTCGCCACGATGTTCCGCCCCTATGGCTGGACCTCGCTGGTTGCCCAGTACTGGCTCGAAGCCGACGACAAGGATGTCAGCTTCGACATGTTGCCCGGCACATGGTCGGTCGAAGACGGCCGGGTCATGTTCACGCCACCGGCTTCCGGTCCGACCCTCACGGTGAATGGCAGGTATCCGACAGAGCCGGTCGAAATCATCCCGGGTCGCAACCAGACCTACGGCCACGGCAAGAGCGAGCCGGTCTATTTCGGCGTGAACGAGGTCGAGACGATCCTGCGCAGCAAGCATGACGGCCAGTCCCTCTATGGCGTGCGCGTGCGCGACCCGCGCGAGGCGACGCGCCTGGAGGACGCCGGCGTCACCGCTTTCGATTATGATCCTGCCTGGCGGGTCCCCGGCATCTACACGCCGACCGAGATCACCGACTACGAGGCCGAAACCGTGGAAGCCGGCGTGCGTGAATCGACGCCACGCATCGGCACCTTCACGTTCGAGCACAAAGGCAAGAGCTACAGCGTCCAGTTGATCGGCAAGGACACGGCGACCGGCGTGCAGCCTGTCGCGCACATTCGCGACCGCACCAGCGGCCCTGTTACCTATGGTGCCGGCCGCGTCATCGAGTTGCAGTTCGCCGATGACAAAAACAGCCGCATCGACTGGATCGATTTCAACTACGCCGTCGCGCTGCCCTGTGCCTTCACCAACTTCGTCACCTGTCCGCTGGTCCCCCGTGAGAACCAACTCGATTTCGAGGTCCTCGCCGGCGAGAAGCGTCCGGCGCAGGACATAGCGCGCACGATGACCTACCAGACCGGAACAAACGGCGCGGCCTGATACCCACGGATCGCACGCAGATGTCCATCACAGGCTGATGGACACCTGCGGACCTTCAACGCGAGCAGACGGGAGGCAACCAGCTGTCGGCCTACGGCCCGATCCAGACGGTCAATAGCCGGCCACCGGGCGTCAGGTGCCAGGAGAAAAAATGAAAATCCGCTGGTGGAGCTGAGGAGGATCGACGCATGAGTCGGTTAACTCCTTGAATTGAATGTAAATCAGTGGCATAGATCCCCGGAACGTGGGCCAAAAGCGTGGGCCAAACCGAGGGTCTTTCATGCCGAAACGACGCAACAGCGCCAGACGCTACCTTGAATTGAAGCGGAGAGTCTGGTGGTTCAAGATCGGCATCCCGGCGAAGGTCCGACACCATTTCGACGCCAAGACTCACTATCGCGAGAACCTTCAGACGGGTGACATCCGGCTAGCGATGGAGCGGCGAGATCGGGTTGAGCGCGAGGTGCAGAAGCACTTCAAGGACATCGCGGCTGGTAAGGTGGTCAGTCCGGCTGCGCTAACGGCGCGGGAGCGTGGCACTCTCTGGCGCGAGACGCTGGCAGACCTCGTGCGCGATGACGCCACCGACGCGCTCCCCGGCGAGCCCAGCCTCTACGACATCGCTCAAGACCTAGCCCAAGAGGAGGCCGAGAAGCTTCGCGGCAAGGATTTGCATGAGTTCGACGCGGCATTTGCCGGAAGGGTTCCCGTGGACGAGCATTTGGAGGCGTACCTGAAGGCGATCAGGCTTGCCGACAAGACGACCAACGAGCGGCGCGGGTTGGTGAAGCGGTTCGCCCGATGGTGCGAACAGGAGGAACTGAAGCTACTGGACATCGACCGCAAGGCCGCTGGGCGCTACGTCACGACGGCTATTGAGCCGATGGACCGCCGCACCGCAAAGAAGCACATGACGGCACTGCGGGGCTACTGGGATTATCTTACGCTCAGGGGCCATGTGCCGGGTGCGGTCATGAACGGCAAGGCGGTCGAAAGCCCGTGGCTAGGGCAGATGCTGCCGGACAACAAGCGGCGGGTAGAGCGCGGAGAGAGGGACAGCAAGGAACGCCCATTCACGACCGAGGAACTCAAGGCGCTCCTTTATGCCGACTATCCGGCGAAGAAGATCGGAACGGAGTTTCAACAGCGAATAGAGGACATGTTGCGGGTCTCATGTCTGTCCGGGCTCAGGCTGGCTGAGGTAGCAACGCTATGGGTCGAGGACATCCACGACGAGCTGTTTGACCTGAAGCACGGTAAGACCGGCTCAGCGCCTCGTACGGTGCCGATACACACTGACCTGAAAGAGATCGTGGAGCGCCGCACAAAGGGCAAGAAACCAAAGGACTGGCTGTTCCATGAGTTGGCTGGCGAGCGTGATCCCGGTGACGCTTTTGGCAAACAGTTCCGACGCTACCGACTGGCGCTGGGTGTCGATGACATGCAACCGGGGAAGCGCAGAAGTCTTGTGAATTTCCACTCCTGCCGGCGCTGGTTTGTCGCTCAGACAGAGCACCTAGGCATCCCTGAGACGACCGTTGCGGCAGTCGTGGGTCACGCCGTGGGACGCAAGGGGCAGACCTTTGGCGGTTACAACAAGGGCGGGCCGAGCGATGCACAGAAGGTGATTTGTGTCGAGGCCGTGAAGTTGCCTAAGCAGACCCAAACGGCACCCATCACGGGATGAAAGACCGTCCCCTGTAGCGCCAGCTTAGACCGCCGATGGGGGAAAGTTTGGATGGGACTGGAAGAATGCCTACCGCGCAAGTAAATATAGGTAGACGTTGGGTAGGAGGTTGAGTTGGAACTTGTCTCTCCAGAGGATTTCGCATCTCTTCCTGACGATTTGTCGGAGAAGTTTGTTGCGTTTGAGGAAATCTGTCGGCGTAACCTAAACCAAAGCATAACAAGAGAAACTCCGGAGCATTTCGATCAAATGCTTAGGATGCAATATATGACGTTGATAGCCGCCGCCGCTGAGGAGTGTGGGGTCGAAGGGTTCGACTTTCCTTGGCACATGGAGCAGCCAGCGGATGCATTTCAAACCTTCCTTCTCAAAGCTGCCGGGGCCGCCACACGGTTTCGATTGCGAGGCGCCGGCAAACTTGATGCATACTCAGTCCGCCTTGCCAACAAGACCCGAGGACGCATTGAACAGCAGATTGCGAAGTTGCGGGACGTCATTCTCAGCAGTGATCTGTCCGAGGCGCAACGCAAAGGGTTGCTGGACAAACTAAATGAACTTTCCGTCGAGCTGTCCCAGCCGCGCGTCAGGTTCGGCAAAGTGTTGGCCATTTTGGGGGTTGTTAGCGCCACCTTGATTGGAGCGAACTCGTTTCTTGCCGACGCTCCTAATGCCGTTGCCACGATCACCAGCCTGATTGGTGCCGACAAGGTTGCGGAAGATGCCGAGGCCGTGAGGCTTGGCCCCCCGCCGCAGCCAAAACCACTGCCCCCAATGCCTCGGGCTTTGCCCGCGCCAAAGAATGATCCTGCTTATCGGACAGGGAAGGAACTGGACGGAGAAATCCCGTTTTAAGAGAGAGGTAGTTTAGCCGGAATAATTTGGGACAGATTTCTCTGACCCCGATCAGATATGGGCACCACGCATTCACCCCCGTACCCCCCTTCCGTTACGCCTCAGCCCATCCTCGGCCATCTTTAGAAGGTCAGCTTTGCCCTGTGGATGCCGCGCCAGTGGCGTCGAGCGCTGCGGCTGAGACTGGACCCATGGACAGCGCGGGCCGGGGGGCAGCCCGATCAGCGATGCGGCAACGGATAGTGTTCGCTAAGGTATAGTCCAGCGGACATGCAGGTAGGTGCCCGAAATGGTGTCCGTTAGGATTGACTTCAATCTACGGACATCATATACAACGGACATAACCTCTGCGGATAGGAGGAGCCTGCCCGTGTCCAAGACCGTCTTCTATGCCCGCGTATCCACCGCCGACCAGACTCTCGATCACCAACGCACCCAAGCGGAAGCTGCGGGTTTCAAGATCGACAAGGTTGTGGCGGACCATGGTGTCTCCGGTGTCTCCACAAAGCTAGCAGAGCGCCCCGAGGGCAAGCGGCTGTTCGACATTCTCCGCCCCGGTGACACGCTCGTTGTGCGCTGGGTCGACCGGTTGGGCCGCGATTATCGTGACGTGTCGGACAGCATCCGCCATTTCATGCGGGATGGCGTGATCATCAAGACCGTCATCAATTCCATGGTGTTCGATGGTGCGACCAAGGACCCGATCCAGCAAGCCGTCAGGGACGCGCTGATCGCTTTTATGGCGGCGACGGCAGAAGCGCAGGCAACAGCGACGAAGGAAGCCCAGCGAGCCGGGATAGCGGAAGCCAAGGCCGACCCTAAGACATATCGAGGTCGAAAGCCGAGCTATGACCGGGAGACATTCGATGTGGTGACCGGGATGATCGACGCTGGAGCTGGGGCGTCGGCAATCGCTGCCACTACCAATCTGTCCCGACAAGCCATCCTGAGGATCAGAGATGACCGCGTCGGCGCGGAGAAAGCGCTAGCCCTGTGGGATATGTGAGCCTGAGGGCCATAAGTCTGTTGGCATCGGGCATCGTTCTCTGTATCGCGCCTAGTCGGCTGCTGACGTCAAGGTAGGCGTCGCCTCCCCAGGGCTCAGAGGCGCTCACAGAGGGGTCCAGCAGAGTCGCCGGCCGCAGCCGAGTCCCTTGCCTGCCTGACGGCTCCCTGCCCGCCTATGGCCTTCTGTGTGGCCGTGGGTGCGGGGTGGCCATATTGAAGAATTGGAAGCTTGCTGTTGGACCAGATTACCCCGCTCACCGTCACGACGGATGATGTCGATCAAGAACGAGATCGCCCCTTCAACGCCTATCGGTTCGCTTCTTCGGACAACGCCAAGGGCATCGTTGCGGAAGCCATCACGTCGCTTCTGGACCATGAACAGCGCGTCGGCCTGAAGAGGAACAAGCGACGCGCCAGGGATCAGGTGACATTTGACCTGACCGTGGATGCGATCCTGTCCGACCTGATGCACCATCATGTCGTCGAGTATCCCGCTGGCATCTATGTCAGGCGGTCCAATCGCATCTTGGGGACGAAGAGCCGGTATCGACCGCGAGCCTACAGCAAGAAGTTTCCTGACATTCTCGACCTCTTGGCGGAGCCGGGGTTGGGCTACGTCCTGCAGGACAAGGCGGCACCTATAGCAGGGACTCCGAGGTCGACGATCATCCGACCGGGCATGACCCTCTTGGCGGGAATGGATGATCACGGCATTGGTGCCAACGACCTCGACGAGCATCCCCACGGTGAGACCATCATCCTCAAGCGCGTGAAAGACCGGGGCGACTATTGGGATGAGGGCGGCCTGGAGGAGTACGAGGACATCCCAGTCACGGAGCGTTATCGCCGTGAGCTTGATGACATCAACCAATGGCTGGCATCGGCGGACCTCCAATACGACCCTCTCGGCATCCCTTGGCCCCACACCGCGTTCGACATCCGCGACAGGCGATTGCGGCGCGTCTTCACACAGGCGCGGTTCGACAGTGGCGGGAGGCTATTTGGCGGCTTCTGGCAGCGGTTGCGGAAGCACGAGCGACGGCAGGGGCTTAGGATCAACGGAGAGAAGGCGGTGGAGTTGGACTACGGTCAGATGGGGCCGCGCATCCTGTATGGCATGGCGGGGCATCAGCCGGCAGCCGAAGACCTCTATTCGATGTATGGCTATGGCCAGCACGAGCGGGGTGGCATCAAGAAGGTGATGAGTGCCATGATCTTTGCCGAGGAACGGCTTGAACGGTTCCCGAAAGACACCCGGAGGCTGTTCCGCAAAGGTGACAAGATTGGTGAAGTGGTCGACGCCATCGAAGCGAAGCACCCGCTCATCAAGGATTATTTCCACAGGGGTCTGGGCCACGACGCTCAATTCATCGAGAGCAACATCCTCGTCGATGTTCTCCTTGATCTTCGGGCCAAGGGCATCGTCGCTCTGCCGATCCACGACGCAGTGATGGTTCCAGCCTCGGAGGTGTCGATGGCCGAGGAGGTCATGCTACGTGTCTTCAATGCCCATACCCATGTTCAGGGCATTGTTACGGTTGAAGCCCATGAGGGGGATGTCCCATCCCTTTACTGAGTCTAGGCAACGATCATGTGGATCGTTCAGGGCACCCCAGCAGACTGATCAGTACCCTTTAAGGGGAAACCTACGGGACACCTAAGAGGGACTCGAGATTGACGAATTGGACGAAGAAGCGAGAGCGTAAGAACGAGGTCAAGGCCCGTGCTGCCGAGCCGAGCCACATGTTCACCCGCTGCCGTGTGGTCGGCTGCGACAAGCCCGCCCGTGCTGGCACCGGGGACGGTCTGGACACGTACTTCTGCAGAAAGCACTCAGACCACTACAGCCGACACGGCAGCCCCTACAAGGGCTCCTACACGGCAAAGGAGATCGCCCCACATCGCAAGGCCGCAGTGGCGTGGCTGGAGGTCAACGAGGGTGACTTGTGGGTCCGCAATGCCGTCGAGCGTGTGGAGGGGCTGTATAGGGCCGCAGGGCCACATGTCGAGGCGTTCAGGCTGCGCGGGCTCTCACCGGAAGAGCGGGCAAGAGCAGCGTGGGCAAGGCTTAGGAAGGCCAAGGTGGACCCTCGGCGAGTGGTCGCGGCTTGGCTGGCCGTCGAGTTGGTCATCCGCGCTGATCCGCAGGCTGAGATGAAGATCGAGTTCAAACAAGTCCAGGCTGCCAAGTTGGTCCACAAGCTGGCGTCCGGAACGCACAAGCGATGGGGTGAAGGGCCCGGCGCGACTGAGCTTCACGTCTACCCAAGGTCGCGCGGTCGTGTCCTGTGGCACTTGGGGATGGCATTGCAAGAAGCGACCGAACTGCTCCTCGATCACCACGACTTGCTCAGCATACTCAGCGCAACACCAGATCCACAATGAGCCCGTCGTGGTCACTCAACGCTCTCCCTTCCTGCCGCCGGGAGAACGCTGCCACGGCGGTTGCGGTGAAGTGCGCCGAGCTTGCGATGTGGCACACCGGGAAGGCGTCAAGGTCGGCATTGCACCCACGGTCCATACCTCGAAATCTCCGAGCGCAACCTGCAACTCGTCGTGGGCCTTGGTAGGGGCTGTTCGGCGCGGGAGAGCTTGATTGAAGTCACCGATGATGATGGTCGGCATGACAACCTTGCGCTCCAACAGCGGCTTCAGCGCACGAAGATAGAGGAGATGATCCTCCCAACGCTGCCGGTCACGTCGCCCGTTTGAGACATGTGCCGCAAACCACGGAATACAGATGCCGATCACGTCAACCGGGCCGAGGCTTGTCGTGGTGGTGGCACGAACGAAACGCCCGGAAGGTAGGTCGTGCGATCCAGATCGTCAATCTCGGCCCACGGATGTCGGCTCCACAGCGTGACCTTCCGCCGTCCCGCCTTAATCGGGCAACCAGCATCCCGCTGGCTAAAGATGCCGTGCCATTCATCGGCCAGGAAATCCTCGTGTGCCTCGGGACAGCAGATGATCTCGGCTTGAGCGGCGAAGAGACGATCACGGATCGCCGCACCCTGCCACGACGTCCCGCGATGCCATTGGGTGTTCCAGCAGATCACTCTCATGGCGTATGGAATGAAATTCGTGTGCTTAGCGCCCAAACTCCTCGGGTTGGGCGTGCCTTCTTTTGCCAGATCGAAACGAGTCCAGCGCACATTCTTCTCGAACAGGTGGTAGAGCCGGCAAGATCACTGGAGGGGCGGCTCATTTGCGCCGGGTCCACCCATGCACGACCTTTAGTCGGGATGGACCGATCGCTTTGAGAGCATTGACGACCCACTTGCAGTAGGTCTGACGCGGCGCGGCTGAAACCTTACTTCTCATTGCGCCATTCGTTCCCGATCGAATTGCCCTTCCTATTGGCCCAGTCGAAGACCCTCTGCTGCTCAACCCGTAGAAACTTGGTTTCGTCGGTGATTGCATATCCCAGCGCCCGGGCCGCCTCGACAAAGCCCTTCAATGTCGTTGGCTCCATATCGCCAGTTGCGACATGCTTCTGGTTGACGACGATGGCGCTGAGCAATGGCCAGCCCTTGCCGTGGGCATAGTCGATCAGATCGCCGAGATGACCGTTGACGGCATATCGCACCTTCGACCAGTCCGCGCCGCTCTCGTCGGTCAGCGCCTTGTAGGACAGGAACCGGTGTTCCGCAGCCGCCTTGCGGATCAGCTCGAACGACCTCTGGAAATCGAGACCATGCCCCTTGCGTCGCGCCAGTTCTTCTAGCGCATCAAGATAGTAGGTTTCGTTCAGCTTGCCGTTCTTGCGGTGATTGCCGACGATGTTCCGCAACTGCTGGTCGCTGTGTTCCCCGATTGGTTTTGCCATCAGCCCCTCTCTATGCAGCAGCGTAGGCTTTCCTTCCCCGCTTCACCTTCGGTGCCGCTTCGCGTTCCGCCCTGATGCGTTCTAGCAGGACGCTGGCGGGTTCATCGGTTGGGTCTTGCGGCACGAGTTCGCCCCGGAAGGCTTTGGCGAGGACGGATTGATCGAGACGGTCGATCAACCTACGGGCGCTGGTCGCCTCTGAGGCAAGCCGGTCGATCCAAGTGAACGCATTCTCCACGCGGCGAACGATCTCTGTCTGCTCGGCCTTTGGCGCTGTGGGCACCCGAATGGTGGCGAGAGTGTCCAGATTGATGTTCTTTTGGGCAGTCGCAGGGGCGAAGGCCTGTAGCTCACTGCGGGCAGTCCTCATGAAGAACTCCACATAGCTTGCATCAATTCTATCGCTATCAGGAAGGAAGCCAACCACGCTGTCTGGGAAACACGCATCGATCCCCAAAATTGCAGTCTCGGCGATGTTAGCTGCGATCGTAATGCAGACCGTGCCGACCGGCCACAGCCGGCTCTGCGCCAGTCCAAATTCACTGTACGTCTCTGAGTGCGAGGTGAGGAAACGATCCGCCTGCCTTATCTCGCCAGTTTGGATAAAGGGATAGGAACCGCCAAACAGCCGCTTGTCGTTACGAGGTCGGTGACGAGACTTGCCTCGATCTAGATCGCCAAGTTGAGGCAGTCGCTGCCATCGCCAACTGGCAGGCAGTTCGTATGGCGGTACAAACTCGCCAGCGTCGGCAAACTTACTCCTGACCTCGCCAGCTTCTCGTGCCGAGACTGGAGGGAAGTATTGTTGGTCGCGACGCCATTCCCGCGTCAGGTCGCCCTTGAACACCGCCGCCAGCACCGCCAGTTTGTATTTCTCAACGAGGCGGGGCACATGGTTGAGGTGATCGCGGGCGCGTCTGGATTTACCGGTTAGGCTGTCAATCTTCGTCACGATCCGCCGCTGTTCGGGGAGCGGAGCAATAGCCATAGGCATCGCTTTAAGATCAGAGCCTCGCAAGTTGTTGATACTTATCCCGAGAGCGACCTGCTCTACGTAGTCGCGATATGCCCGTGTCCGGGCAAATGACGATAGCCATTGTCCAAAGCCCTCAGTTCTCGGCCTCGCCACTGTGCAGAAAGCGCCGAAGGCAAATGGAGTATGCACTTCGCTGGCCGCTGCTGCTTTGCCCACAACGGTTCTTGACCCGGATGACGTCGCGAGCAAGAGATCGCCGGCCTGAAGATACTGCTCAGGCGCGACATAACTCTCCGGCACGTACACAAGATCATCGGCAATGATCTGACCATCGGCAATGTTGTTGGCACGCAAAATCGGGATAAGGCCAACTGCGGGTGTCGAGGAAGCGTCCGCTTTGTTGTAAGTCACCCCCCGCACTGAAGCGAACAAGTCGTCCCCTGTTGCGATCTCCCACCCCTCCGGCAACTCACTCATTCCGCCGCCTCCGCAACGGCAACGACTTCGTCGACGCTATCCGGCTCCAGTTCCTCAGACAGCGCCTCGATCTCCTCCAATGCAGCCTTGAGGTGGCCTATGATGGCAGCGGCAATGTCCTCCGGTTCGGTCAGGCTCTCTTCGGCTTCAGCATCCGTGTCGCGCAGCCATGCAATGTCGAGATTGTCGTTGCGGTCGGCGATGGCATCGCGAGTGAACTTGCGCCAGCGCCCATCCTCACCCTGCTCCAGTCGGTCGGCTTCGCCATTCGGATCAGTGCCATAAGCTATCTCGAAAGCGGAGAAATCGGCCACGGTGAGCGGACGGGTTTTGCCGAAAGCGGGCATGTTGGCACGCATGTCGTAGACCCAGACTGCGCTGGTGTTGCCCTTGTCGGTGTTGCCGCGCTGGAAGAACAACACATTGGTCTTGACGCCCTGCGCATAGAAGATGCCGGTCGGCAGGCGCAGAATGGTGTGCAGGTTGCAAAGCTCCATCAGCCACGTGCGCAAACGTCGTCCTGTGTTGTCCTCAAACAGCACATTGTCGGGAACCACCACCGCAGCACGACCACCTGGCTTCAGGGCACGCACGATGTGCTCCACAAAGGCAAGTTGTTTATTCGAAGTGTCCGCCGTCACTGAGAAGTCGGAGCGTGTCGGACGCCCGCCGCCCTTCTTGGTCCCGAACGGTGGATTGGTCAGGATTAGGTTGGCCTTCGACAGTGTTTCGCCATCGGGCGACAGCGTGTCGATGTTGTCCACACCGCCCTCGATACCGTGCAACAGCAGGTTCATCATGCAGAGCCGGTGTGTGTCGGGCACAAGCTCCGCCCCGACGAAAGCATTGTGCCGCTGGAAGAACGCTTGCGCCTCCGGCAGCTTGTACAGATCGTCGGTGTGGTCCTTGATGTAGCGGTCGGCGGCAACGAGGAACCCAGCAGTACCGGCCGCAGGATCCTGCACGGTCTCGCCGGGCTGCGGCTTCATGAGGCGCACGATAGCGTCAATCAGCGGGCGCGGCGTGAAGTATTGTCCGGCACCGGATTTCTTGTCAGAGGCGTTCTTCTCCAGCAGCCCCTCGTAAAGGTTACCCAGCCCTTCCTCGCGGGCCGAAAACCAGTCCAACTGGTCGATGTTGGAGGTCAGCGCCTTGAGGTTGGTCGGCTTACGAAGGCGAGTCTGGGCGTCTATGAAGATTGCGCTCACGAGAGTGTCTTTCGCCTTGCCGAGGTCCAGCAGCATGGCCTTGTAGTAGTCCAACTGCTCCATGCCCTCGCGTTTGGCCAGAACGCCCCAGCGATAGCTATCAGGCAGACGGTCCTCCTTGCCGGTCTCCTCAAGCATCTTCAGGAACAACAGGAAGGTCAGTTCGGTGACGTACTCGTTGAAGGTGACGCCATCGTCACGCAGGACGTTGCACAGGCCCCAGAGCTTGGCGACGATGTCGGTGGTGATGGTCATCAGGCGGTCTTCTTCCACATTTCTTCGTTGATCCCGGCGAGGATGCTTTCAAGCTCGCCGCCGAACACCTTGTTGAGCCGGTTGAACCCTCCGTCGGCGCTGAAGGGCTCCCTGTCAATCGCTGCGCGGTCCACGACAACCTCTTTCTCGATCTGATCGCCAATGCGCTTCAACCAGCGTTTCTGCGGCTCGGTCCATTGGCGGCTCGTCATGATGCTGCGCATAGCGGAGCGCACACGGTCCTCATATGGTGTCAACGGGTCACCAAGGGCGGCCTGACGGACGAAACCGATGATCGACGCAGCGATCTCTTCGTTCTTCGCATCGGCCCACGCCCGGCGCAGATTGGCCTCGGAATAACCCTTCCGGTCTAGCGCAAGGCGAAGCTCCTTCAGATCGGCACGGGTCAGGTCGCGGGGACGCTGTACGACCAGCTTCAGCGCGGCAATGGTGTTGATGTTGTCGCGCACGAAGGCGGAGAAACCGTCGAGGAAGTCTTCGGGTTTATCCGCTTTGCCATAGCCGCGCGAGACGGCGACAACCTCATCGGCATGATGCGAGATCGGTACGAAGCGAGGGTTCTCGCCGTCCGTTTGCCAGTCGAGGATAGGGCCAATGGCTGCGCGACCCTTCAGCCAGGCCGCAAGTGTTACAGTATCTCCGGCCAGCAGACGCTGCAGCATCGCCTCCGGTGTCTCGCCCGCGACTGCCTCAAACCGCTGACGGGCCTCGTCGGGCAGCTTCTTCAGACGGCGTCTCAGTTTGACCGCAAGCTGTTCGCGGATCGTGTCGCGGTGATGATGGTCCGTGGCCTCGGTCATTTCGCGCACGAGCTGCTCGAAGCTGATCGCCGGATTGACCACGACAGGCTTCATGTCGGTCAGGTTCTGCAGGTGTGGATAGAGGTCCACGGCGTCGAAGATGCGGAACACCTCCTTGCCGATCTCGGGACATTGGCGTGTGGCCCGCCCTATCATCTGCTCGTAGAGGATGCGGCTGTTGACACGTCGCAAGAAGACCAGATTGGTGATCTTCGGCACGTCGATGCCGGTGGTGAGTAGATCGACGGTGACGACGATTTGCGGATTGGCGTCATTGCGGAACGAACGGATGAGGATCTGCACCTTGTCGACGCTCCCGGTGATCTTCTTCACCGCCGCATCGTCGATCTCGCCATAGGCATCGGCGAATGCTTTCTTGATCGCGTCGACGATGATGTCGGCATGGGCGTCGGTGGCGGCAAAGATCAGCGTCTTGCCGGCTAATGCCGGGTCGATATGCCTGGCCAGTTCCTCTGCCACTACTCGATTGAACTCTGGCGTGATGACCTGTTTGTTGAACTGATCGACTTCGAAGCGGATTTCGTCGGGCAGGACCGCAGTGTTGATCTCGCCGGTCTCGGGTGCCAGGTATTCGACCTGCTCGCCCTCGGCGAACCCAATGCCTGCCCGCGCCAAGGCTGTCTCGATGCGGATTGGTGGCTCGTGGTCGATCAAATAGCCGTCGATCACGGCCTCGCGGTACGAATATCTGAAGATCGGCTCGCCAAATATGTCGGTGGTGTGCAGCGCTGGCGTGGCCGTGAGGCCAATCTTCACGGCGTCGAAGTACTCCAGCACACGGCGGTATTTGGAGATGTAATCGTCTTGTCCTCGGAAGCTGAGTTCCGCGTCGGACATTTCCCGGTCGAGCAGATAGCCGCGATGGCACTCGTCAATGACCATCAGGTCATACTGATCGACGGGTGGTGCTTCCGACGTGTCAGCGGCAAACAGCACCCGCTTGACTAGCCCCTGAATGGTGCAAATGTGGACCTTCGTTTCCAGTTCGGGGGTCACGTCCTCAAGCCCCTTAAGCCCGAAGATTTCGGCAAAGGTCTTGCCCGACACCACCTTGGTGGTCGAGAACTCACCCTCAGTCTGGTGCCCGAGGGCGCTGCGATCCACTACAAAGCAGATACGCCGGAACCGTTTGGCCGACAGCAGACGATAAAGCAGGGCAATCGCCAGCTTGGTCTTGCCGGTGCCAGTGGCCATTGCAACGAGCATAGATCGCTGTTCGGCAGATAGGGCGGTCTCAACGGCACGAATGGCCCCTTCCTGATAGGGGCGAAGCGGAAAGCCGAACTCGAATGGCTGGCCCTTCAGTGCAGCGGTGGCGGCATCCTGATCGACCTCCAGCAAACCTGACAATCCGTTCGGTGTTGGCCAGTCCACCAGAGCGCGGCGATGATTGGCACTGCGACGGGTATCGCGGAACCAGATGCCGCTCTCAGTTTCGATCTGCTTGAGATAGGACCGGCCATTGGCCGAGAAGACGAAGGGGACCTGATGCTCTGCCCACGGCCCTCCAGCGGTCACGAAGTCTGATGAGGATTTGATCCCGACGGAATAGCGTTCGGCCTGATCGATGGCCGCCGAGACGTTCTTGCGCCGTCGCTTGGCCTCCACAACCCCCACGAACATGGTGCCGACGAAGAGCGCATAATCGGCGGGACCGTTGGCGGTCGGCCATTCGGCGATCGCAACGTTGCGGCCCTTGGCGGGCCGGACACCTGCGCTATGGCGCAACGTCTTTGTGTCGGCTTCCCAGCCGCGATCCCGAAGCTGTTGGTCGATCAGGGCGCGGGTTTCGGCCTCGTCCAGGTCGAGCTTGGCTGCCGCTTCTTCGCCGCGCTGAACGAGTTCCAGAACATCAGCACGCGGCGCTGCTTCGGCTGCGGCTTGCAGGCTGGCAAGCTTAGCCGCGAGCGCTGCCTTCTCAGTCTCGTTCTCCTGTGCGAGTTGCTCCCATGTTGCGCGATCGTCAGCCTCGCGCTTGAGCCGCTCTTCCAGCGTTTCACGGACGAGAACCTGTTCCTCCGCCTCACGACGAGCAGCAACGACGGCGTCCTCGCTCTCAGCGACTTTCCGGCGCAGCGCCTCGATCTCATCCCTTAGTGGTGCGGTGGCGTCGACAGGTTCCGGCGGAGGGGCGAAAGGTCCGGGATTGAAGTTGGGCTGCTTGCCATAGGTTCGGTGGAACCACACGCCCAGGGAACGCGCAAACTTCAGGGAGGTCAGCGCGTTGGCATGGTTGCCCTCCGCTTCATGCACTGCTGTATTGCCGGTCTTGCGCAGTGCGTGGAAGAGATCCGCGACTTCCTTCGGGATGAGGCGCTCATAGGACAGCCGGCGCAGCGTCTCCTCGAATGTCTCGCGCTCGTTGCGATAGGCAGCATTGCGAGCGGCGATAAGCTTGGCCATCAGTTCAGCGAACTGCCGCAGCTTGACGATTGCGGTGGATGGATCGTCGCGGAAATAGCGTTCGGCTAGCCCGCCGAGCGTCACCAGTCTCGTGTCGTGAACTGCCAAGAAATTGAAATTGGACGTCGTGCCGCTCATTGCTCCCCCAAAGCAATGTTGCATACTTTCTCTAAGGGGCAGTCAAGTTCGGAAATCAAGCGTGGGCCAAACGCGTGGGCCAAAGCAAAAGGCCATCTTCCGTTATCTATCTGATTTTAATAGGTAACATAGCTTGAAATGTCCGATGGTGGAGCTGAGGAGGATCGAACTCCTGACCTCGTCATTGCGAACGACGCGCTCTCCCAGCTGAGCTACAGCCCCGTCCAGCGGATGGCCGCATTTATTGACGGTGGGCGGCTTCTGTCAAGCGGCACGTGACGCAGGGGCGGCATGGCCGACGCGCATTGCAATGGCAATTGCCAGGCCTTGGGCGCGTTGGCCGATCGGGCCGCTATGCGAAGGTCGGCGTTCAACATGCGCCGGCAGCGCCTCCCTCTCGCGACCCTGCTCCAGCCTGATCCACCGGGGCGCACCCCCTGGTCCCGGCCATGGCCGGTGTTGCGATCGACACGGCCCAGGCGACCGGGGCTTGCCGCAAAAGCATGCAATGGCTAAATGTCGGCAACACATTGGAGAACGGCATGCTCGCCCTCATTCAGACGATCGTTCTGGCCCTCGACCTCTACTGGTGGATCATCATCGCCTCGGCGATCTTCTCCTGGCTCTATGCCTTCAACGTCGTCAACTCGCGCAACCAGTTCGTCGGCACCATCGGCAATATGCTGTTCCGCCTGACCGAACCGGCGCTGAAGCCGATCCGCCGCTTCATGCCCGACCTCGGCGGCATCGACATTTCACCGATCATCCTCTTGCTGCTGCTGTTCTTCGTGCGCCAGTTCATCCTGACGACGGTGCTGCCGCTCGTCATCTGAGCGGCCTGCCGGTGGCCGGCTTCTTCCGGGAATGCCGTGACGGTGTCGAGGTGTTCGTGCGGCTGACGCCGCGCGCCGCAAAAGATGCGGTCGAAGGCCTTGAGACGACCGCCGACGGACGCAGCCACCTTGCGGCACGGGTTCGCGCCGTGCCGGAAAAGGGTGAGGCCAATGCCGCGCTGGAAAGGCTTTTGGCCGCGTCGCTCGGCATTCCCAAAAAATCGGTCTCGGTGGTTGCCGGCGGCACATCGCGACTGAAGACGGTGCGGATCGTTGGCCATCCGGGAGACCTCGCGCCCGGGCTTGCCCTTCTGGCCGGACGGAAAGCCTGAGATCCCTGGATCGGGCGGCGGCGAGGGGGCATACTCGCGGCCGGTGGCGTGGCAAGATCGCCCATTGCCGGGGAGGCCGAGATGCGGAAACTGGTTCTGGCTGGCGTTCTGGCGATGCCCTGGCCCGTGGCGGCGGCGGAAGAAATCTCGAGCGCCTACACCGAGATCAGGACCGAGCAGGATTGCGTGACCTACGAGAAGGCCGGCGCCGACGACGGCGATTTCGCCAATTTCGCCTGTGCGGGATATCGCGGTTATCCGGTGCTGATGTTCACCGGCGACCTCAGGGAGTCGATGTACTACGGCTTTCCGCCAGCCAATCTCGACGGCGTGCCGTGGCAGAGCTTCGGTACCTTCAATTCGACCGGCGGCAGGATCGAGTGGCGTATTTCCAGCCATGACGGCCTGTCCGTACCGTTCGCGACCATCCATCGCTGGTATGTGCAGGACGAGGCCAGCGATGCGAAGCAGATCGAGGTGCTGGTGGTGGCCAAGGTCGGCCAGCCGGGCAAGGCGGATGGTTGCGCGGTCGGGCTTGTGCTGGCGACGGGAAAGCCCAATGCCAACGAGCTGGCACGAAAGATCGCCGACGAACAGGCCCGTGATTTTGCTTGCGGGGCCGACGAGCGGGTGCTCGTCGGCGAGCCCATTCCCGAATTCATCTCAGTCGACAGGACGGCGAACTAAGGCGCGGACGGCTGGACCGTCCGCGCCTTAAGATTGACGGGCTCCGGTCCGGAGCGAAAAGCCTCAGGCCTTCTGCTGCTTGGCGCGCTCGATCGCCTCGACGATCATCTTCTTGGCGTAGGCCGCATCGTGCCAGCCCTCGATCTTGACCCACTTGCCGGGTTCGAGATCCTTGTAGTGCGCAAAGAAATGCTCGATCTGTTTGAGGGTGATCTCGGGCAGGTCGGTGTATTCATGCACGTCCTCGTAGCGGCGCGTCAGCTTGGGCGACGGCACGGCGATGACCTTCTCGTCCTGGCCGGCATTGTCTTCCATGACCAGCACACCGATCGGGCGCACATTGATGACGCAGCCGGGGATGAGCTGGCGCGTGTTGCAGACCAGCACGTCGATCGGATCGCCGTCGCCGGAAAGCGTATGCGGCACGAAGCCGTAGTTACCCGGATAGTGCATCGGGGTGTAGAGGAAGCGGTCGACGACCAGCGTGCCGGCTTCCTTGTCCATCTCGTACTTGATCGGCTGCCCGCCAACGGGCACCTCGACGATCACGTTGACGTCTTCGGGCGGATTCTTGCCGATCGCGATTGCATCGATGCGCATGAGGGAAGCTCCAGATTAAAGGTGCCTCCCGATAAACGCGTTGGGTCGCGTGTGCAATGCAATATTGATGTCCGGAGGCTGCGACGAAAGGCGAGCCTTTCCCATCACTCCCAGACGAAAGCGACTTTCTTCAGTGCTTTCTGGTCGAAGACTTCGACGCCCTCGGCGATGTCGCGGCCACCGGCGCCGGCGTAGAAGGACAAGGCGTTCTCGTTTTCCTCGAGTGCCCAGACCACCATGCCCTTGAGGCCGTGGTCGGCGAGGCGCTGGCGGGCGGCGGCAAACAGCCGGCTGCCGAGGCCGATGCCCTGGCATTCGGGGCGCAAGTAGAGTTCGTAGATCTCGCCCTGCTGCTTGAGCTCGCGGGCGCGGTTGCGGCCGAGGGTGGCGTAGCCGGCAATCTTGCCGCCGATCTCGATGACCAGCACGGTGGCGGCGCGACGGATCGCGTTGGCCCACCATTCGCCGCCGCGGCGGTTGATCATGGCGGTCAGGGCGCGATGCGGGATGATGCCGGAATAGGCGCCGCGCCAGGCCTCATGATGCACTTCGGCGATGGCATCCGCGTCGCGGGGCTCGGCTTTCCTGATGTCGATTGTCAGCGTGTTCATAGTTTCTTAACCATAAACCGCGTTTCGGCCGTTGCAAAGAGTCCGCCGATGGGCCGACGGGCCTTTCACAGGATTGGGAACGAGATCGGCGCGCAGGTGTGTCCGAATGGACTCAGCTGATGCCGGCCGTGTCAAATTTCGACGAGATGGTCGTCGAGCTCGTTGACGTCGTTTGCCGACACCGGGAAATGCCGGGACAACAGGCCGCCGACGGTGGCGATGGCGGCTACGAAGCCGTCCGCGAGGCGGTTGTCGCGGGCTTGCGCGGTGAGGTCGCGGACGATTCCGTCCCAGGTGTCCTGCGGCACCTTGGCGTTGATGCCGGCGTCGGCGACGACCTCGGCATAACGTTCGGCCAGCGAAACGAAGATCAGGACACCAGTGCGTTCGCTGGTCAGATGGACGTTGCGGGCGAGGAACTGCCTGAGCGCATTGGCATGTGCCGCGCGCCAGAGCAGCCGGCGCGGCACCAGCCAGAGGCGCAGGCCAGGCAGCCACCACAAAAGTGCGCAGGCGGCGGCGACCGCCAGCAACTGGACGACGACGAAATGCGGCAGCCTGACCGCGATCCACCAGTATTCGAGGGCGAAGGCAGCGGCGAGGCTGACGAGCAGGATGCCCAACGTGACGGCGAAGGCGGCGGCGAAGAAATAGCCGTCGCTGCGGCGGGCGACGACGCAGTAGATCTCGCCGGCCGTTGCGGCCTCGGCCGCGCGGATCGCCGCTGCGATGCGTTCGTGGTCGCCGGAATTGAGGGTCGCTTCTGTCATGTCGTCCTACCAGCTTCCCGAAGAGCCACCGCCGCCGGAGGAGCCACCGCCACCGGAAAAGCCGCCTCCGCCCGACGACCAGCCGCCGCCACCGCCGCCGGAAGACCAGCCGCCTCCGCCCGAGGTCCAGCCGCCGCGCGACGAGGAGCCGGAGCGCTGGTTGTAGTTGAAGGTCATGCCCAGCCATTCGTAGCGGCCCGGACCGAGCTTGCGGCCATAGATGCGCGGCAGGATGGCCATGGCCATGCCGCCGAAGAACAGGGTCGCCCACAGCGCGATGAAAACGAAGAAGATGATGTCGTCTTCGCTCATGCCGGAGATGCCGGTCTGCTCGTTGCGCTTGGCACGGGCCTCGAGTTCGGCACCTTCGCCCTCGACCACCATGACGATGTCGTCGACCGCCTTGGAGATGCCGCCGGAGAAATCGCCGGCGCGGAAGGCCGGCACCATGGTGTTTTCGATGATCAGCTTGGTGTGCAGATCGGTCAGCACGCCCTCCAGCCCATAGCCGACCTCGATGCGCATGCGCCGGTCGTTGGGCGCGACGAGCAGCAGCACACCGTTGTCTTCGCCGGCCTGGCCGAGCTTCCAGGCGCGAAACAGCCGGTTGGCGTAGGGCTCGATTTCTTCGCCGTCGAGGCTGGGAATCGTGGCGACGACGATCTGGTCGGAGGACTTCTGCTGGAAGGCTTCGAGCTTCTGGACGAGTTCGGCCTTTGTCGCGGGATCGATGATGTTGGCGTCGTCAACCACACGGCCGGTGAGGGCGGGAAGCTCGGCGGCGAGGGCAGGGGCTGCGAACAGCAGCCAGGCGCCAGCAAGCGCTACAAGCAGCCGGAACAGTGTCCTCATGCGAAGGATACGCTGCCCCTCATCCGCCTGCCGGCACCTTCTCCCCGTGAAGGACGGGGAGAAGGGACAAGCGGCCACGTCGGCGCCTCCCTCTCCCCGTTTACGGGGAGAGGGTAAGGGCGAGGGGCATGGCTCTTCCGTTGGCGAGAAATGCACTGCTGGGTTCCCGACGGCCGCGCGTCACCCACCCTGCTTGGTGCCGAAATTCACCTTCGGCGCCTCGAGCTTGTCTTCGGCGACGGTGAAGTTCTGGAACGGCTCGTTGCGGAACCAGAAGGTGTTCCAGAGCATGGCGGGGAAGGTCTTGAGCGAGGTGTTGTAGACGCGAACGGTCTCGATGTAGTCGCGGCGGGCGACCGCGATGCGATTTTCGGTACCTTCGAGCTGCGCCTGCAAGGCGAGGAAGTTCTGGTTGGCCTTGAGGTCGGGGTAGTTCTCGACGACGGCGAGCAGGCGCGACAGCGCGCTGGTCAGTCCGGCCTGGTTTTCCTGGAAGGCCTTGAAGGCATTGGGGTCGGTCAGCGTCTCGGGCGTCACGGTGACCTGGGTGGCCTTGGCGCGGGCCTCGACAACGCCTTCGAGCACGTCCTTCTCGTGCGAGGCGTAACCCTTCACGGTTTCGACGAGGTTGGGGATCAGGTCGGCGCGGCGCTGGTACTGGTTCAGCACCTCGCTCCAGGCGGCCTTGGCCTGTTCTTCCTGCGTCGGGATGGTGTTGTAGCCGCAAGCCGACAGGAGCGGCATCACAAGCAACAGGAGGATCGCCGCCGGACGGAAACGGAAAGCGGGAAGTGCCGGCGAAGCTTGCATCTGCATTGGAATGTCCCCTCGACAAAGCGACTGATGGCACAGCATTATCACAAACATGCGCGGAGAAAACCGTTCGCGCCATGGCGATGATGCCGGGAGAGTTTTGACGATGGCTTCGCCGAGAGACAGCGACGGTGAAAAGGAATCGCGCCGTATCCTCGACCGCATCGCGCGCGAAAGCGACCCGGGCGGCGCCTCCTTCGTGGCGCGCAAGGCCGACGAGATGCGTAACCATCTCGCGGCCGCCGATGTCGACAAGGCCGATCCGATCGAGCACCTCGGGACGCGCATCGGCCGTATCCTGGGCTTCGTGCTGACGGTCGGCCTGGTCCTGTGGCTGATCAACTATCTCGTTCGAGGCGGATGACTTCATGATAGTTCAAGGCGAGACAGCCGCGCCACGCGCGGTGATCGTGGTGTCGAGCCATGTCGCGCGGGGCTCGGTGGGCAACCGTGCGGCGGTCTTCGCGCTGGAAACGCTTGGGCACCCGGTCTGGGCGGTGCCGACCGTCATGTTGCCCTGGCATCCGGGGCATGGCCGGGCGACGCGCATCGTGCCGCCGACCGACCAGTTTGCCGCCTTCATGGCCGATCTCGAAAGGGCGCCGTGGCTGGGCGAGGTAACCGCCGTTCTGTCCGGCTATCTCGGCGAAGCCGGCCAGGTGGAGGCGGTCGCGTCTCTGGTCGAGACGGTGAAGGCGAGGAACCCGCAGGCGCTCTACATCTGCGATCCGGTCATTGGCGACAAGGGCGGGCTCTATGTTGCGGAAGCGCTGGCGTCGGGCATTCGAGACCGGCTGCTGCCGCTGGCGGACATCGCCACGCCCAACCGCTACGAACTGGAATGGCTGACCGGCACCACGCTCGACGACATGCGCACGACCATGGCGGCAGCGCTCGCAGCACCGCCGCCGACGATGCTGGTGACATCGGCCCCGGCAATGATGGCCGGCGGCACCGGCAACCTGCTGGTCACCGAAACACAGGCACTGCTGGCCGAACACCGGACCGTCGAGCGCCCGCCCAACGGGCTTGGCGACCTGAGTGCCGCGGTGTTCCTGGCGCGGCTCCTGGCCGGACAGCCGGCAGCCAAGGCGCTGCAGTCGACCACGGCGTCGGTCTACGAGATCCTGGCGCGCACGTCGAAACGTGGCGGCGACGAGTTGCAGCTCGAAACCGATGCGCAGAGCCTGTCGCATCCGATGGCACAGGTCGAACTGCGCACGCTGATCCATCCCTCCAGGCGCCGAAAACCCGATCAGGATTCTGGGGCGTGACAATTGTCGGCGTCGACGGCTGCAAGGCCGGCTGGATCGCGGTGATCCGCAACGACGCTGCGACGAAGGCCGAGGTTTTTGGCAGCTTCACGGGACTGCTGGCGGCATTGCCCGATGACGCGGTCGTTGCCGTCGACATGCCGATCGGGCTTCCCGATTTCACGACCAGGGGCGGACGCGGGCCTGAGGCGCTGGTGCGGCCATTGCTCGGCCAAAGGCAGTCGAGCGTGTTTTCGATCCCGTCACGGGCGGCTGTCCATGCCGAGCCGGCAGCCTTCACCGACCTTGAGAGCTGGTATGCGGCCCATCGCAAGTCGAGCGAGGTGGCGATGCAAACGTCGGAACCGCCGCGCGGCGTGTCGATCCAGGCGTTCGGCATTTTTTCCAAGATCCGCGAGATCGATGCGCTGATGCTGGCCCGGCCGGAACTGCGCGGGCGGGTGATCGAATCGCATCCCGAGGTGGCGTTCTGGCGGCTGAACGGCGGGCAGGCGATGAGCCTGCCGAAGAAGATCAAGGGCAGCGTGAATGCCGCCGGCATGGAAGAGCGCAAGGCGCTGCTGGCACGCTGCGGTCATGACCGCGGCTTCCTCGATCAAGCGCCGCCGCGCGGGGCTGCATCGGACGATTTCCTCGATGCCTGCGCGATGATGCTGGTTGCGCAGCGCCACGGGCACGGAGAAACGATGAGCTTTCCGTCGCCGCCCGGGCGGGATAGCCATGGCATTCCGGTCGCGATCTGGGTTTAATGCCGTCATCCGACACGGAGACGTGCGATGAGACCCATTCGTGCGATGGCGGCGGCCCTGGCCTTGCTGGCGACCGTCAGTGCGGTGGCGCAGGAGAGCATCGTCGACCGCTGGTACGCGGCGCTGCTCAAGGCCGACGGAGTGGCGCTTTCAGCAATGCTGGCCGACAATGCCACGATCCGGCTCGACGACATCGGCGTGACCCAGACGAAGCAGGAGTTTCTCGCCTCGATGGGCGAGTGGCAGGTGGCCGTGAAGGGCGCCACCATCCGACACAAGATCGAGGCCGAAATGGGCGACACGGTTGCCGTGCGGACCTGCTACGACTTCCTCAACAACGACATGACCATGCGTGAGACCTTCACCACCAAGGACGGCGTCATCGTCGCCAACACGCAGATGACCATCGGCGAGAACTGCGACGGCTTCTGAGCCTATTTCAGGCGCGTCATCAGCGTCGGCTGGGGCAGCCGGCGCCAGGTCAGCCATGACAAGATGGCAGTGAGGCCCATCAGCGGAATGACCGTGGCCAGCGCGTTGATGGGGTCGCCCATCCAGGCGGACGCCGCGCCGCCGACCATGCCGGCACCCATCTGGAAGAAGCCCATCATCGCCGAGGCGGCGCCAGCATTGCCGGGGAATGGAGCAAGGGCGGCCGTCATCATGGCCGGCATGACCATGGCGATGCCGAAGGCGTAGATGCCGACCGGGACCATGACGCGCAGGAAGGTGGGCTCGTAGGCCCTGAGCACGATGGCCATGGCGATCGAGCCGACGGCGACGAAGAACAGGCCGACCGGCACCATGCGCGCCGCGCCGTAGCGCGGCATCAGCTTGCGCATGATCAGCGCGCCGGCCATGAAGTTAGCGGTCTGCATCAGCATTCCGACGCCGAACTGGGTGGCGGTCAGGCCGACGCGGTCCATCAGGATGAAGGCAAGCACCGTCGCCTGGGTGTAGATGGCGCCCGAGGTTCCGGCGATGACAAGGCTGCACAGGACGAAATACGGGCTGCGCAGCACCGAGCCATAGGACCTGGCAAGCGCGGCCGGGCGGATGCGGCTGAGATCGCGGGTCACCGTTTCGCGCAGGGCGAAGATGGTGACCAGCATGACGACGATGCCGAGCAACACCATGACGACGAAAATGGCGTGCCAGCCGAAGAACTCCATGGTCAGGCCGCCGAGCGTCGGGGCGATGGCCGGGCCGAGCGCCAACAGGATGCCGATCATGTTCATGATGCGGGCCGAGCGCTCGCTGGTGAAGACGTCGCGGACGACCGCGCGCGACACCGACACGCCGACAGCGGAGCCGACCCCTTGGAGAAAACGGGCGGCGATCAGGGTTTCGATGTTGGGCGCGACCAGCGCCAGCACCGATGCGGCGAGATAGATTGCCATGAAGACAAGGGTGATGGGACGGCGGCCGAAGCCGTCGGAAAGCGGGCCGCAGACGAGCTGGGCGAAGGCGAAGCCGCCGAAATAGAGCGACAGCGTCATCTTGACGGCCGCCTCGGTGGTGCCGAAGGCCTGGACGATCTCGGGCATGGCCGGGGTGAAGAGCGCGAGCGAGATCGGGCCGATGGCAACCATCAGGCCGCCGATCAGGGACACCCGGCGTTCGCTCATGATCGGCGCGGAGACGGTTGCCAGCGGTTCGGCGGCTGAAATGTCAGGACGCATGTTCATGCCGCCGTGCTTTCGGTCGACTGGGCTTCGGTCCGGGAGGCGAGCAGGTTGGCGCGGGCGGACCTGAGGGCGGCGAGAAGGCGCTGCCAGTCGTCGGGATCGATCCCTTGCGCGGCATCGCTGCGGATGCCGGCGGCGATGGGTTCGATCTGCGCGACCACCGCCGAACCCGCGTCGGTGAGCTTGACGAGCTTGGCCCGCCGGTCGGCCGGGTCTGGCTGGCGCTCGACATATCCCTTGCCTTCGAGCCGGTCGAGTAGTCCGCTCAGCGTCATCGCCTCGATGCCGAGGCGCTCGGCAAGCGCGGTCTGGCGGAGCGGGCCGGCGCGGCGGACATTGAACAGCACGCGGCCTTCGCCAGTGGTCAGGCCGAGGCCGGCCTCGCCAGTGCGGCGGTCCATCTCGGCGCGGATGATGCGCGACAGGTCGTTGACGATGAAGCCGAACGTGTCGGTTTCGCTGCTGTTCGGCATTTGCTAAGTAATCCTTATTATATGGAATACTTAGTTTACCGTAGGCGACGAGTCAATGCGGTTGCGCAGCTTCCGGTCCGGCCCTACATCGAAGCTGTCCGCACCGAACGCCAATCAAGGAAGCTTTCCATGTCCGTCACGATCGATCTCGCGCGCCATCCGTTGACCCATTGGGCCGGGCCGCTGGGCCTGCCGGATTTCACCAGGATCGCGGACGGCGATTTCGGACCGGTGTTCGACGCGGCACTTGCTGCGCATGCCGCCGAAGTCGATGCGATCGCGGCCAATGCCGAACCGGCGACGATTGCCAATACGCTGGAAGCGCTGGAGCTCGCTGGCGACGCGCTCGATCGTGTGTCGTCGATCTTCTGGTGCCGGGCCGGCGCCCACACCAATGACGCGATCCAGGCCATGGAGCGCGAGATTTCGCCGAAGATGGCCCGGCACTTCTCGGCCATTTCGATGAACGAGAAGCTGTTCGCCCGCATTGATGATCTTTATGGGCGCCGTGCCGCGCTTGGCCTTGATGCCGAGACGCTGCGGGTACTGGAAAAGACCTGGAAGGGCTTTGTCCGCTCCGGCGCCAAGCTCGATCCCGAGGGCAAGCAGCGGCTTGCCGCGATCCAGGAGGAACTGGCTTCGCTGGGCGCCAGGTTCGGCCAGAACGTGCTCGCCGACGAGAAGGAATGGGTGCTGTTCCTCGACGAGGCCGATCTCGCCGGGCTGCCCGAGTTCGTGCGCGGCGCAATGGCCCAGGCGGCGGAGACGCGCGGCCAGAAGGGCAAGTATGCCGTCACCCTGTCACGCTCGATCTATGAGCCTTTTACCACCTTCTCCGAGCGGCGTGACCTGCGCGAAAAGGCCTTCAAGGCATTTTCCGGGCGTGGCGAAACGGGTGGCGCGACCGACAATGCCGGCGTCGTGCGCGATACACTGCGGCTGCGCGCCGAAAAGGCGAAGCTGCTCGGCTACGACAGCTATGCGTCGCTGAAACTCGACGACACCATGGCCAAGACGCCGAAGGCGGTGATGGAACTGCTCGAGCCGGTGTGGAACAAGGCGCGCGAGAAGGCGGCCGCCGACGAGGCGGAATTGCAGAGGCTGGCTGCAGCGGCGGGCAGCAATGACAAGCTAGCCGCCTGGGACTGGCGCTTTTACCAGGAGAAGCTGCGGGCCGAGAAGTATGCTTTCGACGAGGCCGAGCTGAAGCCCTATCTCCAGCTCGAAAAGATCATCGACGCCTGCTTCGACGTGGCGACCAGGCTGTTCGGCGTCACTTTCAAGGAAAAGCCGGGCATTGCCGCCTGGCATCCGGATGCCAGGGTTTTCGAGGTGTTCAACGCCGACGGCAGCAAGCGTGGCCTGTTCCTGGCCGACTATTTCGCGCGGCAGTCGAAGCGTTCCGGCGCCTGGATGAGTTCGCTGCAGTCGGGGCACAGGCTGGGCAAGGGGGCAACGCCCTTCATCTACAACATCATGAACTTCGCCAAGCCGGCGGCGGGCGAGCCGGCGTTGCTGTCGCTCGACGAGGCCAAGACCCTGTTCCACGAGTTCGGCCACGCGCTGCATGGCATGTTGACCGACGTCACCTGGCCGTCGGTCTCGGGCACCTCGGTCAGCCGCGACTTCGTGGAGCTGCCGTCGCAGCTCTACGAGCACTGGCTGACGGTGCCGGCGGTGCTGGAGAAGCACGCGCTGCACTACAAGACAGGCAGGCCGATGCCGAAGGAACTGCTCGACAAGATGCTGGCGGCCAAGACCTTCGGCGCCGGATTCGCCACCGTCGAGTTCACCTCGTCGGCGCTCGTCGACATGGCCTACCACGCCCGTCCCGATGCGCCGGCGGAACCGGCGGCCTTCGAGGCCGAGACGCTGGAAAAGCTCGGCATGCCAGAGGCGATCGTCATGCGCCACCGCACCCCGCATTTCCTGCATGTGTTCTCAGGCGAAGGCTATTCGGCCGGCTACTACTCCTACATGTGGTCGGAAGTGCTTGATGCCGACGCTTTCGCCGCCTTCGAGGAAACGGGCGATGCGTTCAATCCGGCAATGGCGGAGAAGCTGCGCAAGCACATCTACTCGGCCGGCGGTTCAGCCGATCCGGAGGAGCTCTACAAGGCCTTCCGCGGCAAGATGCCGTCGCCCGAGGCGATGATGGAAAAGCGCGGGCTGAACTGACTTTTAGTTTGGTAGGCACTGCGGGCTGCCCCCACCTCTAACCCCTCCCCACAAAGGGGAGCGGAACTTGAGGGCTTCGCATGCCGAGCTCTTTCGTTGATGTCTTTGCACTGCCTTGACGTTTCATCGGAGGTGGCGAGAGGGCGTCCCCCTTGTGGGGTGGGGGACGGGTGGGTGTATCAACACCACCAAGAGCATTAGGAATAGGACAAAGATGGAACTACCGGCAGCATTGCGGGCGGCGGTCGACCGGGCGCTGGAAGGCGTGCCGCTGGCCGAGTTGCAGTGCGCCGCCGACACGCTGTCGAGCCGCTATCGCGCCGAGACGCGCGATGGCCGCCTGCACCTGTCCGACGAGATGTTTGCCCGTGCCTATCTGGCGACACGGCTGCCGGCGACATTTGCCGCGGTCAGGGCGAGCCTCGAGAGCGCGGCCGAGCTTATGCCGGATTTCGAGCCGAAGAGCCTGCTCGACGTCGGCGCCGGGCCCGGCACGGCACTTTGGGCCGCCGCCGACTGCTGGCCGACGCTTGCCTCGGCGACGATGCTCGAAGCCAGCCAGCCGATCCGGAAGGTCGGAGAGGAGCTTTCGGCGCATGCGGGTGTCGATGTCGAGTGGCGAGCAGCGGATGCCTCCAAGAGCTTCGACGCCGAAAAAGCCGAACTGGTGACGCTGGCCTATGTGCTGGACGAGCTTTCGCCGGCCGAAGGGCTGACCCTGATCGAGCGGCTGTGGGCTGCGACCTCGGGGCTCTTGGTCATCGTCGAGCCGGGCACGCCGGCCGGCTGGCGACGGATCGTCGGGGTGCGGTCGCGGCTCGTCGAGCTGGGTGGGCATCTGGCGGCACCTTGTCCGCACAGCCAGGCCTGCCCGATCGTCGAACCCGACTGGTGCCATTTTTCGCGGCGCGTGGCGCGCTCGCGCGTTCATCGCCTGACCAAGCGCGGCGACGTGCCCTGGGAAGACGAGAAGTACATCTTCCTTGCGGCATCGCGCCTGCCCGCCGACACGCATGCCGCCCGGGTGCTGGCGCCAGCGCGCGGCGGCTCGGGAAAGATCCAGCTGAAGCTTTGCCAGAGCGATGGCTCCCTCGTCGAAAAACTCCTGACCAAGCGCGACGGCGACCAGTTCAGGACGGCGCGCCGGGTCGACTGGGGCGACATTTTGTAGCCTTGCGGGGCGAAGGAAAATCAGTCGATTTGCCCGCCCCCCTTTCGCATTTGCGAAAAAAGCTGTATGAGCCCGCCCACACGAAACGCGGCGCGTCGACAGGCAGTGCCCGCAACGCTCCCGAGTAGACATATGAACCTCCGCAATATCGCGATCATCGCGCACGTCGACCATGGCAAGACCACGCTCGTCGATGCGCTCCTCAAGCAATCCGGTTCTTTCCGTGAAAATCAGCGCGTCGCCGAGCGCGCGATGGACTCGGGCGATATCGAAAAAGAACGCGGCATCACCATCCTGGCCAAGGCGACCTCGGTCGATTGGAAAGAGACCCGCATCAACATCGTTGACACGCCGGGCCACGCCGATTTCGGCGGTGAAGTCGAGCGCATCCTGTCGATGGTCGACAGCGCCATCGTGCTTGTCGACGCTGCAGAAGGCCCGATGCCGCAGACCAAGTTCGTGGTCGGCAAGGCGCTCAAGGTCGGCCTCCGCCCGATCGTCGTCATCAACAAGATCGACCGTCCCGACGCCCGCCACCAGGAAGTCATCAACGAGGTGTTCGACCTGTTCGCGGCGCTCGACGCCACCGACGAGCAGCTCGACTTCCCGATCCTCTACGGTTCGGGCCGCGATGGCTGGGTTTCCGAGAATCCGGAAGGCCCGAAGGACCAGGGCCTGGCACCGCTGTTCGACCTCGTGCTCAAGCATGTTCCGGCGCCGACGGTTAATCCCGGCCCGTTCCGCATGATCGGCACCATCCTCGAGGCCAACCCGTTCCTCGGCCGCATCATCACCGGCCGCATCGAGGCCGGCACGCTGAAGCCGAACCAGGCTGTCAAGGTGCTGCACCATGACGGCACGCTGCTGGAAAACGGCCGCGTTACCAAGATCCTCGCCTTCCGCGGCATCGAACGCCAGCCGATCGAAGAGGCCCACGCAGGCGACATCGTCGCCATTGCCGGTCTTTCGAAGGGCACCGTCGCCGACACCTTCTGCGATCCGTCGGTGAACGCGCCGATGGCCGCGCAGCCGATCGATCCGCCAACCGTCACCATGTCCTTCATCGTCAACGATTCGCCGCTGGCCGGCACCGAGGGCGACAAGGTGACCAGCCGCGTCATTCGCGACCGCCTGATGAAGGAAGCAGAAGGCAACGTCGCGCTCAGGATCGAAGAGTCGCCGGACAAGGACTCGTTCTTCGTGTCCGGTCGTGGCGAATTGCAGCTTGCGGTGCTGATCGAAACGATGCGCCGCGAAGGCTTCGAGCTGGCCGTGTCGCGTCCGCGCGTGGTCATGCAGAAGGATGAGAACGGCGAACTGCTCGAGCCCGTCGAAGAAGTCGTCATCGACGTCGACGAGGAGCATGCCGGCGTCGTCGTGCAGAAGATGTCGGAGCGCAAGGCCGAGATGGTCGAGCTGCGTCCTTCGGGCGGCAACCGCCAGCGCCTGGTGTTCCACGCGCCGACGCGCGGCCTGATCGGCTATCAGTCGGAGCTGCTCACCGATACGCGCGGCACGGCCGTCATGAACCGCCTGTTCCACTCTTACCAGCCCTACAAGGGCGAGCTGCCCGGCCGTACCAATGGCGTGCTGATCTCCAACGACCAGGGCGAGTCGGTGGCGTTCGCCATGTGGAACCTCGAAGATCGCGGCCCGATGGTCATCGACGCCGGCGTCAAGGTCTATCAGGGCATGATCATCGGCATCCACAGCCGCGACAATGACCTCGAAGTCAACGTGCTGAAGGGCAAGAAGCTGACCAACATCCGCGCCGCCGGCAAGGATGAAGCCGTTCGCCTGACGCCGCCGATCCGCATGACGCTCGAGCGCGCCCTGGCCTGGATCCAGGACGACGAGCTGGTCGAGGTGACGCCGAAGACCATCCGCCTGCGCAAGCTCTATCTCGACCCGAACGAGCGCAAGCGCTTCGAAAAGTCGAAGGGCGCGGCATAAGCCAACCCGACATGAACCAAAAAAGGGCGTCTCCACTGGAGGCGCCCTTTTTTGTTTGCAAGACAGGATCGCGTCGATTGTCACATCTCGATGATCGGCGCCACCTCGACCGAACCGCCGGCGGCAAGGATCGGGCAACCCTTGGTGATGCGCGCAGCGTCGGCGGCATCTTTCGCATCGAAGACCGAGTAGCCGCTCACCGGATTGGCGGCGACCGTCTGGGACGTGCCGACCGGTGCACCGCCATCGACGACGGCCGCTCCCAGGGCGGCAAACCAGTCCATCCAGGCCTTCATCACCGTTGCGCCTTCTTCCTGCGACTGCGGTATCGCACCGCCGTGATAGACGAAGAGAAACTTGGCCATGACATACCTCCCGTGGCGTGCCGACAGGCCGGCCACCCGGCATCTTGCCAGCGCAGGACGCACCATCCGCCCGAAGCCTGTCGCGGGCAAGCGCCGTCCGGTGCCCGGTTCCGTCAAAATCTCGCCATTGCGGCCGGCATCGTCCGCCGGTTGCAAGATCTTGCCGTTGGCATAAGTTCTGGCTGCCAGTTCAAGGGGAAAAGACGATGGAAACGACTTCGCTTCTGATCTTTGCCGGCGCATTGCTGGTGGCGGCGGGTTCGCCCGGCCCGTCGATCGCCGCCCTGGTTGCACGGGTGATCTCGAAGGGTTTTCGCGACGTGCTGCCGTTCCTGGCGGCGATGTGGATGGGGGAGGCGATCTGGCTGTCGCTGGCGGTGTTCGGGCTCGCATTCGTGGCGCAATCTTTCCACCTGGCGTTCGTGATCGTGAAATGGCTTGGCGTCGCCTATCTCGTCTACCTCGCCTGGAAGATGTGGACCGCACCGGTCGAGGCGCGTGAAGGCGAGATGCCGCGCCAGGATTCGGCAGTCCGGCTGTTCGCTGCCGGCATGGCCGTGACCTTGGGTAATCCCAAGATCATGATGTTCTACCTCGCGCTGCTGCCGACCATCATCGATCTCGCTTCCGTCACAGTTGTCGGCTGGCTGGAACTGACGCTGACGATGGCTGCGGTGCTGATCGCCATCGACCTGTGCTGGGTGCTTGCGGCTGCGCAGGCGCGCAAGCTGCTGAGGAGCAATCGGGCAATGCGAATCGCCAATCGCGTCAGCGCGACGACGATGGCTGGAGCGGCTGCGGCGATTGCCGCCAGATAGTGCCGGTTTTCTCGGCAGGGATTGGCAGCGGGAGGCCCTGAGGACGTTGCGTCAGCCTCAAAAGCAGGCACGGCGTGCCCGCTGCGCAGGCATTTTTGCAAACGTTCCGTCAAACCTTTGTCGCTAAACGCGGGCCATCTGCTACGATAGTCGCAAAAGCATATGACGGGACGGGAGAAACTAACGTCATGGCCGCATCAGTGAAGTCGAAGGCGAAACCTGCCAAGACTGCATCGTCCTCCAAATCCTCCGCCAAACCCCCACAAATTCTTGAACTCCTGCTTGGCCGCGCTCCTGCCGAGGATGTGGCCGACTACGAACCCGGCATGCTGGAGCGCGCGGCTCACCTGGCCGAGCAGGCGGTTCTCAAGCACCGCAAGGGGTCGTCGGTGATCGACATCGAGACCGGCGGGGGCGTGATCCGGCACGGCCGGCCGGTGACTGTCGTCACCGTCGTCAACGACAACATGCCGTTCCTGTTCGATTCGGTCCTCGGCGAGATCACCGAGGCAGCCGGCGAGCCGGTACTCGTCACCCATCCCGTGCTGCGCGTGCGCCACGGCCGTACCGGCGTCGACGAGATCCTGAGCGACGGCAAGGGCGACCAGGGTGCCGACAAGCTGAGCGTCATCCATGTCCACATCCCGCTGCTCGGCAAGGACGCCGCGGAAGCGCTGCGCGAGCGGCTGAAGAAGCTGCTCGGCCAGGTCCGCGCCGCCGTGACCGATTGGAAGCGGATGCTGGCTCGGCTCGACCAGGCGATCTCGGAATTCCGCTATGCGCCGATCCCGCTCGACAAGAACGCGGTGCTCGAGGCGATCGCCTTCCTCGAATGGCTGCGCGATGACAATTTCACCTTCCTCGGCATGCGCGAGTTCAAATATTCGGGCGGCGAGAAGAGCGGAACGCTGGAGCGCGCCGACAAGCCGGGCCTGGGTATCCTCGCCGACCCCGACGTGCTGGTTCTGCGCCGCGACACCGTCGCTGCGATGTCGACGACGCCGGAAATCCGTGTCTTCCTGCATGGCCCCGATCCGCTGATCGTCACCAAGGCCAATGCCAAGTCGGCCGTGCACCGCCGTGCCTATCTCGACTACATCGGCGTCAAGACGTACGACGCCAAGGGCCAGCTTTCGGGCGAGTTGCGCATCGTCGGCCTGTTCACCTCGACGGCCTACACACGGTCGGTGATGAAGATCCCCTATCTGCGGTCCAAGGCCGAGACGGTGATACATAAATCGGGTTTCGATCCCGCCGATCATTCCGGCAAGGCACTGATCAACGTGCTTGAATCCTATCCGCGCGACGAGCTTTTCCAAATCGCGGTGCCGACGTTGCGCAAGCATGCCGAGGCAATCCTCGGCCTGGTCGAGCGGCCACGCGTTCGCGCGCTGGTTCGCGTCGACCAGTTCGACCGCTTCGTCTCGGTTCTCGTCTTCGTGCCGCGCGACCGCTACGATTCGGTCGCGCGCGAGCGGATCGGCGCCTATCTCAAGAAGGTGTTCGAAGGCCGCCTGTCTGCCTATTACCCGGCCTTCCCCGAAGGCGGGCTGGCGCGTGTGCACTTCATCATCGGCCGCTCCGGCGGCAAGACGCCCAAGGTCGAGCAATCGGCAATCGAAGCGGCGATCCGCGACATCGTCACGACCTGGGAAGACGGGCTGCGCGAAGCGTCGGCGGAGGCGGGTTCGCCCGCGTCGCTGGTCAGTGTCGCCAGCCATTTTCCGCAGGACTACCAGAACAGTTTCTCGCCGACGGCCGCCCTGCTCGACGCCGAGCGGATCACCACCGTCAGCGCCGCCAACCCGATCGTCATCGATTGCTACCGCGACGCCGGCCAGGCCCCGGAACAGGCTTCGCTGAAGATCTACCACCACGGCGCGCCGGTGGCGCTGTCGCGGCGCGTGCCCCTGCTCGAGAACATGGGCTTCCGGGTGATCAGCGAGCGTACCTTCGAGCTCGGCGAAAAGGGCGAAGACCAGATCTTCATTCACGACATGGAGCTGGAGAACGCCTACGGCCAGCCGATCGACCTCGCCGACGGCGGACTGCTGTTCGAGGAGGTATTCCTGTCGGTGTGGACCGGCGATGCCGACAATGACGGCTACAACGCGCTGGCGCAGACGGCGGGGCTCGGCGCCAACGAGATCGTCATCCTGCGCGCCTATGGCCGCTATCTGCAGCAGGCCGGCATTCCGCAGAGCCAGGATTTCATCGCCGCGGCGCTCAACCGCTATCCCGATATCGCGCGCGGCCTGCACCAGCTGTTCCTCGCCAGGCTCGACCCGGCGCAGGAAAAAGACGGGCTGGTCACGGCCAAGCATCTCAAGGCCAAGATCAAGGATGCGCTGGAAGCGGTCCCTAACATCGACGACGACACCATCATCCGTCGCTACGTCAACCTGATCGAGGCGTCGCTCAGGACCAACCACTTCGTCGCCGGCAAGAAGGAACGGGGCCAGTCGCTGGCGATCAAGCTCGATTCGCGCAGCGTTGACGGCCTGCCCGAGCCGCGGCCGTGGCGCGAGATCTTCGTCTACGGTTCCGAGGTCGAGGGCGTGCACCTGCGCTTTGGCCCGGTGGCGCGCGGCGGCCTGCGCTGGTCGGACCGGGCACAGGACTACCGCACCGAAGTGCTGGGCCTGGTGAAGGCACAGCAGGTCAAGAACGCCGTCATCGTGCCGGTCGGCGCCAAGGGCGGCTTCTTCCCGAAGCGGTTGCCGGTCGGCGGCAGCCGCGATGCCACCTTCGAGGCGGGCCGGGCGGCCTACATCAACTTCGTCTCGTCGATGCTGTCGATCACCGACAATATCGACGGCGACAAGGTCGTGCCGCCAAAGGACGTGGTGCGGCGCGACGTCGACGATTCCTATTTCGTCGTCGCCGCCGACAAGGGCACCGCAACCTTCTCGGACACTGCCAACGGCATCAGCGAGAAGCATGGCTTCTGGCTCGACGACGCGTTCGCGTCGGGCGGCTCGGCCGGCTACGACCACAAGAAGATGGGCATCACCGCGCGCGGCGCCTGGGAGGCGGTGAAGCGGCATTTCCGCGAGATGAACCGCGACATCCAGACGTCGCCGTTCACCACCGTCGGTGTCGGCGACATGTCGGGCGACGTGTTCGGCAATGGCATGCTGTTGTCCGAGCAGACCAGGCTGATCGCGGCCTTCGACCATCGCGACATCTTCATCGATCCCGATCCCGACATGGCGGCGTCGTTTGCCGAGCGCAAGCGCATGTTCGCCCTGCCGCGTTCGAGCTGGCAGGACTATGACAAGTCGAAGCTGTCGGTCGGCGGGGTGATCGTCCCACGGACGCAGAAATCGGTGACGCTGCCCGCGGCTGCTGCTGCTGCGATCGGACTGGAGAAGACCACCGCTTCGCCGACCGAGATCATGAGTGCCATCCTGCGGGCGCCGGTGGACCTGTTGTGGTTCGGCGGCATCGGCACCTATGTCCGGGCAACCGGCGAAACGAACCAGGAGGCCGGCGACCGGGCCAACGACGCGATCCGCGCGACGGCCAGCGAGGTTCGCGCCAAGGTCATCGGCGAAGGCGCCAATCTCGGCACGACGCAACGGGCGCGCATCGAATTCGGGCTCAAGGGAGGGCGCTGCAATTCGGACGCCATCGACAATTCGGGCGGCGTGAATTCGTCCGACGTCGAGGTCAACATCAAGATTGCCCTGGCTTCGGCGATGCGCTCCGGTTCGCTCCAGCGCCTGGCGCGCAACAAGCTGCTCGCCGAGATGACCGAGGAGGTGGCGGGGCTGGTGCTGGCCAACAACTACGAGCAGACGCTGGCGTTGTCTCTCGCCGCCCGGCGCGGCATCCAGGACATCGCGCATCAGGGGCGCTTCATGAGCGCGCTCGAAGCGCGCGGCCTGCTCGACCGCGCGGTAGAGAACCTGCCGAGCCAGGCTGCGCTGGCCGAGCGCCAGACGCGCGGCGAGGCGCTGACCCGACCCGAGCTCGGCGTGCTGCTCGCCTATGCCAAGATCGTGCTGTTCTCCGACATCGTCGCCAGCGACCTGCCCGACGATGCCCAGTTCGCACGCGACCTGATGGGCTATTTCCCCGGTCGCATGGCCAGGAAATACGAGGCGGAGATCGGCGGCCACCGGCTGCGCCGCGAGATCATCACGCGCGTGCTGGTGAACGATCTCGTCAATCGCGGCGGGCCGTCCTTCGTCAACCGCCTGCAGGAAGCGAGCGGCCGGTCGGCGGCGGACGTGGCGCGGGTCTTTGCGGTCGTGCGCGACGGCTTTGCGCTGCCCGGGCTCTATGCCGAGATCGACGCGCTGGACAATGTCGTCGATGGCACGACGCAGCTCGACCTCTACCAGGCTGTGAGCCGGCTGCTGTTTGCGACATGCGGCTGGTACCTCAGGAACGACCACGGCGACGCGCCGCTGGCAAGTCGCATCGCCGAGCTGCACCAGGCTCGGGCGGCGCTCGAGCACAAGTTTGCCGGCATGCTGCCTGCCTTCACCCAGGACCGCATCCAGAAGCGGAAGGCGGGCTTTGCGGCTGCCGGTGCGCCCGAGAAACTGGCCGAGCGGCTGTCGCTGCTCGAAGTCGGCGAACTGGTGCCTGACATCGCTCTGGTGGCCAAGACGGCCAAGGCCGACATCGTCGCGGCAGCCAAGTCGTTCTTCGCCGTCAGCGAGGCGTTCCGCATTCCGCGCATCGAAGACGCCGCCAATGCGATATCGAGCTCCGACTATTATGAGGGGCTGGCTCTTTCCCGGGCGTCGGACACGATCGGCGCGGCACGGCGCGGCATCGCGGTTGCAGCCCTTACCGGCTTCGGCTCGGCTGCCGATCCTGTCGCTGCCTGGCTCGACGCCGGTGGCGAGCGCATCAACCGTACCCGCGAAAGGCTGCAGGCGCTGACCGAGGGCGGCGACATCAGTGTGTCGAAGCTGACGGTTGCCGCCGGCCTGATGAGCGACCTGTCGGGCCGGTAGTGGCCTATCAAACCGGCCTGCCGCGGAAAATCGCGGCGGGCATTTCCTCAAGGACCACGCAAGCGAACTGCGTTATAGCTCGCAACGACGCGCAGATGCGGCGCGCGTGGAGGGATGATGGCTGAGACGATGGTGGTTCAACGTACGCCGCGGCGTGGCGTCTGGGGCTGGATGCTGTTCGACTGGGCGGCGCAACCTTTCTTCACCGTGGTCACCACTTTCATCTTCGGCCCCTATTTCGTCTCGCGCATGGCGACCGATCCGGCCATGGGCCAGGCGGCCTGGGGCTACGGCATCGCCGCTGCCGGCTTCGTCATCGCCATCCTGTCGCCGGTGCTCGGCTCGATCGCCGACCAGACAGGGCCGCGCAAGCCATGGATCGCCTTCTTCGCCGCGATCAAGATCATCAGCCTGTGTCTGCTCTGGTACGCCGAACCCGGCTCGCCACTGGTGCCGATCGTCTTGCTTTTTTCGCTCGCCTCGGTAGCGGCGGAGTTTTCGATCGTGTTCAACGATTCGATGATGCCGCGCCTGGTGGCGAAGGACGAGATCGGCAAGATTTCGAACATCGCCTGGGGTCTCGGTTATCTCGGCGGCATGATCGTTCTGGTCTTCGTCGTCGGCTTCCTGGCGGCATCGCTCGAAACCGGCAAGACCATCATCGGCGCCGAGCCGCTGTTCGGCATCGATCCGAAACTCGGAGAGGATGCACGCGCCACCGGCCCGATCTCGGCGTTGTGGTACCTGATCTTCATCCTGCCCATGTTCCTGCTCACGCCCGACAGCGGCAAGGGCATCGCCATCCGCCCGGCCGTGCGCCTGGGCCTGAGCGAGCTCAGATCGACATTGGGCGAGGTGCGCCAGCGCACCGGCATCTTCCGCTTCCTGGTCGCCCGCATGATCTACCAGGACGGCGTCAACGCATTGCTCGGGCTCGGCGGCGCGTTCGCCGCGGCGATGTTCGGCTGGACCATCACCGAGATCGGCATCTACGGCATCATCCTCAACGTCGTCGCCATCTTCGGCTGTCTCGTCGCCAGCCGTCTCGACACAGGGTTCGGCTCGAAGGTGGTGGTCGTGGTCTCACTCATCCTGCTGACGATCGCCACCATCGGCATCGTCTCGACCGGGCCGGGTTACACGCTGTTCGGCATCTGGCAGATGCCGGGCGCCGACACCGGCGGGCTGTTCGGCACGCCGGCGGAAAAGGCCTACATCGCCTTCGGCCTGCTGGTCGGCATCGCCTTCGGTCCGGTGCAGGCCTCGTCGCGATCCTACATGGCGCGCAGCGTCTCGGCCGACGAGGCGGGGCGTTATTTCGGGCTCTATGCGCTGTCGGGCCGGGCGACCAGCTTCGTCGCGCCTTTCGCGGTCGCGACGGTGACCGCATTGAGCGGTTCGCCACGCCTCGGCATGGCGATGATCATCATCTTCTTCGCCGTCGGGCTGGCGGTGCTGCTGCGGACGCCCTATCCGGCTGATGAAGTGAAGTAGCGCGTTACCCTTCCCTAGCGGGAAGGGCCGGCGGGAAAGCTTTGCCGGGTAAAACGATCGAGACGTGGCTGGGTACAGTCTTGGCGACTCCCACCCCGCTGCGCGGATCGACCCTTCCTACAAGGGGGAGGGTAAGGGCCTCAATGCCTGAAATGCCTGACACCGGTGAAGATCATGGCGATGCCATGCTCGTCGGCGGCGGCGATGACGTCGTCGTCGCGCATCGAGCCGCCCGGCTGGATGACGGCGGTGGCGCCGGCCTCGACGGCCGACAGCAGGCCGTCGGCGAAGGGGAAGAAGGCGTCGGAGGCGACGACCGAACCCTTGGTCAGCGGTTCGGTGAGGCCGGCGGCCTCGGCCGCGTCGAGCGCCTTGCGTGCGGCGATGCGGGAGGAGTCAACCCGGCTCATCTGGCCGGCGCCGATGCCGACGGTGGCCAGGTCGCGGGCATAGACGATGGCGTTCGACTTGACGTGCTTGGCGACACGGAAGGCGAACTTCATATCCTCGATCTCGCGCTGGGTCGGCTGGCGCCTGGTGACGACGTTGAGGTCAAGCGCGTCGACGATGGCGTTGTCGCGTGACTGGACGAGCAGGCCGCCGGCAACCGACTTGACGGCCAGGCCGGCGCGGTCCGGATCGGGCAGCCCACCCGTCACCAGCAGGCGCAGGTTCTTCTTGGCGGCGACGATGGCCTGGGCCTCCGGCGTGGCGGCTGGCGCGATGATGACTTCGGTGAAGATCTTGACGATCTCCTCGGCCGCCTCGGCGTCGAGGATGCGGTTCAGCGCGACGATGCCGCCAAAGGCCGAAACCGGATCGCAGGCCAGCGCCTTGGCATAGGCTTCCGCGAGGCTGGCGCCTTCGGCGACGCCGCATGGGTTGGCGTGCTTGATGATGGCGACCGCGGCGGTGCGGACCGGATCGAACTCGCCGGCGAGCTCGAAGGCGGCATCGGTGTCGTTGATGTTGTTGTAGGAGAGCTGCTTGCCCTGCAACTGGGTGGCGGTGGCGACGCCGGGGCGCTTGTCGCCGGTCAGGTAGAAGCCGGCCGACTGATGCGGGTTCTCGCCATAGCGCATGACGCTCTCGAGCCTGCCACCGAAGGCGCGCCAGTCGGGCGTCTCGATTTCGAGCGCTTCGGCAAACCAGCCGGAGATCGCGGCGTCATAGGCCGCGGTGCGGGCGAACGCCTTGGCGGCGAGCTTCTTACGCATCTCGTAGGGCAGGCTGCCATTGTTGGCGACGATGGCGTCGAGCACGTCCTTGTAGTCGGCGGGGTCGGTGACGATGGCGACATAGGCGTGGTTCTTGGCCGAGGCACGGACCATGGCCGGCCCGCCGATGTCGATGTTCTCGACGATCGAGGCGTAGTGGGCGCCGGAATCGCGCACCTCTTCGAACGGATAGAGATTGACCACCACGAGGTCGATCGGCTCGATGCCGTGCTCGGCCATGGCGGCAGCGTGCTCGGGGTCGTCACGGACACCTAACAGCGCGCCGTGCACCGACGGATGCAGCGTCTTGACGCGGCCGTCCATGATCTCGGGGAAGCCGGTCAGTTCGGAGACGTCGCGGACCGCGATCCCTTCGGCTGCGATGCTCTTGGCCGTGCCGCCGGTCGACACAAGCTCGACGCCGATATTGGCGAGGCACTTGGCGAACTCGATCAGGCCTGTCTTGTCGGAAACCGACAGCAGGGCGCGACGGATCGGCACCAGATCGGGAGCGGGGATCTTCTTGGAAACGACGGCCATGGCGAGGGGGCCTTTCACGGCTGGATGGGAGGAGCTGCGTGCGGGCGGCGTACCATATGACGTTTGGAAATCAAGGCGCGCAGGGCCTTTCGCTCAGTTTTCGAGGCGGCTGATGATGCGGGTGCGGGAGAATTGCCAGTGCACCTCGGACACTTCCGAAGCCTTGAACGACAGCACGATCTGGTGCGAGCGGCGTGGCCCGCCAAGCCCCGCAAAATAGATCGATTCCTCGACCTCGGCGGGGATGTCCGGCGAGATGAAGACCCAGGTGTCGATGTCGGGGCCGGTCAGCACCAGCCGCTCCTTCTGGTCGCGGAACAGCTGGATGTCGGGATGGACATGGAAGCGCACGCTGACGAGATCGCGGCCGTCGTTCCGGATCGGCGTCTTGCCGGTGCGCAGCAGGCGGTCGCAGCCCGACAGGATGCTGCCGCCGGCCGACAGGCTGAGCTCGCGCTCGTGATGGAGGCCGAAGCGCTGGGCGTAGCCGTCGTGGCTGGCGATGAAGCCATGGATGCCGGGCTTGTCGAGGCGCTGCGTGGACACCGATTTGGGGCCGCCGAAAAGCGGGCTGCCGAGCAGGCCGCTGACGCGCTGCGAATGGGCAAAACTTGCCGACGAGGTGTCGTTGATCGTGACTGTGGAATGCGCGGCGGTGGCGCGGGCCAGTGGCCGCAGTTCGGCGATGCCATAGGTGTCGACGCCGGCGTTGACGATGTAGTGCTGCCGGCCCGACGACATCTCGAAGGACAGGCAGCCGGCATGGGCGTGGTTCGACACGTCGATGGGCGGGGCGGTGCCGGTGTCGGCAATGACGGTGGTGCCGCCCATGGCCAGCCGCTCGTAGCCGGAGTGGGTGGCATGCAGCGGCGGCGAGCCGGCGGTGTCGTCATGGCGCAGGATCGCCGCTATGCGGTCGTGGATGGTGGCGCCCATGCCGTTGAAGCGGGCAAGGCTGCCGTCCTGGTGGCGGAAGAAGCGCAGGGCGGGCAGCATGCGTTCGACCGCATTGATCAGCGCCAACGGCGGCTGCTCGGCCTGGTTGGCATAGGTGTGGCGCAGCGGCAGGAGGTCGGCGAGGATCTCCAGCACCGCCATCGGGTTGCGCGAGACATGGCCGCCGTCAGGCAGGATCTGGCGGTCGAGCTCTTCGGCGAGGCTGCGCGTCGCCGAGCGCAGGGCCGAGACCGGCGCGGGCAGGGACAGGGCGGCGAAGGCAAGCGCGATGCGCGCCCTGAGCCGGTCCTTGCCGGCGGGCATTTCGCGCGCCATCGAGCGGAGGTAGCGGATCTGCATCGCCAGCGAGCGCAGGAACGACCGGTAGAAGGAGAATTCGGCGCCCTGCAACACGACCGAGGAATGCTGGAGCCAGGCGATGATGCGCTTGGCAGTGGTGGCCGGCTCCCAGGCGACGCCGGAGATGCGGTTGCCGTGCATGGCAATCCAGTCGGACACCAGCGCCCGCGCATTCGCTGCGGCGAGTTCGGTGCCGGCGGCGCGCATGTGGCGCAGCCAGCGGAAACCGTGCAGGCTGCGCTGCCAGCCCCTGTTGGGCACTTCGACCGTGAAGGGTGACTGGCCGCCGGTCTCGACCAGGTGGCCGGACAGCGGAAAGCGGCCATAGTAGATTTCAAGCGCGATCTGGGGATCGGCGAGCCGCAGGTCGGGCGGAGCAATGAGCACGCGTTCGGGCGTACGCCCCGAGTAGCGCCAGCGATAGGCCGGACCGGCGCGCAAACGCCGACGTGCCTTGCGCCAGAACTCCTTGGCGACGAGCGTCCACAGGCGCGTCGTGTTGTCCGCCGAAATCGACAATATCCCTCCCGACGCAACCCACGCCATGGCTCAAATTAGGTTGTTTCAATGGCAGGCGCGAGGGTGAATTTTTGGTAAATGCGAGGGCGGATCAGGCGAGACGGCGGAAGCGCGCGGCAAAAAAGCCGTCGAGACCGGAGATGGCGGGATTGCCGAGGTCGAGGCCTGCGGGTGTGGTGCGCAGAAAACCCTCCGTGGTGATGAAGTCGTCTGCTCCTGCGACTTCGCCCACGCGAATCGGATCGAGTTCGACCTTGCCCTTGTGGTCGGCGAGGAAGCCGGCGACGAGCGCCTCGCCTTCGAGCGGATCGAGCGAACAGTTGGAAAAGACGATCCGGCCACCTGGCTTCACCAGCTTCACCGTGCGGTCGAGCAGCCCGCGCTGGACGCCGGCGAGCTTGGCGATGTCTTCAGGCGATTTGGTCCACAACACGTCGGGGTGGCGGCGCACGGTACCGGTCGACGAGCATGGCGCGTCGAGCAGCACGGCGTCGAACAGCTCCTCCGGCTCGTAGACGAGGATGTCGGCATTGACCTTGTCGGCGTCGAGGCCAAGGCGCTCGAGATTGCCGGCAAGGCGCGCGAGGCGGTTCTTCGAGGCCTCGACCGCAGTGACCTTGGCACCGGTGAGCACGAGCTGGGCGGTCTTGCCGCCGGGCGCAGCACACAGGTCGGCGACGCGCTGGCCGGCGACGTCGCCAAACAGCCGCGCGGGCAGTGCTGCGGCGGCATCCTGCACCCACCAGGCGCCCTCAGCGAAACCGGGCAGCTCGGCGACCGGTCCGGCGAGGCGCTCGATACGCAGCGAGCCGGTGGGCAGCACGGTGCCGCCCAACTGCTCCGCCCATTTGGCGGGATCGCACTTGGCGGTGAAATCGACCGGCGCCTCGATGCGATGCGCGGCGAGGATATTCTTCGCGTGTTCCGCGCCGTAGGCCGCGGTCAGCCGCTCGACGAACCAGTCCGGCGCGTCGTTCGTCGTAGCCAGCATCTCAGGCAGTTCGGCATCCTTGGCACGGGCGAGCGAACGCAGCACGCCGTTGACCAGGCCGGAGAAGCGCACGGTGCGCGGATCTGCCTTGGCGTGGGTGACGGCGAGGTCGACGGCAGCGCTGTCGGGGATGTCGAGGAACAGGATCTGGGCAGCCGCGACATGCAGGATATGCGTCAGCACGGTGGCGTTGGCGGGGAGCGGCTTTTCCAGGCGGCGCGAGATCAGCTTGGCGATGGTGACGCGATAGCGAAGGGCGGTGGCCAGGATGGCGCGGACGAGCCCGCGGTCGCGCAGGTCGAGCGCCCGGAACTGCGGATGGCCGTGCTCGTGATCGGTCAAGCCGTCGAGCGGCGTCCTGGCGTCGATGGTGGCTGCAAGCAGGCGCGCTGCGGCCATGCGCGCGGCGATGCCGGGGACATCGGGAACGATGGACGGCCGGCTGCCCTTGCTGTCGCCGGTGCGTGCGCGGTTTCGCGAGCGGTCGCGCTGGCCGGCGCTCACGATCTCGGGCCCTTCGGCCCGGTCGGATTGCGGCCCCACAGGCCGGACGGGCGCGGTTGCTCGGGCGCCGTCTCGTCAGCGGGGCGACCGCCCCACGGGCCCTGCTGACCGGCAGGAGCCGTGCGCTGGGCTGTCGGCTGGGGTGCCGTGCGCTGTGCAGGTCGACCGATACCCTCATTCGCCATCGCCTGCAGGGCGGCGATGCGGTTCTCGGTGTTGGGGTGGGTCGAAAAGAGATTGTCCATGCGCTCGCCGGATAGAGGATTGATGATGAAGAGGGGAGCCATGGCAGGATTGCGCTCGGCTTCGGGGTTGTGGATGCGTTCGACGTTGCGAGCGATCTTGTCAAGTGCGGAGGCGAGCCAAAGCGGATTGCCGCAGATCTCGGCGCCGCGCCGGTCGGCCGAATATTCGCGCGTCCGGCTGATCGCCATCTGCACCAGCATGGCGGCAAAGGGCGCGACGATCATCGCCACCAGCACACCGACGAAGCCTAGCGGATTGTTGTTGTCGCGGTTGCCGCCGAAGAAGAAGGCGAAGTTGCCCAGCATCGAGATCGCGCCGGCAATCGTCGCGGTGATCGTCATGATCAGCGTGTCGCGGTTTTCGACATGGGCGAGTTCATGGGCCATGACGGCCGCGACCTCTTCGTGGCTGAGGCGCTGCAGCAGGCCAGTGGTGGCGGCGACCGCCGCGTTCTGCGGGTTGCGGCCGGTGGCAAAGGCGTTGGGCTGCGGATTGTCGATCAGGTAGACCTTGGGCATCGGCAGCCCGGCATTGGCGACAAGTCCGCGCACGATGGCGTAATATTCGGGCGCGTTGCGCTCATCGACCTCGACGGCGTGGTTCATCCGCAGAACCATCTTGTCGGAGTTCCAGTAGCTGAACAGGTTCATGCCGGCGGCGATCAGGAAGGCGATTGTCATGCCGCCCGATCCGCCAATCAGGTAGCCGACGCCCATGAACAGCGCCGTCATGGTCGCCAGAAGCATAGCCGTCCGCATCATGTTCATCGTCCGCTCCGTCCTTTTCCGCCTGCGCCAGGGTCGATCCCGGTCGCGCGCTTCGCTATATGATGGGAAACACGAGGGTGCGTTTCAATCATTTCCGAGGAATCCCATGAACGACGCCGAGCCGCAAATCGAAGCCGAGACGGCCGCACCAAAGGAACTTTCGCCGGCCGCCAGGCGCGCCTTAGCCGAGGCCGAGGCACGCCGCGAAGCCTACAGGGCGCAGGAGGCGAAGCTGCCGCGCGAGATCGGTGGCCGTGGCGGCAAGGAACCGGGACGCTACGGCGACTGGGAAATCAAGGGCCTGACCAGCGACTTCTGAGCTTTCGTCAGCGGGTCATGATGATGTCGTGACCCTGGCCGTTGGTGACGACGAACAGCTTAGTCAGGTCACCGCCCTGCCGCATGTCGCCAGCCATCCAATGCACCGTGGTGGCGACAATGAATGGACCATCCGGCACGCCCGAGAAAGTGAAGCGGCCTTCGCCGTTGGTCTGAGTCACACGTGTGTAGTCCTTCAGACGCGCGTCCGGATTGGTGAATACAACCGGGCCGGTGGCAGACGCGCTGCGATTGAACGCCTCCATGGTGTATGGCGTTTGAGGTGTGAGGTAGACAGGGCTGCCGGCGGCATAAACAACCACGCCATCATTGCGGCGCATGAATGCCTGGCCAGAGATGGTCGCCTTGCCCGGCTTGTTTGCGAATTCGTGTTCTGCATTGTTGAACTGCGTTTGTATCGGAATTTGCTGGACGCAGCCTGTCGAGAACAGCATAGCCGCGACAATTAATGCCGAGTCTATTCTTCGTTTCATCTTCCCCTCCCGTCTTTTCGTCAATCTATTCATTATTGCATTCGACTAATCAACTGGAACGCTGGAGCGGGAACTGAAATCCGTGCCGGTCGTTTCGCTGGGAGGTGCGAAAGGAGCGATTATGGCAAAGTGGTCAATTACCGGACTCGTAGTTACTGCCCTGCTGGGCACCATACCGGCGCAGGCGCAGACCAAGGAACCGGCGGTGCCGCCGCAGAATTCGCTCAAGCTGTCCGAGATCATCGCCAAGATCGAGCAGCGCGATCAATTCCGCTATCTTTCCGAAGTGGAATGGGAAAGCGAAGGCTATTACGACATCGTCTACTACACGTCGGACAAGGCCAAGGTGGAAATCAAGATCGACGCGGTTACGGGCGAACCGCGGCTCTGACCCGAGGCCGGTTAAAGCTTGGATGCCGAGGTCTGACCCGGCACGCCTGGTGCTGACAGAATTTGGCACACCCCTGCGCACCGAAACGGGACAGCTCCACGACTGGCTCTGGCGAACCGCATGCATCGTGGCTAGCGAGTGGTGAATAAACCGTGCATGCGGGGACTGCGTTTACGCTCCGTTTACCCTGATGCCACTCGAAATCCTGTAAATTCAATAACTTGTCGTGCCGTCGACCTGACGAGGCCAGCAGAGCGCCGACACGGCCAGTTTCCTGCAACGCCTTCGCCAGAGGCAAATCGAATGGCGGGGCGGGACATGTTGCAATTTCAGAAGGTGGGACGGACGGCACTTCGCCTGGCCGGGGATCGTCGTGGCAATTTTGCCGTCCTGGGTGGCGTGACGATTTCCCTGCTGGCCATGGCCGCCGGCTTCGGGGTCAACATCGCCCAGCTGTCCAATGTCAAATCCGGCCTGGCGCTGGCGGTCGACGGGGCGGTGACATCGACGGCGCGCGACCTGACGACCGGGAGGATCAAGCCAGAGGATGCCGACGCGTCCGTCAGGACTTTCCTCGAGGTCAATGCTGCGAGCCTGCTGGCGCCCGGCGAGAAGGTTGTGCTGCGCAGCGTCACCGTCGACCGGCTGGCGGGCACGGTCGAGGCGACCGCAGAGATCGACGTAGACATCTTCTTCCCGCTTTTCGGCAAGGGCAACCGGCAGCGTGTTTCGGCTACGACCGCGTCGCTCTATTCCGACAAGCGCATCGAAGTTGCGATGATGCTCGATGTCACCGGCTCCATGGGCGGGCAGAAGATCAAGGATCTGAAGACGGCCGCCCAGAACGCCGTCGATATCCTTCTCACGGGCCAGGATGCCGACAAGCCGCGCATACGCATTGCGCTGGTTCCTTATGCCGAGGCGGTCAACACCGGTGGGCTGTCGGGCGCCGTCTTCGTCGAGAAGCCGGGCAAGTCCGACCTGCCGCCCCCGATCGATGCCTGGCAGGCTGTTTCTGCCAGCAGCGGCGACGGTTGCGCCAGCGAGCGCAAGGACAAGGACGGCTCCGCCGACTTCAGCGACGACGGCCCCTACACCGAGCGCGAGAACAACCAGGGCGAGATCTATCTCGCCAGGGTCAATCGCGACGACCGCGTCGGGTCATGCCCGTCGGCGAAGCTGATACCGCTGACCGCCGATGTGACGAAGCTGACGGCCGCGATCGGCGGGTTCAGGGCCAACGGAGTGACCGCAGGCGGCATCGCCGCGCAGTGGGGCTACTACATGCTTTCGCCCAAATGGCGCACTGCCATCAAGGATGCGAACCTCGGTGCGGGCCCGGCCAATCCCGATGCGAAGAAGGTCGCGAAGGTGGCCATCCTGATGACCGACGGCCTGTTCAACACTGCCTTTGCAGGCGTCACGGGAAGGCCCCAGGGCAGCCAGTCGGCGAAGTCCGGCAGCTATGCCGAAAGCATCTGTACCAACATGAAGAACGACGGCATCGAGGTCTTCACCATCGGCTTCGACCTCGACAACAAGGACACCTCGAAGTCCGAAAGGAATGCGGCCAAGGCCGTGCTCAAGAACTGTGCGACGCCGGATACCGGCACGCTGAAGCGTTATTTCGAAGTCTCGACGGGCAAGGAACTCGACGAAGCCTTCCAGACCATCGCCCGCAACATCGAACAGCTGTCACTGACCAAGTAGGCGGCACCGCGAGGAATCAAAAAGGCCGCGCTTCTTGCGAAGACGCGGCCTTTCCGTGTTTCGTCCGTGGCGCGGCCGTCAGCAGCGATGCCGGAGCATCGCCCGCCGCACATCATGCATCGCTCAGGAAGGCTGCTTCCCGAGAAGGCAATCCGCAGAGGCCACGTTCAGGAAAACGAAATCACTCGACATCGGATCACCTCCTTTCAGTTCGTTGAACACATTAGGGAAGGTGGGGGCTTTCCATCGATTTGGCAAGTGCGACCATGGCACTAGACCGTTGGTACGGCATCATGCGGCGAGACTGTGCTTTTCCTGGAATACATCCCGCGCGGCGAACAGGCCGTTGAGTGCCGCTGGAAAGCCGGCATAGACAGCCATCTGCATGATCGTTTCGACGATCTCGTCTCGGCTGAGCCCGACATTCAGTCCCGCCTGGATATGCACCTTGAGCTGCGGGGTGGCATTGCCGAGCGCGGTCAGGGCGGCGATCGTAGCGATCTCGCGTGACCTGAGGTCCAGGCCCGGGCGCGAGTAGATGTCGCCGAACGGGAACTCGATGATGTAGCGGGCGAAATCGGGGGCGATGTCGGCGAGGGAATCCACCACCTTCTGCCCGCCTGCGCCGTCGATCTCAGCGAGTGCGCGCGTGCCGCGCTCGAAGCGGCTCTCGTTGATCTTGTCCATTGGTCTCGGTCCTTTCTTCTGCATCGGCGTAGCCAGCGATCTTGGCGTCGAGAACGAGGAGGTTGGCCTGAAGGTCGGCGATGTGGCCCCGCACCTTGTCGCGGTGCTTTTCGAGCAGGACGCGGCGCTCGGCGTCGGTAGCCGGACCCGTCTGTCGGAGGGCCGCATAACGCAGCATCTCGCGGATCGGCATGCCAGTGGCCTTGAGGCGGCCGAGGAACTCGATCCAGACGAGGATCGAGGCATCATAGTCGCGTTGACCCGATGCGCCCTTGTCGGGCGCCGGCAACAGCCCGATCTGCTCGTAGTAGCGGATCGTGTAGGCTGTCAAACCGCTGCGCCTGGCGAGTTCTCCGATCTTCATGGTCAACCTTGTCTCGTTACGACGCTCGCGATGCTAGGTGTTCGAGCGCGCTCTAAGTCAAGGCCTGTTTCGGGAGCTTACTGACGACGAGTTGCGATCGGCCGGTGCGCCTGTCGCGCATGCCGAGCCGCGGCCGGGCGCCGAGACCGGATCAGGCTGCGGCCTCGGCGCTGGCCGTGTCGGTGATGACGGGCAGATGCGGTCCGTGCTGTTCCAGCGAGCCGACCGGCAGGATCGCCATGGCGTTGCCGCGCACCGCGATCGATGTGAGGAGTTGTCAATTGACGGCTTCGGGAAGGCGTTGGACCAGCAGCCGGAAGCAAAATCCCCCGCATCGGTGATGCGGGGGAGGAGAGTGGTCAGACCCGCTTGTTCTGGCGGTTGGCGACGAGGTCGTCGACGACGGCCGGATCGGCCAGCGTCGAGGTGTCGCCGAGCGCGCCGAAATCGTCCTCGGCGATCTTGCGCAGGATGCGGCGCATGATCTTGCCGGAGCGGGTCTTGGGCAGGCCCGGCGCGAACTGGATCTTGTCGGGCGAGGCGATGGCGCCGATTTCCTTGCGGACATGGGCGACGAGTTCCTTACGCAGGTCCTCTGTGGCCTCGATGCCGGACATCAGCGTGACGTAGCTGTAGATGCCCTGGCCCTTGATGTCGTGGGGATAACCAACGACGGCGGCCTCGGAAACCTTGTCGTGGCTGACCAGCGCCGATTCGACCTCGGCCGTGCCCATGCGGTGGCCGGAGACGTTGATGACGTCGTCGACCCGGCCGGTGATCCAGTAGTAGCCGTCGGCATCGCGGCGGCAGCCGTCGCCGGTGAAGTACTTGCCCTTGTAGGTGGCGAAGTAGGTCTGGATGAAGCGCTCGTGATCGCCATAGACGGTGCGCATCTGGCCCGGCCAGGAGTCGGCGATGCAGAGATTGCCGTCGGCCGCACCTTCGAGCAGCTTGCCCTCGTTGTCCACCAGTTCGGGAACCACGCCGAAGAACGGCCGCGTCGCCGAGCCAGGCTTGAGGTCGGTGGCGCCGGGCAGCGGGGTGATCAGGATGCCGCCGGTCTCGGTCTGCCACCAGGTGTCGACAATCGGCACCTTCTTGTCGCCGACGACGTTGTAGTACCACTCCCAGGCTTCAGGGTTGATCGGCTCGCCGACCGAGCCCAGCACGCGCAGCGACTTGCGGGAAGACTTCTTCACGTGCTCGTCGCCGGCGCCCATCAGGGCACGGATCGCGGTAGGGGCGGTGTAGAAGATGTTGACCTTGTGCTTGTCGACGACATCCCAGAAGCGCGAGGCGGAGGGATAGTTGGGCACGCCCTCGAACATCAGCGTGGTCGCGCCGTTGGCGAGCGGGCCGTAGACGATGTAGCTGTGGCCGGTGACCCAGCCGACATCGGCGGTGCACCAGTAGATGTCGCCGTCATGGTAGTCGAAGACATACTGGTGGGTCATCGCTGCATAGACGAGGTAGCCGCCTGTGGTGTGCAGCACGCCCTTGGGCTTGCCGGTCGAGCCGGAGGTGTAGAGGATGAATAGCGGGTCCTCGGCCTTCATCTTCTCAGGCTTGCATTCGGCTTTCACCGAGCGGACCTCGTCATGGTACCAGTGGTCGCGGCCCGGCGCCCAGCCGATCTTGCCGCCGGTGCGGCGCACGACCAGCACGTCCTTGACGATGACGTGGTTCTTGGCCGCGATGTCGATCGCCTTGTCGGTGTTTTCCTTCAGAGGAATTGCTTTTCCTCCGCGCAGACCCTCATCGGCGGTGATGACGAAGGTCGATTCGCAGTCGACGATGCGGCCGGCGAGCGCGTCGGGCGAGAAGCCGCCGAAGACGATCGAGTGGATGGCGCCGATGCGGGTGCAGGCGAGCATCGCATAGGCCGCCTCGGGGATCATCGGCATGTAGATGGTGACGCGGTCGCCCTTCTTGACGCCGTGCTTCTTCATCACGTTGGCGAGGCGGCAGACGTGCTCGTAGAGCTCGTTGTAGGTAATCTTCTTGTCGTCGTATGGGTTGTCGCCTTCCCAGATGATGGCGGTCTGGTTGCCGCGCTTCTTGAGGTGGCGGTCGATGCAGTTGTAGGAAACGTTGGTCAGGCCGTCTTCGAACCACTTGATCGAGACCTTGCCGTCGAAGGAGGTGTTCTTGACCTTAGTGTAGGGCTTGAACCAGTCGATCCGCTTGCCGTGCTTGCCCCAGAACTTGTCGGGGTTCTTCACGCTCTCGCCATACCATTTCAGGTAGGTGTCGTTGTCGATGAGCGCATTCTTCTTCCACGCCGGCTGGACGCGGTGGACACGGACTTCGGACATTTCTTTCCCTTCCTCCCGGATGCGATCCGTCGGCTCCTGGTGGCCGGCGGACGGCGACCTCAGGGCCGCACGTTGGCGGGCATTATTATCAATTCCCGCCTCGCCACAATATTAGACATTGGATTTGCCTCGGCGCATTCCGCAGCGGCAAATCGCCGCCGCCTTATAGCCGTCGGAAACGGCTGCGGTCGAGTTCTAAACTGCTGATTTCTTGGAACTTATCACGTGTGGATCACGTTCATTTTAGTGGACGGTTAACGACCGCGGCGCAGACTCGGGCCGTGGAGGAGTTGTTCGACACGGAAGGCTTGCGATGCGCGACACTTCTGAACTGGAACTGATGCTGAAGGGGTACGGCCTGACCACAGCTGAAATCCTGTACCACCTGCCCGACCATCCGCATGTGCTGCAGACCTACATCTGGCAGGACTACGACCTGGCGCCGAAATTTCCGATCCTGTTCGGGTTCATCGAGTTCTGGCGGGCCAAGCTCGATGGTCCGTTGCATTCGGTGCACTACACCCATCGCAAGCTGATCGCACCCAACGAGTGGCGCAAGGTCGATGGCGAATTCCTGATGCACTAGGCGGACTGCCCTTCCGATTAACCTTGCGCGGCCAATTCAGCGCAGGTGAGCGTGCCCTGCATGCTAGTATTCGCCGTCGGTGGGCGGCAGTCGGCGGGAGGCGGCATGTCTCAGGCAAGCGGCGCTTGGGTTTTGATCTTTTCCGATGGCACGGGGCAGCGCGGCGTCCGGGCCGACGAGATCGAGCAGGTCGGCGATAGGCAGTTCAAGAACACCAATGTGTTCCAGATGTATTCGGCCATCGACGGCAGGCCGGGCATCCGCGCCTTCTACGATGCCGGCCTCGGCGCGCCGGAGGCAGGCGAGTGGAACTGGACTCGCACCCTGCGCAACCTATGGAGCAAGGCCACCGGCTGGGGCATCACCGCAAACATCGTCGATTGCTACGAAGCCCTGATGATGGATTGGCGGCCAGGCATGAAGGTCGGGCTGTTCGGCTTTTCCCGCGGCGCCTACACCGTGCGCTGCCTCGGCGGTGTGCTGGCGACATGCGGGATCGCGACGACCGATCTTGGCGGGCCGATATCGCGGGACAAGGAGGGTGCCGGTGCGGAGCGGCGGCGGGCCATCGCGGCGGCGGCGGTCACGGCCTACAAGATCAAGAACAAGACCGAGCGGCAGAGGGCCGGTTCCGATTTCGGCGCCAGGCATGGTGCGGCAGCCGTGGTGCCCGACGTGATCGGCGTGTTCGACACCGTTCGCGCGCTTGGGCTGCCCGGCATCATGAACATGGTGAACCCCTACAAGCACGAGTTCCACGACAACGAACTGTCGGTACGCGTTCCCGTCGGCCTGCATGCGCTCTCCATCGACGAAAACCGCAAGGCATTTGCTCCGGTGCCGTGGGACGAGGTCGATGCCGACGGCAGGGCTGCGGGCCAGGTCGTCGAACAATGCTGGTTTCCAGGCGTGCATTCCGACATCGGCGGGGGATATGACGACGACGACAACCTGGCCAAGCTCAGTCTCGGCTGGATGCTGGACAGGCTGCGCACCTTGTCCGGCCTCGATTTTCCCGTGGCAGTCGAGATCGAAGGAAAGGTGCTAGGCCGCGCGCATGACGAACGCACGGGCCTGGGTATATTCTGGCTGCCGGGAGAGCGTTCGATCCAATGCAAGGCCATCGACGTCGACAGGCTGTGCGTCGACATCGAGAAGCGTTTCGACGATTACAACCCTCGCTACAGGCCTGGCTCGCTGAGCCGGCATCCGCGGGTGCGACGATACTTTTGAGGGGCGGTTTCGCTGCTGTCGGTGGCCTGGCAGGCGTGCTGGCACAAATCAATCGCAAGCGATGCAGCCACTGGGCTGATTGCATGCAGGTCCCGGGACGGGTATTCCGCCACGAGAACTTCCGCTGTGCCCTCGATGCCAGCGGGTCAAAGGGAGAGTTACGATGAACACCAAGATCCTGGCTGGCGTTTCGCTGGCTGCATTGCTCGCATTCGGTTCTGCTGCGCGCGCCGACATCACCATTGGCCTCGTTGCACCGCTGACCGGACCGGTCGCGGCCTATGGCGACCAGGTCAAGAACGGTGCCCAGGCGGCCGTCGACACCATCAACGAGAAGGGCGGCATTCTCGGCGAGAAGGTCGTGCTGAAGCTCGCCGACGACGCCGGCGATCCCAAGCAGGGCGTTTCGGCCGCCAACCTGCTGGTCGGCGAAAGCGTCCAGTACGTCGTCGGTCCGGTGACCTCGGGCGTCGCCATCCCGGCGTCGGACGTGTTTGCCGAAAACGGCATCCTGATGGTGACCCCGACCGCGACCGCGCCGGACCTCACCACCCGTGGCCTGACCAACGTGCTGCGCACCTGCGGCCGCGACGACCAGCAGGCCGAAGTCGCCGCTGCCTATGTCCTCAAGAACATGAAGGACAAGCGCGTCGCGGTGATCGACGACAAGGGCACCTACGGCAAGGGCCTGGCCGATGCCTTTAAGGCAGCGATCAATGCCGGCGGCTTGCAGGAAGTTCAGCAGAACTCGCTGACCCCTGGCGAAAAGGACCTGTCGGCCCTCGTCACGCGCCTGAAGTCCGATAACGTCGACGTGGTCTATTTTGGCGGCTACCACCCTGAGGGCGGCCTGCTGGCCCGCCAGCTCAAGGACGGTGGCGTCAATGCCGTGATCATCGGCGGCGAAGGCCTGTCGAACACCGAGTTCTGGGCCATCGGCAACGAAGCCGCCGCCGGCACGCTGTTCACCAACGCCTCCGACGCGCTGAAGAACCCGGCTTCGGCCGACGCCGTCAAGGTGCTCGAGGGCAAGGGCATTCCGCCGGAAGCCTTCACGCTCAACGCCTATGCTGCGGTCGAGGTGCTGAAGGCCGGCATCGAGAAGGCCGGCAAGGCCGACGACACGGCGGCCGTTGCCGCAGCGCTCAAGTCGGGCGAGCCGATCGCCACCGCCATCGGCAACCTGACCTATGGCGAAAGCGGCGACCTGACCTCGCCGAGCTTCTCGCTGTTCAAGTGGGAAGGCGGCAAGATCGTCGCGGCTGAATAACCCAGCGCGTCAACTGTTCAAGAAAAAGGCCGGAGCGCAAGCTCCGGCCTTTTTCGTTTTCCAGGCTGGCGCTGGTCAGCGCGTCCCGAAGATTGCCGAGCCGACGCGGACGCTTGTCGCGCCGAAGGCAACCGCAAGCTCGTAGTCGCCCGACATGCCCATCGACAGCCTTTCGAGGCCGGCTTCACGCGCCAGCTTTTCGAGCAGGGCGAAGTGCGGGCCCGGGTTCTCCTCCGCCGGAGGAATGCACATCAGGCCTTCGATCGCCAGCCCGTGGACCTCGCGGCAGCGCTTGACGAAGGCCACGGCCTCGCGCGGCTCGATGCCGGCCTTCTGCGGCTCGGAGCCGGTATTGACCTGGACGTAGAGCCTTGGTGCGCGGCCCTGGCGCTCGATTTCCCTGGCGAGCTCGGCGGCGATCTTCTCGCGGTCGACGGTCTCGATGACGTCGAACAGGGCGACGGCCTCCTTGGCCTTGTTGGACTGCAGCGGGCCGATGAGGTGCAGCTCGATGTCGGGGAATTCGGCCTTCAGCCCGGGCCACTTGCCCTGCGCTTCCTGCACCCTGTTTTCGCCGAAGACGCGCTGGCCGGCCTCGATGACCGGGCGGATGTGCTCGGCGTCGAAGGTCTTGGAGACCGCCACGAGCGTTGCCGAACCCTCCGGCCTGTTGGCCTCGCGCTCGGCCGCACCTATCTTATCTTTCACCAGCGTTAGCTGTTCGACCGACTTTTCCATATCGCTGGCCCTGCTGCTTTTTGCCCGCCCCCGGCTTGCCGGAGTTGACGGGTCCGGGAATCCATGGTGAACACCCGGCAACGATTTCCTGAACCGCGGGTTTTCGCCCCGGTCCACGCACGCTTTTAAGTGAAAAACATCCGATGGCAACCGAACGATACAATCCCCGCGCCTCCGAACCCAAATGGCAGAAGGCCTGGGCCGAGGCGAAGCTCTTCGAGACGAAGAACGAGGATCCGCGGCCAAAATACTACGTGCTCGAGATGTTCCCCTATCCGTCGGGGCGCATCCACATGGGCCACGTCCGCAACTACACGATGGGCGACGTGGTCGCGCGCTACCGCCGCGCGCTTGGCTGCAATGTGCTGCATCCGATGGGTTGGGACGCCTTTGGCATGCCTGCGGAAAACGCCGCGATGCAAAACAAGGTCCACCCCAAGGAATGGACCTACCAGAACATCGCCACGATGCGGACGCAGCTGAAGTCGATGGGCCTGTCGCTCGACTGGAGCCGCGAGTTCGCCACCTGCGACGTCGACTATTATCATCGCCAGCAGATGCTGTTCATCGACTTCGTCGAGAAGGGACTGGTGACGCGCAAGTCCTCGAAGGTCAACTGGGACCCGGAAGACATGACCGTGCTCGCCAACGAGCAGGTCATCGATGGCCGCGGCTGGCGTTCCGGCGCACTGGTCGAACAGCGCGAGCTGACGCAGTGGTTCTTCAAGATCACCGACTTCGCGCAGGACCTGTCGGACGCGCTCGATGGCCTTGACGAGTGGCCCGAGAAGGTCAAGCTGATGCAGCGTAACTGGATCGGCCGTTCGGAAGGCCTGCTGATCCGCTGGCCGCTGGCCGCCGGCACGGCACCCGCCGGCGAGACCGAACTGGAGGTCTATACGACCCGTCCGGATACGATCTTCGGCGCTTCGTTCATGGCGATATCTGCCGACCATCCGCTGGCCAGGAAGGCCGCCGAGAACAAGCCCGAGCTTGCCGCCTTCATGGAAGACGTGCGCCGCATGGGCACGTCGGTGGCAGCACTCGAGACCGCCGAGAAGAAGGGCATGGACACCGGCATCCGCGTCGTCCATCCGTTCGACGAAAACTGGACGCTGCCGGTCTATGTCGCCAACTTCGTGTTGATGGAATACGGCACCGGCGCCATCTTCGGCTGCCCGTCGGGCGACCAGCGCGATCTCGACTTCGCCAACAAGTACGGCCTGCCGGTCGTGCCGGTGGTGATGCCGGAAGGCGGCGATGCGAAGAGCTTCCAGGTCACCGAGGAGGCCTACACCGACGACGGCGTGATGATCAATTCGCGATTCCTCGACGGCATGAAGCCGGCGGACGCGTTCGACGACGTCGCCAGCCGGCTGGAGCAGATCTCGATCGGCAACCGCCCGATGGGCGAGCGCAAGGTGCAGTTCCGCCTGCGCGACTGGGGCATTTCGCGCCAGCGCTACTGGGGCTGCCCGATCCCGATGATCCATTGCGACGATTGCGGCGTGGTGGCGGTGCCGACGGCCGACCTGCCGGTCAAGCTGCCGGACGACGTCGAGTTCGATCGGCCGGGCAACCCGCTCGACCGCCACCCGACCTGGCGCCATGTCGCCTGCCCGAAATGCGGCAAGGATGCGCGCCGCGAAACCGACACGATGGACACCTTCGTCGACTCGTCGTGGTATTTCGCGCGTTTCACCGCACCGTGGGAGAACGAGCCGACCGACCCCAAGGCCGCCAATGAATGGCTGCCGGTCGACCAGTATATCGGCGGCATCGAGCATGCGATCCTGCACTTGCTCTATTCGCGCTTCTTCACCCGCGCGATGCGCGAGGCCGGCCATCTGAACCTGGCGGAGCCGTTCAAGGGGCTGTTCACGCAAGGCATGGTCGTGCACGAGACCTACAAGGGGCCGAACGGCTGGGTCACGCCCGTCGAGGTCAAAATCGAGGAGGCCGACGGCAAGCGCCGCGCCGCGCTCATCTCCGACGGCACGCCGATCGAGATCGGCTCGATCGAGAAGATGTCGAAGTCGAAGAAGAACGTGGTCGACCCCGACGACATCATCGCCAGCTATGGTGCCGACACGGCGCGCTGGTTCATGCTGTCGGACTCGCCACCCGAGCGCGACGTCATCTGGACCGAGGCCGGCGTCGAGGGCGCGCATCGTTTCGTGCAGCGCGTGTGGCGGCTGATTTCGGAAACTGCCGAAGTGCTGGCCAAGGCGAACGCCAAGGCAGCGATCGAGGGCGATGCATCCGGGGTGTCCAAGGCCGCGCACAAGGCGTTGAAAGCCGTCGGCGAAGACATCGGCAAGCTGGCCTTCAACAAGGCCGTGGCGCGCATCTACGAGCTGTCCAACACGCTGCAGGGCCCGGCGGCCGACGCTGCCGCCGGCAAGGCTTCGGCCGAGATGGTTTCGGCCTTGCGCGAGGCGGTCGACATCCTGATCGTGATGATCGCGCCGATGATGCCGCATCTCGCCGAAGAGTGCTGGGTGGCGCTCGGGGGCGAAGGCATGGTCGCCGATCGGCCATGGCCGAAATTCGACCCGGCGCTCATTGTCGACAATGAAATCACCTATCCGGTGCAGATCAACGGAAAGAAGCGAGCCGATTTGACAATCGCCCGCGACGCAGATCAATTGACCGTCGAAAAAGCGGCGCTGGCACTGGAAGCAGTGCAGAAGGCGCTGGATGGAAAGTCGCCGCGCAAGGTGATCGTTGTGCCGCAGAGGATCGTCAATGTCGTTGCCTGATGCGCGAAATTCTGCCGGCCCGGTGCGTGTTGCTGCACGCCTGGCCTTTCTGGCCTCGCTTGCACTGGCGTCAGCCTGCACGGTGCGCCCGCTCTATTCGGATGGCCCGGTGTCGGCAGGCGTCGAAGCCGGCACGGCGACGCAACTGGCCTCGATCAACATCAAGCCGATCAACACCCGCTACGGCCAGGAAGTCCGCAACCACCTGATCTTCATGTTCAATGGCGGAGCGGGCCAGCAGGCCGCGGCGCCCTACAGCATGGATCTGGCGGTCGCAGCGCTCACCGAGGCTTCCCTGCTGGCCGAAGTGACCAGCAAGGACGATGAGCCGACCGCGGGCGCGGTGACGCTGACCGGCACTTATGTCATCACCGACGTCAAGACCGGCAAGCGCATCGCCGCGGGCAAACGCAACGTCTCGGCATCGTTCGATCGGCCGCGCCAGGAGTTCGCCAGGATGCGCGCCGAGCGCGACGCCGAAAACCGCGCGGCACGCGAGCTGGCCGAACTGCTCAGGCTGGCCATCGCCCAGGACATGTCCAGGGGCTGAGGCCGTTTCACGGAAGGGCGGTCGATGCAGCTGACGTCCTTTTCGGCTGCAGGCTACCGTTCGCTGAGAGCGATCCGGCTCGACATTGGCCAGGTCAGTGTCTTCGTCGGCGAGAACGGGGTTGGCAAGTCCAACCTCTACCGCTCGCTGCAACTCATCAAGGCATCTGCCGAGGGAACGCTGGCCCGCGAGATCGCGGGCGAGGGCGGCATGAGTTCGGCGCTGTGGTCGGGCAAGCGTCGCGCTGGCCAGCCGGTCCGCGTCGTCATCGATGCCGAGTTCCTCAACGATGAGACGGCGGCGAAATACGTCTACAAGGTCGAGATCGGCCTGCCGCCGCCGGTTTCGGCCGGCTTCGCCTTCGAACCGCACGTCAAGGAAGAGATCCTTACCGTCGAGGCCGGGCGCCGCCCGGTGGAGATGATGACACGCAAGGGACCGGCGGTGTTTGCCCGCGACGGCGACGGACGCCGGGTCGAGCATCCCGAGCGCATCCTCAGTTCCGAAACGGCGCTCGCGCTGCTCGGCGTCGCCGGGCGCTATCCCGAGGTCGGCGACCTGCGTGCTGCGGTTTCCGGCTGGCGCTTCTACCACGGCTTTCGCACCGACGCGGACTCGCTGGTGCGCCGCCCGGCGCTGGCGACGACGGCGCCGATGCTCGACGAGGACGGCGCCAACCTCGCCGCCGTCTTTGCCACACTGCGGCATGTCAGGGACGACACCGTCGATCTCGACCGCTGCATTGCGGAGGCGCTTGGCGGGGCGTTGCTCGACGTTCCGGTGCCGGGCGAAACGGCGACTTTCGGGCTCGTGCTGCCTGAGTTTCCGCAGCGGGTGTTTCGGCCGCAGGAACTGTCGGACGGTCAGGTCCGGTTCCTGGCGCTGGCAGGTGCCCTGATGTCCTACCGCCTGCCGAAGCTGATCGCGCTCAACGAGCCGGAGGCGAGCCTGCATCCGCGCATGCTGCCGGCCCTCGCCGACATGATCGCCCGCGCCGCCGAACGGACACAGGTCTGGGTGGTGACGCATTCACACGAGCTTGCCGATTTCGTGCATGACCGTACCGGTTCGCGGGCGCTGACGGTCGTGCGCCTGGAAGGTGCCACCATGATCGAAGGCATGCGGACCAGCGGGCTGATGCCGGACGACGATTGAGCCTGCTCAGGTTCGGACGACGCGCGGCTTTGCCAGCGACCAGCCGAGCGTCATGCCCGCGGCGGCGACCAGGATGGCTGCGGCGCCGATGATCTGCAGCGGTTGCAGGCGATGGCCGAAAGCCAGGAAGTCGGCGACGATCGCGACGACGGGATAGATGAAGGACAGCGCGCCGACGAGATTGGTCGGCAGCTTCTGGATCGCGCCGTAGAGCAAGATGTACATCACGCCGGTATGGATGACGCCGACGGCGACGAGCAGTGCCCAGGTAGTCGCCCCGGTGGGGAGTTGGCCGAAACTGGCGAAGGGCGCGAGCATCAGGATGCCGACCGTGACTTGGATCAGCGCGATCAGGTGCGGCGGCACGCCCTTGAGCTTCTTGGTGATGATGGCGGCAATCGCATAGAAGAAGGCGGCGCCCAGGGCCAGCAGGATGCCGGCGAGATAGTCGGTTCCAGCGGTGGCGCCCGACTTTGCCTGGACGATCATCAGCATGCCGCCGAAAGCGATGCCGAGCCAAGTCAGCTTGGTCAGCGTCAGGCGTTCGCCGAAGAACATCGCGCCCAGTGCCACCAGCATGAAGGGCTGGGTGTTGTAGACCGCGGTCGCGATCGAGATCGAGGCGCGCGGGAAGGCGGCGAACAGCAGGATCCAGTTGGAGACGATGGCGATGCCGCCAACGGCCGCCCACGCGATCTGGCTGCGCGACATAACACCGGAGCGGAACAGGCCGAGCGCGGCGCAGACGATCAGCAGGGTGACCGCGCCGAAGGCGCAGCGCCAGAAGACGACGTCCATCACCGGCTGGCCCGACAGCACGACGAATAGTCCGATGGTTCCCGAAATCACCATGGCAGCTGTCATATCGACCGTGCCGCGCATCTTGTCCGACATGTTGCAGCCCCTTACGGTTCAGGGCTGTATTTTTACGCCTATGGTTTGGGAGGGTATATGGCTATCGGAAGGCGTTTGTTCGATGTTTCCTAATCATATAAGGTAGAATGGTAGAGTAGCCTAAGAGGATTGCATGCTGGACGATCTGGACAGGCGCATCGTCGAAATCCTTGTCGACGACGCCAGGATTTCGCTCAAGGAACTGGCTCAGCGGGTGAACCTGTCGTCACCGAGCACCTCGGAGCGGCTGCGGCGACTGGAGGAACGTGGCGTCATCCGCGCCTTCACGGTCGACATCGATCCCCAGGCGCTCGGCTATACGCTGCAGGCGATCGTGCGCATCCGGCCGCTGCCGGGCAAGCTGCACCAGGTGCAGAAGCTGATCGAGGACATCGCCCAGTTCTCGGAATGCGACAAGGTGACCGGCGACGATTGCTTCATCGCCAGACTGCACATCCGTTCCATCGACGAACTCGACAAAATCCTCGACCAGATCACCGACAAGGCCGAGACCAACAGCTCGATCGTCAAGGCGCAGCCGGTGAAGCGGCGGCTGCCGCCGCTGGCCTGACGGCAGGCGGACACGAAAAAGGCGGCGCTTGCGGCGCCGGCCTTGGTCATCGTGTCGAGAAGGATCAGCCGATCTTCTGGCCGGTCTTGGCCCAGTCGGCCAGGAACATCTCGAGGCCCTTGTCGGTCAGCGGGTGCTTGACCAGCGCCTTCAGCGTTGCCGGCGGGATGGTGGCGACGTCGGCGCCGATCAGGGCGGCGCGCTTGACGTGCTCGGTCGAGCGGATCGAGGCGGCGAGGATCTCGGTGTCGAAGCCGTAATTGTCGTAGATGTGGCGGATCTCGGCGATCAGTTCCATGCCGTCGACCGCCATGTCGTCGAGACGGCCGATGAAGGGCGAGATGAAGGTGGCGCCGGCCTTGGCGGCGAGCAGCGCCTGGTTGGCGGAGAAGCACAGCGTGACGTTGACCATGCGGCCTTCCGAGGTCAGCGCGCGGCATGCGCGGAGGCCGTCGAGGGTGAGCGGCACCTTGATGCAGATGTTGTCGGCGATCTTCGACAGCACCGCCGCTTCCTTCATCATCTCGGCGTATTCGGTGGCGGCGACTTCGGCCGAGACCGGGCCTTCGACGATGTCGCAGATTTCCTTGGTCACTTCGGCGATGTTGCGGCCCGACTTGAGGATCAGCGACGGGTTGGTGGTGACGCCGTCGAGGAGGCCGAGTTCATTGAGTTCGCGGATGTCCTTGACGTCGGCGGTGTCGACGAAAAACTTCATGGGAGTCTCCTTGGCAATGGAAGGGTGCCTGTGGGGCACGGCACTTGTCGGCCTTTGCTCTAAACCAAGTTCGGGGCAAGGTCACGCGTCATGACCGCCGATTCGCCAAGAACCAGGGCCGCCCCCGTGCTGGTGCCGATGCCGGCCGAGCGCGCCTATTCCTATGCCGTCCCCGACGGCATGCAGGTGGTGCCCGGCTCGATCGTGCGCGTGCCGCTGGGTCCGCGCGAAGTGGCCGGCATCGTCTGGGACGGTCCGGTCGAAGCAGTCGATCCGAAGAAGCTCAGGCCGATCGCCCACGTCTTCGATTGCCCGCCGATCACCGACCAGATGCGCCGCCTGGTCGACTGGATCGCGCATTACACCCTGTCGCCGCCGGGCATGGTGGCGCGGATGATCCTACGGGCGCCGGAGGCTTTCGATCCGGAGCCCTGGACGGAGGGCCTCAAGCGCAGCGACGGCGAACCCGACCGGATGACGGCGGCGCGCTCACGCGTCCTCGAAATGGCCAATGACGGCATGGCCTGGACACGTTCGGGCCTGGCGCATGCTGCCGGCGTGTCCTCGACCGTCATCGACGGACTCAGGGCGCAAGGCGTGTTCGAGACGGTGATGATCCCGCCGCGGCCAGTGGTGGCGGCGCCCGACACGTCCTATGCCAGCGCCGGACTGACCAACGACCAGCAGGCGGTGGCGAATACTCTACGCGGCCAGGTGGAAGCAGATCGCTTCGCCGTTTCCCTCATCGACGGCGTCACCGGCTCGGGCAAGACCGAGGTCTATTTCGAGGCGGTGGCGGCGGCGCTCGACAAGGGCAAGCAGGTGCTGATCCTGCTCCCGGAAATCGCGCTTACCCAGGTTTTCCTCGAACGCTTCCAGAACCGGTTCGGCGCAAAGCCGGCGGAGTGGCACTCGGACCTGCCGCCGCGGATGCGCGAGCGCGTCTGGCGCCAGGTGGCGGAGGGCGGGGTGCGGGTGGTTGCCGGGGCCCGCTCGGCGCTGTTTTTGCCGTTCAACGACCTCGGCCTGATCGTCGTCGACGAGGAGCACGACCCTGCCTACAAGCAGGAAGACCGCGTCTTCTACAACGCCCGCGACATGGCCGTGGTGCGGGCCCATATCGGCGGCTTTCCCACGGTGCTGGCCTCCGCCACGCCTTCGGTCGAAAGCCGGGTCAACGCCGAGCAAGGCAAGTACGCGCGCTCGGTGCTGTCGGCGCGCTTTGCCGAAGCCGCTTTGCCGAAGCTTGCCACCATCGACATGCGGCGTTCACCGCCGGCGCGCGGCGGTTTCCTGTCGCCGGTGCTGCTCGGCAAGATGCGCGAGACGCTTGGCCGGCAGGAACAGTCGCTTTTGTTCCTCAACCGCCGTGGCTACGCCCCGCTGACCTTGTGCCGGGTCTGCGGCCATCGCTTCGGCTGCCCGGTGTGCTCGGCATGGCTGGTCGAGCACCGCTTTCGCGGCCAGCTCGTCTGCCACCATTGCGGCCACAACGAGAAGCGGCCCGAGGCCTGCCCGGAATGCGGCACCTTCGATCATCTGGTCGCCTGCGGGCCTGGCGTGGAGCGCATTGCCGAGGAAGTCGTCTCGCATTTCCCGGATGCGCGCACGATCGTGCTGTCGTCGGACATGCTCGGCGGCGTGAAGCGGCTCAGGCTCGAACTGGAGGCGATCGCCAATGGCGAGGCCGACATCGTCATCGGCACCCAGCTTGTCGCCAAGGGCCACAATTTTCCCAATATGACGCTGGTCGGCGTCGTCGACGCCGATCTCGGTCTCGCCAATGGCGACCCGCGTGCCGCAGAGCGCACCTACCAGCTTCTGTCGCAGGTGACCGGCCGGGCAGGGCGCACGGGCAAGAAGAGCCTTGGTCTGCTGCAGACGTTCCAGCCCGACCACCCCGTCATGCGGGCGATCGTCTCCGGCGATTCGGAGGCTTTCTACGAGCGCGAGATTTCAGAACGCGAACGCTCGGCCCTGCCGCCCTTTGGCAGGCTCGCCGGCATCATCGTCAGCGCGGCGACACGGCCCGAGGCTGAGAGCCATGCACGCGGCCTCAGGCGCGCGGCGCAAGTGGCGCAGGACGTCCACGTGCTCGGCCCCGCCGAAGCGCCGCTGGCGCTTGTCGGCGGCCGGCATCGTTTTCGGCTCCTGGTGCAGGCCGACAGGAGGGCCGACATCCAGGGCTATATCCGCGCGCTGCTCGCCGCCGGGCCGAAGGTGCGCGGATCGGTGCGGGTCCAGGTCGACATCGACCCGCAAAGTTTCCTCTAGCTGGGTACAGCTCCGGGCCTTGCGACCATGCCGAGCAGCGGCGGCTTCGGGCTTGGACCGTACATCGTCCTTTCCAGCACATAGCCGGCTGCCTTCAGGCGCACCGCGATCGCGTCTCGATGGTCGGGATCTGGCCGGCGCTTGGCGGCTCGAAGAACAGGTACAGCCGGCCCTCAGGGGTGAGCAGTGAACGAATCCGCTTCAGCTCGCGCGCAGCCTCCAGCCAGAACAGGTTGACGTTGACGGCGAAAATCTTGTCGAAAGGCGGGGTCGTGCTAGACCAATCCGCCAAAGCGGCCTGGACGAGCGCTGCCTTGCCGGAGGAGATCGATGCCCGGTTTCTCTCCTCCGCTGAATTGATCGCGCTGTCGGACCGGTCCAGCCCGGTGACGTGGCCATCGATCAGCAGCGGGGCGATCTCGGCGATGGCGACGCCGCGGCCGCAGCCGACTTCCAGCAGCCGGTCGCCCGCCGAAATGTCGAGTTGGCCGATCGCCCAGGCAATGCGTTCAGGTATCGCCATTTGCCCTCTCCTGTGGCTGTCCTGCCACCAACATAACCGGTTGCCCATGCCTCGTCAGTTGCGCTCTGGCGCCGGGCCCGGCGTCAGTTATGATCACCGCGGATTCGGGGCCTTGCCGGAGGGGGAAAAATGGAGTTCGCGTTTCCGTGGCCGATGAGCCAGGGCGAGTGGCTGGCGTGGAGTTCGGCAGCGGCGACGCTGCTGTTCGGCGTCATCCTGTTCTTCGCGCCCAGGATAGCCTTCCGCCTGCTGCGGCTGCAGGCGCGTCCCGACAATCCCGAAGCGATCGCCCAGGGCCGCGCGACCATGGCCGGCTTCTTTCTCGGCGTAGGCCTTTGCTCGATCCTGCTCGCCCAGCCGTGGCTCTACATGGCGTTGGGCGTGTCGTGGCTGTTCACCGCCTTCGGCCGGATCGTCGCCATGATGTCGGACGGCGCTAACACCCCGTACAACTGGGTAGCCATCGTCATCGAACTGGGTCTGGCCGTCCTACCCCTGGGGTTTGTTTTCGGCTTCTGGCCGTGAATCGCCGTCCAGAGGCAGCCTCAAGGCCCAAGATGCGACAATAGTGCCTGAAATGGCTGTTAGAGGACGTGTTGCGGTCCTCAAAAGCCTGTGCTAGACGGCAATCGACTTTCGGCCGGGGGGATGCGGCTGCCGCGAGCTCCGGGGTCAAAAAACGCAGTAAGGTCAGAGATTTAGCTAGAGTCAAACGCTCGCGCCAACAATCTTGCGGCCTGTCAGACAAGAGAAAAGACGGTCCGTGACCCAATCTTCCTCGCCAATCTCCGGTGTTGCTGAGCGTTATGCTGGATCGCTGTTCGATCTCGCGCTCGATGCAGGCGCTGTTGCAAAGGTAGAAGCCGACCTCGGTCGTTTCGCCGCGCTGCTCGATGGCAGCGCTGATCTCGACCGCCTGATCAAGAGCCCGGTCTTCTCCGGCGAAGACCAGGAAAAGGCCATCTCGGCGATCGCCGACAAGGCCAAGATCACTGGCCTGGCCGGCAACTTCCTTCGCCTCGTGGCGCGCAATCGTCGCCTTTTCGCCCTGCCCGGCATGATCAAGGCGTTCCGCCAGATCGCTGCCGAGCACCGTGGCGAGACCTCGGCTGAAGTGACCTCGGCGCATGCGCTGACGGCAGCCCAGGAAACGGAACTCAAGACGGCGCTGAAGAGCGTCGCCGGCAAGGACGTGGCGATCTCGGTCGCCGTCGATCCTTCGCTGCTCGGCGGGCTGATCGTGAAGATGGGCTCGCGCCAGATCGATACGTCGCTCAAAACCAAACTCAATTCGCTCAAGCTTGCACTGAAAGAGGTCGGCTGATGGACATCCGCGCCGCGGAAATTTCCGCAATTCTGAAAGACCAGATCAAGAATTTCGGCAAGGAAGCCGAAGTTACCGAAGTCGGTCAGGTTCTGTCGGTGGGCGACGGTATCGCCCGCGTGTACGGTCTCGACAACGTCCAGGCGGGCGAAATGGTCGAGTTCCCCGGCGGCATCCGCGGCATGGCGCTGAATCTTGAAAGCGACAACGTCGGCGTCGTCATCTTCGGTGCCGACCGCGACATCAAGGAAGGCGACACCGTCAAGCGTACCGGCTCGATCGTCGACGTCCCGGTCGGTCCGGAGCTGCTCGGCCGCGTCGTCGACGCGCTCGGCAACCCGATCGATGGCAAGGGTCCGATCAAGGCCAAGGAACGTCGCCGCGTCGACGTCAAGGCGCCCGGCATCATTCCCCGCAAGTCGGTGCACGAGCCGATGTCGACCGGCCTCAAGGCCATCGACGCCCTGATCCCCGTCGGCCGCGGCCAGCGCGAGCTGGTCATCGGTGACCGTCAGACCGGCAAGACCGCGATCATCCTCGACACCATCCTGAACCAGAAGGCCATCCACCAGGTCGGCCCGGACAAGGAAAAGCTGTTCTGCGTCTACGTCGCCGTCGGCCAGAAGCGCTCGACCGTCGCGCAGTTCGTGAAGGTGCTCGAAGAGCGTGGCGCGCTCGAATACTCGATCATCATCGCCGCCACGGCTTCCGACCCGGCCCCGATGCAGTTCCTGGCGCCGTTTGCCGGCTGCGCCATGGGCGAATATTTCCGCGACAACGGCATGCATGCGCTGATCGGCTATGACGATCTGTCCAAGCAGGCCGTGGCCTACCGCCAGATGTCGCTGCTGCTGCGCCGCCCGCCGGGCCGCGAAGCTTATCCGGGCGACGTCTTCTACCTGCACTCGCGCCTGCTCGAGCGTTCGGCCAAGCTGAACGACGAAAACGGCTCGGGTTCGCTGACCGCACTTCCGGTCATCGAGACGCAGGCCAACGACGTCTCGGCCTACATCCCGACCAACGTGATCTCGATCACCGACGGCCAGATCTTCCTCGAGACCAACCTGTTCTTCCAGGGCATCCGTCCTGCCGTGAACGTCGGTCTGTCGGTGTCGCGCGTCGGCTCGTCGGCCCAGATCAAGGCGATGAAGCAGGTTGCAGGCTCGATCAAGGGCGAGCTGGCGCAGTACCGCGAAATGGCGGCGTTTGCGCAGTTCGGCTCCGACCTCGATGCTGCGACCCAGCGTCTGCTCAACCGCGGCGCGCGTCTGACCGAGCTGCTCAAGCAGCCGCAGTTCTCGCCGCTGAAGACCGAAGAGCAGGTCGCGGTGATCTTCGCCGGCGTCAACGGCTACCTCGACAAGCTGGCCCTCAACAAGGTCGGCAAGTTTGAGCAGGGCCTGCTGGCTTACATGCGCTCGGAAGGCAAGGACGTCCTCGACGGCATCCGTACGGAGAAGGCGCTCAGCGACGACCTCCGCGGCAAGCTCAAGGGTCACATCGACGCTTTCGCGAAAAACTTCGCCTGACACTGACGGATAAGGCATGGCCTCGCTAAAAGACCTCCGCAACCGTATCGCCTCGGTCAAGGCGACGCAGAAGATCACCAAGGCGATGCAGATGGTCGCTGCGGCGAAGCTGCGTCGTGCCCAGGAAGCTGCGGAAGCCGCGCGTCCCTACTCGCAGCGCATGGGTGCGGTTCTCGCGAACATCGCCCAGGCTGTCGGCGGCGGTGGCGATGCCCCGGCGCTGATGACCGGCACCGGCAAGGACGACGTGCATCTGCTCGTCGTCTGCACTGCTGAGCGTGGCCTGTGCGGCGGCTTCAACAGCCAGATCTCGCGTCTGGCTCGCGACCACGTCCGCAAGCTCCAGGCCTCGGGTAAGACGGTCAAGATCATCACCGTCGGCAAGAAGGGCTACGATGTCCTGCGTCGCGATTTCGCTTCGCTGATCATCGATCGCGTCGAATTGCGCGATGCCAAGCAGGTTGGCTTCGTCCACGCAGACATGATCGCCAGAAAGGTGATCTCCCTGTTCAACCAGGGTGACTTCGACGTCTGCACGCTGTTTTACTCCGAGTTCAAGTCGGTGATCAGCCAGATCCCGACGGCGCAGCAGATCATCCCGGCGGCTGCTTCGGCGGCGGACGCTGCCAGCGATACCAGCGGCGGCGCCGTCTACGAATACGAGCCCGAGCCGGGCGAAATCCTCGGCGATCTCATTCCGCGCAACATCTCGGTGCAGATCTTCCGTGCGCTGCTCGAGAATGCCGCCGGCGAGATGGGTGCCAAGATGAGCGCGATGGACAATGCCACGCGCAACGCAGGCGACATGATCAACAAGCTGACGATCACGTATAACCGCCAGCGTCAGGCCCAGATCACCAAGGAACTGATCGAGATTATTTCGGGCGCCGAAGCGCTCTAGCCACGTGATGGCTCGCCGCAAGGCGGGTCCGCGTGAAACAACGAACGGACACAGAGGTTAGAACGATGGCTAAAGCAGCTACTCCGAAAGCCGCTCCGGTGGCGGAAAAGGCCCCCGCAGCAAAGAAGGCGGCGCCTGCCAAGGCAGCCGCTGCCAAGGTCGAAAAGTCGGCGGTCGTCGCCTCGGGTGCCGGCCGCGTATCGCAGGTCATCGGCGCCGTCGTCGACGTGCAGTTCGATGGCGAGCTGCCGCCGATCCTGAACGCGCTCGAGACGATGAACGGCGGCAACCGCCTGATCCTCGAAGTGGCGCAGCACCTCGGCGAAAACACTGTCCGCTGCATCGCCATGGACATCTCGGAAGGCCTCGTCCGCGGCCAGGCCGTTCGCGACACCGGCTCGCCGATCATGGTTCCGGTTGGCGACGAAACGCTCGGCCGCATCATGAACGTCATCGGCGAGCCCGTCGACGAAGCCGGCCCGGTCAAGACCAAGTCGAAGCGCGCCATCCACCAGGAAGCGCCGGCCTATGTCGACCAGTCGACGGAAGCGCAGATCCTCGTCACCGGCATCAAAGTCGTCGATCTGCTGGCACCTTACGCCCGCGGCGGCAAGATCGGCCTGTTCGGCGGCGCCGGCGTCGGCAAGACCGTTCTGATCCAGGAACTGATCAACAACGTCGCCAAGGCGCACGGTGGTTATTCGGTGTTCGCCGGCGTCGGCGAGCGCACCCGCGAAGGCAACGATCTCTATCACGAGATGATCGAGTCGGGCGTCAACAAGGACCCGCACGAGAACAACGGCTCGACCGAAGGTTCGAAGTGCGCCCTGGTGTTCGGTCAGATGAACGAGCCGCCCGGTGCGCGCGCCCGCGTCGCCCTGTCGGGCCTGACGATCGCCGAGCATTTCCGCGACCAGGGCCAGGACGTGCTGTTCTTCGTCGACAACATCTTCCGCTTCACGCAGGCGGGTTCGGAAGTGTCGGCTCTGCTGGGCCGTATTCCTTCGGCCGTGGGCTATCAGCCGACGCTGTCGACCGACATGGGCCAGATGCAGGAACGCATCACCACTACCAACAAGGGCTCGATCACCTCGGTTCAGGCCATTTACGTGCCCGCCGACGACTTGACCGACCCGGCGCCGGCAACCTCGTTCGCGCACCTTGACGCGACGACGGTTCTCAACCGCGCGATCTCGGAAAAGGGTATCTACCCGGCCGTCGATCCGCTCGACTCGACCTCGCGCATGCTCGATCCGCTGATCGTCGGCGAAGAGCACTACTCGGTCGCCCGTCGCGTCCAGGAAATCCTCCAGCGCTACAAGTCGCTGCAGGACATCATCGCCATCCTGGGCATGGACGAGCTGTCGGAAGAGGACAAGATCACGGTCGCCCGCGCCCGCAAGATCGAGCGCTTCCTGTCGCAGCCGTTCTTCGTCGCCGAAGTGTTCACCGGTTCGCCGGGCCAGTTGGTGCCGCTCGAAGACACCATCAAGAGCTTCAAGGGCCTGGTCGACGGCGAGTACGATCACCTGCCGGAAGCTGCCTTCTACATGGTCGGCGGTATCGATATGGCGATCGAGAAGGCCCAGCGCCTGGCTGCGGAAGCAGCGTAATCATCAGAGCCGCAGCGCGGGCCTTCGGTCCGCGCTGTCGCACCGATCACTGTCCGGTCTTCCGGGCAGGTCTGCTCGGAACTCCGTCCAAGCATTTGTGAGACACCATGGCTGAAGCTTTCAAATTCGAACTGGTCTCGCCCGAGCGTCTGCTCGTTTCGGAGCAGGTCGAGTCCGTCGTCATTCCCGGTGCGGAAGGTGAGATGACTGTCATGGCCAACCATGCGCCGGTGATGACCACGATCAAGCCGGGCGTCGTGACCGTGAAGGCCGTCGGCGGCAAGGAAGAGCGCTACGTCGTGTTCGGCGGTTTCGCCGATATCGTTCCTGCCGGCTGCACGCTGCTTGCCGAATCGGCAACGCCGGTGAAGGACATCGATCGCGCCGAATTGCTTCGCCGCATCCAGGAAGCCCGCGAAGACGTGTCGGATGCCAAGGACGACCAGGTTCGCACCAAGGCAGAATCCTACCTCAACCACCTGTCGACGCTGGAAGCCGCGATCTGAGGCCGTTCGGCCCGATAGCCTGCTTCAGTCGACATTCGCTCGAGCCGCCGGTAACCCCGGCGGCTTTTTGCGTTCGAAGTACAGAGAGGCTTGCGTCGCAAGTATCTGGTTCTGGTAACATTCGAGACCTCGCGCGTTCGTAAGCGATCTCTACCAGCGCCTTCGACTGTTAACCATCTTCCCCTCGGCAGTGCACACTAAGTTGTTGAAAGCACATCGAAACGACAATATTGGACGCATGTCTCGGTGTTCTCGTCGATCCCAGCCGCAGGTCGTTCTCCAAACGTTACCGGTTGTAATCAAATCTGTGCGGTTATGACTCTAAATGCGTGGAGTCTGTACAGCGTATGACTTAGAATCATTCTCGAATGGGGTGCCTAGGCGGGGGCCAAAGGCAACAAGGTCAGGAACTCGCCTGGGTGAAAGGTATTATATTAGCCGGCGGTAGCGGAACAAGACTCTACCCGGTCACGCTTGCAGTATCGAAGCAGATATTGCCGATATATGATAAACCGATGATCTATTACCCGCTCAGCGTTCTCATGCTGTCGGGCATACAGGACATCCTCGTTGTCTCGACCCCGCGCGACCTGCCGCAATTCCAGCAGCTTCTCGGCGATGGCTCGGCGTTTGGCGTGTCGTTTTCATATGCTGCCCAACCGTCTCCCAACGGGCTGGCCGAGGCTTTCATCATCGGGCGCGAGTTCATCGGCAGCAGTCCAGTGGCCCTGATCCTCGGGGACAACATCTTTTATGGCGACGGCCTCTCCGAGCGCTGCCGCGCCGCAGTTGCGCGCGAAAACGGGGCCTCCGTTTTTGCCTATCAGGTCGAGGACCCTCAGCGCTATGGCGTCGTGACTTTCGACAAGGCGACCCAGCGGGCGCTTTCGATCGAGGAAAAACCAGTGCAACCGCGTTCGAACTGGGCGGTGACGGGGCTCTATTTCTACGACAACCCAGTAGTGGACATCGCGGCGGCGATCAAACCTTCGGCCCGGGGCGAGCTCGAGATCACCGACGTCAACCGGACCTACCTCGAGCAGGGCAATTTGCATGTCGTCCGGCTTGGAAGAGGTTATGCCTGGCTCGACACCGGCACGCATGACAGCCTTCACGATGCCTCCTCCTTCGTCCGCACCATCGAGCATCGCCAAGGCATCAAGATCATGTGCCCCGAAGAGATTGGCTTCGAACTGGGTTGGCTCACCGAAGATGACGTGCTCCGCCGGGCCGCGTCGCTCGGCAAGACCGACTATGCGCGCTATCTCGAGCGCCGTGTCCGGGAGATCGCCCATGGTTGAGGTGCGGAAGCTTGGCCTGGATGGGGTTTGCGAGATCTGGCCAGCCAAAATCGAAGACGCGCGCGGGTTCTTTTCCGAGACATGGAACGCCGAAAAACTTGCGCACGCCGGCGTCGCGGTGGAATTTGTCCAGGACAACCAGTCGTTTTCGCGGGCTCGCGGGGTGATGAGGGGCCTGCATTACCAGACGCCACCTTTCGCGCAGGACAAGCTGGTGCGCGTGCTGCGGGGAGCCATCTTCGACGTTGCGGTCGACATCAGGAAAGGATCGCCGAGCTTCGGCAAATGGATCGGATTGACCCTTTCGGACAGGGACTGGAACCAGATCCTGGTGCCCAAGGGGTTCGCGCACGGCTTTGTCACGCTCGAACCCGACACCGAGGTCGTCTACAAGGTTTCAGCCCCCTATTCGCAGCCGCATGACCGTTCGATCCGCTTTGACGATCCCGACATCGGGATCGATTGGCCGGTGGCTGTCGCCGAGATGGTTCTGTCAGCCAAGGACGCGGCGGCTCCCCGCCTGAACGAAGTCGAAACCGGGTTCGTATACGCGTGAGACAAGCTCTTCAAACAGTCATGGTCACGGGCGGCGCCGGCTTCATCGGCTCTGCCGTATGCCGGCATCTGATCGGCACGGGCAACTATCGGGTCGTCAACCTCGACAAGTTGACCTATGCGGGGAACCTGGCGTCCCTGCGCGACATAGACGGGAATTCCAACTACGTCTTCCGTCAGGCCGACATCTGCGACACAGACTGCGTGCGCCAGATCCTGGCTGACGAGAAGGTCGAGCTGATCATGCACCTGGCCGCCGAGAGCCATGTCGACCGTTCGATCGACGGGCCGATGGACTTCGTCACTACCAATGTTGTCGGCACCGCAAGCCTGCTGTCGGCGGCACTCGACCACTGGCGCGGCCTGAGCGAGGAGAGCCGCAGGGGGTTCCGCCTCCATCATGTCTCGACGGACGAGGTCTTCGGCGACCTGCCATTCGATTCCGGCGTCTTCACCGAGGAATCGCCCTATAAGCCGTCATCGCCCTATTCGGCCTCAAAGGCGGCATCGGACCACTTTGTCCGGGCCTGGCACGAGACATATGGCCTGCCGGTCGTCCTGTCCAACTGCTCCAACAACTATGGACCCTACCATTTTCCGGAGAAGTTGATCCCGTTGGTGATTGCCAACGCGCTCGACGAGCGGCCGCTGCCCGTCTATGGCAAGGGCGCCAACGTGCGCGACTGGCTTTTTGTCGAGGATCATGCCCGGGCATTGGAAGCAGTGCTGACCAAAGGCAAGGTCGGCGAGAGCTACAACATCGGCGGCCGGGCCGAGCGCACCAATCTCGAGGTCGTCGAGACGATCTGCTCGTTGCTCGACGCATGCAGACCAAGGGCCGGCGGTCGCTCACATCTCGATCTCATCGCATACGTTGCGGATCGTCCCGGCCATGACAGGAGGTATGCCATCGACCCGACCAAGAGCGAAGTCGAGCTCGGCTGGGCACCCCGGGAGACATTCGAAAGCGGCTTGGAGAAAACCGTCGACTGGTACCTGGCGAATGGCTGGTGGTGGCGTCCGATCCGTGCGCAACAATTCGACGGGAGCCGGCTGGGGCTGGTGCGGTCGAAGTGAGAATTCTGGTAACAGGAACATCTGGACAACTGGCGTGTTCCCTCGCAGCGCGGGCGCGGGAGCAGGCGGAGATCGTGCTGGTCGGTCGCCCCGATCTCGACCTCGAGAATCCGGCGACATTGGCTCCCGTCCTGAAGTCGGTCGCGCCTGACATGGTGATCAATGCGGCAGCGCACACAGGTGTCGACCAGCAGGAAAACGAGTCCGAAAGAGCTTTCAGGATCAACGCCGAGGCTCCGGCGGAACTGGCGCGACTGACAAGGCTTGCCGGCATTCCGATCGTCCAAGTGTCCACCGACTACGTCTTCGACGGCAGGTCGAACAGGCCTTATGCCGAGACTGACGGCGCCAACCCGCAGACGGTCTATGGCCGCAGCAAGCTCGTCGGCGAAGAGGCGGTCCGTGCCGGCAATCCCGATCACCTGGTGGTCCGCACGGCCTGGGTTGTCAGTCGCCATGGCCGCAATTTCGTCAAGACGATGCTGTCGCTGGCTGCGGCACGCGAGCGGATACAGGTGGTCGCGGACCAGTTCGGCAACCCGACCTGCGCCGACGACCTGGCCGATGGCCTTTTGGCGGCGGCAGGCGTCTGGCCAAGCCAAAAGGGTTTTCCACAGGGTCTCTACCATCTCGCCGGCCAGGGCCGCGCCAGCTGGTTCGAACTTGCAAGCCACGTGCTCGCGGCCAGTGCTTTGCGTGGCGGGCCGTCGGCAGTGGTCGAGCCCGTCAGCGGCGAGCAATGGCCGACCAAGGCCGTTCGCCCGGCCAATTCGGAGCTGAACTCCGATGCCTTTCAACGCGATTTCGGGTTTCGAGCGGGAGACTGGCGGGAGAGGGTCGAGGCGCTGGTGAAAACCTTGGTCCAACAATCATGAAATGGTGAATCAGATATCGCTGTGTGCCTCTTTCGCGAAGCGGACGAAAGTCATGTTTGACAAAAACCAGTCGACAGCGCTGCCAGACCAACATACGAACTGAACTACGTCATAGGATTGATCAATATGGCCAAACGCAATGGCAAAACGGCGCACAAATACGAATACGATATTGATCTGGGCAGCGATGTAGCACCAGCTCGCGTGCTCCGGATGGTTGGAACTGGAAAGAAAGTACTGGAAATTGGAGCAGGTCCGGGCTCTATCACGCGACATCTTTCTGGGACGCTTGGCTGCGACGTAGTCGCATTGGAGATCGAACCCGAGGCATTAGAAAAGCTGAAGCCTTTTGCGCGGAGCGTGTACAAATTGGATCTTAACGACCCCACGTGGCACCAAAACATCGAAGACCTGGAGGGGAAATTTGACGTCGTCATCGCGGCGGACGTTCTGGAACATGTTTACGATCCCTGGAGGGTGCTCAACGGCATGAAAGCCCTGCTCAACGACACAGGATCGGTAATCTTATCCATTCCTCATGTGGGGCATTCTGCTGTTGCGGCGTGCCTCTTGGACGAAGATTTTCAGTACGGCCCTTGGGGCCTTCTGGATAAGACGCATATCCGCTTCTTCGGTATCAAAAACGTGCAAGCTCTTATTCAGTCCCAGGGACTAGAAATCGAGCAGGCGGAGTATGTTGTTCGTACGCCTCAGATGACCGAATTTGCGCACAGGTGGGCAAGGCTTCCCGAAGACGTCCGGAATGCTCTCGAGCGTAACCGCTATTCGCATGTATACCAGGTGGTTACTAGGTCGGTACCACGAGAGCGTGCAGTTGGCAAAATAGATCTCATGAGTGTGGACGTTCCTGCTCCGGAAAAGAAGGTGGCGTCTTATTGGGAATCGGTCATGTCTTCGTTTTCCCCGGGGAACGATAGCGACTTACGATCGACCATGGGGGACGGCGTCGCTGTCCGTGTGCACTCCGGCAGGACACCCATTGGGCGTTTCGCTCGGCGGTTGTTTGGTTCATAAGCGGAGTGGATTCCGTGCTAGCAAAGAGTGACCGTGATCGCGTTAAGCTAATCGCGTTTTATCTGACGCAATTTCATCCTATTCCAGAGAATGATCTATGGTGGGGTAAGGGCTTCACTGAGTGGACCAATGTGACCAAAGTTGGCCCCCAATTTGCGGGGCACTATCAACCACATCTTCCTGCCGACATGGGTTTCTATGATTTGCGGGTGCGGGAAACTCGCCGAGAGCAGATCCAGCTTGCCAAGTTGTTTGGAATTGATGGTTTCTGCTACTACTACTATTGGTTCTCCGGAAAGCGGTTGCTTGAACAGCCACTGGACGACATGCTGGGAGATCGTCAAAGCAACATGCCCTTCTGCTTGTGTTGGGCCAACGAGAACTGGACGCGCCGGTGGGATGCGGCCGAGCAAGAAGTCCTTATTGCCCAAAAATACCAAGCTACGGATGACGTCGAATTCATCAAAAGCCTCATGCCGTTTTTTGAGGACCCGCGATATATCCGGGTCGATGGCGCTCCACTTCTGCTCGTGTACCGTCCACAGCATTTGCCAGACTCACGGCGCTCTGTAGAGGTCTGGCGGCAGTACTGCGCCAAAAAAGGCTTTCCGAATTTGCATGTCGCGTGCGCACTCACGCATGGCAACTGGGACCACCAGGCCTATGGCTTCGACAGTGGGGTGGAATTTCCGCCTCATAACATGACGGCAGCCAACCGAGCTACGGAACTCAATTTCTTCGCTCCCTATGAGGGATATTGCCCCGACTACAAGGACGTTGCAGAGATGTACCTTGCCCGCAGATACGACGATGCCAACAGTGGGTTCAGGGGAGTTTTTCCATCTTGGGACAATACGGCTCGGCGAGGTGCGCGGGGAACAGTGATCCTAAACGGGACGCCGGAAAACTATGAATACTGGCTGTCCGAGGCAATTCGCAAAACTGTCGAGGACTATCCCGGGAAGGAGCGCCTGCTTTTCATCAATGCGTGGAACGAATGGGCAGAGGGTTGCCATTTGGAGCCTGACCGAAGGTACGGGCACCAATTTCTTGAAGCAACCGCACGCGCTAGACAAGGATCTAACTACATGAAGTGGACGCACAGCGGTATTCCCGCCGAGGCTTCCGATGGTCACGAAGCCCAAGCGCAATTCACATATTTCAAAGTTAAAAAGAAAAATGCGGCAAGTCGCGCCTGGAAAAAAATGAGGTCTAAGTTAAGGTCTCTGGGATAAGCGTAGATATGGGCGACTATATTCAAGATATTCGCAATCGCTATCTCAAAGTGGTTGCCGCATCGCTTGATGGTTCGATATGCGAGGATCCACCGCTGCCTGCGAGCGGGGCAGTGGCATATGACGCCAACCTCAGGGCTCACGGTTGGGACTGGCCTTCACGCGCTTTCACCATGGTCGGATCAAAGCGCCTGGAGAATGTGAGGAGACTTTTGGAATCCGTGATCGGCTCGGATGTTCCGGGAGATTTCGTGGAGACCGGCGTTTGGAGGGGCGGAGCAAGTATCATGGCCCGTGCGGTGTTACAGGCATATTGCGTAACGGACCGCAGAGTTTTTGCTTGCGATTCGTTCGAGGGTCTTCCGCGCCCGAACCCCGACAAGTTTCCAGTGGACGAAGGCTCCGTCTTCCATAACTACGTAGACTTGTCGGTATCCTTGGATGCCGTGAGATCAAATTTTGCGAAGTTTGATCTGCTCGATGACCAAGTCGTTTTTGTAAAAGGGTGGTTTCGTGACACCATGCCGACGCTCCCATGCAAAAACGTAGCGGTGCTACGACTCGACGGTGATATGTACGAATCTACTATCGATCCGCTGGTCCATCTCTATGACCGTATTCCAACCGGTGGCTGGGTAATAGTTGACGATTACAACGTGGTGCCGGCCGCCAAGCAGGCAGTCGATGACTTCCTTCAATCGCGATCGCTAGATTTGAGAATGGAACCTATAGATGGTGTCGGGGTGTGCTTTCGAGTGCCTTGAGCTCTGCGGGAGTTGTCGCTCTGAGATGCGGACAATAATATGAACTTCGACATCGATCTGATCGTCGTGAGCTACAATAGCGGTTCGGTTCTTGGGCCGTTTCTTGGCAGCATCCCCGACTTTGTGAATGTCATCGTTGTCGACAATGGCAGTTCCGATGGTTCCGTCGCGGTGGCGGCGGCTGCCGGCGTCGAGGTTGTCGAAATCGGCGAAAACGTCGGTTATGGCAGCGCCTGCAACGTGGGCGCCGCTGCCGGCGACGGGGCGTTCCTGCTGTTCGTCAATCCGGACGTCAGGTTCGAACCCGGCGCCATCGAGGCGCTGGTGTCGGCTGCGGCTTCCTACCCACACGCTGCCTTCAATCCGCGCTTCTATTCAGGTACGCGCCGTCGCTTCAGGCGCTGGTCGAGGCTGCTGCCGGCCTCCGATTTCTGGCTTGGGGCGCCGCCCGACAGCGATTGCGACATTCCGGTTCTGCATGGCGCGTGCATCTTCATCCGCCGCGAGCATTTCGAACGGGTTGGCGGCTTCGACCAGAACATTTTCCTGTTCCATGAGGATGATGACCTCAGCTTGCGCCTGCGGCAGGCTGGCATCGGGATTCGGCTCGCTGCCGCGGCTGTGATCGATCACGCCGAAGGCTGCTCCAGCGCCCGATCGGCACAGTCCGGACGTATCAAGGGCGAAGCCATGGGCCGTTCGCTCGTCTATGTCATGAACAAGCATCACCTGCGCCTCGACCTGCCGGCGGAGCGCCACCGCTCGTGGCTGAAGCTGATGGCGCCCCATGTGCTGTTTAGCAGCGCGCGGCGTTCCAAGCTTCTCGGCTTCCTGCGCGGCCTCAATGCTCGCCCGATGGACAATGCCGGCGGGCGTTCATGAGCGAGCGCGCCGGGGTTCCATGGCGCGAGCAGGTGTCATGGCCGCGCAAGCTGTGGGCCTTGTTGCGCCGTGCCGTCCGGCCCGGAACCTGGCATTCCGCAACGGGCGCTCGGATGTATGATTGCTATGTCGGCAATGCGATGGGACGTTACCCGCCTACCGACCACGTGCCGATTTCAGCCGAAGAGCCGCCGCAGGCCGACGTCCGGCTGATCGCCTACTACCTGCCGCAGTACCATGCGATCGAGGAAAACGACGCGTGGTGGGGCAAGGGGTTCACCGAGTGGCGCAACGTGGCGCGCGCGTTTCCTGTCTTCGAGGGCCACTATCAGCCGCGGCTTCCGGGAGAACTCGGCTACTACGACCTGCGCCTGCCGGAAGTCATGGAACGACAGGTCGAACTTGCCAAGCTCCATGGCATCTCGGCCTTCTGTTTTCATTTCTACTGGTTTGGTGGCAGGCGGCTGCTCGAGAGGCCGCTCGACCACTATCTGGAGACGACGAGCCTCGATCTGCCGTTCTGCCTGTGCTGGGCCAACGAGACGTGGTCGCGGCGCTGGTCCGGCCGCGAGCAGGACGTGCTCATGGCACAGAGGCATTCGGCCGAAGACGACATCGCCGTCATTCGCGGTCTCGACAGGTATTTCCGCGATCAGCGCTACCTGAAGATCGACGGCAAGCCGGTTTTCACGATCTATCGTGCCAGCCTCTTTCCCGACCTAAAGGCAACCATTGCGCGCTGGCGCGACGAAATGGAACGGATGGGCTATCCGGGCATCTATTTGATCGCGACCAACGCCTTCGATTTCGCCGGCCACGAGCAATATGGCTTCGACGCCTTGTCGGAGTTTCCGCCGCACCAGGTCCGCACAACCAACATCGAAAAGGGCCTGGCAGTCTCCCATTTCAGGGATGGTGGCCGAATTCGAAACTATGCCGATGTGGTGGCTGCCGAAAAGGCCAAACCGGCGGGGCAGGGCGTGGTCCATCCGGGGGTCATGCCATCGTGGGACAACAGCGCGCGTCTGCCCCGTTCCGCCCAAATCTACCATGGATCGACACCCAAGCTGTTCGAGCAGTGGCTGACGCAGGCCATGCAGCGCGCATCGAAAAATCCTCCCGACCAGCGCCTGGTTTTCATCAACGCCTGGAACGAATGGGGCGAGGGTGCGTATCTCGAACCCGATCTGAGATATGGCTATGCCTATCTCGATGCCTGTGCTGCCGCCATTCGGGTCCATGCGGACCAGGCAAGGGCCAGCGCCATCGAGACCTGACCTTTCCGCGCGGCACGCCGGGGATCGCCCAGCGTATCTGAATCATGCTGCCAGCGCTTCCTTGCGGGCAACGAGGCGGACACCGGTGTCGGCGTCGAACAGATGCACATGGTCCAGGTCGGGGACAACCGAAATGGCCTGCCCGGGCCGCACGTCGATGCGCTCGCGGAACACGCCGACGACGTTGTTGTCCCCCAGCTTGGCGAACACCTGGGTTTCCGAGCCGGTCGGCTCGATGACCTCAACGGTGAGCGGGACAGAATTGGCGCCGCCAAGCACGAAGTGCTCAGGACGGATGCCGTAGATCGCCTGGCGACCGGCGCCGTCGGCCGGGACGTTCTTGAGCGGAAGCCGGTAGCCGTCGTCGGTGATGAAGGCCTTGCTGCCGTCGGCGGCGATGCGTCCGCTAAGGAAGTTCATCGCCGGTGAGCCGATGAAGCCGGCGACGAACAGGTTGACCGGGCGGTCGTAGAGGTCGAGCGGCGTGCCGATCTGCTCGACGATCCCGTCATGCATAACCACGATCCTGTCGGCCATGGTCATTGCTTCGATCTGGTCGTGGGTGACGTAGACGGTGGTGGTCTTCAGGCGCTGGTGCAGGGCCTTGATTTCAGTGCGCATCTGGACGCGCAACTTGGCGTCGAGGTTGGAAAGCGGTTCGTCGAACAGGAAGACCTGCGGGTTGCGCACGATGGCCCGGCCCATGGCGACGCGCTGGCGCTGGCCGCCGGAGAGCTGGCGGGGGTAGCGCTGGAGCAGCGCCGTCAGGCTCAGCATTTCGGCGGCGTTGCGAATGCGCGTGTCGATGTCCGCCTTGGGAACGCGGGCGAGTTGCAGGGAAAAGGCCATGTTGTCGTAGACGCTCATGTGCGGATAGAGCGCATAGGACTGGAACACCATGGCGACGTCGCGGTCCTTGGGGGCGACGTGGTTGACGACGCGATTGCCGATCTGGATGTCGCCGCTGGTGACCGTTTCGAGGCCGGCGATCATGCGCAGCAGCGTCGATTTTCCGCAGCCGGAGGGGCCGACGAGAATGACGAACTCGCCATCGGGGATGTCGATCGAGACGCCGTGCAGGACGGCGGTCGTGCCATAGGATTTACGGACGTCACGGATATCGATCTGGGCCATCTTCTGTCTCCCTCAGGATGCGGCGTTGGTGGATTCGACCGGCGCGAAAGACGCGCCGGTCGTAGCGTCAGTCGACCGCGGGCGGCAGCGGCAGATCGATCGGCTCGTCGAAGCTGCGGCTGAGCTTGCCCCAGCCCGGGTCGCGCATATGGGCTTGCAGGCCGGCGCGCTCGACCAGGGCGCGGGCCTCGCGCTCGCCGAAATCGAGCGCGTCGCGGACATCGGTGGTCAGCACCTTGCGATCCTGCATCAGGATCTTGCCGTCGACGATGACGGTGTCGACGTCCGATCCGACCGCCTGGTACATCAGGCGGTGCACAAACATCCAGTTCGGCGTCAGGTGCGGCTGGCGCATGTCGAGGATGGTGACGTCGGCCTTCTTGCCGGCTTCGAGCGAGCCGATCTCGTGTTCGAGCCCGAGCGCCCTGGCCGCATCGACGGTGATCATTTCGAGCAGCTTGCCGGGCGGCAGTAGATACTGGTCTGCATGTAGGAACTGCTGGCCGAACTGGGCCATGCGCGCCATCTGGAACATGTCGAACGGCCGGCGCGGCGCGGTTCCATCCGAGGTGATGGCGACATTGACGCCCTTCGAGATCATGTCGAGGATCGGCGCGCGGCCACCCGGCGAATGGGTCATGTGGGTGCCGGTCTCGGCAAGGATATCGACCTCCTCGTGCGACAGGCCGATGCAGTGCTGCAGGTGCACGTCCGGGCCGAGCAGGGCGTTTTCCTTGTCCTGGAACGCCATCCGGACATGGCCGGCGAAGGCGTCGGAATGGATGCGGACGCCCCATTTGCGGGCGGTCTCGCGCACCCGGCGCGCCTGCATGCGGTCGTCGTCGGTAAGCCTGGTCGCCTTGTCGGGCGTCGTCGGGTTTGACGGGTCGACCGAAGGCACGATGGTGAACGGGGTCAGGTAGACCTTGATGCGGCCATCGGCGCTGCCATTGCAGGCTTCGATCACCGCTTCGGCGCCTTCGATCATCTCTTCGAAGCCGATGTTCCGGCGCTCCGGCCTGCCGCTCTCCCAGCGCGTGACCGGATGCGGCCAGGGCAATCCTGTCGGCCCGACGCAGAGGATCTCGCGAATGCCCACTTCCGCATAGGCGCGGGCGTGATTGATGCCGAAGACCGGATCGTCGCTGCGCGGCATCGAGGCGATGATGCTGGCGCCGGTGGTCACGCCGGCGCGCAGGCGTTCGAGGCCCGAAACCAGGCCGTCGGCATACCAGAAGTCGCGCGTCGTATAGTGGAAATAGGTCGGGGTGACGATGCGCATCCACACCGACGGGCTGTCGGCGCCGATCGTCTTGATCAGCGAATGGCCGGCGTGGCCATGAGCATCGACGAGACCAGGAATGATCAGCTTGCCCCGGCAGTCGATCACCTTCTTGCCGGCGTGCTTGGGTTCGAGGTCGGCCGATGTGCCAACCTCGACGATGCGGTCGCCCGAGATGGCAACCGCGCCGTCCTCGATGATGCGGCGCTCGCGGTCGACCGCGATGACGGTGCCGTGAAGCAGCAGAAGGTCGGTCATGGCTGGAATCTCCGCAGGGCGTTCGGCAGGCGTTCGACAGGCGTGTCCTGGTTCCAGGGCATTGCGCGCCGTCCGAAGCTGGCTGCCATGGCAAGCACCGAAGCGTATTCGGCAAGGGCGATATCGGGCTGGGCGTGCAACCAAGCAGGGTCGAAGATCGGCATGGCGAACTGGCCGCTGTGCATCTCGACCCACACTTTGGCGTCGGGCATCAGCGCCATGATCGCTGCCCAATCGAGGACGCCTTCGCCGATGGGCGCGAGGTATCGGCGGATGCCGCCGTCCTGGAAACGGACGATGGCATCATCGACGTGAACCTGGGCGACATAAGGCGCCACCCGTTGTGCCGCCTCAAGCGGGTCTTCGAGCCGACAGACGACATTGACCGGATCGAAGGCGATGGCGAGCAGGTCCGGGCCGACCGTCCTGACCAGCGACACGACTTCCGAGGTGGTGATCTCCTCGTGGGTCTTCAGCAGCAGCTTCGACCTGCACTCACGCAGCACCGGTGCGCAGCGCAGCAGCATCGCCGCAAGTGACTGGCGCTGGTCGTGCCAGCTCACGGTGTCATGGAACCGCTCCTCGATCATGCCGATGACGAAGAACATGTCATGGATGCCGATGTCGGCAGCGAGGCGGACCAGGCGCTTGACGCCCGTCTCCAGATCGCCGCCGCCTGCCTTGGCCACGGCTTCGCCACGGAAGGGCAGTGCAGGGTTGAGCACCCCCAACATCGAGGAGATGTAGAGACCAAGACGGTCGGCCTCGGTACGCACGGCACGCAGTTCAGCCGGATCGAGGGCCGGGCTCAGGTCGATCAGCGAGTTGAACAACACGCCCTTGAGGCCCTTCTGGGCGGCGGAGCGCAAGGCTTCGCACGCGTCCAGGCTGCGGCCCTCAGGCAATGAACTCTTGACGATGCCGATCATGCCGCGGCCTCGAGCGGAAGCTGCAACTCGTCGCAGATGGCGCGAAGGTGGGCCGTGCTCTTTCTGATGGTGGCGACGGACTCCTCATAGTCGAAGGGTGCCGCGACATAGGCGTCCCAGCTCGGCACCTCGCCCGATGCGATGCGGCCGGCATAGGCCTGCACGAGTTCGAGGAAGGCGGCATATTCGTCGATGCCGAGATCGGGATGATTCGCCAGCCAGCCGCGGTCGAAGACCTCGAGCAAGGTGTGGCGCGGCACGAAATTCGCTTCGCGCGGGCCGGCGCATTCCAGCGACAGGTTCAGTGTCGGGTTGTGCGCGGCCAGCACCTTCAGGACCTCGCGGAAATCGACGACGCCATCGCCGCAGGCGCGCGACTGGATGGTGACGCCGCCCGGGACATGGGCGAGATAGGCGTCCTTGATGTGCGTCTGCCGGACATAGGGTGCGACACGGCGAGCGGCGAAGACCGGATGCTCGGCGCGCTGCATCGGGTTGAGCGTGTCGAGCACGACGCCCATGACGTCTTCGCCGACGGCCTCGATCAGGCGCAGCAGCTCGAAGGTGGTGATCTCCTCGTGCGTTTCCATGTTCATGTGCACTCCCAGGTCGCGGGCGATCGGCGCCAGCTTGAGCAGGAAGCTCTGCGTCGCCTCGAGCTGTTCCGGCCAGGTCACGTCGGTGCGGAAGCGGTCGTAGGCAAAACGGGCGTTGTAGACCGGCTTGTAGTTGGCCGTGGCGATCCACAGCTCGGTGCAGCCGATGGCAACGCAGGCTTCCATCATCCGACGGAACCCCAGGACGATGTCGCCATCGCCGACCAGGCGCAGTTCGGGCGCCTCCGGGCTGGCATAGGGATTGACCTTGCCGAGGCCGGTCTCGACATACATGCCAAGCTCGTCGGCACGGGTCCGGATGGCACGAAGTTCGCCGAGGTCGAGCGTCGGGCTCATGTCGAGCACGGTGCGGTAAAACAGGCCGGCCATGCCCAGGCTCTTGCCGTGGTCGAGACTGCCGACGGGGCCGCGCTTTGCGGCCTCGGGTATCTTGCGGCCGTCGATGCCAATCCTCATGCCGGATCTTCCCTCTTTCAGGTTCGTTGGATGCGGTCGGCGCCAGCGTGGCGCCGGGTTATTTCATGCCGGAGGTGACGAGGCCGCGGACGTAGTAGCGCTGCAGCACGATCGACAGGATGACGAGCGGTATCGTCACGGCGGTCGCGGCGGCAAACAGCGGACCATCCATCGGCGAGTTGGGGATCGACTTGAGGTTGGCGATGGCCACCTGGGCGATCTGCTTGTTGGGATCCTGCATGATGACGAGCGGCCAGAGATAGGCGTTCCACGACCAGATGAACTGGATCAGCACCAGCGTCGCCAGGGTGGGGCGCACGTTGGGCAGGGCGATGGAAAAGAAGATGCGCAACGGGCTGGCGCCATCCAGCCGGGCGGCCTCTTCCATCTCGACCGGGATGTCGCGGAAGGCCTGGCGCATCAGGAAGATGCCGAAGGGGTTGCAGGCGAAGGGCAGGAACAGTGCCGGATAGGTGGAAACCAGCCCGAGCCAGTGCATGATCCGGTAGAGCGGCACGATGATCGCCTCGACCGGCACGAACGCCGTCAGCAAAAGCAACCCGAACACGACATCGCGGAACGGAAAGTTGAGGCGGGCGAACGCATAGCCGGCGAGCGACGAGGTGATCACTGCGACGCTGACCTGGCCGCAAGCGGCGATCAGCGTGTTGAGCAGGTTGCGCTGAAAATTCAGCTCGCTGAACAGGTAGACGTAGTTTTCAAACGTCGCCTTGAGCGGCACGAAGGACGACCACGACAGCGGATAGGTTCCGGTGATGATGTCGTCGGTCGACTTGAGCGACGACATGGCCGCCCACAGGATCGGAAAGGCGAACACCGCGCCGACCACGGCAAGCAGCAGGATGCTGGCGCCATGGTGCAGGAAGGCGGCACGGCGCGCGGTGCGGTCGATGCCATTTTCAGCCTGCAGGGTCAGGGAGGATGCGGTCATGGCCTATTTCTCCTGCTGTCCGCGCAACAGGTAGCTTTGCGCGAGCGTGACGATGGCAAGAACCGCGAGCATGCAGACGACGCTTGCAGATGCCGTGCCCTGGGACTGGAACTCGAAGCCCTGGAGGTAGGAGTAGAGCGCCAGGTTGGTCGTCGTTCCCTGGGGGCCGCCCTGGGTCATGATCAGGATCGGGGTAAACATGCGCGTGGCGGTGATCGTCACCATGAACAGCGCCACGACGATGCTGGGGCGCAGCTGCGGCAAGGTGATCTTGCGGAAAATCTGCCAGTCGTTGGCACCGTCGAGCTGGGCCGCCTCGTGCAGTTCGCGCGGAATGGCCTGGAGCCCGGCGAGGAAGATCAGCAACGGCAGGCCGACGTCCTTCCAAACCGTCATGACGACGATCGACACCAGCGCCTGGCTGCCGCCGGTGAGGAAGGGTTGCGTTGGTATGCTGGCAGCGTGGAGGATGGCGTTGAACAGGCCACTGCTGGGCTCGTACATCTGGTTCCAGATGAGCGCGGTCACCGCCTCGGATGCGGCGAGCGCACCGATCACCGCATTGCGGGCCCAGGTCGTTCCGGGCAGGCGCCGGTCGAGCAGCACCGCGAGCAGCAGTGCCAGCGGGATGGTCAGCGCCAGCATCAGGACGATGTAAAGGAAGGTGTTGAGCAGCGCATAGCGGAAGGCCGGATCGGCGAAGATGTCGGAATAGTTGCCCAAGCCGACCCAGCCTGTCGACGACTGGTCGAACGGACTGAACGATTGCAGGCTGTTCAAGACAGCGGTGATCAGCGGAAGATACTGGAACAGGGCGAGCGCAACGACCGCCGGCAGGATCATCGCCGGGCCAAGGATCATGTTGCTGTTCTGGCCGGTCCACTGCCGCTTCTTGCGCACAGGTGCCGTCGTCGATCGCATGGAATTCTCCTCCGCTTGCTCAGGCGACATCTCGCGACGGCCCGTGGGCCGCCGCGTCAGGCGTGATGGCCTTCCGGTCAGCGCCGGTACTTGGCCAGCAGGCGGTCGATCTTGGCGGCCGTGTCGGGCAGGACCTTTGCCGGATCGGCCCCGAGGGCGATGTCCTTCACCGCCGGGTTCATGGCGTTGAAGTAGTCGAAGTAACCGGGGCTGCGCGGCACGCTGTAGGAAGCGTCGGACAGGGCCTGGGCCATCTTGAACGGCTGCTCCGTGGCGAACACGCTCATCTGCTCGCGCAGCGAGGTGCGCGACGGCATCGACCCCCAGGTCTTGTGGAAGGCGAGCCGGTTCTTGTCGTTGCAGAGATAGGACAGCAGCGCGACGGCTTCTGCGGGGTGCTGGGACTTGGACCAGACCAGCGGTGCATCCGAGCCGTTGCCGTTGAAGACGATGTTGCCCTTTGGTGGCAGAGACACGCCCCACTTGAACGGGGGTTCCTTGCCAGGCACGCGGAAGCGGTTGGTGAAGTTGAGGCCGCCGAAATAGGTCGCGGCGAGCCCGCCGGGATACTGGTTCGGAACGGGGCCGAGCGGGGTCAGGCCCTTGGCGAACAGGCTCTGATAGAACTGCATGCCCTTGATCGCCTCGGGTGTGTCGATGTGGCCGGAGACGGTAAAGCCGTCGTCGCTGATGCCCATCAATGTCTTGTAGGCGGCCGAATCCTTGGCCGCGTTCGGATCGCCCTGGGAGCGGATCCAGATGCTTTCGAGCTGGCTGTAGTTGGCTCCCGGGCCGCCATTGCCCTGGCCGGCGGCCGCAAGTGCCCAGGACTGATTGTCGCCGGCTTCCTTGAGCTTGGCGTTCATCTCGACCAGATTGGCGACGAGCTCCTCGTCGGTCCAGCCGCCGTCGAGGCCGGTGACCTCGGGCGGGGTCTGCATCTTGACCTTCTGGAACAGGTCGCGATTGAAATAGAGCATCATCACGCTGGTTTCCCAGGGCACCGAATAGAGGTTGCCACCGGAGGATGCCGCCGCGCGCAGGTTGGCCGGAATGTCGTTGATGTAGTCGGCGCTGAAATAGTCCTGTACCGGCAGGGCGACGTTGCCGGCGTGGTAGGCGTCGGTGAAATCGGTGCGGCCCATCATGATATCGGGCGCATCCCCCGATGCGATGTAGACCAGCAGCTTCTTTTGCAGATCGCCGTAAGGCACCTTCTCCTCGACGATCGAAATGTTGGGATAGGCCGCCTTGAATTCGGCATAGGCGGCTTCGAGCAGTGCGTTGACGTCGGGCGTGAAGTCCTGGCGCATGAAGCGCAGCGTCACCGGTTCGCTGGTCAATTCGGGGCCGGCATACCCGCCGAGGTCGAGCTTGTAGCTGCCTTGGGCACTGGCGCTGCCGACCAAGCCCCGGGATGCGATGGCTCCCGTGAGTGCGGCTCCTGCCATGCCTGCCAGAACAGTGCGTCGAGATACCTTGCCCTGATTTTCGAGATCTTTTTGCACGGCCATGTTTCCTCCTCATGCCTGCTTGATTGACGCAATGCGGCAGCCTTCGGCTCCCCGGGCGAATGCCCAGGCCGGCAAAGAAACCGCTCCTCACTCCCAACGTCATGCACCCGAATGCCCGCTTCCATCCGATCTTGGATGTTAGAGGATTGGATACAGATACAGAAACGAGCGTGAACCGCTGCAGGGATATGCTGGCTTGCTGTCGAGGCGAGAAACCGGCCGAAAAAGCTAAGTTTTCTCACCGGGAGCCTACAGGTGTAGGATCGTCCAGGCTGTTCAGTTTGTTTCTGTCAGCGCAGACTTGCATCTATTGGATACATAATCAACATGTTTTTGATACAAGATTGTACACAAAAATGCGTGGGCCAAGACGGCAGCCTGGGTGGTGCTGCCTGCCGCAGGCCCTGGCATGGCGAAGCGAGATTTGATCGTGGCAATTGGCCCGGGCGATTGAGCGGTCGGCGCGGCCGAGGTCATGCGCGCTGCCATTGTCGCGGCGCGGATTTGCAGGTCGTTGGAAGGTCGCCTCGACGGCAGAGGCATGCTGGCGCATGCCAATGTCAGGGCATACGGAGCGATCCAAGCTCGCAGCGCCTCCCGGAGCCGGCGGGTTTATCCCTATGCGGCATGGCAGGCGACGTTGGCGCCGCTGGCCGAGCGTTTCAGTTCGGGCCGCTCCCTGCTGCAGATGTCCATCGCCAACGGGCAGCGCGGATGGAAGGTACAGCCGCTCGGCGGATTGAGCGGGCTCGGGATATCGCCACCCAATGGCGCGCGGTCGCGTTTCGGCGCTTCCAGGTCAGGCACGGTTTCGAGCAACAGCCTGGTGTAGGGATGCTGGGGATTGTCGAGGATGAGTTCGCCCGGTCCTTCCTCGACCAGCCGGCCGAGATACATCACGCCGATGCGGTCGGTGAGGAAGCGCACGACCGACAGATTGTGGCTGATGAACAGGTAGGTCAGCCCCAGCCGCTGCTGGAGGTCCTTGAGCAGGTTCAGCACCTGTGCCTGCACCGACACGTCGAGCGCCGAGGTCGGCTCGTCGAGCAGCAGCAATTCGGCTTCGGCGGCAAGCGCGCGGGCGATCGAGATGCGCTGGCGCTGGCCTCCGGAAAACTCGTGCGGATATTTGTCAGCGTCGCTGGGTGCCAGGCCGACGGTGACCAGCAATTCGCCGATGCGGTTGCGGCGCTCGGCGCGGTCGAGCTTCTTTGCCATCGGTTCGGCGATGCTCTGGCCGATGCGCCAACGCGGGTTGAGGCTGCCGACCGGATCCTGGAACACCATCTGCAGGCGGACGCGCTCGCCGCTGGCCTTGCTAATGTCGACCGATCCGCGGGTGGGTTTTTCCAGCCCGGCAACGAGGCGTGCCACCGTCGACTTGCCGCAACCGGACTCGCCGACCAGCGAAAAGGTCGTGCCGGGACTGATCGCGAAGCTGACGCCGTCCACAGCCTTGACGCTGCGCCGCGGCGCACGGGTCACCAGCCGTTGCAGGAAGGGCGCCGAGACGTCGAAGGTGCGGCCAAGATTGGCGACCTTGAGCAAGGGTTGTTCGGTGACGATTGCGTTCATGCCCCGGCCCCGTCGATCCACTTGCCGTCCCTTGCGACGACAAGGCCGCGCTTGACGACAAGCGCGCGCTTCGGCCGGTCGACGACGATCTGGGCGAGGTTCTCGCCTTCGATCAGGACCAGGCTGCCGTCGCACCCGATCTCCAGCCCGTGGCCGTCGAGATCGAGCAGGTCGGCGCCGCGCCTGGTGCCCATGTCGAGGGCTGCGGTGAGCTCGGCATCGGTGCGGCAGTTGCTGCGCCAGGACAGCAGCCAGCAGCGTTCGAGCATGTCGCCATTGCCGTGCGGGTTCCAGGTGTCGCGCAGCGAGTCGGACGCGACCGCACAGCGGACGCCATATTCGGCGAGCTCGAACATCGGCGGGAAGGGGATGTCGCCGGGTACTGCAGAGATGATGCCGATGCCAGCCTCGGCGAGCAGGTCCATGGTGCGGGCAAGCTCGTCGCGCGATGCGGTGCCCAGGCAGAAGGCATGGCTGACGATGACCTTGTCCTGCATCCCGAGCGCCTTGGCGCGCTCGGCGATGAGGCCCAGCTCGTAGAGCCCGAGTTCGCCGCGTTCGTGCAGGTGGATGTCGATCTTGGCCTGCTTGCGATGGGCGATGTTGAAAATGGTATCGAGATGGCCCTTGGCATCGCCATCGACACTGGCCGGGTCGATGCCGCCGATGATAGAGGCGCCCTCGTCGAGGGCGGCTTCCATCAACTCGGCGGTGCCGGGTTCGATCAGCATGCCGAGCTGCGGGAAGGCGACGATCTCGAGGTCGACCGCATGTTTCGTCTTCTCCCAAGCGGCAAGCACGCCATGAAGATTGTCGAGCTTGTATTCGGGCGAGATGTCGACATGGCTGCGGATGTGGGTCGAGCCATTGGCGACGCACTGGCGCATCAGATTGCCGGCGCGCTCGGCGACCGACCAGGGCAGCGTGCGGCGGATCTCGACCTCGTTGTCGATCATCGCGCGCAAGGAGTCCGGCACGTTGATGCCGTGCCAGGGCAGGCCCCACAGGATCTTGTCGAGATGGACATGCGCCTCGACGAAGGGAGCGATGGCGATCGCGCCTTTGCCGTCGACGACCTTGACGCCATCGTGCGGCTTGATGTCGGGGCCGATGGCCGAGATCAGGCCGTTTTCGATCAGGATGCTGGCCGGGGCGCCGGCGTCGGGACGAACATTGGTGAGCAGGAGATCGTTCATGATGCGGGTCTCAGCGGAGGCGGGGGTTGAGGACGTCGCGCAGCCAGTCGCCGACGATGTTGACGGCCAGCACCAGAAGGACAAGTGCGGCACCGGGGAACAGCGCGATCCACCATTCGCCCGACAGAAGCAAGTCGTTGCCGGCGCGGATCAGCGTGCCCAATGAGGGCTGCGACGGCGGCATGCCGAGGCCGAGGAAGGACAGGATCGCCTCGGTGAGGATGGCGACGCCAAGGCCCAGCGTGGCGAGGACCAGCACCGGGCCGATGGTGTTGGGCAGGATATGGGCCAGCAGGATGCGGAAGCCACCGACCTCGCTGATGCGGGCAGCCGCAACATAGTCCTTGCGGCGCTCGATCATGGTGGCGGCGCGCACGGTGCGGGCGAACTGCACCCAGTCGGCAACGCCGATCGCCAGGATGACGACGTAGAAGCGCATCTCCTCGCGCATGCCGATGGGCATGACGATCTTGGCGACGCCGTCGATGAAGAAGGCGATCATGATCGTCGGGAAGCTCAGCTGGATGTCGCCGAGGCGCATGATGATGGTGTCGACCCAGCCGCCTAGATAACCGGCGATCAGGCCGAGGGCGACGCCGATGGTCATCGAGAATGCAACGGCGGCGATGCCGACGAGGATCGACACGCGCATGCCGTAGAAGATGGTGGAAAGGATGTCGCGGCCCTGCTCGTCGGTGCCGAGCAGATAGGTCGAGGAGCCGCCGTTGATCCACGCCGGCGGCAGGCGCGCATCCATGATGTTGAGCGTTGCCGGGTCGAACGGATTGTGCGGGGCAATCAGGTTGGCGGCGGCGGCGCAAAAGACCAGCGTCACCAGCACGACGGTGGCGAAGATGACCGGCGGCGAGGTCCTGAATCGCCAGGCCAGTTCGCTGTTGCCGATTGCTTTCAGTCGGAGGACAAACTGGCTCATTTTGCACGCAACCTTGGATCGACGGCGAGATAGATCAAGTCGACGATCAGGTTGATCGTGACAAAGCTGAAGCCAACGAAGGCGAGATAGGCCGCCATCACCGGGAAGTCGGCGAACTCGATCGCCTGGAGAATGAGCATGCCCATGCCCGGCCATTGGAACACCGCCTCGACGACGATGGCGAAGGCAATCAGCGAGCCAATCTGCAGGCCGGTGATGGTGATGACCGGAAGCAGGCTGTTGCGCAGGGCATGCGTCAGGTAGACGGCGCGGTCGGAAAGGCCGCGTGCGCGGGCGAACTTGACGAAATCCGTCCGCACCACCTCCAGCATCTCGCCGCGCACCAGCCGCATGATCATCGACACCTGGAACACGGCGAGCGTGATGGTCGGCATGATCAGCGCCTTGATGCCGGAAGCGGTGAGCAGGCCGGTCGTCCACCAGCCGAGCGTGACCACTTCACCGCGGCCGAATGCCGACAGCCAGCGCAGCTCGACCGAGAAGACGAGGATCAGCAGCATGCCGATCAGGAACTGCGGCATCGAGATGCCGAGCAGCGAACCGAACTGCAGCGTGCGGCTGACGAGGCCGCGCGGCCGGAGCGCGGTGTAGACGCCCATCGGAATGCCGACGGCAAGGGCGATGATCGTGGCGCACAGGACCAGCTCCAGCGTCGCCGGCAGGCGGGCGAGGATCAGGTCGACCACGGGTTGGCGGTTGCGGTAGGAAACGCCGAAATCACCGACCACCGCACGTTCGACGAAACGCCAGAACTGGACGAATGTCGACTGGTCGAGACCCAGGGCGACACGCAGCTCCTCGCGCTGGGCAAGCGTGGCGTTGACGCCGAGGATGTTGTTCACCGGGTCGCCGAGGAAGTTGAAGATGGAGAATGAAAGCGCGGACACGACCAGCATCACGAGGACAACGCTGGTCAGTCGCGTGGCGAGCAAGGAAATCATCTCAGCCTCTGAAATAGAGAGAGGCCGGGCGCCAGGCGCCCAGCCTCCGATCAATCGTCAGTCCATCGTGTAGTACCAGAACCGCGTATACTCGTCGGCCGGCACGATGGCATGGACCTTGTCGGTCATGCCCCAGGTCAGGAACTGCTGGTGCAGCATGATCTTGCCGACCTCGTCGCGGTGCAGCTTCATGACTTCCGAGATCATCTCCTGGCGCTTTTCGGCATCGTATTCGGTGCCGATCTGCGGGATCAGTTCGTCGACCCGAGCGTTGGAATAGCCCTTCGGATTCCAGGCGCCGAGATCGCCGGTGGGCGTATGGAATGTCGCCGAGATGATGTTGTAGGCATCGAGCGTCGGCAGGCCGGCCCAGCCAAGCATGTAGAAGGAATACTTGCCAGCCGGCAGCTCGGTATCGAACTGCACGGGGGGGTGCATCGTCAGCTGCGCCTTGATGCCGACCTTGGCCAGCATGCCGACGGTTGCCTGGCAGATCTGCTCGTCATTGATGAATGAGCCGGCCGGGCAATCCATCGGCAAGGTGAAGCCGTCGGCGTAACCTGCCTCCTTGAGCAGCGCCTTCGAAGCCTCGATGTCATAAGGGAAGCGGACGTCGAGGCTGGCATCGTAGAACGGCAGTTCCGGCGCCATCATGATCGCCGAGGGACGGCTGTTGTCGCGCATGATCGAACGCTTGATGCCCTCGACGTCGATGGCCTGGTAGATCGCCTTGCGGACGCGCACGTCGGCGAGCGGATTGGAATCGAGGCCAGGCAGGGTCTTGGACAACTGGTCCATGCCGTAGAAGATGTTGCGCAGGTGCGGGGCGCGCATCACCTTCATGCCGGCGGTTGCCTCGATGCGCGCGACGTCCTGCGGCGGCGCGTTGCGGATGAAGTCGACCTCGCCCGAAAGCAGGGCTGCCACGCGCGTCGCATTGTTGGCGATCGGCGTGTAGACGATCTCGTCGATGTTGTGCTCGCGCTTGTCCCACCACTTTTCGTTGGCGGCAAAGACGGTCTTCACGTCGGGCTCGCGGCTGGCAACCTTGAACGGCCCGGTGCCGACGCCCTGGGTGATCATCGCGCCACCGGTGTTGGTCGACAGGTCGAGCGGCTTCTGGGCGCCGATCGATTCCTGGAACTCCTTGTCGAGGATGTACCATCCGGCAAAGTCGTTGAGCAGCAAGGCGTATTTGCGCTTCAGCGTCATGTCGACCGTGTGGTCGTCGACCTTGACCACCCCGGCGATGGGCTCGAGCAGGCCGGCGAAGGGCGAGCCGGGCGACCCGGCACGCTCGAAGGAGAAGATCACGTCGTCGGCGGTGAACGGGTTGCCGTTGTGGAATTCAACACCCTTGCGCAGATGGAAGCGCCATTTGGTGTCGGACAGGGTCTCCCAGCTTTCGGCAAGGGCCGGCTCGATCTTCAGTTCCTTGTTCCAGCGGACGAGGCCTTCGTAAACGTTGCCGATCAGGCTGAGCGTGAAATCCTCGCGCGCCGCGTGAGGGTCCATCGAGCTGATTTCCTGCGATTCAGCGAACCGCAGCGTCTTGGCGTCAGCCGCGTTGACGGCCAGGCCGGCGCACGAGGCGAGAAGTAGCAGTTTCAGGTAGTTTTTCATCGGCTGTTCCCACGCAGTTCTTGTTTGTTGGCTTTTTGTTTTCTCGTTCAGGCGTCGGCTGGCCGAGGACGCGGCGTCGAGCGTGCCGAAACGCGCGGCATCCATCGGGTGCTTGAGGTGGCTCAACAGTGCTGCGTGGCCGGCGTGACAAGATCGAAGCCGCGATCCTCTCATCCCCCGAGGGTCGGGGAATGCCCATTTTCGATCCGTTCTGATCTCGATCGCTTGTCACTGGAACCCAGCCTGTTGAGAGCCGACAGGAAGGATGATTTCACATTGAATACGCTTCGTCTACAGGCTTGTATGCGCAGATATGCATCAATTGTATACACAAATGCCCGGAAAACAGGCAGGCAGAACAATTGCCGTTTTGGCAGGCGCGAATTGCCTAACTCTCTGCACCTGCCGGCGATGCGGTTTCGGTCAGAGTTGGGTGCCGCCCTGGTGGATGAAGCAGGCAGCGGATGTGCCGCCGGCGTCCGCCAGGTGCGGAAGCTCCGACCGGCAGCGCGTGCCGGCCTTGGGGCAACGCGGGTTGAAGGCGCAGCCGTCGGGCCAGCTGCCAAGGCGCGGCATCGAGCCGTCGATCTGGGCAAGGCGCACTGCCTTGCTGTTGAGCGAGGGGATCGAGGCCATCAGCCCGGCCGTGTAGGGGTGGCTTGGACGGTGGATGACCTCGTCGACGGGCCCGATCTCGACGACGCGGCCGGCATACATCACAGCCACCCGGTCCGCGGTTTCGGCGATGACGCCCATGTCGTGGGTGACCAGCATGATCGCCGTGCCGCGCGTTGCCGCGAGCCGCTTCAGGAGCCCGATGATCTGGGCCTGAACCGAGACGTCCAGGGCGGTCGTGGGCTCGTCGGCGATGATCAGCTCCGGCTCGCCAGCCAGCGCCAAGGCGATGACGATGCGCTGGCGCATGCCGCCGGAAAACTGGTGCGGATACTGGTTGAAACGGTTCTCCGGATCGGCGATGCCGACTTCGCGCAAGAGTTGCAGCGCCTTCGCGCGTGCCGTCTCGGCATTGCCGGGATGGTGCGCGCGGATGGTTTCGGTAAGCTGGCGGCCGACGGTGAAGAGAGGGTCGAGGCTGGTCAGTGGATCCTGGAAGATCGCGCCGATGTGACGGCCGCGCAGCTTGCGCTGCTCGGCCTGCGGCAGGTCGTCGATGCGCTGACCGGAGAGATGAACGGTGCCGCCCACAATGCGGCCCGGCGGTTGCAGCAGTCCGATCAGGGCGCTTCCGGTCAGCGACTTGCCGGCGCCGGACTCGCCCACCACACCGAGGATTTCGCCCTTGCCGATGCTGAACGAGACGTCATCGACGGCAACGAGCGCGCGCTGGCGCAAGGGAAATTCGATGCGGAGATTGTGTACATCCAGTACGGGCAGGATCTGCGCCGCCGTTCCGGTCTCGACAACGTGAACAGGCATCATCGCACCGCTTTTGCTTGAGGGATTGTGCTGGCGGAAAAGGCGTGTTCCAAGCGAGCAACGTACAGGATAGAATACATCTCAGCCCTCCCTATGCCGCTTCACCAGGATCGTGACATGTTACGCGAGCCCCGCGCCTTGAAATCCGCAGTCCCGCCGAGCCCCGACAAGACCAGGAAGCGTGGCGGCCCGACCGACGAGCACATCCACGGCGAGATCTATTCGGCGATCATCAACCACCAGATCAGGCCGGCAACGGCATTGCAGGAGGACGCGCTGGCGACCGCCTTCGGCGTCAGCCGCACGATCATCCGCAAGGTGCTGCAGCGGCTGTCGCACGAAAAGCTCGTCGACCTGATCCCCAACAAGGGCGCCTTTGTTTCCAAGCCCTCGATCGAGGAGGCGCGGCAGGTGTTCGAGGCGCGGCGCGGGGTCGAATGCATCCTCACCGAAAAGCTCGCCTCGACGATCACCAGGGAAGACGTCGATCGGCTGACGGCCATGGTGAGCGCCGAGGCGGAGGCAGGCGAGCAAGACAGCAAGCAAAGGCGGCTGCAGCTCTCCGGGGATTTTCATCGTGAACTCGCCTCGCTTGCCGGAAACGAGGTGCTGCGCGACTTCGTCCACGAACTGGTGTCGCGGACGTCGCTGATCATCGCCTTGTATGAGTCGCCGGGCGCGGTGCCCTGTTCATATAGCGAGCACAAGGAAATCGTGGACGCGCTGAAGCGGCGGGACGGCAAGAAAGCTGCGCAGTACATGGACCACCACCTCCGTCATATCGAGGCTCAGATCGACCTTGCCGATCACCCCGTTCGCGTCGACTTCAAGACGCTGTTCAAGCCGGTCGGCTAACTCACCTTGCGTGCCGCCAGCCCGTCGGCAAGCCGCGTGTCGGGCGCATAGCCGGCGAGCTTGCCGCGATAGGTCTTGGGCAGCGGATAGGCGAGGTCGCCGCGCTTCGATGTCTTCAGGCCCATGCCGACGACCGCCTCGGCAAACTTGACCGCCGCGACGACGCCGTCGATCACGGGCACCTGCAACCTGTCCTCGAGGAATTTCGCCAGGTCGGCCATGCCGGCGCAGCCCAGGACAATGGCTTCCGAGCGGTCCTCGGCGAGCGCCCTTTCGCATTCGGCGAGGATGATCGCGCGGGCGTTCGATTCCGGTTTTTCGAGTTCGAGCACCGGCACATCGGTGGCGCGCACCCGGCGGCAATGGTTCTGCATGCCGTAGTTGCGCACGAGGTGCTCGGCGATGATGCGGGTGCGCTCGAGCGTCGTCACGACCGAAAAGCCGGTGGCGACGAAGGTCGCGGCATGCATCGCCGCCTCGGCGATGCCAAACACCGGCGCTCCGGTGAGTTCGCGCGCTGCAAGCAGACCCGGATCGCCGAAGCAGGCGACGACGTAGGCATCGGCGGCCGGTCCATCCATGATCTCGTCGACGAGGCCGATGATGCTCATCGCCTCATCGTAGTGACCCTCGATCGATGCGGCGCCGGATCGCGACGTCACCGCCAGGATCTCTGTCCCCGGTGCCGCCACCGCCCGCGCCGCATCGCCGATGAGATCGGTCATCGACTGGGTCGTGTTCGGATTGATGAGCTTGATCCTCATGCGATCCTCTGAGCCGGCGGGCACGTGGAAGCGCGGGCCAATCCCGCGTGCTTCAAAATTGTATACTATTAGATATTCGTATTGGATATAATTTGTGGTTGTCAACACGGCTTGTGACGAAATCCAGCGGCTGCTGCAGCGGGTGAGGCATAGCTTGGCGCGATTTGGCGGAACACGGGCGCTCGCGTCCCACGCAAGGCGGCAGATAAGTCCAAGATTTTGATAGGTTTATGGCTTGCGGAGAGGCCGGTTGGGAATTGGCCAAGATCGCGTGGCGCGGCCTCGAAGGAATGTCATTTGGTACGGTCAGATAATTGTATACACCAAGCGGTTGCTCTAAGGCTGCTCTGCGCACGCGAAGGAATATTCCAAGCGCACACTGGCGACGCGAATGTTGTTCATGGGGGGCGTCGACGGCAGCTTGCTGGCGGGGGCCGGTTCAAATCAAGGAGCTTGGATCAAGTGGCGGAGAGGGAGGGACACTCTCCCCCGCATCTTTAGACCCCTTGCAGCGCTTGACTTCCAGGTGCTTCCCGTTGATTGGTGGGGGAGCAATCTGGGGGATCAGACCTCTGTGTCTAGTCGCAACACGCATCTTGAGTTTCACGGCCAGCAGTGGCGCGTGGTGGTCTTTGTCCCTCGCAAATTGCAGGGCATCCTCAACCGTACGCGATACAAGCAGAGCCTTGGAACGGCAGACCTCAAGCTAGCCAATGAGCTGAAGTGGCCCATCGTCGCCCGCTTCAAGGGCAAGATTGCCGAGGCCCGCAAGGCCCTCACCAGTAAGGACCCCCTTGAGGCCGAGGCGCTACGCCTTCGCCTCCATGCTGCCGACGAGGGCACACAGCACTACCTGACAGACCGCGCCGAGGAGATCGAGAAGGCCACCGACTATCCCACCGCCAAGCGCTTCTATGACATGGCGAGTGGTCAGGTGACGCCCCTGGATCACCACGCCACCTCATTCCTGGACTTCCAGGCGCACTACCGGCTTGCCACCCAGCAGGACTTCCGGCGAGCCATCAAGTGGCTTGGAGATTGGCTCAAGGCGGACCAGCAAGCCTCCAGCGTCGAGACCGTGACCCGCAAGACGGCAGGCCGCTTCATCTCGGAGTACCTTGTAGTAGGGAGAGGGCGGGACAAGGCGAACGCCTACCTCGGGTTCTTGAGGGAGTACTGGAAGTGGCTCATCGAAAAGGGCCACGCCTTGGAGGACCCATGGCTAGGTCAGCGTCTCCCCTCCGCACCTCGCCAACGCCGGGAGGCAGAGCCCGACGAGGGCAAGAGGCCATACACCGACACCGAGGCCGCCACCCTGCTCTATGGTCCAGTAGGGAGCCTGCTTAGGGAGCCGCCCAGTCGCTACATGCGGGACCTAATGCTTGTCGCCGCGCTGAGCGGGATGCGCCTGGAGGAAATCTGTCAGCTAAGAGTCGAGGACTGCCAGGGCAGGGTCTTCACAATCCGTCAGGGAAAGACCCTCAATGCCGCCCGTAAGGTCCCGATACACAGCCAGCTTGCCGAGACCATAGAGCGCCTGACATCCGAACGGCCATCAAGCGCCTACCTCATCGAAGGCTTGCCCGATGTCCCGGCCTCCCGTGAGAGCCGCTCAGACCCCGCCTCCAAGGCCTTCACCCGCTATCGCCGGAAGGTGCAGGTGGATGAAAGACCTAATGACAAGCTCAAGAGCAATGTGGATTTCCACTCCTTCCGCCGCTGGTTCATCAGGGCCGCGAAGGTCCGCTGGGAGCAGGGTGCTACGGCGTTCACGCCTTGGGCCATCGCGGATGTAGTCGGCCATGAGGATGAGGACATCGAGAAAATCTTGAAGCTGACCATGCAGCATTACCCCGGCCAGTCCGCCGAGGAAGCACGACGCGCCGTGGTGGAGGCCGTCAAGCTACCACCGAGACCACCCCTTGCATCAAACGGAGAGACTACCAAATGACCAACTTGACGCTTGAAACGCTGCCGACCGCCACGAAGTTAGCAGACCACCGCGCTGCCATCGAGTTTGCGCTGAAACTGGACGCGCCATTCACCTCTGACTTCCTGGAGGATTGGTTGAATGGGGCAGACCTTGAAGCCCGATGGCTTGCGGGCCTACGCGAGGACCTCGCTTATGGCACACATGAAGCCCAGCTTTAGGCTTATACATGAGTTAGCGGCACCGGGATGACGGCGAGGAGGAGGAGACCGAATGCCGACCTACGAAACTTGCAGCCATCCCGGATGCACCCGCATGGTGTCTGCCAAGGGGCTCTGCAGGCCGCACTACGTTGCGGCTTACGGGCTCCCCCAGCCTGCTCCAACCCCACCGCCTCCCCCTCCCAGTCCGGCCCCTAGGTCCCACCGCAAGCCCCACGAGTCCATCCGGTACACAGACACCCAGTTGCGGAACCAGCAGTACCGGCATGGACCGCCCGTGAGGGGCCACTGCCCCAGCTGCGGGGCACCAGAAGCCCGAGAGGGGCTATGCCGCAAGCACTGGCTGGCACGAGGTGCGGGGCATCGACTCCGCCGTGACTTGGCGGATAGGGTCCCGGTGGAGACGCTTACCGAGAGGCAGATTACAGCCCTCCAGAAGCTAACCCCACGTGACGACTGGATGACCATTCTTCACGCAGTACGCATCTACGAACGAGAGGCTGAGCGGCGGGGACCAGCTTCAGAGATAGACATTAGCGACAGGTGGAAGAGGCTGGAGGCCGATGACACCACCAACTGGCCTTGGTACGATGTCGCCCTGAAACTCAGGGACCCCGAGTTCGCCATAAAGTTCGCCGTCGAGCGTCTGGACCCCTACGAGGTGCAGACCTTCCTCAACGATTGGCTGGACGGGAAAGACGTGGCGGCATGGGCCATGGTCCTGGAGTATGACCGCCAGTTTGCTGAGGGCGCGGCCTCCGAGGACATCAAGTATCTGCTAGGGCATTGAAGCCACCGCGCCTAATGTCTGCCAGTTTGCTGAGGGCAGGCGCTATTGGGCGTGTTCCTGAGATAGCCAGTTTGCTGAGGGCAGGCGCTATTGGGCGCGTTCCTGAGATAGCCAGCCTGAATAGCCGGTGTTGCCGCTTCGGAGGACACGCTGCCTCTCACTAGGTGGCTCCAGGTGCTCCCCCTTGAGTGGTCTCCCGAGGGACCTAATCTGTGAACGATTCCAATCCAACTAGGGCCTCCGAGAGGCTCCCGGTCGAGGGCTGATGCCGCCCTCCTGATGATGATCCGGCAGGATCGAAACCAATCCCAACACTAAGGACCACGATATGGCTCGTTCCCAAGTGCGGGAGGTCTCGGGACCCTCCGCCATCCAGGGCGTTGCTACGCCTGTCAACACCTACGTCAGGCCAGCCGATCCGGCTCCCTCAAGCCTCCATCAGTTGGCCGAGGGCCTCGCAGCCTTCGACAGTGGCCTAGGGGCTCTCCTGGGGAAGCGCAAGGAGAAGGCCGACGAGAATGCCAAGCAGCGGGCCATCCGTGACGCCTACTCGGGGGCCAGTGCGGGCTTCGATGAGGGTGTCAAGCGAGGCCTCATTCCGCCCCAAGAGTCCCCCACCTACATGGAGTGGTACAAGAAGACCCAGGGGGACATGCAGGGGCGCAAGATTGCCGACGAGTTCACCCTCGCGCACCAGCAGTGGGAGGGCCGCAACGGCGGTGACCCCGAGGCCTTCAAGGGCTTCGTCCAAGACTTCCTCAAGATCCGCGTGGGGGACATTACGGACCCTCAGGTCCTCGCTGGCCTCAATCCACACATCGAGTCGATCTACCAGAACGGCTACTCGGTCTTCACCCAGGAGCGCGGCGAGGCCGTCAAGAAGGGCGCACTGGCTACTGCCGGTTCCGTCACCATGGACACCATCGACCGCGCCGAGCAGGACGGCAAGGCGGCTGGAGGCATCGACTACGAGGGCCTCTGGGGCTCCATCAACGCCCAGCGCGATGAGGTCCTGAAGCGGCACACCGAGGCCGAGACGGACGCAATGTTCGTGGACTCGATCCTCCTCCAGGCCGAGGAGTCGGGCAACGAGGAACTCCTAGACCTCCTGGACCGCAAGTGGGGTGGGAAGGATCATGCGATCTCCTCAGACCCCGAGGTCCGCACGAAGGTCATGGCCTCAAGGTACCGCATCATGTCGGCCCAGGCCTCCAAGGCGACCTATATCCGCGACCAGGAGGAACGCCAGGAGAAGGTCCAGCACAATACCATTGTGGCCGAAGAGCTGCGCAAGATGGCCAGCGACCCGAACTACCAGATACCCGAGGAGACCCTCAAGGTCCTTGGCAGGCGGGACCCAGAGTTCCGCACCAAGCTAGCCGGGTACCGCAAGCAGATGGCCGACAAGTCCTTCCCCGAGGACAACGCGGCTCTCCTCCATGTCTTCGCAGAGATCGACCGGGACGGCTCCAAAGAGTTTGTCCACGGTATGGTCGCGAAAGGTGTCATCCGCGATCCCAATACGCTCATCCGGGCGCTCGACCGGGTGGAACAGGTCCAGAAGGCCAACGCCCAGGGCGGCATCTTCGACAGCCCCACCTACAAGGATGTGGTGAAGCGCATCACGAATGCCACCGGGGAAGGAGACCGAGGCTACGAGGGGGTAAGGGGCATCACGGAGCACGGTGTCAGGGCGCTCTACGAGTACCGATCCGGCCTGCTGAAGTGGGTAGCGAGCAACCCTGATTTGGCGTCGAGAATGGGGGAGCGTGAGAAGTTTGCGCTGGAGTTCGGGCAGCACGTCCTCTCCAGGGTGGAGCAGAATGTGGACCTTGGGCTGGAGCAGGAGCAGTCGCGGCCGCATAATCCCACCAACTACAGCTCGGATTTGGAGAGGCAAACCGTTCAGGCCCTCGCCCAGCAATATGGCATCACCGAACAGCAGGCCCGGACGCTGCTCCTGGAAGAGTATGCAGTGGAGGAGCAGGCTCCACCCGCAACGGAGAGCCAGTCGGACGGCGACTCCGAGACCATCGGCATCAACCTTCCGGGGTCCGGCCCCGGCCCTATGGCGGCCTTCTGGGAATGGTTGACCAGAGACGATGAGCAGGGCCGATAGTCCCGGCAAGTTTTCCCAATCTCCACGAACCATCCAAGGTCCTGACCACGTGCGACGCTAGTGCGGACGGACGGGCGGGGACCAATTGTCCCGAAAGGACCACGATACAAATGGCCCAAACAGTCACCACCCCCTCGAATGCCCCGATGGACGAGGCACGTCTCCGCCGAGCAGCCGCGCGTGTCGGCGCTAGGCTGGCCGCCCAGAAGCAGTCCAGGGGAGTCAACCCTGAGGGTGACGAGGCGGCGCTCAAGCAGCTCCAAGATACCAGCCTCATGCCCGACTTCATGGACAACGTGCAGCAGGCCATAGGCGGCGGCATGGCAAAGGCGGTCTTCGAGACCAAGGACTTCCTCTTCGGGGAGCCTGCCGAGGCCGACAAGTCAACCATGAGGCGCTCCATCGAGGGTGCCGACCGGGCGCTCGACAAGAAGAGCATTGGGTACTCCCTGACCTCCGGGGTCTCGCAGTTCGCTGTGGGCCTCATTGGGGCGGGGAAGGCGATGGCCCCCGTCAAGGCGCTCCAGAAGCTCCGCTCCACTAAGGCGGGCGTGGCGGCCTACGAGTCGGCCCGAGGTGCCATTGCGGGTGCTACCGTTATCGATCCCCATGAGGAACGCCTCTCCGACCTCATCGAGTCCTTCCCGGACCTCCAGAACCCCGTAACGGAGTTCCTTGCGGCGGACCCTACGGACAGTGCCGCCGAGGGCCGCATGAAGAACGCCCTAGAGGGCATCGGGGTGGACGCCACGCTCCTGATGGCCATCAAGGCCTTCAAGTGGCTCAAGGCTGGCAACCAGGAGATGGCCGCCAAGGAGATCACCAAACTGGAAGAGGCCGAGATTGGGCCAGCCACCTCTCCAGGCCAAAACTTCACCGAGCTACCCACACAGCCAGCCTCCAAGGACGAACCCGCCCAGCCGCTCATCGGCAAGCAGGCTGTCGCCAAGGATGAGCCCGTTGCGACTGCTGCCAGCCCCACCCAGGGCCAACAGCCCATGATCCAGCCCGAAGGCCCAGGCGGAACTCCTGCCCCTGAGGCCGCTTCTCCGCCGCTCCAACCGCGTCAGCTAGTGGAGGTCACTCCCGAGACCGTCCGCGACATCATCAAGGGTACCTCCGACGACCTAGCAGCTATCAAGACACATGGCAGCCGAGAAGCCGCCCTGGAGGCAGGCGCAGCGCTGGCCCGAGGTGTCCGCCTGCCTTGGCAGAAGCTCAGGACCGGTACGGAGGTGCAGTCCTTCCTGGACAACGCCACGAGCAGTCTCAAGGCCCAGATGGATACCGTTAAGGGCGGCGACATCCTGTCCGACGGTGCCGTCAGCGCCAGGGTTCACGAGATGGCTGAGCAATGGGGAGAGGCACCCGAGCTGATTCTGGGAGAGATCGCCCAGGCGGGCGAGGCCGCAGCCGGGATGGTGGCGCGAATGGAGGCGGGTTTCCTGGTGTCCAACGCTATGACCCAAGATGCCTTTACGACCGCCACCAAGATCAGAAATGGGGTCCTACAGGACTGGGGCGGTGACGCCGTTAAGGCCACCGAAGAGCTTCGAGCGCAGATCAAGGGGGCTGCAACCCTCCTCGCTCATTCACGCTCCATGGCGTCTAACAGCGGCAGAGCCTTGAGGCGCTTGCGCGGCTCCTTCCAGATCACGCCGGAAGACCTCGCGAGGATAGACAGCCTCGACGCCACCCAGCTTGCCGACCTCATGACCGCCACCAAGGGCGACCCCAAGAAGCTGACCCAGGCGGTTAGCCCCGGCTTCCTACGCAGGGTCACCGACGAGGCCACCTTTCTCCTCCAGAACAACCTTCTGTGGCTCTGGCCGACGCATCTGATGAATGTCACATCGAGCGCCCTCATGATCGCGGGGCGGCCCCTGGAAAAGCTACTGGGGTCTTTCGCTACGGGGCCGAGCACCGGCAATATCATGCGCCAACAAGCCCTGAAGGAATACGCCTATACGATGAGTTCCCTGAGCGACGGCTGGACCGCAGCGGTGGAGGCCTTCAAGCGCGGCGACTCCATCTTGGCACCCCACAACACTGAGCTCTTTCAGGGGGCTTCCTCGACCTCGCAAAGGGTCATTGAGTGGCAGACCGTGGAGAGCGTCTCCGACTTGGTGGAGAACGTCTTTAGGGCCGCGCATTGGCGAAACCTACTTGGCCTCCCGACCCGCTCGCTCGGGGCGATGGACGAGTTCTTCAAGATGCTCCGCTACCGGGCCACCGTGCAGGCCCGAGCAGCGGTGGAAGCAAGCGAGCGAGGTCTCACCGGAGCGGACATTACGGACTATGTGTCCAAGAAGCTGGAGGCGGCGTTAGACCCTGCCACCGGGCGAGCACTGGACCCCAAGGCGCTTCGGGAGGCACAAGTAACGACCTTCCAGCAGGAGCTACTCGCGGGCACATGGGGAGCGTCCACCCAGCAGTTGCGAGGCCGACACCCGCTCCTCGGCTTTGTGCTGCCCTTCATCAAGACACCCGTCAACGTATGGCGGTACGGTATCAAGCTCACTCCAGGCCTCAACATGGCCCAGCGGGAGTTCCGGGACGCACTACGGGGTCTCCAGGGCGAGGAAGCACGGGTCCAGGCGGTGGGCCAGATGGCTCTGGGCAGTATCTTCATGAGCCTTACCGCAGTCCTGGCTCTGGATGGGAGGATCACCGGCCCCGGCCCCACTGACCATAGCCTCAGGCAGCAGTTGACGGCCACGGGGTGGCAACCATTCTCGTTTGTGTTGGAGGGCGCGGGTGGGCGAAAGACCTATGTGCCGATAGGCCGCGCAGACCCTGCCGGGATGGCCTTCTCCACCGTCGCCACCTTGGTGGAGGCCATGAGGATGGACCCTGATGGCACCTCAGTTGACCTTGACACCGGCATCTGGGCGCTTGCGGTAGCCCTAAGCAAGAACCTTTCCGACCGCTCCTTTCTCGCCAACATCCATCAGGCCCTCCAGGCGCTTACCGACCCAGGGGCAAGGGGCGAGAGGTGGCTAGGTAATCTCGGCGGCAATCTACTGCCAGCCTCCTCGCTGCTCCGGGGGACCAATCCCGACCCATACATGCGCGAGGCCCAGGGCTTGGTGGACACCATGCTGAAATCCGTGCCGGGATACTCCGAGACCCTTCCTCCTGTGCGCAATTTCCTAGGCGAGCCTGTGGCGCGGCGAGTGGGTCTTCTCACCGACCAGGATGCGGACGTGGTGGAGGCGGAGAACAACCGCATCATCCTTGAGACGGGCGGTGGTGTCCGCACACCAAGCCCCAATTTCGAGGACGTAGACCTCCGGGACATCTGGCTGACTGAGGGGGACCATGCGGGGCGCACCGCCTATGACAGGTACCAGGAACTCGCTGGACAAATCCCCGGACAGCGGAGCCTCAAGGAGTTCCTCAGGCAGATCATCGAGTCGGACTTGTATCAAGAGCTGCCCGATGGGGACGCGGTGAGGGGAACCCGGCTAGGGCTCTTGACGGCCCAGGTGGATCGGTACCGAGGGGCGGCCAGGAAGTACCTCATCCGAGAGAATGCGGAACTTCAGCCTCTTGTGAAGGCCCGACAGCGGCAGGCAGCAGCAGCCCGCCAAGAGAAGCGGAGGCAGAAGCAGGGCTCTTCTATCCAAGACATCCCAGGCCTAAACCGCTTCTAACTTCAGGACAACGATATGGACAATCTACAGCACGGCTCCGGGGCAAACGGTCCCGGAGGTGGGGAAACCGCGTCCGCCTACGGCTTTACGCACGGCGAGGTGACCGCCAAGGACACGATCACGGCATACATCGTCGTGGGCCTCGAACCGCCCCAAAATCAGCGACGCATCGACGGCCATCAAACGGGCTGGTACGTCATAGTGTGCGCCGGACAGGGGCGAGATCGGGCGCTTTGGGGCGCGGGCAGCTCCGACTACGATACTCCTCTTCTAGCCTTCGCGGGGGATAGGCTGCTCCGCGAGTTCGGCCCCGAGGTCAAGCTTGTCGTCCACGCTCCTAAAGCCCTGGAGAGCTTGGTGGCTCCAGTGTCGGGGCATGTACGGAGGGCCATGGTCAGGCGTGGCCGCAATAGTCGTGGAGAGCCCTTCCCAGCCTTTGCAGAGTCGCAGCGGCTGGCCCTAGCCCTGGATGCGGGGCGTTGGGCGCTTTGTGCATACGACAGGGCCGCAAGCACACCCGCACTAGAGGCAGCGCGAAGCCTTGCCAAGAAAGTAGCCGCAAAGCGGGCCAGGGAGCACAGGCGTCAAACGGACCCCTCCTACAATAGCCCGGACTATCTGGCCCCGATGGACTTGGTGCCCGCCCCGACCCGTCACGCCATAGACCTGGAGGGAGAGGTGGCCGCCTATGACTAACCCTCCGGGGGCCACACCAACACCACCCCCGGCAATCCACCATGACCCTTGGCTTACCACCCGCCAGGGTTCACCTCTCGCCTCCCTTGCCGCTGACATCTGGGCTTGCATTGAGAGATTCTTGTCATCCGGCAGGAAGCCCCGCACGGATGCCGTCGAGCGCCGCAGGGCAATCGTGCAGAACCTCGCGGCCAACCTCGCCATCTTGGCCATACGGTATCCGCTGGGGCATCGTCTTGCCGTCCAGGCGTACAAGCAGGCGAAGACCCGCTATGACCGTCCTGACTTCCCGCGCGGCCTGCTCATGGAGATCATCGGGGAGATGGAGGCAGCAGGGTGGATCATCCGCTATCCAGGCGTCTCCCGCAAATTGCGGACCACCTTGGTGCCGACTAGCCGCTTCCTGGACATGATCCGCGCATCTAGGATTAGCTCGGACGACATCGACCGTGTTCCAGGCGGCGAGACCATTGCCCTCAAGGCGGTGGTCGGGCGTAACCGGCCAAAGCTCCTCATCAACTTTGAGGACACCCCCGAGACCCGACAGCTTCGGTCGGAAATGGAGAAGGTCAATGCGGCCATCAACGCGGCGGACGTGAGACTAGACGGGAGACCCCAGCCGCCGACCCACATGGTCAGAGTGTTCCTCATCGACGGCCCCGAGGCTCCTCACGTCTTTACCAAACATGGGCGGCTCTTCCGGGGCTTCTGGGAGCACCTCCAGCGGGAGCGGCGCGGCGGCCTTACGATTGGGGGGGAGCCCCTGGTAGAGCTGGACTATCGCGCGATGTACCTCCATCTGGCTTACGCCTCCCAGGGCGTGCCGGTGCCTGCTGGGGACCCCTATGCCATCCCAGGCCTGGAGGGATATCGCGGCGGGGCAAAAAAGGCGGTCTCTGCGCTGTTCTTTCGAGATGGCCCAATGCTCCGCCTCACCGGGGAGCTTCGAGACATGCTGCCTGAGGGCTGGACCGCACAGAGGCTACAGGAGGCCGTGGCGGCGCATCATCCCGCCCTCGTGCCGGTTCTCAATGCCAACATCGGGCCAACGTTGGCGAACACCGAAAGTCGCATCCTGGTGGCTGTCCTCTTGCGGCTGTTAGACGAGGGCATTGTGGCCCTTCCAATCCATGACTGCCTGCTCGTGCCTGTCGGCGTTAAGGACGCCGCCCTCATGGCCATGCGCGAGGAGTCCGCACGGATTGTCGGAGTGGCCATACCGGTCGGGGAGAAGCCTACCGCATGACCCGGTTAAGTCGCCGCTAAGTGGTAAGAATAACTCGCCGCTATAGGGCTCCCGGTGGCTCCCCTCTAGACATCTGAGGTAGAGGGGCCTCAGCGCTCCTCGCCAACATCGGCCATCCCCTAGAGAACACAAGGCGGACACCTGGAGTTAGTGCTCAAAGTGTCCGTGAGTATACCGGCAAGCTTTCCCTTCAAGGGAGAGGGGGGATCGATGTCTCTCTCAGAGGGCCTCAGGCACGGGTTCCTGAAATGTTCCTCAGGCCTCTTCCCATATATGGGGTGCATCTTATATATTGCGCACAACATATTCCGATTCGTCGATGAGGTGACTCTGTTGGCAGCTTTGGAAAAGAGGACGACTGCCTTCACTGGGCAGCTCAAGGTCAAAAAGTATTCCGATGTGGAACTTCGCGACGTTAGCCTTGTGTCGGAATCCCCTATGGCGCTGGGAGACTTTTCCGAGAATCCACCAAGGCCGGATGAAGACTTAACGTTCGTTGTTCAGTACACCTCTGAGGAGACACTAACTTGTGCGTTTGGGCACCCGCATAAGCGCGGATTTGTGCTGAGCGGCAGCGAGGGCTTTCACCACCTCATTGGGTGCGATTGCGCACGATCTCGCTACGGCCTCGAATGGGATTCGTTTGTTCTACAGTTTGAAAAGCAACTCGACCGCCAGAAGTCACTGGCATGGCTACACCGAGTCTCTAAGGAAATACTGGACGCGCAGGCGGATATCTTGGCAGCTATTGACCACCCTTCTGTCGCGGCATTTGACAGGCTTCGGCTGGAGTTCCGTAAAATGCCCGATGATGTGTTTCAATACTGCGCCGAGGTGGCTAGGTTTCTAGATACTTGGTTACGAGGAACCTTTAAGGAGCGCCACCTGAAGCAGGAGCGCGAGAACAAGGAAAGGGCTCGTTTAGCGTACCGTAAGGCCCTACAGGAGGGCACGGGCGCTGATCGGGAATTTGCGGCAGGCAATCTCAAGCGCTCCGAAGAGCCAGTATATTTGCGGACGGTTCAATCGGTAATGCGGGTTCCTGCAAAAACGCTCTTCCTTTCGAACTACAAGATGCGGCCCCGGCTGAAAGCTCTAGCTGGCGACCTTCTTGCAACTGCGGAAACGCTTAGCGGCACCACTCCATTTGGACACCCCGACCTGATTGCAAAGTCCATCACGAAATCGGCTTCAGACTTCGACAAGATTCTTGCCGAGATCGATGAGGCTATCTCCTTTTTCAATGGTGGGACTCTGGACAGGTTTTTGCACTGGCTTTCGTCAGAGGAATTTAAGCATGTTTCAGCGCGACGACTCGCTCAGGGCCTGGCGTTCGATGACAGCTCGGGGACAGTCACGGAAATTGTCCTGCCCCGCGACCTACAATCGGTTTCGCTAAATCTCACTCATCGTTTTCGCTTCTGAGGTACCGGAACGTCACAAAGGGTCCCCCACGCGAGCCCTTGAATATACGCGACAGCGGACGGGCTTCCCCCCGGGTAGGGGGTGAACCTTTTCGGCAAGGCCTCCTCAGGCCCCCGGCATGGATAGCTGCTAGCCCTCACCCTTGCGCCCGGCCCCTTGCTTCCCACCGCCTCGCGTCTGTCCATTTGGGTGTACCTTTAGCGAACTGCTCTTTCGTTGGTTCGATAAATGCCCATTGACAACTCAAATCGAACCTAAGATTATGAGACCACTTAAAGCGAACCGAGGGGTCTCCCAACATGTTTGTCCGTGCCTATCTCCGAGCCTCCACCAAGGAGCAAGATGCCAGCCGCGCTAAGGCGGACCTGGAGACCTTCGCCCAGGACAAGGGGCTTCGCATAGCGGCCACCTACATGGAGAACGAGAGCGGAGCCTCTCTCTCCCGCCCCGAACTCTTCAGGCTCCTCTCGGATTGCCAGCCAGGAGACATCCTCCTCATCGAGCAGGTGGACCGCCTTAGCCGTCTCAATGCCGCCGACTGGGAGCGCCTTAAGGACGAGATCAGGCAGCGCCGCGTCAAGGTGGTCGCCTTGGACCTCCAGACCTCCCACGCGATGATGGCGACAAGCACTGATGAGTTCACCAGTCGCATGTTCGAGGCGCTCAATGGGATGCTCCTGGACATGCTCGCGGCCATCGCCCGGAAGGACTACGAGGACCGGCGCAGGCGGCAGGCGCAGGGGATCACCAAGGCGAAGGACGAGGGGCGCTACAGGGGTCGCCCCGAGGATGAGGAACGCAACGCGGCTATCCTCAAGATGCTCAAGGGCGGCCAGAGCTGGAGCAGCATCGTGGCGGCTACCGGGGCGTCGAGGAGCACCTTGGCAAGGCTGGCCAAGAGAGGCCAGAAGTCAGCCTAACGCGCCCCCAATTGGACAGCTTCCGTTCGGGAGGGTTCGATGGTTCGCTCTCGCTGGCGGGCATCGCTGGCGGGGTTGGTGGCTCACCGAGCGTCCAATTCCCGGCCACCTCTCCCGAGGCGTCTCTACGTCCCATCATCGGCCTTATCTGCCGGTTCCGTGACCCACAGGTTGGCCCCTGGATTAGGGGCTCCCAGGACATTAGCAGACCTCGGACCGTAGCTAGCCCAAGGAGTTTCAGCCTTAACCCAAGTCCCCGTACAGAGACGCCTCAACGCTTAGCTACAAGCAAAGCCTTGAGAGTGAGGACACCAAAAAAGCTTCCAAGAGGAGGCTCCTTTCTGTCCCCTCAGATGAGGACCTAGCAGAGAAAGTAGTAAGCCGCGTTCGATTCGACAAGATGCTTACTGAAACAACTTGCTAGGTCCCTCCCGGAGCGTATCCGCCCAGGTCTAAGGAGCGCTGGACCGCACGACAACGCATGAATAAACTGCAACAATAAGCCGGGGGGATATGAATGGGCAACGCCATCGAACTAGCCGCAAGCCTGATCTTCGGTCCCATTCTGCTGGGGCTGTTGGTATTTGCGCTCACCTATCCGATAGGCCAGATCATTGTAGGCGCACAACACCGGATGGCCGTACAGCTCTGGTGGACTTGGGTACTGGGCTTCGGCGCGGCCATGGCCATCTACATGGTCTCAGGAAGGTCTCTGTTTTAGCTCGGCACCCCAGCTCACTAGCAGTTTTTTGGGGGAGCAATCTGGGGGAGCGGCGCTCGGAGCCTCTTCATCAACCTATTGATTTCAAAGTAGTTGATCAGCCCAAGGGGCGATGGCGGAGAGGGAGGGATTCGAACCCCCGATGGGCTTGCACCCATGCCGCATTTCGAGTGCGGTGCATTCGACCACTCTGCCACCTCTCCGCGGTCGTGATCGGCCGTTGCCGGCGCGGCGCAGTAGATAACGGCTCATCGCCTGTCGCACAAGGCCAAATATGACTCTCGTCGCGCATCTTTTCGGCCGGCTCCGAATTGGCCCGAGAGACGCTGCGTCAGAAGGCCGGGCTATCTCCTGGTGTGGCCGCGTCAGCCGGGTCGCCTGACGCGCGTGCAGGGCGGACAGGAAGCAGATTGAGGGTGTCTGTCCGGCTTGCTCGTTGCGGGTCCAGCGCGTATCCAAGGTAGCACTGTCGGTTAGCCGCATCAGTGCCGGCTGAGTTGTTGCTACTAGATGTCCGTTTGGCAGCCTGTTTGCCTTGACTCCACGACAACCTTCGGTTACGGGACGCCCTGCATTCGGCGTGGAGGATTCTCTGCGCCGTTTGTTTTGAACCCGTAACGACTGACAAAAAGACGGCCGGGACCGCTTCGAGTGGTTCAACGAGGTCGACCGAACAGCGAAAGGCATAAAATGTTCGCAGTCATCAAAACGGGCGGCAAGCAGTACCGCGTCGCCGCCAATGATGTGATCAAGATCGAAAAGCTCGTCGGCGTCGCTGGCGATACCGTTGAATTCGTTGAAGTGCTCGCCGTTGGCGAAGGCGACAATGCAGAGATCGGCGCGCCCTTCGTGGCCGGCGCCGTGGTGACGGCGGAAGTGGTCGAACAGGGCCGCGCCAAGACCGTCATCGCCTTCAAGAAGCGTCGCCGCCAGAACTCGCGCCGTTCGCGCGGCCATCGTCAGCACCTGACGACGGTCCGGATCGCCGAGATCCTGACGGGCGGTGCCAAGCCTTCGAAGAAGGCGGCAGTGAAGGCCGAAGCCGTGGCTGAAGAAGCCGCAGAAAAGCCCGCGAAGAAGGCAGCGCCGAAAAAGGCTGCAGCCGTCGCGGAATCAGAGTAATCAGAGCGACTGAAGGAGAACACCCATGGCACATAAGAAAGCTGGCGGTTCGTCGCGCAACGGTCGCGATTCCGAGTCGAAGCGCCTTGGCGTCAAGAAGTTCGGCAGCGAATCCGTGATTCCGGGCAACATCATCGTCCGTCAACGCGGCACCACCTGGCATCCCGGCGTCAACGTCGGCATGGGCAAGGATCACACCCTTTTTGCGCTCGAAGCCGGCGCCGTGACCTTCAACAAAAAAGCCAATGGCCGAACCTACGTATCGGTTAATCCGATTCTCAAGGCCGCGGAGTAGCCGGTTCCGCACTACAACACCGGCGCCCCATCTCGGGAACCGGTGTCTGGCCAAGCCAGGAAAAGGATCAGGGGAGATGGGTCGCCATCTCCCCTTTTTCATTTTCCTGGAGGATATGTGACATGGTTGCCGAGAAGGACGACGTCGAAGACGAAAGACTGTCGATCGACTGCCCGATACTGCTGACGGAGCGGCTCGTGCTGCGCCCGCCGCACGAGGACGACATCCCCGAGCTGGTGCAGCTCGCAGACAACAGGCACGTCGCCGAAATGCTGTCGCGCATGCCGTACCCTTATGGCGAAGCCGAGGCGCGGGCCTTCCTGTCGATGGCGCGCGGCCAGCGTGGCGGCGTGGTCTATGCGATCACCCTTGCCGACACCGGCGCCTTCGTCGGTTCGGCCGGGCTCAACTACACCGACCGCGGTCTCGAACTCGGCTACTGGGTCGGCGAGCCCTACTGGAAGCACGGATACGCCACCGAGGCGGCGCACGCGCTGGTCGATCTCGCCTTCCGGGTGACCGACATCAACGTGCTCAACGTCTCGTGCCGCGTCATCAACCCGGCGTCGCGCCGGGTCATCCACAAGTGCGGCTTCCAGTATGCGGGGCAGGGCATGCTGAACTCGATTGTCGCCGGCCAGGTGCCGGTCGAGCGCTACCGCCTCGACCGCAAGACCTGGGCGAGCCTCAGGTCGTGGGCGCGCAGCTAGCCGGCTCATGCCAGCTCGAGCCAGACCGGCTGGTGGTCGGAGCCTTGCGCGTCCTTGTCGATGCGGATGGACCTGACGCTTGCGGCGAGGCCGGCCTGCACGAAGGCATAGTCGATGAGGCGGGATTTTTCCGGATGGGTCGCGTCGGTCCAGGAGACCGACCCATCCGGAACGCCACCCGCCAGCGCATAGGCATCGACCGGGTGGTGGGCGACGATCTGTGCGCCCTCCACCGGGTCGGGCGCACCGGCCATGACGAGATGCTCGGGCGAGCCGGGGACCATGTTGAAATCGCCCATCAGTACGAATTCTTCGGGGCTGGGGAGCTCGGGGAAGCCGTATTCGACAGCGCCTGATATGGCGCCGCCTTCCATCGGATAGGCATAGACCCGCTCCTTGAGGTGGCGGATCTGCGCGATCCTTTCTTCGAGATTGACGTGGTCGAGATGCACCGAATAGACGCGCAACGCGCCGGACGGCGCCATGACGAGCGCTTCCAGCGCCGAACGCTGCAGGTTGCCGCGGCTCAGGCGCCGGCTGCGCGGCAGAAGCAGGTTGCGCGACGCCACGATCGGCCAGCGCGACAGCACCATGTTGCCGAATTGCAGGCGCTTGTTTGCCGGCTTGCCGTCGTCGCCGACCATGCCGAAATCGATGTCCATGGCAACGCCGTAGACATGAAAGTAGTCGGGCAGCTGGCGCGCCAGGCCTTCGACCATGTCGGCCATGTTGTTGCGCATGAAGTTGCGGGTCACCTCCTGCAGGGCGATGATGTCGGCACCCTCGATCGCGGCGGCAATGCGCCCGAGGTCGTAGCGTCCGTCGCGACCGACCCCATATTGGGTGTTGTAGGTGACCAGTTTCATCTACGTCCTTTCCATGCGCGTCTCCGCGCCCAATCCGCTCTCGCCCTTCGCCGCGCCTTGCGCTATGGCAAGTGCGCTGAAACAACGAAATAACAGCAGAAGACGAAGAGTCCGATGAAATTTCTCGATCAGGCCAAGGTTTACATCCGCTCCGGCAATGGCGGCGCGGGCGCGGTGTCGTTCCGGCGCGAAAAGTTCATCGAGTTCGGCGGGCCCGACGGCGGCGACGGCGGCCGCGGCGGCGACGTCTGGCTGGAGGTCGTCGACGGGCTGAACACGCTGATCGACTATCGCTACCAGCAGCATTTCAAGGCGCAGACCGGCATCCACGGCATGGGCCGCAACATGACCGGCGCCAAGGGTTCCGACATCGTGCTCAAGGTGCCCGTCGGCACGCAGGTCTATGAAGAAGACAACGAGACGCTGATCTGCGACCTGACCCAGGTCGGCCAGCGCTACCTGCTTGCCAAGGGCGGCAATGGCGGCTTCGGCAACCAGCATTTCAAGACCTCGACCAACCAGGCGCCGCGGCGGGCCAATCCCGGCCTGGAGGGGCAGGAGATGTGGGTCTGGCTCCGGCTCAAGCTGATTGCGGACGCCGGTCTCGTAGGCCTGCCCAATGCCGGCAAGTCGACCTTCCTCGCTTCGGTCACGGCGGCCAAGCCGAAGATCGCCGATTATCCCTTCACCACGCTGCATCCGGGCCTTGGCGTCGCACGCATCGATGCGCGCGAATTCGTCATCGCCGACATTCCCGGCCTGATCGAGGGCGCGCATGAGGGCGTCGGCATCGGCGACCGCTTCCTCGGTCATGTCGAGCGCACGCGCGTGCTGCTGCATCTGGTGTCAGCGCAGGAAGAGAACCCGGGCAAGGCCTACAAGGTCGTGCGCGGTGAGCTCGAAGCCTATGGCCATGGGCTGACCGACAAGATCGAGATCGTGGCGCTCTCCCAGGTCGACACGCTCGATCCCGATACGCGCAAGAAGAAGATCGCGTCGCTGAAGCGCGCCGCCGGCCGCGCGCCGATCCTGCTGTCGGCCGTCACGCGCGAGGGCGTCGAGGAGACGCTGCGGGCGCTGATGAGCGTCGTCGAGGAAGCGCGCCAGGCAAGCGGCGACGTCGCGCCCGCCGATGCGCGGTGGACGAAGTAGGCCTGGACATGACCATCCCTTCGCTGAGGACCTACAAGCGCATCACCGTCAAGATCGGCTCGGCGTTGCTGGTCGACCGCTCGACCGGTCTCAAGCGCGAATGGCTGGCCTCGATGGCCGACGACATTGCAACGCTTTCGGAACGCGGCGCCGAGGTTCTGGTCGTGTCCTCGGGCGCCATCGCGCTCGGCCGCACCATGCTTGGTCTGGGCAAGCGCGCGCTGAAGCTCGAAGAGAGCCAGGCAGCCGCCGCCGTCGGCCAGATCGAACTGGCCGGTGCCTGGTCCGACGCGCTTGGGCGCAAGGGCCTGAAGTCGGGCCAGATCCTGGTGACGCTGGGCGACACTGAGGAGCGCCGGCGCTATCTCAATGCGCGCGCCACCATCTCGACGCTGCTCAAGATGAAGGCCGTGCCCGTCATCAACGAGAACGACACGGTCGCCACCACCGAAATCCGCTACGGTGACAACGACCGCCTGGCCGCGCGCATGGCGACGATGATGGGCGCCGACCTGCTGATGCTGCTCTCAGACATCGACGGGCTCTACACCGCGCCGCCGGCGCATGACCCGAACGCCAGGTTCATTCCTGTCGTCGACCGCATCACGCCCGACATCGAGGCGATGGCGGGTGCCGCCGCCTCCGAACTGTCGCGCGGGGGCATGCGCACCAAGCTCGACGCCGGCAAGATTGCCACCGCCGCAGGCACGGCGATGATCATCACCGCCGGCACGCGGATGTCGCCGCTGCTGGCCATCGATCGCGGCGAACGCGCCACCTATTTCCGCCCGAGCGGTAATCCGGTGAAGGGCTACAAGACCTGGATCGCCGGTCAGCTCGAGCCGGCAGGCCGGTTGACGGTCGATGCCGGTGCGGTGGGTGCGCTGCTCTCCGGCAAGTCGTTGTTGCCGGCCGGCGTGAAGCTGGTCAGCGGCAATTTTTCGCGCGGCGACACGGTGGCGATCCTGGCGCCCGAGGGTCGCGAGATCGCGCGCGGGCTGGTTGCCTATGACGCAGCGGATGCCGTAAGGATCGCTGGGCTGAAGACGGCGGAAATTGAAACCGTGCTTGGTTACGAGGCGCGTTCGGCGATGGTCCATCGCGACGATCTCGTTGTCAGCCACAATGATACGGTTGCGATGCAGGTGGAAGGGTGAGGACATGCTGAAGGCGCATGAGAGCGGAGACACGACGCGGCTGATGGCCGAAATCGGACGCAAGGCTCGCGCTGCCGCCCGACCGCTCGCCATCGCCAGCGCCGAACGCAAGCATGCCGCCCTGATCGGCATGGCCGAGGCGATCACGCGCCGCGAACAGGAAATCCTCGACACCAATGCCATCGACGTTTCGAATGGCGAGGAGGCCGGCCTGAGCGGCTCGTTCATGGACCGGCTCAAGCTGACGCCCGCGCGCATCCGCGACATGGCCGATGGCATCCGCGCGATTGCCGATCTTCGCGACCCGGTCGGCGAGGTCATCGCCGCATGGGACCGTCCCAACGGCCTGCACATCGAGCGCGTGCGCACGCCGCTCGGCGTCATCGGCGTGATCTATGAAAGCCGGCCGAACGTAACCGCCGACGCGGGCGCGCTCTGCCTCAAGGCGGGCAATTCGGTGATCCTGCGCGGCGGTTCGGACTCGCTCAATTCGTCGCTGGCGATCCATTCCTGCCTGGTCGAAGGTTTGAAGGCGGCCAAGCTGCCCGAGGACGCGATCCAGCTGGTGCCGGTGGCCGATCGCGCTGCCGTCGGCGAGATGCTGAAGGGCCTGTCGGGCAATCTCGACGTCATCATCCCGCGTGGCGGCAAGAGCCTGGTCGAGCGCGTGCAGAACGAGGCGCGCGTGCCTGTGTTTGCCCATCTCGAAGGGATCTGCCATCTCTACATCGACAAGTCGGCCAAGCTCGACATGGCGGTGGCGATCGCCGTCAACGCCAAGATGCGCCGTACCGGCATTTGCGGGGCTGCGGAGACGCTGCTGGTTGACCGTGCCGTTGCTTCGACCCATCTGGTACCGGTGCTCGAGGCGCTGCATGCGGCTGGCTGCGAAATCCACGCCGAAGAGGACGTGCTTGCAGCCTTCGCCGACGCCAAGCCCGCGACCGATGCCGATTGGGTGACGGAATACCTCGACGCCATCATTTCGGTGAAGCTTGTCGATGGCGTCGCCGGTGCCATCGAGCACATCGAGACGTTCTCTTCGCACCATACCGAGGCGCTCGTCGCCGAGGATGCCAAGGCGGTCGAGCGCTTCTTCAACGAGATCGACTCGGCGATCCTGCTGCACAACGCCTCGACGCAGTTTGCCGATGGCGGCGAGTTCGGCATGGGCGCCGAGATCGGCATCGCCACCGGCAAGATGCATGCGCGCGGACCGGTCGGCGTCGAGCAGCTGACCTCGTTCAAGTACCGCGTGCGCGGCAACGGACAGCTCAGGCCGTGACGGGACGCATCGGGTCGGTGTGACGGCTCAGGGGGCTTAGAGTTGCTGTTGCCGTCAGAGCCGCCAGTTTCGCAAAAATACCTGCGCATGCCGCATGCGATGAAGGGCGTGCAGGTCGGGCTGTTTGGTGGCTCGTTCAACCCGCCGCATGCCGGCCATGGCCTTGTCGCGGAAATCGCGATGCGCCGCCTGCAACTCGACCAGTTGTGGTGGATGGTGACGCCAGGCAATCCGCTCAAGAGCACGCGCGAGCTGGCACCTCTGGCAAAACGCATCGAATTGTCGGAGCAGGTCGCCAAGAATCCGCGCATCAAGGTCACGGCCTTCGAAGCCGCGCATCACGTGCGCTACACCGCCGACACGCTGGCGCTGATCAAGGCGCGCAATCCGGGCGTCGATTTCGTCTGGATCATGGGTGCCGACAATCTGCGCGGCTTCCACCGCTGGCAGCGCTGGCGCCAGATCGTCATGACCTTTCCGATCGCGGTCATCGACCGGCCGGGGGCGACGCTGTCGTTCCTGTCTTCGGTCGTCGCCAAGACCTTCGACTACGCCCGCGTCGACGAGGGTGACGCGCCGCTTCTGGCGCGGATGAAGGCCCCGGCCTGGACCTTCATCCACGGACCGCGTTCGCTGCTGTCGTCGACGGCTTTGCGGAACGGCACAGCCAAAACCTAGAGTGGGCGCAATTGCGGACGGAAACCGTGCGCACTTTTCTGAAATCTAGCTAGCCCCTGATCGGGATCCAGAGCTCGTAGCCGCCATTGCCCGTCGCAGGGTCGAAGCTCTCGGGGTAGAGTTCGAAATTGGGGCCGTCGGCGGCCTGATGTCCCGAGGTGGGCAACCACTTGCTCCACACAGTGTGGGTGATGCGCCGGATCATCGAGATGTGGTCGGTGGTGGCGAACACGGCGTAACGCTGCGGCGGAATGCGCAGGCGGCTGTATTCCGACGTCAGGCTGGAGAAATCGGAGACCTCGACACCGGCAATGTACTCGAAGCTGTCGTCGTCGAAGTTGTAGCAGACGCCATAGCCGACATGGTTCTTCTGGCTTGGAACGCTGCCGAAATGCGGGCCGAAACGCTGCCACAGCGCAGGTATGCCATGGCTGGTTTCGCTGGTGTAGCGCTCGCTGAGACCAGCGATGAGCAAGGGGGTGCCGTCGACGAAGCGCGACGGGGCAAGGTTTTCGACAAAGGTTTCATCCATCTTGAGATGCTCCACGCATTCGAATTGGGGAACGGTGCCATTGGCCCGCACCTCCTCGGGCGTCTGCCCGAATTGGCTGCGGAAAGCCCGGGTGAACGCCTCATGCGAGCCGTAGCCGGCGTCGAGCGCTATCGCCAATATGTCGGGTGCGCCCTTGGCCAGCGCATGCGCCGCGTCTGTCAGGCGGCGCGCACGGATGTAACCCATGACCGAATAGCCGGTGGCGGCAGCGAAAGCTCGGGACATGTGGAAACGCGAAACGCCGCCAGCCGTGGCGATTTCGTCGAGCCCGATGTCGCTGAAGTAGTGGCTTTCGATGAACCAGATGGCTTTCTGAACGGGGGTCATGGTTGCTTCCGGCATGAGGACGGCCCCGATATGCCTGCTGCCGGGGCGGCCCATTTGATCGCGCTTGCTGCACAGCGCTTTTTTGCGAAGATGTCGATGGCGAAAACGCCGGCGGACGACTTTTGATCCAGTCCGGGATTTTGGCCAAGCCAGCACGATCCATGTCGCAATCGCGGCTGCGCAAGGGTCTTGGGCAGGCGAGGTTGGTGCATGGGTCAGCGGGGCGATGTTGCGGTTGCAGTGGAGGATGGCGGACGGACGCCGGCCATAGCCGTCGTCGGCGTGATCCTGGCCATGGCGCTGGTTGCCGTCGGCAACGGCCTGATGTTCGGCTACATCCCCGTTCGCCTCGGCGCGGCAGGATATGCGCCGGCCTGGGCAGGCTCGATCCTCACCGGCCTCTCGGCCGGCGGCATCGCCGGCTGCCTGCTCACCGGCATGCTGGTTCGCCGCGTCGGCCATGCGCGCGCCTACATGGTCTTCTCCGCGTTGATCGTGTTGTCGAATGTCGCCGTTGGCGCAGGCACTTTCCCGTTCGTCTGGATCGCTGCGCGGGTGCTCTACGGCTTTGCCATATGCGGGCTGTTCATCGTTGCCCAGAGCTGGCTCAACGATGCCGTCGGCAACGAGATACGCGGCAGAGTCATGGCGATCTTCTACGTAGCTTATGTCGTCGGCCTTGGCGTCGGCTCGTTCTTGCTGCGCTTCGTCGACATCGCCACGGCCCAGGCGCCGCTGCTGTGCGTTGCCTTCGCTGCCATCTCCATCCTGCCTGTCGGGCTGACCCGCCTGCGCCAGCCGCCACCGCCGATGTCGGCATCGGTGGCGCTCGCACGGGCCTGGCGCATCTCGCCCGTGGGCGTCGCAGGCATGCTGGCCGTTGGCGGCCTATCTATGATGATTGCCGGCTTTGCGCCGATCCACGCCACCGCCAGCGGCTTCAGCCAGCAGGAGGTGGCGACGCTGTTGTTTGCCATGCCGCTCGGCACGCTGCTGTTCCAGATTCCGTTCGGGTGGGTTTCCGACCGCACGGACCGGCGCCATGTCCTGGTGGCGGCGGGGTTGCTGGTGGTGATTGCCGGCCTTGCCGCCAGCCGTTTCGACGGCAGCGCGCTGCCGATCATGGTTGCGATCTACGTCGTGTGGAGCGGCGCGAGCGAATCGATCTATTCGCTGTCGAGCGCGCATGCCAGCGACCGGGCCCACAAGGACGATCTCGTGGCGTTGTCCAGCAGCATGCTGTTCGCCTGGTCGCTGTCGGGTTTCGTCGTCCCCGGCCTCGGGACCGTGCTGACCGCGGTCTACGGCACCCAGGCCTTCATGCATGTGGCGATTGTCATAGCAGCCGTGTTCACGGCGTTCGTCCTGTGGCGGCTGCGGACCAGCCGAGCCGTGCCGGCGGGCGAAGCGGGCAGCTTTTCGCCGATGTCGGCGCAGCTGCCGCCGTCGGTCGATCCCTAGGGGAAAGTCGTGCACGGCCAGCCCCAGGCGATCAACTTGTTGGGTCTCGTCTTGAAACTGTACCCCAACTCTGCCTATTTAAATGGTGTCATCCGAGTTCAGGGTGATTTGGTTGTTCCTGTCGGAAAGGAAAGACACTGAGAACAGCACTTCGGAAGAGGGCGGAAATCCTGCCTTCGCCGGCCGGGATAGGCGAAATAGACGCTGTTGCCCGCGCCATCAAGACAGTCCTTGCCAGTCTGGAAGACTCCAAGGCCGAAGACATCGTCTCCATCGACATTCAGGGGAAATCGAGCCTGGGCGACTACATGGTCGTAGCCTCGGGCCGGTCGCACCGTCATGTCGCGGCGGTAGCCGATCATCTCCTCAAGGCGCTCAAGGATGCCGGTCTCGGCGCGCCCCGCGTCGAGGGCATGTCGGGTGCCGACTGGGTGCTCATCGATTCCGGTGATGTCATCGTGCACGTCTTCCGGCCCGAAATCCGCGAGTTCTACAACATCGAAAAGATGTGGCAGGCCCCGGATCTCGAGGAAGAAACGGTTCATTGAGCCGTTAGACGACAGGGATGAAGGTCGCGATACATGCCGTGGGCCGGATGAAAGCCGGCCCTGAGAAGGATCTCGCCGACCGCTATCTTGACCGGTTCTCGAAAAGCGGCGGGCCACTCGGCCTGGACTTTTCCGGGGTCACCGAGATTGCCGAAAGCCGGGCGCAGAACGTCGACGAACGGCGGCGCGAGGAAGCCGACAGGCTGCGCGCGCAGATGGCGTCGGGAACGGCGCTGGTCCTGCTCGACGAGCGCGGCAAGAACCTTTCATCGCAACAATTTGCCGACAAGATCGCCGGGCTGCGCGACGGTGGCCAGCGCGGGTTGATGATCGCCATCGGCGGCCCCGACGGCCATGACGAGGCGCTTCGCAACGAGGCGCAATTGCTGATCTCGTTCGGTGCTGCCACATGGCCGCACCAGATGGTTCGTATCATGCTCGGCGAGCAACTCTATCGTGCCGCGACAATTCTCTCGGGGCATCCGTACCACCGCGCGTGAGTGCCCGGAATTCGACAAAATGGCCGGGCAAAAGTCCGCATGCGGTCGCGCCCGGCAAACATGGTTGATGGTTCGTTAACGATGCCGCCGCTAAGGTCACAGACATAGAACCGGATCATCGCATGGCGCGGAATTTTTCCCTGAAGGCGTGGCTCCAGCCATGCCGCGGCATCGTCGCGGCGGGCTGGATTGCGCTCGCCTGCGGGGCTGCGTCAGCGCAGATGGGGCCACCCTTGCCCGATCCCGACAGGACCCGTTCCGAGCTCGAGAACCTGTCGCGCGACATCCAGGTTTCGTCCGAGCGCCGCGAGAAGCTGGCAGCCGAAATCGCCCAGGTGAAAAAGGATCACGCCTCGATCACGGCGGCGCTCATCCAGTCGGCCAAGACCGAACGCAAGCTTTCGCAGGACATCGAGGACATCGCCGGCAAGCTCGAAGGGATGAAGGAGCAGGAATCCGGCATCCGCAGCTCGCTCAACATGCGCAAATCCGTGCTGGCCGAGGTGCTCGGCGCGTTGCAGCGCATGGGGCTCAATCCGCCGCCGGCCATCCTGGTCAAGCCGGAGGATGCGTTGTCATCGGTGCGCAGCGCCATCCTGCTCGGCGCGGTGGTGCCCGAACTGCGGTCGGAGACCGAGATCCTGATGGCCGACCTCAAGGAGTTGTCGCGGGTCGTGACCTCGATCGAAGGCGAGCGCGATCGGCTGACAACAGCGATGACTGCGCAAGCCGGCGAAAAGGCGCGGCTCGACCTGCTGCTCGAGGCCAAGAGCCGGCTGCGCTCGAGCACCGAGACAGCGCTTGCCGAAGAATCCAAGAACGCGGCCCAACTGGCCGCGCGCGCCGACAGTCTCAAAGATTTGATCGCCTCGCTCGACAAGCTGGCGATCAAGAAAGCAGCCGATGCGGAGGCCGCGAGAAAGGCTGCCGAAGCGGCGGCAAAAGCGGCCAACGAGCCCGTCGTCGCTGCCGTGCCGGAAGCCAACCAACTTGTTGCTTCCGCTCCATTTTCCCTGCTTCAAGGCCAGGTTTCCCTGCCTGTCACCGGGCGCTTCAAGCGCCGCTTCGGCGCTGACGACGGCATAGGCGGGACCATGCTCGGGGACATGGTTGCGACACAATCGGGCGCCATCGTGACCGCTCCGGCGGATGGAAGCGTTCTTTATGCGGGGCCTTTCCGCTCCTATGGTCAACTCTTGATCCTTAATGCCGGCGACGGCTATCATGTCGTCTTGGCGGGGATGAGCAGAATCACCGTTGCGCCGGGTCAGTCCGTACTAGCTGGCGAACCGATCGGTGCGATGGGAGAGGCGAGGGTGGCGAGCACCTCGGCCTCCGACAATGCGAATGCGACGCCGGAACTCTATGTCGAGTTCCGCAAGGATGGAAAACCCGTCGATCCGACCCCGTGGTGGGCGGACCGCACCTCTGGAAGGACATGAAATGATGCGTAAACTGTCGCTTCTGCTTGCCGGGGCGCTGATGGGAGCCACGGCCATGGGCCTGGTGTATGGTGCGCCAGGCTCGACGGCAAACGCGGCAGGTTCGGAAACCTACCGCCAGCTCGCTATCTTCGGCGATATCTTCGAGCGCGTGCGCGGCCAGTATGTGACCCCGCCGGACGAGAAGTCGCTGATCGAGAATGCCATCAACGGCATGCTGACGTCGCTTGACCCGCATTCGTCGTATCTCAACGCCGAAGCTGCCAAGGACATGCGCGTCCAGACCAAGGGCGAGTTCGGCGGCCTCGGCATCGAGGTGACGATGGAGAACGAGCTGGTCAAGGTCATCACTCCGATCGACGACACTCCTGCCGCCAAGGCGGGCGTGCTGGCCGGCGACTTCATCTCCAAGATCGATGGCGAGGAAGTTCGCGGCCTGACGCTGAACGACGCCGTCGAGAAGATGCGCGGACTGATCAACACGCCGATCAAGCTGACGATTCTGCGCGAAGGTGCCGACAAGCCGATCGAGATTTCGATCGTGCGCGACGTCATCAAGGTCAAGGCCGTCAAGTTCCGCGTCGACAACGACGTTGGCTACATGAAGATCACCTCCTTCACCGAGAAGACCTTCGACGACCTGCAGAATGCCATCGAGCAGATCAAGAAACAGGTGCCGGACGACAAGCTCAAGGGCTACGTGCTCGACCTGCGCCTCAATCCGGGCGGCCTGCTCGACCAGGCGGTGAGCGTGTCCGATACCTTCCTCGATCGTGGCGAGATCGTCTCGACGCGCGGTCGCGATCCGAAGGACATCACGCGCTTCGATTCGCGTGCCGGCGACGACATCGACGGCAAGCCGCTGATCGTCCTGGTCAATGGCGGTTCGGCGAGCGCCTCGGAAATCGTGGCGGGCGCACTGCAGGATCATCGCAGGGCAACCGTTGTGGGCACACAGTCCTTCGGCAAGGGCTCGGTGCAGACCATCATCCCGCTGGCCGAGAACGGTGCGCTCCGCCTGACGACGGCGCTCTATTACACGCCGTCGGGCAAGTCGATCCAGGGCAAGGGCATCACGCCCGACATCAAGGTCGACCAGCCGTTGCCTGCCGATCTGCAGGGTCGCGACGTGACCCGCGGCGAATCGGAGCTCAAGGGCCACATCAAGGGCGCCGAGGAGAGCGACACGGGCTCGGGTTCGGCCGCCTATGTGCCGCCGGAGCCGAAGGACGACCTGCAGCTCAACTATGCGCTTGAGTTGCTGCGCGGCCAGAAGACCGATCCGGCGTTCCCGCCGAATCCGGACAAGGCCGTGATGAACAACCAGTAGGCAAGAGCCAGCGAAAAGCTGGCCTGCATGGCTGGGCAATGCGATGCTGCCGGGACCGCAAGGTTCCGGCAGTTTGATTCGGGGGCTAGCCGCAGGTCGTGGTGCAGATCGACAAGGAAATCGACCGTCCGCTCGGACAAACGCCAGGGCGTCGTCCTGGAGGCGGGCGCGCGTCCCGGCTGCGCAAGGGGCCGCTTGTCGCAGGGATTTGCCTGCTGGCGGTCGTCGCGGTTTCGGCGGCCATCGCGCTGCGCGACAAGCCATTCCGGGCGCCCGGGCTTGTTGCCGTGTCCAAGCCGGAAGTAGTTCCGGTCCCCGCCGAGGCGTTGCCTGCGGCCCAGCCATCGAGCCCGGTCTCCAATGGCGGCCCGTCAATCATCAAGGTCAACCCGACCGAAGGCAGTGGCGCGATCGTCATCCGCGACCCGTCGGCGGTGGGTCAGAACCCGCGGATAGCGCATCTTCCCGACAGGGCGCTGATCGAAGACAGCGCAACCGGCCCGCTGCCCATTCGCGCGGCAGACGGCCGGCGGGCGTTCGACGTCTATGCGGGAGCGTGGTCGGGTGCGCGCGGCGCCAGGGTGGCGATCGTCATCGGCGGGCTCGGCCTGTCGCAAACCGGGACGCAGCAAGCGATCGGCAAGCTGCCGCCCGAGGTGACGCTGGGATTTGCGCCGCAAGGCAACAGCCTTGGCCGCTGGATGCAGACGGCGCGGCGCGAGGGCCATGAGATCGTCATGCAGGTGCCGCTCGAGCCGTTCGACTTTCCCAACGTCAATCCCGGCCGCAACACGCTGACCGTTGACGCCAGCGCCGACGAAAATCTCAAGAACCTGCGCTGGACGCTGTCGCGGACCACCAATTATACCGCCGTGATGAGCTACATGGGCGCGCGTTTCTCGACGAGCCCCGAGGCGATGGGCCTGCTGATGGCAGAGCTCGGCAAGCGCGGCATCGGATATGTCGACGACGGCTCGTCGGCGCGCAGCCTGGCGCCCGAACAGGCGCTGAAGAACGGCGTGCCGTTCGCGGCGGGAGATGCAGTCATCGATGCCGTCCAGGATCGAGGCGCGATCCTGAGCAAGCTCGACGAGCTCGAGCGGACCGCCCGCGCCAAGGGGTTCGCCATCGGCACGGGCAACGCCTTCGACGTCACCGTTGATGCGGTCGCGTCATGGGCAAGCGAGGCACGCAAGCGCGGCATCGAGATCGTACCGATCTCGGCGGTCGCGAGCGACCCGGAACGAGGATAGGAATGCATGTCGAAGAACAGGATCGCTCCGGAGGATCTGCCCTACCGTCCCTGTGTCGGCATCATGGTGCTGAATGCCAAGGGCCTGGTCTGGGCAGGGCGACGCATTGCCGAGCCTGACGGCGAGCTGTCTGATGCCAGCCAGCTTTGGCAGATGCCGCAAGGCGGTATCGACAAGGGCGAGGCGCCCTATCCGGCCGCGACGCGCGAACTCTACGAGGAAACCGGCATGCGCAGCGTCACGCTGCTCGCCGAGGCCCCCGACTGGATCAACTACGACCTGCCGCCGCACCTCCTGGGCATTGCGCTGAAGGGCAGATATCGCGGCCAGACGCAAAAATGGTTCGCCTTCCGTTTCGACGGAGATGAGAACGAGATCGCCATCGACCCACCTCCGGGGGGGCATTCCGCCGAGTTCGACCGCTGGGCATGGAAGCCGATGGTCGAGTTGCCGGACCTGATCGTGCCGTTCAAGCGCAAGGTCTATGACGAGGTCGTGGCGGCGTTCAGGCACCTCGTGGCATAGGCCCCGCGGCCGCTGCCCTTGACAAGCCGTGCCGGGTCAGCGACCCTTTACGCATGTGCACCATCGCTCATATTGGCAGTTTTGCCCTGTTTCGGGTCTGCCCCATCGCGGGATCCTAGCCCCGGCTCGGTCGCTATGCGACTTCCGAGCCCCTGGGGCACATTCTTCAACGCATGAAATCATGAGCAACGAACCGCATCGCGGTTCGGCTTGAACATTTAGGTGGTCCGTTTCGCGGACGACCGGTCGCGCGCGTTCGCATCGAAGCGGCGGCCGGGTAAGAATTCATGAGGCTTCCATTGCGCCAGAACATCAAGCAGCGTCGCGAGCACGAGATCGTGCTGAGTGAAAGCGACCACGCCAAGCTGACCGGGCTTGCCGAATCCAGCCTCGATCGGCTGCCCGAAATTGCCGAGGAGCTGCTCTCGGAAATGGACCGGGCCAAGATCAAGCCGCTCAGCCGCATTCCGGCCAATGTCATCCGCATGGGCTCGAAGGTGACGTTCCGCAGCGGCGACGGCGAGGTCAAGACAGTCACGCTGGTCTATCCCGGCAAGGCCGATATCGCCGAAGGCAAAGTGTCCATCCTGACCCCGGTCGGTGCAGCCTTGATCGGCCTGCGCGAGGGTCAGTCGGTTGCCTGGACCTCCAGGGCCGGCCGCCGTCTCGAGATCGAGATTGTTTCGGTGGAAGCACCCGTCGAAGGCGTCAACTGACCGCCCGCCAACCAAGTTCCGAACTGTGCGAGTGCAGGGCCGATGGCCGCGCTTGCGGAGATGCGCCATGACCGAATGCCAATTGACGACCAAGGATTTCGCCATCGTGAAAACGATGCTCGACCGCCTGGCGTGGTCGGGTGGTCCGCTCGTTGCACTGCTGCGACGCAAGCTTGCTTCGGCGCAGGTGGTGTTCTCCAACGAAGCGGATGCCGATGTGGTGACACTGAACAGCCGCGTGACATTCAGTGTCGACGGCGGCGCGCCTCATACCCGCATTGTGGCGCACGGGCCGATGGACGGCATGGTCGGACAGATCATCCCGATCACCGTGCCACGCGGGCTGGCATTGCTTGGCCTGCGCAAGGGCCAATCGATCTTGGTCGATTGCGGCCGCGGCTCGACGGAGACCATCCGGGTCGACGAGATCCACTACCAGCCGGAGGCAGCGCGACCGGCAATCACGACGCCGGAAGCCGATCCCGATCCATCCGGCCGCCGCTTCCCGGTGCTGGTGTTCAGCTCGGATGCGCCACAGACACTTGGCGCGCCGAAAAAAATCCGGCACAGCTCCAGCAATGGCGATGATCCGGGCCCCTCGGCGGCCTGAGGAGGCGCCTGCTACAGCGACACGCATCCCACAGGCTTGCGCAACAACGCTGTAGGATCTTGTGTTTGTGCATGGTCCACTCTGAAAATCGATTATGGTTCAGGGGGACAGGCACCTGGGGGCGCAATGAAGGTCATAGTCGTCGGCGGCGGTGTCATCGGGGTGACGACTGCCTACTATCTTGCCGAGGCCGGGCACGAGGTGGTCGTCTACGATCGCCAGAAGGCGCCGGCGCAGGAGACCAGCTTTGCAAATTCGGGCGAAATCTCGTCCGGCTACGCCTCTCCGCTGGCTGCCCCCGGCGTGCCTCTCAAAGCGCTCAAATGGCTCGGCATGAAGGACGGGCCATTTTCCTTCCGCCCGAAGCTCGATCCCAAGATGTGGCTCTGGCTGGCCAGGATGCTGCGCAACTGCACGGCATCGCGCTATGCGGCGAACAAGGCCTTGATGATGCCGCTGGCCGAATACAGCCGCGACATGCTGCGGGTCCTGCGCGAAGGCACCGGCATAAGCTACGACGAGCGCAGCCATGGCACGTTGCAACTGTTTCGCACCCAGCAACAGCTGGACGGCATAGCCTCCGACGTTGCGGTCCTCGACAGGTTTGATGTGCCTTATGAAATTCTCGATGCGGCGGGCTGTATCGCAGGCGAACCAGGCCTTGCCGGGGCACGCCAGGGCATAAGCGGCGGCTTGCGGCTTCCGGTCGACGAAACCGGCGACTGCCGGTTGTTCACCGAGCGCCTTGCCGAATTATGCGCCGAACGCGGTGTCGTCTTCAGGTTCGGCAAGGGCGTTTTTTCGCTGGAGCACTGGGGAGGGCAGGTCCGGCAGATCACTTCCGGCGACGGCCGCGTGGGAGCGGATGCCTTCGTGCTGGCCGCCGGCAGCTATTCCGAACGCTTCATGCGCAAGCTGCAGCAGCGTGTGCCGGTCTATCCGCTCAAGGGCTATTCGCTCACGGTGCCGGTGGCGGATGCGGCCCGGGCACCGGTTTCGACAGTCATCGACGAAACCTACAAGGTTGCCGTCACCCGGCTCGGCGACCGCATCCGCATCGGCGGCACTGTCGAGATGTCGGGCTTCGACCTGACCCTGCACGAGTCGCGTCGCGCGCCGCTCGAACGGTCGCTGTCCGAACTGTTCGGCGGCGCCGGCAATCTGCGCGAGGCGCATTTCTGGTGCGGCCTGCGGCCGATGACACCCGACGGACCGCCCATTGTCGGCCGGACCAAGTTGCCGAACCTCTACATCAACACCGGCCACGGCATGCTCGGCTGGACGATGGCCTGCGGCTCGGCGAAAATCCTGGCCGACACGATCTCCGGCCGCGAGCCGGAGATCGACGCCAGCGGCCTCGGCCCCGAGCGCTATTGGGCCTGAACCTTCACGCGACCTTTTTCAGCGAACGCGGCACTTCCGTCGACTGGTACATCGAGATGACGTGGCCGTCGGGATCGGCGAATTCGGACGACCAGCCGCCTGGTGCATGACTCACTGGGGTGACGATGGTCACGCCATTGCCTGCCAGCGACGAGACGATGTCGTCGATGCCGCCGTCGGCGATCTCGAAGACGATGATGGGTGAGTTGCCGGGGTGCGACTCCATCTTGAAGAAGATCAGGTCGACGCCGTTGACGGTGCTGGCGATCAGCCAGTCGCCCTCTCCCTCTCCGTCGCCCTCCATGCGCTGGACGTCCAGCCCCATGACATCGCGATAAAAGGCCTCGGTCCTGTCGATATCCGAGACGTAATAGCAGATGTTGCCGAGTTTGCGTTTGCCGAACATTCTGGTCACTCCGTGATTTCGGTTGCACGCCTGTTGAGTTGCCGTGCGGCAGGGTTTTGTGAGGTGCCGATCACAAAAAGATGTCCGTCGGGATCGTGGCTTGCGAGCAGGGCGCCCGGTTGCCGCGCCATCGCCAGCAGGGAGCGCCTGATGCTTCCGAAGGCTAGCGCGCCGGCCAGGCCGGGGATTTCGGCGACCGGGTCGCCGCCAAAGGCCGTCCAGCGCCGCCGGATCTCGGCGATGCGCTGGCGAAGTGCGGGGTCGGCAAGGCGCTGCAGCCAGGCGATCTCCTGCCGCGTGTGACCCGTCAGGGCCAGCAGCGTGGTCGTGCGCAGGCTGGGCGGCAAAGTCGCCACGAAACGCACGGGCACGGTTTCGGCATGCGCCGGCTCGCAGCTGCCGGCGGCAAACGGTGCCTCACGCTGCCTGCGGCGTACAGCCGAACGCGCGTCGAAGGCAGCGCGGCGCCGCAACGCGCCTTCCAGCCAGCGCCGGTTCTCGATCTTCGACAAGTCGGTGCGTCCTGCTTCGACCGCCGCGACAAGGATCGTCTGAAGCAGGTCCTCGGCCTCGTCGGCGCGTCGCGTGGCGCGCCGGGCCTTGCGCAGCAATTCTGCGTAGGGGCGGGGCAGCAAATCGGTTTCCTCGCATGGAAGGGCGATGTTAGCGGATGTGCGAGATTGTCGGAAGGGCTCAGGACACGCCGCACGCGTGAAAGCATGACGCTCAAAGCCTATGGGCTAGATGAACAGAGCCCGTTCGCGCTCCACCGCCTTGGTGATGAAACCCGCCACTGTCTGGACGCGGCGCAGCGGCCGGACGGATTCGTGGTAGACGAGCCAGTAGGCGCGGCGGATCGGGGCTATGGCCGTCACCGGCACGATCTCTGAAATGGTGCGGGCGATGAAGGTGTGCAGGATGCCGATGCCGGCGCCGGAACGCACCGCCTCGACCTGTCCGAGCGCCGACGAGATCGAAAAGGCCGACTCCCAGGAGGGACTGAACTCGGCGGCGTAGTCGAGCGAGGGGCTGACGACGAGATCGGGCACGTAGCCGATCAGGCGGTGGGCCGAAAGCTCCGTGCGCGAAGTGGGCAGGCCGTGTTCTTCGGCATAGGCGCGCGAGGCAAACAGGCCGAGCGAATAGTCGACGAGCTTTGCCGCCACCAGCCGGCCTTCGCTCGGCCGCTCGGTGGTGATGGCAATGTCGGCCTCGCGCCGCGACAGCGAAAAGGTTCTGGGAACCGGGACGAGCTGGATGCGGAGGTCGGCGTGCTGGGCCGTCAGCGCACCGAGGCGCTGGGCCAGGAAGGCGACGCCAAAGCCGTCGGGGGCGCCGATGCGCACGGTGCCCGCGACCTCGTCGCCTTCACCCGAAATCTCGGCGCGGGCAGTCAGCATGTCGGCTTCCATGCGCTCGGCGACTTCCAGGAAACGTTCGCCGGACGGCGTCAGTTCGCTTCCCGTCGTCAGCCGGCGAAAAAGCTTGGTCTTGAGCGCTTCCTCGAGTGCTGCCACGCGGCGCGACACCGTTGCGTGGTTGAGCTCCAGCCGGCGCGCGGCCCCCAGGATCTGGCCGGTGCGGGCGACAGCGAGGAAGATGCGGACGTCGTCCCAGTTCATCGGCGATTCCCATCCTGAGGGCGAGGAAAGCTGCGGTCCGCACACCCTACTATGCATGAAATCGCATTCAAGCTCTTGTCGGGCTTTATTTTCTGCACAACGGTTGCGTTCGCCCTCGCGTTGCAAAGGCGCGTGTTAAGCGGGACAATAGGCCATCAGCAAGGAATTGGGAGAGAAGCAATGGTCGACTACGGTCATTTCATCGGCGGCAAGCATGTCGCCGGCACCAGCGGACGCAAGCAGGACGTGCTGCAGCCGATGGACGGCTCGGTGCGCGCCACCGTGGCGCTGGCCTCGGCGCAGGAACTGCGCGCCGCAGTCGAAAACGCCAAGGCAGCGCAGCCGGCATGGGCAGCCACCAATCCGCAGCGCCGCGTGCGCGTGCTGATGAAGTTCCTGGAGCTGGTGCAGAAGGAATACGACTCGCTGGCCGAACTGCTGGCCCGCGAACACGGCAAGACCATCGCCGACGCCAAGGGCGACATCCAGCGCGGCCTTGAAGTGGTCGAGGTCTGCATCGGCGCTCCGCACATGATGAAGGGCGAGTTCACCGACGGCGCTGGTCCCGGCATCGACGTCTACTCGATGCGCCAGGCGCTCGGCGTCGTCGCCGGCATCACCCCGTTCAACTTCCCGGCGATGATCCCCCTGTGGAAAATCGCCCCGGCCATCGCCTGCGGCAACGCCTTCATCCTGAAGCCTTCCGAGCGCGACCCGGGCGTGCCGCTGCGCATTGCCGAGCTGTTCCTTGAAGCGGGTCTTCCCGCCGGCATCCTCAACGTCGTCAACGGCGACAAGACCGTGGTCGACGCCATCCTCGACGATCCCGACATCAAGGCCGTCGGCTTTGTCGGCTCGACGCCGATCGCCCAGTACATCTACAGCCGCGGCTGCGCCAACGGTAAGCGCGTGCAGTGCTTCGGCGGCGCCAAGAACCACATGATCATCATGCCAGACGCCGACATGGACCAGACAGTCGACGCGCTGATCGGCGCCGGCTACGGCTCGGCCGGCGAGCGCTGCATGGCGATCTCGGTGGCGGTGCCGGTCGGCCACGACACGGCCGAGCGGCTGATGGAAAAGCTGGTTCCGCGCGTCGAAAGCCTGAAGGTCGGCCCTTCGACCGACTCGTCGGCCGATTTCGGCCCGGTGGTGACGCGCGAGGCGCTGGAGCGCATCAAGGGTTACGTCGACATCGGCGTCAAGGAAGGCGCCAAGCTGGTCGTCGACGGCCGCGGCTTCAAGATGCAGGGCTACGAGAACGGCTTCTACATGGGCGGCTGCCTGTTCGACCATGTCACCGCCGAAATGCGCGTCTACAAGGAAGAGATCTTCGGTCCGGTGCTGTCGGTCGTCCGTGCGCCGAACTATGAGAACGCGATCAAGCTCGCCAACGACCACGAGATGGGCAACGGCGTTGCCATCTTCACCCGTGACGGCGACGCTGCCCGCGATTTCGCCTCCCGCGTCCAGGTCGGCATGGTCGGGATCAACGTGCCGATCCCGGTGCCGATCGCCTACTACACCTTCGGCGGCTGGAAGGCGTCGTCCTTCGGCGACCTGAACCAGCACGGCACCGATGCCTTCCGCTTCTACACCAAGACCAAGACGGTGACGTCGCGCTGGCCCTCGGGTGTGAAGGATGGTGCGGAGTTCGTCATTCCGACGATGAACTGATAGCCCTCGATCAATCCTAAAACTGAAACGGCCCGGAACTCGCTTCTGGGCCGTTTTGCGTATCCGGTTCGACTCCGGAGCTGCTACCGTGTCGCCGCCGACTCGGCGTGGGCGCGCAGCATCGACATAAGCCGCTCGGCTTCCTGAGCCGCACCTTCCTCGTCATGCTCGAGGATCGAGCGGATCAACGCGACATGGTGTTCGGCCGACGCGGCGAGGCCGGTCTCGCGCTGGTAGCGGAACCAGAAGCGGCGGCTGTGGGTCTGCAAGGGCGCGGCCAGCCGGGCGGCGAAATCATTGTCGGCGGCGAGCGCCAGCGCTTCGTCGAGGGCCTTGTCGGCTTCGAGGAAGCCGAGCACGTCGGCCGCAATCACTGCCTTCTGCATCGCCAGGGCGGCGGCATGGAACTGGTTGGCGGCGTCGCGGGTGACGAAGCGCGCCGCCGAGCGGGCGAGCACGAGTTCGATGCCGCGCCGCGCGTCGAGCACGCGCAGCCAGTCGCCGGGGTGGAGCGGCGCAATCGCCAGGCCGGCGCGCGGCCTGATCTCGACGAGCCCTTCCCAAGCCAGCCGCTGGATCGCCTCGCGCACCGGCGTGCGGCCGAGGCCGAGCCGATCGATCAGTCCGCCTTCGGTGGCAACGCTGCCGGGGGCGAGTTCCAGGGTCACGATCAGCCGTTCCAGCTCGTGATAGGCGCGGGTCGCTGCCGGTTCCAGTTTCTCAACTTGCATGATCGAATCGTTTGAAAGCGCAATGATATATTTTTGATATATCAGAGCCGAATCTGGATTGACAGCACTGGTTTCCTCGTCATATATCAGTGATATATCAGATGGAGAAAGCACCATGTGGGCCGGAGTCATCCCAGCAGTCACCACCAAGTTCACGGCGGACGACCGCCTCGACCATGCCGAGATGGAGCGCTGCTTTGCGTTGCAGATGGAGGCAGGGTGCGACGGCCTGATCGTCGCCGGCTCGCTCGGCGAAGGCCCGATGCTGTCGCATGACGAGAAGATCGAGGTGCTGAAGACGGCCCAGAAGGTCGCCGGCAACAAGCCGGTGCTGCTGACCGTCAACGAGGCCGGCACCCGCGAAGCAGCCGCGATCGCCAGGCGCGCCGCCAAGGAAGGCGCCTCCGGCCTGATGGTTGTGCCGAGCCCGATCTACCACACCAATCCGGAAGAGACGGTGGCCGCCCTTCGCGCCGTGGCCGAAGCCGGCGACCTGCCGGTGATGATCTATTCCAATCGCCTCGCCTATCGCGTCGACGTCACCGTCGACCAGATGGAGGAGCTGGCGTCGGACAAGCGCTTCGTCGCGGTCAAGGAATCGTCGGACGACATCCGCCGCTCGACCGAGATCATCAATCGCCTGGGCAACCGCTACGATCTGTTCACCGGCGTCGACAACCTCGCCTTCGAGGCACTGTCGGTCGGCGCCATCGGCTGGGTCGCGGGACTGGTTGTTGCCTTCCCGCGCGAGACGGTCGCCATCTACCAGCTGATGAAGCAGGGTCGCCGCGAAGAGGCGCTTGCGATCTACCGTTGGTTCCGCCCACTGCTCGACCTCGACGTCTCGACCTATCTGGTCCAGAACATCAAGCTGGCGGAGGTGCTGGCGATCGGCTCCAACGACCGCGTGCGCATGCCGCGCAAGCCGCTTTCCGGCGAGCGCCGCAACGCGGCCGAAAAGATCATCAAGGATGCGCTGGCGATCAGGCCCAAACTGCCGTCGTTCTGATCAGGGGCAAGCCCGGGGGAGGGGCAAGGCATGAATGCAGCGGTCGAGGAGATCGACATCGCCATCATCGGTGCCGGCATCGTCGGCATCGCGGCTGCTGCCTATCTCGTCGACGCCGGGTGCAAGGTGATGGTGCTTGACCGCACCGGCATCTGTGAGGAAACAAGCTCTGGCAATGCCGGGGCTTTCGCCTTCTCCGACGTGCTGCCGCTCGCCCACAAGGGCATGATGCGCAACGTGCCGAAATGGCTTGCCGATCCGCTGGGACCGCTCAGCATTCCGCCTGCCTACCTGCCAAAACTCCTGCCGTGGCTCTACCGCTTCTGGCGTGCCGGGGCGCCCGCCAATTACGAGGCGAGCCTTGCAGCGCAAGCGGGGCTGATGAAACTCGCCGAGCAGGAATGGGCGTCGCTTATGGCCCGTACCGGCGCCAGCTCGATGCTGCGCGAGGACGGCTCGCTCGAGCTTTACGAGAGCAATGCGGAATTCAAGGACGCGCTGCCAAGTTGGGCGGCGCGCGACCGTTTCGGCATTGCCTGCCGCCATCTCGACAAGAGCGAGCTCGCCGACTACCAGCCCGGTCTCGCCGACCGGTTTACGCGCGGCACGTTCGTTCCCGGCTGGAAGACCGTGTCCGACCCCAAGGACCTCGGCAAGGCGATCTGGCGCCATGCCGAAGCAAGGGGGGCTGCCTTCGTCAAGGGCGATGTCGGGCTGGTTCGTCCGACCGGAGACCGCGTCCTGATCCAGCTCAAGCAGGGCCGTACGCTGTTTGCGCAAAAGGTGCTGATCGCTGCCGGGGCCTGGTCGCATCTTCTCGCCCGCCAGCTTGGCGACGTCATTCCGCTCGAAACCGAGCGCGGCTACAACACCACGCTTCCGTCTTCCGCCTTCGACGTGAAGCGGCAACTCATCTTCACCGGCCACGGCTTCGTCATCACCCCACTCGCCACTGGCCTGCGTGTCGGCGGGGCGGTCGAGCTCGGCGGCATTTCGCGGCCGCCCAACTATGCCCGCTCGAAGGCAATGCTGGCCAAGGCCAGAAAGTTCCTGCCGGGACTGGATCCGTCAGGCGGGCGCGAATGGATGGGCTTTCGCCCGTCGCTACCTGATTCACTGCCGGTCATCGGCGGCTCCCGCAGTCACCCCAACGTGCACTACGCCTTCGGCCATGGTCATCTCGGCCTGACCCAGGCCGCTGCCACAGGCCGGCTGGTGCGGGACCTTGTTCTGGGCCAAAGGCCGCCGCTCGATCTCACCCCCTTTTCGGCCCAACGTTTCTGACGCAAGGTATCTCCTATCATGGCGCGCCATTCCTTCTTCTGTATCGACGGCCACACCTGCGGCAATCCGGTGCGGCTGGTGGCGGGCGGCGGGCCGCGCCTCGAAGGCTCGACCATGATGGAAAGGCGGGCGCATTTCCTCGCCGAGTATGACTGGATCCGCACCGGGCTGATGTTCGAGCCGCGTGGGCACGACGTCATGTCCGGATCGATCCTCTATCCGCCGACGCGCGAGGACTGCGATGTCGCCATCCTGTTCATCGAGACGTCGGGCTGCCTGCCGATGTGCGGGCACGGCACCATCGGCACCGTCACCATGGCGATCGAGCATGGGCTGGTGAAGCCGAGGACCCCGGGCGTCCTTCGCCTCGACACCCCGGCCGGGCTGGTCATCGCCGAGTACAAGCAGGTCGGCGACTATGTCGAGGAGGTGCGCATCACCAACGTGCCGTCCTTCCTCTACGCCGAAGGGCTGTCGGTCGAGTGCCCCGGTCTCGGCGAGATCAAGGTAGACGTCGCCTATGGCGGCAATTTCTACGCCATCGTCGAGCCGCAGGAAAACTACCGCGACATGGCCGACTGCGGCGCCGGCGATTTCATCGCCTGGAGCCCGGTCGTGCGCCAGCGTCTCAACGAGAAGTACTCGTTCGTCCATCCCGAGAATCCCGGCATCAACCGGCTGTCCCACATGTTGTGGACCGGCGTCGCCAAGCATCCTGAAGCGCATGCCCGCAATGCCGTGTTCTACGGCGACAAGGCCATCGACCGGTCGCCCTGCGGCACCGGAACTTCGGCGCGCATGGCGCAGCTTCACGGCAAGGGCAAGCTCAAGGCCGGCGACGATTTCGTGCACGAATCGATCATCGGTTCGCTGTTCAAGGGACGCGTCGAACGCGAGGTCGAAGTGGCCGGCAAGCCGGCCATCATTCCCTCGATCGGTGGCTGGGCGCGGATGACCGGATTGAACACCATCTTCATCGACGACCGCGATCCGTTCGCCCATGGATTTGTAGTCATTTAGTCGTATGGCGGGAGGCAGAAACGGCCAATATGTCTAGACAATCTTAGGAAGGATATCGGCGGCGAGGCGCAAGGAAATATTGCCGAGGTGCATTCAGGCGCTACGTTCTTCGAATATGGCGCGCAAAATCACCGGAATCGGCAAAGACATTGCGTTGAGCCAATGGTAGGTTGCGCAATGGTCCAGGGCCTGGACAGCATAAAAACAGAGACGGCTTCAAGTGCCGTCCGGCAGGCGGCAACGGGCATAAGAATCACGTTGCAATCCAGGCTCGAAACTTTAGGACTAGGGGAAATATCAAAAGGAATGCGTGCATAGCGCGACATTCCAGGGGAGCCGCATTCACATGCAGTACTTCGTCCAGCAGATGGTCAACGGGCTGACGCTGGGGTCCATCTATGGCCTCATCGCTATCGGCTACACGATGGTCTACGGCATCATCGGGATGATCAATTTCGCCCATGGCGACATTTTCATGCTCGGGGCATTCGTCGCCCTGATCGTGTTCCTGATCCTCACCGCCATGTTCTATTCGGTGCCGGTCGTCGTCGCCTTGCTGATTATGATGGTGGTGGCGATGCTGATGACCAGCCTCTACAACTGGACCATCGAAAAGGTCGCCTACCGGCCGCTGCGCGGTTCGTTCCGGCTGGCGCCGCTGATCACTGCAATCGGCATGTCGATCGCGCTGTCGAACTTCGTCCAGGTGACGCAAGGTCCGCGCAACAAGCCGATCCCGCCGATGGTCTCGACGGTCTACAATGTCGGCGGCATCTCGATCTCGCTCAAGCAGATCATCATCGTCATCGTCACCGTGTCGCTGCTGGCGCTGTTCTGGTACCTGGTCAACAAGACATCGCTCGGCCGCGCCCAAAGGGCGTGTGAGCAGGACCGCAAGATGGCTGCCCTGCTCGGCATCGACGTCGACCGCACGATCTCCATCACCTTCATCATGGGCGCCGCTCTCGCCGCCGTCGCCGGCACGCTGTTCCTGATGTATTACGGCGTCGTCGCCTTCTCCGACGGTTTCGTGCCAGGCGTCAAAGCGTTCACCGCGGCCGTTCTCGGCGGCATCGGCTCGCTGCCCGGCGCCATGTTGGGCGGGCTGATGATCGGCTTCATCGAAAGCATGTGGTCGGCCTATTTCTCGATCGACTACAAGGACGTCGCGGCGTTCTCGATCCTTGCCATCGTGCTGATCTTCCTGCCCTCCGGCATTCTTGGCCGGCCCGAAGTCGAGAAGGTCTGAGCCCATGGCCAACATTGCTCAAGCCACACGCGAAGAATCCGCTACCCCGTTCCAGCGCGGCATCAAGGAGGCGCTTTATGCGGGCGCGATCTCCTTCGGCCTGTTCTTCCTGTTCATCGGGCTTAGGACCGACCAGAACATCCGCAACGAACTGATCCTCGTTCCGCGCTGGGGCCTGCTCGCCAGCGTCGTCGCACTGGTGATGGCCGGTCGCTTCCTCTACGTCGCCTACGGCCAGCCGTTCATGGCCAAGCAGAAGATCGTCGACGTCGCGAGCGGCCTGTTGCCGGACAGCGTGGCGACGCGGTTCTTCCGCCTGCCCTATTTCATCGCTGCGCTCGTCGCCGTCGTGCTGCTGTTCGTGCTCGCCGGTTCGCTCGACTCTATCTTTGGGCCGGTGCTTGCCGGCTACCTGCGCTTCTTCCGCGCGCTGGCGATCATCTATGCGCTGGCCTCGGTGATGTTCTATTTCCGCGCCTTCATCCAGGCCCATTTCTCGGCGCTGGGCATCGGCGTCCTGGTGGCCTATCCGATCGTCGTGGTGGTGGCCCTGACCCTCATCTCCGGTTCGATGGCGGGCGGCTTCCAGGGCTCGCTCAAATGGGTCGACAATTTCGGCATCCAGATCCTGATCTACGTGATGCTGGCCTGGGGCCTGAACATCGTCGTCGGCCTCGCCGGGCTGCTCGACCTCGGCTATGTCGCCTTCTACGCCGTCGGCGCCTATGCCTACGCCTTGCTGGCGACGCAGCTCGGCTGGTCGTTCTGGATCCTGCTGCCGGTAGCCGGCATCATGGCTGCCTTCTGGGGCGTCATGCTCGGGTTCCCGGTGCTGCGCCTTCGAGGAGACTATCTGGCGATCGTGACGCTGGCGTTCGGCGAAATCATCCGCCTGGTACTGATCAACTGGCGCGAAGTGACCAACGGCGCTGCCGGCATCTCGGGCATCCCGAAGGTCAGCTTCTTCGGCCTGATGTCGTTCAACGTTTCCGACCCGAACTACATCGCCAAGGTGCTCGGCATCGCCCAGTCCGGTGCCTACTACAAGATCTTCCTCTACTACCTCATCCTCGGCCTGGCGCTGCTGACCGCCTTCGTCACCATCCGGCTTCGGCGCATGCCGGTCGGCCGTGCCTGGGAAGCGCTGCGCGAGGACGAGATCGCCTGCCGCTCGCTCGGCATCAACACGACCACGACCAAGCTCACCGCCTTTGCCACCGGCGCGATGTTCGGCGGCTTCGCCGGCTCGTTCTTCGCCGCGCGCCAGGGCTTCGTGTCGCCCGAATCCTTCGTCTTCCTGGAATCGGCGATCATCCTTGCCATCGTCGTGCTCGGCGGCATGGGCTCGCTGGTCGGCATCGCGGTTGCGGCCGCCGTGATGATCGGCGGCACCGAGATCCTGCGCGAGATGGAGTTCCTGAAAGCGGTCTTCGGGCAGGACTTCACGCCCGAGCTCTACCGCATGCTGCTGTTCGGCATGGCGATGGTCATCGTGATGCTGTGGAAGCCGCGAGGTTTTGTCGGCAGTCGAGAGCCCACTGCCTTCCTGCATGAGCGAAAAGCCGTCTCCGGTGCCTTCACCAAGGAAGGACACGGCTGATGAACGCGAGCACATCCATGAACAATGCGATCCTGCAGGTCGAGCATCTGTCGATGAAGTTCGGCGGCCTGGTTGCCATCGGCGACCTTTCGTTCGAGGTCCGGCGCGGCGAGATCACCGCGCTGATCGGCCCGAACGGCGCCGGCAAGACGACGGTCTTCAACTGCATCACCGGTTTCTACAAGCCGACCGAAGGCATGATCCGGTTCAACGGTCGGGAAGGCGGCGAGTTCCTGCTCGAGCGCATGCCCGACTTCCAGATCACGGCCAAGGCGAAGGTGGCGCGCACGTTCCAGAACATCCGGCTGTTCTCGGGCATGACGCTGCTCGAAAACCTGCTGGTGGCACAGCACAATAAGCTGATGAAGGCTTCGGGCTTCACCGTCATGGGCCTGCTGGGGCTTGGCGGCTATCGCAAGGCGTCGGCGGAATCGGTCGAACTCGCCAAGCATTGGCTCGAAAAAGCCGAGCTGATCGACCGCGCCGACGATCCGGCGGGCGACCTGCCCTATGGCGCGCAACGGCGGCTGGAGATCGCGCGCGCCATGTGCACCGGGCCGGAGCTGCTCTGCCTCGACGAGCCTGCGGCCGGCCTCAATCCGAAGGAGTCGCTGGCGCTCAACACGCTGCTCATCGACATCAAGGAAAATACCGGCACGTCGATCCTGCTCATCGAGCACGACATGTCGGTCGTCATGCAGATTTCCGACCATGTCGTCGTGCTCGAATATGGCCGCAAGATCTCCGACGGCGACCCGATCTCGGTCAGGACCGATCCGAAGGTGATTGCAGCCTATCTCGGCGTCGACGACGAAGAGGTCAGCGAGGTGCTGATCGAGGTTGGCGACGAGCAGGTGATCGAGGAACTGGAGGGCGTGCCCGATCCGTCGCATGGCCCGAGTTCGTCGTCCTCGATGATGGCAGGGCCGGTCAGCGATACGATCAGCCACAGCGACGGACACGGCGAGATCGTGACCGTTTCCAAGGGTGCGTCGAAGGCGGGACAGGTCGAGGCGCGCGACGCCAAGGCCGCATCCAAGCCGGCGACAAAGACGGCTCCGGCGAAGGCGCCCAAAGCCAAGTCGGCGGCCACCCCGCCTGCCGGCCTGATGGCCGCGCCCGCGCCTGCGAAGGCGAAGGCCCCGGCCGAGACCGCGGCGGCTCCGGCGGCCAAGGCAACGGCCCCGGCCGCCAAGACGCCGGCCAAGCCGACAAAGACGGCCGCGGTGAAGGCAGAGCCGGCGAAGGTTGCTTCCACGCCGGTCAAGGCGCCGGCCCCGAAGGCCGCGACGAAACCAGCGGCGGCTCCGAAAGCAGCGGCCAAGCCGGCGAAGGCCGACGCGGCAAAGGCGGCCCCGGCACCGAAGCCCGCGCCTGCCGCCAAGGCATCAGCCAAGCCGATCAAGCCTGCCGCGGTCAAGACCGAGCCGGTGAAGGTTGCTTCCAAGTCTGCCAAGGCGCCAGCGCCGAAGGCAGCGGCAAAGCCTGCAGCCGCGGCTCCAAAGGCTGCTGCCAAGCCGGCAAAGGCCGAGGCTCCGAAGGCAGCCAAGGCGGCTCCTGCTGCGGCCAAGGCATCGCCGAAACCCGCGCCAGCAGCCAAGGGCGCAGCCGCAAAACATAAGGCGGCTGGCAAGGCGCCCGCAGCCAAGGCTCCGGCTGCCAAGACGATCGCCAATGTGCTCGCCGCTCCGCGCGGTGGGGTGCCGGACCGGCTGATCCTGATCAAGGGCATCGGACCGGTGAACGAAAAGAAGCTCAACGAGCACGGCATCTTCCATTTCGACCAGGTGGCGGCGTGGAAGAAGTCGGACATCGCGGCGGCGGAGGCCTATCTCGCCTTCGACGGCCGGATCGAGCGTGAAGACTGGGTGGGGCAGGCCAAGGCGCTGGCGCGTGAAGCGGCCAAGCCGGCGAAAGCCAAGCGCGGAGGTGGCAAGTGACGGCGGGTAAGAGCTTGCTCGACATCAGGGGTGTCGAGACCTACTACGGCAACATCCGTGCGCTTAACGGCGTCGACGTTACGGTCAACGAGGGCGAGATCGTCGCCTTGATCGGCGCCAACGGCGCCGGCAAGTCGACGCTCATGATGACCATCTTCGGCACGCCCCGGGCGCGCCGTGGCACCATCACCTTCGGCGGCACTGACATCACCGATCTGCCGACGCACGAGATCGCCCGGCTGCGCATCGCGCAGTCGCCGGAGGGACGGCGCATTTTTCCACGCATGACGGTGATGGAAAACCTGCAGATGGGCGCCAGCCTCGACAACCTCAAATTCTTCGATGAGGACGTCGAGAAGGTGTTCGCGCTGTTCCCCCGGCTCAAGGAGCGCATCGCCCAGCGTGGCGGCACGCTGTCCGGCGGCGAGCAGCAGATGCTGTCCATCGGCCGTGCGCTGATGGCACGGCCCAAGCTGCTCCTGCTCGACGAGCCGTCGCTGGGTCTGGCACCGCTGATCGTCAAGCAGATCTTCGACGCCATCCGCGAGCTCAATCGCACCCAGGGCCTGACCGTCTTCCTCGTCGAGCAGAACGCCTTCGGGGCGCTCAAGCTCGCGACGCGCGGCTACGTCATGGTCAATGGCGTCGTCACGATGAGCGGTACCGGCAAGGACCTGCTCGCCGATCCCGAGGTTCGCGCCGCCTATCTCGAAGGCGGGCGTCACTAGGAGGTTCCATCATGCAGGGCATTCTCTACGAGGAACCCTCGATCTGGCAGTTCTTCTTCGTCACCTGCCTGCTCGGCGGCTGGGCGGCCTGGATGACCGGCCGTGCCTGCGCCCAGACATGGCGCAGCTACGGCCAGCTGGTGCTTTACATCCTGGGACTTGGCATCGCGGTGCGCTTCATCCACCACGCCTTGTTCGATGGCACGATGTTCACGCTGCAATATTACATTGTCGACACTATCGTGCTGATGGCGTTCGCATTCCTTGGATATAAATACACCCGCACCAACCAGATGGTGACGCAATACAACTGGCTTTATGAAAAGGTATCGCCGCTTTCTTGGAGATCGAAGTCCTGAGCGTCAGAACTTCAATATCGGCGCCGATTCGCCAATGAATCGGCGTGACAACTGCCGGAAAATCGGCAAACTCACCTTTCTGCGATATGGGTGGGCATCGCACGAAAGAAACTCCACGCCCACTCAATTAATGGGAGTGTTTCTATGAAAAAGTCACTTTTGTCGGCTGTTGCACTGACCGCGCTCGTGGCGTTCAGCGGCAGCGCATGGGCCGATATCCTGGTCGGCGTCGCCGGTCCGATCACCGGCCCGAACGCGGCCTTTGGCGCACAGCTCCAGAAGGGCGCTGAACAGGCGGTCGCCGACATCAACGCGGCCGGCGGCATCAACGGCGAGCAGATCAAGCTTGTCGTCGGCGACGACGTCTCGGATCCGAAGCAGGGCATCTCGGTTGCCAACAAGTTCGTCGCTGACGGCGTCAAGTTCGTGGTCGGCCACTTCAACTCGGGCGTTTCGATCCCGGCCTCGGAAGTCTACGCCGAGAACGGCATCCTCGAAGTCACCCCGGCGGCAACCAACCCGACCTTCACCGAGCGTGGCCTGTGGAACGTGTTCCGCACCTGCGGCCGCGACGACCAGCAGGGCGGCATTGCCGGCGCCTATCTGGCGGAGAAGTTCAAGGACGCCAAGATCGCCGTCATCCACGACAAGACGCCTTACGGCCAGGGCCTCGCTGACGAAACCAAGAAGGCGATGAACGCCGCCGGCGTCACCGAAGTCATGTATGAAGGCGTCAACATCGGCGACAAGGACTTCTCGGCGCTCATCGCCAAGATGAAGGAAGCCGGCGTTTCGATCATCTACTGGGGCGGCCTTCACACCGAAGCCGGCCTGATCATCCGCCAGTCGGCTGACCAGGGTCTCAAGGCAACGCTCGTTTCGGGTGACGGCATCGTCTCCAACGAACTCGCCTCGATCGCTGGCGACGCCGTTGCCGGCACGCTCAACACCTTCGGTCCGGACCCGCGCCTGATCCCCGAGAACAAGGATCTGGTCGAGAAGTTCCGCGCCGCTGGCTTCGAGCCGGAAGCCTACACGCTCTACTCCTACGCCGCGATGCAGTCGATCGCAGCGGCCGCAACTGCCGCCGGTTCGACCGACACGCAGGAAGTGGCCAAGGCTCTCAAGGAGAAGGGCCCGTTCAAGACGGCGCTCGGCGACATCTCCTTCGACGAGAAGGGCGATCCGAAGCTTCCCGGCTACGTCATGTACGAGTGGCAGAAGGGTGCCGACGGCAAGTACACCTACGTGCAGCAGAAGTAATTCTCCAGCACAGCTGACCAAGGAATGCCCGGCGCTTTGCGTCGGGCATTTTTTATGGCCGTGGAAAAAATGGCCATCTGACGCTACGGAAATTAAATCGATTTAAGAGGGTGTGATTTCGGTTGCACCGCAGCATTTTCCCGCTAATCATTCGCGGCCTCTTAAATATCCGGTTTCTGGAGTGTTTTCGTGCCGATCAGCAAGATCCTCGTCGCCAACCGATCCGAAATTGCCATTCGCGTTTTCCGCGCGGCCAACGAGCTGGGCATCAAAACCGTGGCGATCTGGGCGGAAGAGGACAAATACTCGCTGCATCGGTTCAAGTCTGACGAAAGCTATCAGGTCGGCCGCGGCCCCTGGCTCGCCAAAGACATGGGACCGATCGAGAGCTACCTGTCGATCGACGAGATCATGCGCGTCGCCAAGCTGTCCGGCGCCGACGCCATTCACCCCGGCTACGGGCTCCTGTCGGAAAGCCCGGAATTCGCCGAGGCGTGCGCTGCCAACGGCATCACCTTCATCGGCCCGAAGCCGGAGACGATGCGCCGGCTCGGCAACAAGGTCGCCGCGCGCAACCTCGCCATCGAAGTGGGCGTGCCCGTGGTTCCGGCCACCAATCCGCTGCCCGACGACATGGAGGCGGTGAAGGCGCTGGCCGCCGAGATCGGCTACCCGGTCATGCTCAAGGCGTCGTGGGGCGGTGGCGGCCGCGGTATGCGCGCCATCCGCAGCGAGGGCGACCTCGTTCGTGAAGTGATGGAAGGCAAGCGCGAGGCCAAGGCTGCGTTCGGCAAGGATGAGGTCTATCTCGAGAAGCTGGTCGAGCGTGCGCGCCATGTCGAGGTGCAGATCCTCGGCGACACGCACGGCAATGCCGTCCATCTGTTCGAGCGCGATTGCTCGATCCAGCGGCGCAACCAGAAGGTCGTCGAGCGCGCGCCGGCACCCTACCTTTCCGACGCGCTGCGCGAGGAGCTCTGCGGCCATGCGCTGAAGATCGCCAAGGAAACCAGCTATATCGGCGCCGGCACGGTGGAGTTCCTGCAGGACGCCGATACCGGCAAATTCTACTTCATAGAGGTCAATCCGCGCATTCAGGTCGAGCACACCGTCACCGAGCAGGTGACCGGCATCGACATCGTCAAGGCGCAAATCCACATCCTCGACGGCGCTGCGATCGGCACGCCGGAATCGGGCGTGCCTGTCCAGGCCGACATCAGGCTTAACGGCCACGCGCTCCAGTGCCGCATCACCACCGAAGATCCCGAGCAGAACTTCATCCCCGACTATGGCCGCATCACCGCCTATCGCGGGGCGACCGGCTTCGGCATCCGGCTCGACGGCGGCACGGCCTATTCGGGCGCGGTCATCACCCGCTTCTACGATCCGCTGCTCGAGAAGGTCACGGCCTGGGCACCGACGCCGCACGAGACGATCGCGCGCATGCACCGGGCGCTGCGCGAGTTCCGCATCCGCGGCGTTGCAACCAACCTGACCTTTCTCGAAGCGATCATCACGCACCCGGCGTTCCACGACAATTCCTACACCACCAGGTTCATCGATTCGACGCCGGAGCTGTTCGCCCAGGTCAAGCGCCAGGACCGCGCCACCAAGTTGCTCAACTATCTCGCCGACGTTACCGTCAACGGCCATCCGGAAACGCGTGGCCGCGCACTGCCCAATCCGGAAGCGGCTGCGCCGGTGGTGCCCTGGTTCACCGGCCCGGTTCCCGATGGCTCCAAGCAACGGCTCGACGATCTCGGTCCGGAGAAGTTTGCCGCATGGATGCGGGCGCAGAAGCAGGTGCTGATCACTGACACGACGATGCGCGACGGCCATCAGTCGCTGCTCGCCACCCGCGTCCGCACCCATGACATTGCCAGGATCGCCGGCACCTACGCACGGGCGCTGCCGCAGCTCCTGTCGCTCGAATGCTGGGGCGGGGCGACGTTCGACGTTGCCATGCGCTTCCTGACCGAAGATCCATGGGAGCGGCTCGACAAGGTGCGCCAGGCGGCACCGAACATCCTGCTGCAGATGCTGCTGCGCGGCGCCAACGGCGTCGGCTACACCAACTATCCCGACAATGTCGTGCAGCATTTCGTGCGCCAGGCGGCGGCCGGTGGCGTCGACCTGTTCCGGGTCTTCGACTGCCTGAACTGGGTCGACAACATGCGCGTGTCGATGGATGCCGTGGGCGCCGAGGGCAAGCTCTGCGAGGCGGCCATCTGCTATACCGGCGACATTCTCGACCCGAACCGCGCCAAGTACGACCTGAAATATTACGTCGGCTTGGCCAAGGAACTCGAAGCCGCCGGCGCCCACATCATCGCCGTCAAGGACATGGCCGGCCTGCTCAAGCCGGCGGCGGCACGCGTGTTGTTCAAGGCGCTGCGCGAGGCGACCGACCTGCCGATCCACTTCCATACCCACGACACGTCGGGCCTGTCGGCGGCAACCGTTCTGGCGGCTGTCGAGAGCGGCGTCGACGCCATCGACGCGGCGATGGACGCCTTCTCCGGCAACACCTCGCAGCCCTGCCTGGGCTCGATCGTCGAGGCGCTGCGCGGCTCGGATCGCGATCCGGGCCTGGCTCCGGAATGGATCCGCCGGATCTCGTTCTACTGGGAAGCGGTGCGCAACCAGTATGCCGCCTTCGAGAGCGACCTGAAGGGGCCGGCCTCCGAAGTCTATCTGCACGAGATGCCGGGCGGCCAGTTCACCAACCTCAAGGAGCAGGCACGCTCGCTCGGCCTGGAAACCCGCTGGCACGAGGTGGCGCAGGCCTATCACGACGTCAACCTGATGTTCGGCGACATCGTCAAGGTCACGCCGTCGTCGAAGGTCGTCGGCGACATGGCGCTGATGATGGTGAGCCAGGAACTCAGCGTTGCCGATGTCGAGAGCCCGGCCAAGGACATCGCCTTCCCGGATTCGGTGGTATCGATGCTGCGCGGCGACCTAGGCCAGTCGCCCGGCGGCTGGCCGGCAGCACTGCAGAAGAAGGTGCTGAAGGGCGAGAAGCCGATTACCGCGCGCCCCGGCTCGCTGCTCAAGGCTGCCGACCTCAAGGCCAACCGTAGCGACATCGAGACCAAGCTCGGCCGCAAGCTCTCGGAAAACGAGTTCGCCTCCTGGCTGATGTACCCGAAGGTGTTTTCGGACTTCGCCAACGCCCAGGAGACCTACGGTCCGGTCAGCGTGCTGCCGACACCGACCTATTTCTACGGCATGAAGCCGGAGGACGAGGTCTTCGTCGACATCGAGAAGGGCAAGACGCTGGTCATCCGCTGCCTTGCCGTCGGCGATGTCGACGAAAAGGGTATGGTGACGGTGTTCTTCGAACTCAACGGCCAGCCGCGCCGCGTCAAGGTGCCGGACCGGGCGCATGGCGCATCCGCTTCCAAGGCAAGGCGCAAGGCCGAACCGGGTAACGATGCCCATATCGGCGCGCCGATGCCCGGCGTGGTGTCGACGCTTGCGGTTGCGGCCGGCCAGCCGATCAAGGCCGGCGACGTGCTGCTGTCGATCGAGGCGATGAAGATGGAAACGGCGTTGCACGCCGAGCGCGACGGCACGATCGCCGAAGTGCTTGTGCGCGCCGGCGACCAGATCGACGCCAAGGACCTGCTCGTCGTCTATGGCTGACAAATGCAGGCCGGGGACGTTCGTCGCCCGGCCTGTCTCGCGTCCTAGTCTAGAACAACCCCTGGCCAGCGGCGGCCTCTTCCTTGACGCTGCGGCGGATCAGGCTCTTGAACATATAGCCGCGCTGGCCGTTGTAGACGACCGTGCACCAGTTGCAGCTTGTCTCGGCCTCGATGGCGGCATTGGCCGGTACCACGACGATCACATTGGCTTCATCGGCCGGGCCGTCGCGCAGGTTGGCGTATTTGGCGGCCTTGGCGGGGCTCAGTTCGGGCAGGGGAGGCTCGATGGCGCCCACCGCATTGGCATCGACCATGCCGGTCGATGCTTCGAGCATCGCTATTTCGGCTTCCGTTTCCGCGACCTGGACATCGAGCGATCCACGCAAGCCGTCAGGCGCAATCGACGCCGTGTCGGCGGTGTCGGGGGCCGCGGCCAAGCCCGCGTTGGCTACCGGGCCGCCACTGCGCTCGTCCGGGCCGGCCGCGCTGTCCGGCAGGTTGGCCGCGACAGGCGGCGAAGGACTGAAGTGGGCCTTGGGCGTTTCCCCTGAAATCGGCGGGGCCGCTGACAGTGCGGATTTCGCGGGCTGGCGAGGCTCGACGGCGGCAGCCGACTTCTCGTCACGCGCAACGGGCGGCGCGGCGCTTGCTGTTTGGGGCAACGTGACGCGTGGCGGTACGGCTGCCGTCTGGGTCGGGTCGGGCTCCGACGCGCCGATGATCAGGAAGCCGGCTAGCGCGACCGCCACAACGGTTGCGCCCGCAATCAGCGCGACGCCTGATCTGGACAGGTTTGGTCCCGGCAGGCTGGCGCCCGACTGTCGCAATTGTTCAACCAGGCGGCTTGATGTTCCGGCGCGCCGGAAAGCAAGGGTATTCATGGTACAACACTCCACAACGGTGCGACCCGGCGTCCAGCCGGCATCGACCCCCAACCCGCGCAAGCATGCATAGAGCGGAACCAAGCGCGCGAGCGGAGAGTGTTGCCTGTCCGCCGCCATTCCTCAGAGGTTCGCGTACAACGGCTATTGGACGGAATTCGGGCAATCGTTAACCTTGGTTAACCGGCTGGCCCAATGATTGCGCGCAGCTACGCCTTGATCTGTATCTAAATCGATTTAAAGATGACCACCGACGCAATCCTGCTGATGCTGCCCGGCGCGAGCGCGGTAACATTTCGAATCCTTCGGTCACGCCGACCTGAAATCGATTTCAGGCGCAGGACCCATGTGCTAGGAGACGCGGCGATGGACGCTCCCAACACCACCACCGCTAGCCGGGCCCGCTGGGCCGTAGCCGCCGCCTTCTTCATCAACGGTTTCATCACCGGAAGCTGGGCGCCGCAGATCCCGCTGCTGCTGACGCGGCTGGAGATCAGCGAGTTCGTGCTCGGCCTGCTGATCCTGGTGTTCGGTCTCGGCGCGCTGACGGCGATGCCCTTCTCCGGCTATCTGATGACCAAGCGCGGCTCGCGGCCGGTGGTGATCGGCTTTGCGTGGATCGTGGTCTTTGCCCTGCTGCTGGTGGTGCTGTCGCCAAATGTCTGGGTGGCGGCGGTGACCATGTTCATCTTCGGCGGTTCGATCGGCGCCATGGACGTGGCGATGAACGCGAATGCGGTTGCGGTTGAAAGAAAGCTGTCTCGCGCGATCATGTCGTCGTCGCATGGCTTCTGGAGCCTCGGCGGCTTTGCCGGAGGCGGACTTGGCGGTCTCTTCATCCTGAGTTTCGGCCATCTGCCGCATGCGATGTTCGTCACCGTTGCCGCTGCGGCGATGACGGCATTCGCCCTGCCTCACCTGATCGGCGAGGACAAGCCGGTGGCGCATGAGCACCATCATTTCCGCCTGCCGCGGCTGCCCACGATCTACCTCGTCGGCATCATGGCGCTGTTCTCGATGATCCCCGAAGGGGCGGTGCTCGACTGGGCCGCACTCTATCTCAAGCAGGAACTCGGCGCCGATATCGCCACTGCCGGTTTCGCCTTCGCTGCCTTCTCGGGCATCATGGCGCTGATGCGATTCCTCGGCGACGGCGTGCGCAATCGTTTCGGCGCGGTGACGACGCTGCGCGTCTCGGCGCTCATCGCGGCATGCGGCATGCTTGCCGCAGGCCTGGCGCCAAACCCGTGGGTGGCGATCGCGGCATTCGCCTTCTGCGGCCTGGGCGTCGCCAACATGGTGCCGATCGCCTTTTCCGCTGCCGGCAACCAGCCCGGCGTGCCGTCCAATATCGGCATGAGCGTCGTCACGACGATGGGCTATTCGGGCATCCTGGTTGCTCCCTCGGGGATCGGGTTCGTTGCCGGACATGTCGGCTTCGCGCCGGTCTTCGTGACGTTGTCGGGGTTGCTGGTGGTAGTCTGCCTTATGGCGGGGCTCGCCCGCCATGCCGATTTCAGGGCGATGCCTCATACTGCTCCGGCTGAATAGCCGTCGCGGCAACGCCGGTCGGCGCTATCAGACGCGGCCCATCAGCATCAGCACCAGAAGCACGACGAGCAAGACGCCGACAATGCCGGAGGGGCCGTAGCCCCAGCCGCGGGAATGGGGCCATGCGGGCACTGCGCCGAGCAGGATCAGGATCAGGATGATCAGAAGCAGCGTCGAAATGGTCATTGTCGTGCCTCGCAATATTCGTGTTGCATCAAGGCAGCAACGCAAAAGGCCGCCCGGTCGTTCCGGGCGGCCTTTTTCGATCCAGTTGTAGACTGGTTATTCGGCGGCCTTGGGGAAGGCCACTGCAGGTTCATCCTTGGAGTCCGCCGGCGCGGCAGTCCCCTTGGAAACACGATCCTTGCCCCATCTGAACAGCCTGCTGAACCAGCCGCGCTGGCCCGGCTTGCGTTTCTCGCGGGTAAACACCATCAGCATTGCCGGCGTCACCACCAGGGTGAGGACCGTGGCGAAGGACAGGCCGAAGACGATGGCCGACGACAGCGCGATCCACCACTGGGTCGACGGCGCATTGATCGTCGTCTCATGGTGGAAGATCTCCAGCCCAAGCCCGAAGGCGATGGGCAGAACGCCGAGGATCGCAGACAACGCCGTCAGCACAACCGGACGGGCACGCTCGCGGCAGGTCTGGAGCACGGCGTCGAGCTTGTTCCAGCCTTCGTCGCGCAACCTGTCATAGGTGTCGATCAGCACGATGTTGTTGTTCACCACCACGCCCGCCAGCGCGATCATGCCGATGCCGGACATGACGATGACGAAGGACTGGCCGGTCAACAGCATGCCGAGCAGCGCTCCCACCGTCGCCATGACAACGCAGGTCAGCACCAGGATGACGCTGGTGAACTTGTTGAACTGCGCCAGCAGCACGATGAAGATCAGGAAGATCGCCGCACCGAAGGCATTGCCGAGGAAGGCACTGGCCTCGGCACTGTCCTCGTTGGAGCCGGCCAGCTTCCAGTCGATGCCGGGCTGGGCCATCTGCTCGACCACCTTGCTGACCTCGGCCTGCACCGCAGCAACCTGATAACCGGAGGCGACGTTGCCCTGGATGGTGATCGTGCGCTTGGCGTCGACACGGTTCAGGACGCCGACGGTCTGCTCCGGCTTGCGCGAGACGAAGTTCGAGATCGGCACCGAACCCTGAGGGGTGACGATGCGCAGCTGGTCGAGCGCGGCAAGCGTGCGGCGGTCTTCCGGCAGGCGCAGCCGGATGTCGACAGCATCGTCGGCGCCGGCCGGGCGATAGTCGGTGAGCTTGAGACCGGTGGTCACCAGCTGCACGACGGTGCCGACCGCAGTCGGGCTGACGCCATACTGCGCGGCCTTGGAACGGTCGACTTCCAGCGCCCAGTCGATGCCGGGCGGGGGCAGGCCGTCGGAGATGTCGATGACGCCCGGTACCTTGGCGACCGCCGCGGCAACGTCCTTGGCGTAGTCGTTGAGGCCGGTCGGGTCGACGGCGGCGAGCTGGACCTGGATCGCCTTGCCGGTCGGCGGGCCCGCGTCTGGAACGCGGACTTCGACGTCGACGCCCGGAATGCCGGCCATCGTGGCGCGCAGTTCGTCGAGGATGACGTGCGCCGACTTGCGTTCGCGCCAGTCAACGAACTCGTACTGGATTACGCCGACGACGTCCTCGGGGATGTCCTGGCCGCCGCGGCTCTTGCCGGAGCGGGTGTATACCGACTTGATGCCAGGCCAGCCGAGGATCCGCTTTTCAGCCTCGAGCGTGGCGGCGTCCATCTCGTCGAGCGAGAGGTTGCCGCGCGCATGGACATAGAGCAGGCCATAGTCGGGCTCGACCGTCGGGAAGAACTCCACGCCGTTGCCGAACTTGACATAGGCATAGGTGCCGCCGGTCAGCAGCGCGACCGTCAGCACCAGCGCGGTGATCGGGTAGGTGACCGCCTTCTTGACGACGCCCATGTAGACGCCGTCCTTGAGGTCTTCTTCGTGATGCTTCGGTGCCTTGGCGAACAGGGCGCCGATTGTTGGCGCGAAGATCAGCGCGTAGGCCATCGACGCCGCAAGCGTGACGATCAGCGTGATCGGCAGGTACTTCATGAAGTCGCCGATGATGCCGGGCCAGAACAGCAGCGGCGAGAACGCCGCGATGCGGGTCATGGTGGCGGCGATGACCGGGCCGGCCATGCGCTTGGCGGCCAGCTCGAACGCTTCTTCCTTTGGCATGCCTTCGGACATGCGCCGTTCGGCAAACTCGGTCACGATGATCGCATCGTCGACCAGCATGCCGACGGCCAGGATCAGGCTGAACAGCACGATCATGTTGATCGTGTAGCCCATGAGCGCCAGAGCCAGGATGCCCATCAGGAAGGATGACGGGATGGCGAGGCCGATCAGCAGCGAAGCCCGGCCCGACAGCGCATAGAGGATGACGATGAAGACCAGGATGACGGCAATCAGGACGTGGTTCTGCAGGTCGTTCAGCAACTGGTTGACGAAGACCGACTTGTCCTGGGTGTAGGTGACCTTCATGCCTTCCGGCGCGGTCTTGACGAACGCGTCGGCGACGGCCTTTGCGCCGTCGATCGTCTCGACGATGTTGGCGCCGATGCGCTTCTTGACCTCGATCGCGATTGCCGGCTTGCCGTCGAGGCGGGTGATCGTCTCGGCGTCCTTGAAGGTCGAACGCACCGTGGCCAGGTCCTGGACGCGCACGACGGCATTCGGCGTCGCCACCACGGGCAGCCGCGCCACATCCTCCGGCGTTTCGATCAGCGCCGGCACCTTGACGGCGTACTTGCCTTCCGAGCCTTCGATGGCGCCAGCGGCGACGAGGCTGTTGGACTGGCTGATGCCCTGGATCATCTGGTCGAGCTGCAGGCCATAGGACGACAGCTTGACCGGATCAATGATCGCCTCGACGAGTTCGTCGCGCGAGCCCTGCAGCGTGCCTTCGAGCACACCGGGCACTTCCTCGATCTGGTCGCGCAGCCGCTTGGCGGCAGCAGTCAACGCCCGCTCGGGCACGTCGCCCGACAGGGTGACGACCAGGACCGGGAATTCCGACAGGTTCACCTCGTTGACCGTCGGCTCCTCGACGCCCGCCGGCAGGTCGCGCTTGGCGTCCTGCACCTTGTTGCGGGTGTCGATCAGCGCATCGCCCAGATCCACCGACGGGTCGAACTCGACGATGACGTTGGCGCCGCCCTGATAGGCGTTGGACCTCATCTCCTTGAGGCCCTTGAGGTTCTTGAGCTGTGACTCGACCGGTCTCAGCAGCAGGCGCTCGGCGTCCTCAGGCGAGATGCCCTGATAGACGAGGCTGACATACATGATGGGAATGGCGACGTCCGGCTCTGCTTCCTTCGGCACGGCGCGATACGCGAGCGTACCGGCGATGACGAGGAACAGCAGGACCGAAAGGGTCAGTCGCGCATTGCGGATCGCAAGCTTGACGATATCCATTTTTTACTGCGTCCCGGTCGCGTCTTCGGCGAGCTTCTTGAGCACGGCTTCGCTGGCCGGCTCGGCCTTCACCTCGTCGCCTTCCTTGACCAGATCCTGGCCGGCGATGATGATCTGTGCCGCGGCCGGAATGCCGCCGAGCACCAGCCCCTTCTGCGTGTCGTCGACAAGGTCGATCGGATAGAAGACCACCTTGGAGGCGGCGTCGATGGCGCGGATGCCGAGGTCGCCGTTTTCGCTCAGCGTCACCACCGAGCGCGGCAGCATCACCGCGTCCACCGGCTTGGCGCGCACGGTGATTTCGGCGGTCATGCCAGCGGGTATGGCGCCATCGGCGTTCGGGATGGCGATTTCAACCGGGAAGGTGCGGGTCTGGGACGTGGCGTCACGGCTGATGTAGCGCACCTTGCCCGTCACGACCTCGCCGTTGACCAGCTTGACTTCCGCCTCGTCGCCGATCTTGACGTAGCGCAGGTCGCGCTCGCTGATCTCGCCCTTGGCGAGGATCGGATCGAGGCTGAGGATCGTCGCCACTTCGCCGCCCTGGACGACCGACGAACCGAGCTCGACAGCGACACGGTCGACGACGCCGTCGAAAGGCGCCTTGATCTGGTTGCGCGACAGTTCGGCTTCGGCTGCCTGCAACTGCGACAGCGCGGTCTGGTAATTGGACCATGCGCCGTCGGCCTGCAGCTTGGCCACCGAACCGGCCTTCATCAGCTTCTGGGTCGCTTCCCATTCGGCCTTGCGCTGAGCGAGCACGGCCTTCGCCGTCTCGGCAGCCGCGGCCTTTTCCTCGGCGTCGAGCATCAGGACGAGATCGCCCTGCTTGATGTGGTCGCCCTGCCTGACCGGCAGTTCGGCGATGATGCCGGCGGCGCGCGTCGCCAGCGTCGCGCGCTTGTCGGCTTCGGTCTGGCCGGAGACGCGAATGGCGCGAGCATGGTCAAGGCGCGGCGGTGCCACCACCATCACGGTGCGCAGCGGTGCCTTGGGCTGTTCGGCCTGAGCCGGCTTTTCGTCAGGGGATGTCTGGGCGCTGCCTACCGACGAGAATTCGCCGGTGCCCATCCAGGCGGCGAATGCGACGAGCACGACCAAGGCTGCAAGCTTATGGAACCTAATCTTCGACATTGTCGTTTTCCGTTAAGGACGGCTACGGCTCACCGCCATCTTGCTTGGCGCGTCGTCCCGATATGGTAGCGCGCAATGCCGCATTCAATCCGCCACGGGGGCAAAGGGGCGGAAGGGCGTCTTCTACATCAAATGTGCATCGCAAAATAGTGATAAAAAGTAATGGAAATATCATCCTGACAAAACTGGCAGGATATGTCAGCACGCTGCGGTTGTTGCTGCCGAAAGCCCGCTTTTCGCGGCCTAGTTGTGTTTCCTGACGGCTGCCGGCCTCGTTCTTGTGGCCAGGAATTCACGCACGCGTCGGCCGACGGAGGGGCCGCGGAGCGGTTTGAAACCATCGTCGAGCTGCCCGGACAGGTCGAGCGTGGGGTGCTTGCCGACCGAATCAAAGTTGTCTTCGAGCCAGTCGCTGGCAGCGGTGCGGCCGAGGTCGCGCAGATATTCGAGGAACGCCCATTCGGCATTGATCTTGGACGAAGCCGACAGGTCCTTGAACGCCTCGTCGGCATCGATCCGGTGCATGCGGATGTCGCGGAATTCACCTTCCGGCAGGCGCCTGGCGGCGATCAGTTCCTTGACGAAGGCGATCGCCCGGAATTCGCGCAGCAGGCCGGCGTTGAAGGTGATCTCGTCGATGCGGTTCTGAATCTCGTTGGCGGTCTTGGGCGCCGCCTCGCGGACCACCGGGTTGATCTGGACCAGCAGCACGTCGTCGCTGTCGTTGGCCTTGAAGAACGGATAGATCGCCGGGTTGCCGCCGTAGCCGCCATCCCAGTAGGGCACGCCATTGATCTCGACGGCCTGGAAGATCTGCGGCAGGCAGGCCGATGCCATGACGGTGTCGAGGTCTATCTCGCCGTCGCTGAAGACGCGCAACTGGCCGGTCTCGACGTTGGTGGCCGAGATGAACAGGTCGATCGCCTTGCAGGCCCGCACGTTGCCAAAATCGATCTCCTGGGCAACGACGTCGCGCAGCGGGTTGAGGTTCAACGGGTTGGCGACATAGGGCGACAACACGCGCGACATGGTGTCGAACCAGATGTAGCCGGGCGTGTTCTCGACAGACCAGTTGCCCCACAACATGTCCCAGGGCGAGCGCTGGACCGGGCTGAAGCGACCCTTGCGAGCCACCGCGCGCCAGAAGTCGGCAAGCTTGGCGCGGGCGCCGTCGGCGCCGCCGCGCACCCAGCCGTCGGCTAGGGCCACCGCGTTCATCGCACCTGCGCTGGTGCCCGACACCGCCTTGATGTCGAGCCGTCCGTCTTCCAGCAGGCGATCGAGAACGCCCCAGGAAAAGGCCCCGTGCGAGCCGCCGCCCTGCAGGGCGACATTGATCGGCTTCTTCTCCTCCGCCTTGCCGTTTCCAGCCATGGCGGCCTGTTCCTTGCTGCCCGTCACTGCGCTGTCCAGCCGCCGTCCACGGAGATGTGGGTACCGTTTACCTGGGCTGCCGCCGGCGAGGCGAGGAAGACGGCCGTCGCGGCGATCTGCTCCACGGTGGCGAACTCCTTGGTCGGCTGGCGGTCGAGCATGACCTCGCGGATCACCGTCTCGCGGTCCATGTTGTGCGCCTTCATCTGGTCCGGGATCTGGACCTCGACCAGAGGGGTGAGCACATAGCCGGGGCAGATGGCGTTGCAGGTGATCTTCTCCCGCGCGACTTCGAGCGCGACGGTCTTGGTCAGGCCCATGATGCCGTGCTTGGCTGAGACGTAGGCCGACTTGTAGGCCGAGGCGACAAGGCCGTGGGCGGAGGCGACGTTGATAATGCGGCCGCCGCCGGCCTTCTTCATCAGGGGGATCGCTGCGGCAGTCGTGTGGAATGCCGAGGTCAGGTTGATGGCGATGATCGCATCCCATTTTTCACTCGGGAATTCGTCGACCGGCGCGACATGCTGGATGCCGGCATTGTTGACCAGAACGTCGACGGAGCCGAAGCGTTCGGCTGCCTTGGCGACGAGGTCGCGGCACTCCGCACCCTTGGACATGTCGGCCTTGATGTAGACGACAGCAGCCTTGTGTTCCTTGGCGAGCTTTTCCGCCAGCGCGTGGTCGGCTGGCGTATCCGAGAAGGAGTTGAGGACGACGTTCAAGCCGTCCCTGGCGAAAGCCTCGGCAATGGCGAGGCCGATGCCGGAGGTCGAGCCGGTGACGATGGCGGTTCTGGTCGTGGTCATGTCGAATGGGTCCTTCCGGAATGCCTATATTGCGATGCAACATATACGTGCTGTGCGGCGCAATAAAAGCATTGCCGCAGCACGGTTTCGTGAAATTGCGGGACGAGCGGCCCTTGGAACCCTACCAGTCGTCGTAGGCGGGGCACTCGGCCTGAGGCATTTTCGACAGCAGGAAACGGTTGTCGTCCGCGCCCGGCGTCAGCTCGAACGCATCGGCCTCATCCTCGCCGCAGTCGAGCGTCATGCGCAGGCGTCCCATTGCCTCGAGATCGACCAGCACCTTGTCGGCGCCGCTTCGCTTAACGATCACGCCGCCTCCGTCGCAGTCGACGCCACAGAAGATCGACTTGCCGTCCTTTGTCGCCCTGCATTCACCCATGGCGGTCAGGGGCCTGCCCTGTTGCGCGTCGCGCAGCTTGGCCAGAAGCTGGAAGTAGTAGTTGCGCTGGCCCTTGGGCGCGAACTCGTCCGGATCGTGTATGTAGTAGGCGATGTGGAACTGCATTTCCGTCACCTGCTGCTTCGGGTGGCTCTTCAGATGCGCGGCATCGTAGACACGGCTGAAGCAGGCGCGGGCGCCCGCCTGAGGCGGAATGAAATTGGCAAGCTCGCCCTCCTTGCCGGGCTCGATGGCCTGGGCAAGGGCCTGTCCGGCGACAAACAGGCCCACCGCAAGGGCGAGCGACAGTGCGGGTCCGCGAAGCATCATCGGCATGGCATCCCCCAATGGAATGGCCCATCATAGCCCAATCGCCGTTGCTGTTAAGCCGGTCGGCGAGGTCGAACCGGTCCTCCATGTTCGTTGACAAGGACAGTGCTGTTGGCCACTCATCGCGCCATGACCGACCAGAGCTACAGCGACCTGCGCCTTGCTTCCGTCTATGACGCCCTCAATCCTCCAGGCAGGGATACCGACTTCTATCTCGATGTCGCCGGCGAGAGGCCAAGGACCATTCTCGACATGGGATGCGGTACCGGCCTGCTCGCCGTCGAGTTCGCGCGCCGCGGCCACAAGGTGACCGGTGCCGATCCGGCCGCCGGCATGCTGGCCATCGCCCGTTCGCGACCCGGTGGCGACCTGGTCGACTGGATCGCAAGCGATGCTGCGGGCCTTGTGACGGAAACGCGCTTCGACCTGGTTGTCATGACCGGTCACGTGTTCCAGGTTTTCCTGACCGACGATGCCATCGCTGCGATGCTCGGCAATCTGCGCCGTCATCTCGCGCCGAACGGCCGGCTGGCGTTCGAGACCCGCAATCCGGCGGCGCGCGAATGGCAAGAATGGACGGCTGCGGAAACGTCCAAGCAGGTGGAGGTCGATGGCCTCGGGGCAGTGGCCGTGCACTATGACGTGACCTCGGTCGAAGGCCAGCTCGTCCGTTACGAGACGCATTTCGGATTTGCCGATGGCGACAGGGTGGTGACGCCGAGCATGCTGCGTTTCATCGAGCGCGACCAACTCGCGCAAGCGCTTGCCGGTGCAGGTTTCGCAAACGTCGACTGGTATGGCGATTGGGATCGCTCGCCCCTACATGCCGACAGCCCCGAAATCATCGTGATCGCAGGCTAGACAGCGTCGCCCTTGGCGGGCGCGACCTCCTGCGATATTGACATCGCAACCAGCGCGCGCCACCTCAGGCGCTGATACCTCGAGCTTAAAAAGGCCGTCCGATGACCGGCTACTTTTCTTCTCCGTTCCCCCGCCGCCAGTCGGTCGGTGTCAGCGTCGGCGGCGTGATCGTCGGCGGCGAGGCACCCGTCGTCGTGCAGTCGATGACCAACACCGACACCGCCGACATCGACAAGACTGTCGCGCAGGTGGCCGCCCTGCACCGCGCCGGCTCCGAGATCGTGCGCATCACCGTCGACCGCGACGAGAGCGCTGCCGCCGTGCCGCACATCCGCGACAGGCTGGCCCGCCTCGGCATCGACGTGCCGCTGGTCGGCGACTTCCACTACATCGGCCACAAGCTCCTGGCCGATCATCCGGCTTGTGCCGAGGCGCTTGCGAAATACCGCATCAATCCGGGCAATGTCGGCTTCAAGGACAAGAAGGACAAGCAGTTCGCCGACATCGTCGAGATGGCGATCCGCCACGACAAGCCGGTGCGCATCGGCGTCAACTGGGGTTCGCTCGACCAGGACCTCTTGACCAGGCTGATGGACGAGAACCAGGAAAAGGGTTCTCCGCTCACCGCCAACCAGGTGATGCGCGAGGCGATCGTGCAGTCGGCGCTGATCTCGGCCGATCTCGCCGAGGAAATCGGCTTGCCGCGCGACAAGATCATCCTGTCGGCCAAGGTCAGCCAGGTGCAGGACCTGATCGCCGTCTACACCATGCTTGCCGCCCGTTCTGACCATGCGCTGCATCTCGGCCTGACCGAGGCCGGCATGGGCTCCAAGGGTATCGTCGCCTCTTCGGCGGCCATGGGCATCCTCTTGCAGCAGGGCATCGGCGACACCATCCGCATCTCGCTGACGCCCGAGCCGAACGGCGACCGCACCCGCGAGGTGCAGGTGTCGCAGGAACTGCTCCAGACGATGGGCTTCCGCCAGTTCGTGCCGATCGTGGCGGCCTGCCCGGGCTGCGGGCGCACCACTTCGACCGTGTTCCAGGAACTGGCGCAGACCATCCAGGAAGACTTGCGCAAGAACATGCCGGTGTGGCGCGAGAAATACCCCGGCGTCGAGGAACTCAAGGTCGCGGTAATGGGCTGCATCGTCAACGGGCCCGGCGAATCCAAGCATGCCGACATCGGCATCTCGCTGCCCGGCACCGGCGAGACGCCATCCGCGCCCGTCTTCATCGACGGCAAGAAGGCGGCGACGCTGCGCGGGCCGTCGATCGCCGCCGATTTCGAGAAGATGGTTGCCGACTACATCGACCGGCGCTTCGGCGGCGGCAGGGCAGCCGCCGAATAGCGATGCGGAGCCTGGTGGGGACAGCGCTGGCTTTCCTCGTCACCGTGGCCCTGTGCGCGCCAACGCTCGCCGACCCGCCGCGCTCGCGCAAGAAGGATCATGTCGCCCGCGTCTGCGACCTGATCGACACCCATGCCAAGCGCCATGGCTTGCCCAGCGAATTCTTCGCCCGGCTGATCTGGAAGGAAAGCCGCTTCGATCCAAACGCGGTCAGTCCGGCCGGCGCTGAGGGCATTGCCCAGTTCATGCCCGGCACCGCCCGCATGCGCGGCCTGGCAAATCCGTTCGACATGGACCAGGCGATCCCCGCCTCGGCGCGCTATCTCGGAGAACTCAAGTCGGGCTTCGGCAATCTCGGACTGGCGGCCGCGGCCTACAATGCGGGGGAAAACCGCGTCACCCGCTGGCTGGCGTCGGGCGGTTTCCTGCCGCTCGAAACCGAGGACTACGTGCTCGACATCATGGGGGAGCCGGCAGACAATTTTTCGGACAAGACCTATGCCGGCACCAACCGGCCGCTCGATTCGAAAATGGCGTTCCTCGTCGCCTGCCGCAATTTGCCGGTCATCATGTCGGCAACGGTGGCCATGGCGAACGTGCATGTGAAGCCCTGGGGCATCCAGGTCGCCGGCAATTTCCGGCGCTCGGCCGCCATCAAGCAGTGGCAGCGCCTCGAAAGGCGCTTCCCGGCGCTGCTTTCGTCACATGATCCCGTCGTCAGCCGGGTGCGGACGCCGATCGGCCGCCGCGGCATCTATACTGTCCGCATCGGCGCCGACGATCGCGGCGAGGCCGCGGTCATTTGCCAGAAGCTGCGCGGCGCCGGCGGTTCCTGCCTCGTCGTCAGGAACCGCTGAAGCGCGTCACGCGGCTGATGGCGTTCGCTCGGTGGCGAGCAGACGATGATGAATGACGGCCGCATCGTTTTCCTGGCGGAGTTTTGCCACCAGGCCGGGCTCGCGCAGCATCCGAGCGATCCTCGACAGCAGATTGAGATATTCCGGCGGTGCTGCTTCCGGCAAAAGCAGGAGTAGGACGATATCGACGTCCTGGTCGTCGATGGCCTCGAAATCGCAGGGCGTTGCCAGCCGGACAAAGGCTCCGAACGGTCGCTGCAGGCCGCGCAGCTTTGCATGCGGAATGGCAATGCCCTGTCCCAGTCCGGTGGAGCCGAGCTTTTCGCGTGACGACAGCGCTGTGGTGATTTCGGCGGCGCTGACGCCGGTGCGCGCTGCGGCGTGCCGGGCCATTTCCTTGAGGAGCCTCGTCTTGCCCTCGGCCTGAAGGCCAAGAATGACGTCGTCGGGCTGCAGGACGTCGGAGATATTCATGGCCGGCGGTCAGCTGGACAGCATGGCAGCCAGCGCCAGTGCGCCGAGCAGCACGCCGGTGACGAAGAACAGGCGGGTGAACATGAAAGGCTCGGTCTGGCCGGTGACGGGCTTGGCCTGTGGCCTGGTCGTGTCGGCAATGTCGGAGCTGGCGAACCTGTCTGGAATGTGGGTGCGAAGCATCTCGGTCTTCCCTTGTTGCTTGCGCCGGCGCGGCAGGAATTGCCGACGTCCGGGCATGCTCAGGAAGCTAGAAGCCGCAGCATCAGGATTCGAGAGAGGCCAACGCCCCAAGAAATAGGAAAGTCATATAGGCGCGGCAGCCCACGCCGGTCGATCTGCTCGTCAGGCCGACTGCACAAGCTCGGCGCTCTCGCTCAGCCAGGTGCCGATCTTGGCGCCGAGCTTGTCCGGGGACACCGGCTTGGGCAGGTAGTCGTCCATGCCGGCGTCGAGGCATTTCTCGCGGTCGCCCTTCAGCGCATGGGCGGTCACGCCGATGATCGGCGTGCGGGTGCCGTTGGCCGCTTCCTCGGCGCGGATGGCGCGTGTCGCCTCGTAGCCGTTCAACTCCGGCATCGAGACATCCATCAGGATCAGCTTCGGCTTGAAGGTACGGTACATCTCCACCGCCGTGCGGCCGTTGCCGGCGATGCGGTGGCTGAGGCCCAGGCCGGAGAGGATCTGGCCGAAGACCAGCTGGTTGACCTCGTTGTCCTCGGCCACCAGCACGTCGAGCCCGCCATTCTGCAGTGGTGTCGGTTCGGGCTGGGTGAGCGGCGCCGGCGCCGGGCCGCGGATGACGGTGAAGGCCGGCGGCGCCTGGCGGATGGGTTCGCGCACGAACTCGGTGCGGCCCGCCTGCGAGCGCGCCTTCTGCACCGCGGCAATTACCGTGCCGAGCAGCACGGCCGAGCGCGCCGGCTTGGTCAAATGCGCGGCGATCCCGAAATCGAGCACCATGCGGCCAAAATCGACCTGGTCGACCGAGGTCAGCAGCACCACGGGAATGGAGGCCGTGCGGCTGTCTGCGGCGATCGCCTTGGCGACGTCGGCGCCGTTCATGCCCGGCATCTGGTAATCGAGAATGATGCAATCGACGCTGGCGCCGAGCTGGGCGGCACGGTCGAGAAAAGCAAGGCCGATGGCGCCGCTTTCGGCGGCGGCGCAGTCGAAGCCCCAGCTCTTGAGCTGCTCGAGCAGGATCTCGCGATTGACCGGGTTGTCGTCGATGACCAGCACGCGTGCGCCGGTGACATCGACAGGCACGCCACTGCTCGCCTGCTGCGCCTCGTAGAGCGGCAGCAGGGCGGTGAACCAGAATACCGAGCCCTTGCCGAGCTCGCTCTCGACGCCGATATGGCCGCTCATCAGGTCGACGAGGCGGGCGGCGATGGCAAGGCCGAGGCCGGTGCCTTCGTGGCGGCGGGTCGAACTGCCGTCGACCTGGGCGAACTTCTCGAACACGCTCTGCAGCTTGTCGGCGGGAATGCCGATGCCGGTGTCTTCGACGCGCACCTTCAGCGCCACCGTTTCGCCGACAAGTTCGCCGGAGACGTCGACCAGGACGTGACCGCGCTCGGTGAACTTCACCGCGTTGCCGACCATGTTGGTGATGATCTGCCGGAAGCGGCCGACGTCGCCTGTCACATGCGTCGGCAGGCCGGGGTCGATGCGGACGATGAGTTCGAGGTTCTTCTCTGCGACGCGCGCCGAGATCAGTGTCGCGACGTCCTCGACCGCTTCGCCGAGATGGAACGGGGCGGGGTCGAGCGTCAGCTGGCCGGCGTTGATCTTGGAGAAGTCGAGCACGTCGTTGATGATGGTGAGCAGCGCGTTGCCCGACTTGACGATGACATCGGTGAAGGTCCTCTGTCGCGGGGTCAGGTCGGTTCGCGCCAACAGTTCGGCCATGCCGAGAACGCCGTTCATTGGCGTGCGAATCTCGTGGCTCATGTTGGCGAGGAATTCCGACTTGGCGCGGTCGGCGGCCTCCGCCTTCGACAGCGACTCGGCGCTTTCGGAAAATGCCTTGCGGATGGCGTGTTCCATCGGCCGGAAAACCCAGACCGCGACACCGCCGATGACCAGCATCAGCAGTGCGGCCGCGGTCATCAGCAGCCTGTCGCTGCGGGTCTCGGCAAAGCGGCGTTCCTTTTCCATCGCACCGCTGGCGCGCAGCAGCATCGGCTGGGCGAACAGGTCGTTCTGGTTGCGGATCTCGCGATAGCTCCATTCGTCGGGGCTCTGGGCCGTCGCCAAGGCGCCGAGATTGCTGGCGATATCGCGTGCCGACCAAAACAAGTCGCCATTGACCGAGGCGCTGTCGATCTCGCGCAACGAGCTTTGGGCCAGCCTTGGCCGTACCGCATTGATGGCGCCGGTCAGGCTGTCGATACCGGCTTCGAGCCGTGCCGCATGGTTGCGCCCGGCAGCCGCCAGCGCGTCGCGGGTTTCGGGGCGCCAGGCAGTGGTCGTGGTTTCGGCGAAGTTGGTGGCGTTGCGCAGGTCGCGGGTGAACGACAGGAGCTCGGTGGCGATGGCATCGACGTCGCGGCGGTAAGCGTTGCCCTGGCTGAAGGCCATCATCACGGCCATGGAGGTGAGCGCGAAGATCAGCAGGCCCGAAAGATATCTGATCCGTACCGAACGGATGAACGACGAGTGCTCCGGCATGCGCAACCCCAACACATACGCACAATTTTACAGAGCCGGAATAGACACCATTAACATTAAGAGTTTCTGACCCGCCAAAACCGGGTATTTAAGTAGTTCCTCAAGAACCGTTGCCGGGTCAGCTGTTGCGTTCGGCGACGAAACTTGCTGCGGCCTTGAGCATGATTGCGCGTTCGCCGAAGGGTTCGAGCAAGGCATGGGCCTGACTGACCAGGCCGGACAGCTGCGATCGTGCCCAGTCGGCGCCGTGCAGCGATACCAGCGTCGCCTTGCCTGCGGCCGCATCCTTGCCGGTCGCCTTGCCCATGGTTTCAGCATCGGCGGTGAGGTCGAGCAGGTCGTCGGCGAGTTGGAAGGCAAGGCCGATCGCCGAGCCGAACTCGGACAGCCTTTCGCGGTCGGCAACGGATGCGCCGGCAATGATGGCGCCGGCCTCGCAGGCGAAGCGGATCAGCGCGCCGGTCTTCATCGCCTGCAGGCGGATGATGCCGGCTTCGTCGGGCTTGTTGCGCTCGGCGTCGAGGTCGAGCGCCTGGCCGCCGACCATGCCGCCCGGGCCGGCGGCGCGCGCCAGCGCCAGCACCAGCGCTGCCCGGCGTTCCGCCGGCAGCGGCGTGGCCTCGTCGGCGATGATGTCGAAGGCGTGGGTCAGGAGGCCGTCGCCGGCCAGGATGGCGGTCGCCTCGTCGAAGGCCTTGTGCACGGTCGGCAGGCCCCGGCGCAGGTCGTCGTCGTCCATCGCCGGCAGGTCGTCGTGGATCAACGAGTAGCAGTGCACGCATTCGAGCGCGGTTGCGACGCGCAGTGCTGCCTCTGCGTCGGCGTCGAACAGCGCCGCACTCTCCAGCACCAGGAATGGCCTCAGCCGCTTGCCGCCATTGAGTGCGCCGTGGCGCATGGCGGCCATCAGATGTCCGGGCCGCGCGATCTCGCCGGGCAGGATGCGTTCGTCGAGCAGAAGCCGGAGCTCGGCCTCGACGGCGTCGGCGCGTATGCGAAGGGCGGTTTCGAACAGGATATGGCTGTCGTTCGTCATGGCGGCGAGCGGTAGCCGACAGTCAGACGTTGCGCAAGAAGCCAAGCGCCTTTATGCCGAAAGGCTGAGAGGCAAGGGCGGACGGGTTGGCGGAACCGATCATAGAGCCGGAAACCGAAAGGCTGGACATGGCAGCTGCACGACGCGGGATCTTCTCGCGTGGAGGCCTGCGCCGCTGGGTGCGGCTCGGCGTGCTGACCGTTGCCATCATGGCCGCGCTGCCGGTCGTGCTGACCGTCCTCTACATGCCGCCCGTCGTTCGTCCTATCTCCACCTTGATGATCAAGGACCTCGTCACCCTCCAAGGGTACGACCGGCAATGGGTGGCGCTCGACGACATCGCGCCGGTGCTGGCGCATTCGGTCATCATGTCGGAGGACGGGCAGTTCTGCAGCCATCGCGGCGTCGACCTGGGCGAACTCAAGGGCGTCATCAGCGATGCCCTGGACGGCGAGGCGACCCGCGGTGCCTCGACCATTCCGATGCAGACGGTGAAGAACCTGTTCCTGTGGAACGGCCGCTCCTTCCTGCGCAAGGTGGTCGAGCTGCCGCTGGCGATCTATTTCGACGCGCTGGTGCCGAAGCGGCGCATCATGGAGATCTATCTCAACATCGCCGAATGGGGACCCAACATCTATGGCATCGAGGCCGCCTCGCAGCACTACTTCGGCAAGCCGGCGAGCGAGCTTTCCCGCCGCCAGGCGGCGCTGCTTGCGGTGACCTTGCCCAATCCCGCGGCACGCAACCCGGCCAAGCCCGGCCCCGGACTGCGGCGACTGGCGACGGTCATCGAGCGCCGGGCCGGCAAGGCCGGTGCCTATGTCCAGTGCCTGAACTAGGATGACGCAGGCCGGGACCGAAAAAAGAGTCGCTTCGGGCTGGTCAAGTTCCGTCTCGCCGTGTATAGCCTCGCCAACTTTCTCAGATTCCGGCCCCGGATGCGGCCCTTTCACGAGGGCGGTCGGGGTCATTTGACCGATTGGTGGAGTATTTCCATGGCTGTTCCGAAACGAAAAACCTCCCCGTCCAAGCGCGGCATGCGCCGCTCGGCCGACGCGCTCAAGGCCCCGACCTATGTCGAGGACAAGAATTCCGGCGAGATGCGCCGCCCGCATCACATCGACCTGAAGACCGGCATGTACCGCGGTCGCCAGGTTCTGACGCCGAAGGAAAGCTGAGACAGCTTTCCCCGGGGAAAAGCCAATCCGCTTTTCCCCAGCACGTCTATCAAGAAAGGACCGGCTCAAGCCGGTCCTTTCTTTTTGCGTGTCCGGACGGTGCTGAAATCTCTTGACGCCAGGGCGTTCGGGGATTCTAGAAGATGCCGGCGCAACGCGGAGACCGGTCCATGCTCGCGGGCATTCCTCTTCTGATCATCCCTTTCATCCTGTTCAACGTCGGCCTCGCCGGCCTGTTCGGCAGCGGCGTCAATGGCGATCCGTGGGCGGGGGAGATCCTGTCGCTCAACATGATGTCTGGCGGCGTCTTCACGCTGACGCTGGGCAACCTGCTGGTCGTCGTCGGATTGCTGCTGCTGTTCGTCGAGATCGTCAAGTCGACGCGCACGACCAACGCGTCGGTGGTCGACCATCTGCTGTCGACCTTCGTCTTCGTCGCGTTCCTGGTCGAGTTCCTGCTGGTGCGCGGGGCCGCGCACCCGGTGTTCTTCACCCTGATGGTCATCGCGTTGCTGGATGTGCTGGCGGGCTTCTCGGTTTCCCTTCGTTCCGCCGGTCGCGACGTCACTTTCGGTCGCGAGTAGAGGCGCGCCCCCATGGGGGGACGCGCGTCAGGTCAGACTTTCGCGACGAAGCCGGCGCTTTCGATGCCGGCCATCGCGGCCAGTTCGTCATTGTCCGACGTATCGCCCGAAATGCCGACCGCGCCGAGCACGGCGCCATCCCTGTTGCGGATGAGCACGCCGCCCGGTACCGGCACGATCTTGCCGCCTGAGACGGCAGAAAGCCCCTGGAAGAAATGCGGCCGCTCGACGGCGGCGACGCCGAGTGCACGCGAGCTCGACCCTACTGCCAGCGCGCCATAAGCTTTGCCCGAGGCGACTTCGGCGCGGATGAACGGAGAGCCGTCCTGGCGCTGGAAGGCCAGCAGGTGGCCGCCGGCGTCAAGCACGGCGATGCCGAGCGGCTTGAAGTTGTTCTTGCCGCCCAGTTCGAACGCGGTGGCGATGATGGCGTTGGCCTTGGCCAGCGTCAGTTCGGTCATTTGCAGGGTCCTCCATTGTTGAGCGCCTAGCAAACACGCTTGGACGGCCGAGCAAAACCCTGCGTCAGGTTGAAAATCTCTCGCCCAAAGGGTAGGGGCCGGGCGCGGCTTGAAACGTCCGGCGGGCGTTCGATCCGCCAAGGCGGTCCGGGTGTCATCCCATCGAGTCGATCTTGCGCTGCATCGCGGCAAGCTGTTCCTTGAGCTCCTTCAGCTCGTCCGGCTTTTCCGGTGCGTCTTTCCTGGCGGGTTCGGCGGGAGCGGGGCCGGCGCCTTGAGCGGGGAAGGGCGTGAACATGCGCATCGCGTTCTGGAACAATTCCATGTTGCGGCGCGTCTGCTCCTCGAGCGCCTTCATCGGGGTCGCGCCCTTCATCACGTCCATCGGCGTCTTGCCGAAGGTCGACTTCATCTGCTCGCGGAAACGCTCCTGTTCCTTCGAGAAGGCAAGCATCGACTGTTCGAGGAAGCTCGGCACGACCATCTGCATCTGGTCGCCGTAGAAAGAGATCAACTGCCGCAAGAACGGGATCGGCAGCATGTTCTGGCCGTCCTTGTTCTCCAGTTCGAAGATGATCTGCGTCAGTACAGGATGGGTGATGTCTTCGCCGGTCTTGGCATCCTGTACTGTGAATTCTTCGCCCTTCTTGACCATCTCGGCCAAGTCTTCGAGCGTCACATAAGTACTCGTGCCGGTGTTGTAGAGCCGCCGGTTGGCGTATTTCTTTATGACGATTGGCGCATCTTTAGCAGGCATCAGCATCCTCCCCCGGAAGACCGGTATGCCATGTAAGCAGCCGGTAACATTTCGCCGGTGATGAGGATAAGCGCAAAGCAACGGCAAATCCAAGTAATTTGTGCAGTGCAAGAATCCCGAACCGGCCCAAGCCGGCAAAAAAATGCTGCGCAGCATTTTCTGAAACGTGGCCGCAGCATGCGTCGGCAGGCGATTTTCCGGTTTGACTCGGGTCCTGGAACGGGCAAGAAAAGTCGTGACTGCCAATGTTTTCGACGCGCATAAACCATTTCGCCTCACGAAGTCTGGAGAGAAACATGTCCGCCTCGTCCTCCATCGTCGTCGCCAGCGCCGCCCGTACGCCGGTCGGCTCTTTCAACGGTGCCTTCGCCAACACCCCGGCGCACGAATTGGGCGCCATCGCCGTCAGGGAAGTTCTGGCCCGGGCCGGCGTCGACCCCAAGGAGGTTGACGAAGTCATCCTCGGGCAGATCCTTTCTGCCGGTGCCGGCCAGAACCCGGCCCGCCAGGCGGCCATGGCTGCAGGCGTGCCGCAGGAAGCGACCGCCTGGGGCCTCAACCAGCTTTGCGGTTCCGGCCTGCGCACCATCGCCATCGGCATGCAGCAGATCGCCGTGGGCGACGCCAAGATCATCGTCGCCGGCGGCCAGGAATCGATGTCCATGGCACCGCACTGCCAGCACTTGCGTGGCGGCGTGAAGATGGGCGACTTCAAGATGATCGATACGATGATCAAGGACGGCCTGACCGACGCCTTCTACGGCTACCACATGGGCAACACCGCCGAGAACGTCGCCCGCCAGTGGCAGCTGACGCGCGACGAGCAGGACCAGTTCGCGGTCGCCTCGCAGAACAAGGCCGAAGCCGCCCAGAAGGCCGGCCGTTTTGCCGACGAGATCGTGCCCGTCACCATCAAGGGCAAGAAGGGCGACACCATCGTTGACCAGGACGAATACATCCGCCATGGCGCGACGCTGGATTCGATTGCCAAGCTGCGCCCGGCCTTCGACAAGGAAGGCACCGTCACCGCCGGCAACGCTTCCGGCATCAATGACGGCGCTGCCGCGGTCGTGCTGATGACCGAAGCCGAAGCCGTGCGCCGCGGCCTCACCCCGCTGGTCCGCATCGTCTCGTGGGCAACCGCCGGCGTCGACCCGCAGATCATGGGCACGGGCCCGATCCCGGCTTCGCGCAAGGCGCTTGAAAAGGCCGGCTGGTCGGTCGGCGACCTCGACCTCGTCGAGGCCAACGAGGCGTTCGCGGCACAGGCCTGCGCGGTCAACAAGGACATGGGCTGGGATCCGGCGATCGTCAACGTCAATGGCGGCGCCATCGCCATCGGCCATCCGGTCGGCGCTTCCGGTGCCCGCGTCTTCAACACGCTGGTTCATGAAATGCGGCGACGCAGCGCGAAGAAGGGTCTCGCGACCCTGTGCATCGGCGGCGGCATGGGCGTCGCGATGTGCGTCGAGGCGATGTAACTCGGAAAACAAGACAAGGGCGGCCAATGTGCCGCCCTTTTTGCCTCTAAAGCCTGGCGTGAAGGCAGGCTACAAAGCAGCAGAAAAGGGGAATCGCATGAGCAAGGTTGCACTCGTCACGGGCGGATCGCGCGGCATCGGTGCCGCGATTTCGGTCGCGCTGAAGAACGCAGGCTACAAGGTTGCCGCCAACTATGCCGGCAACGACGAGGCCGCGCAGAAGTTCAAGGCCGAGACGGGCATCCCGGTCTACAAATGGTCGGTCGCCGACTACGACGCCTGCGAAGCCGGCATAAAGCAGGTCGAGGCCGATCTCGGCCCGGTTTCGGTGCTGGTCAACAATGCCGGCATCACGCGCGACTCGATGTTTCACAAGATGACGCGCGAGCAGTGGAAGGAGGTCATCGACACCAACCTGAACGGTGCCTTCAACATGACCCATCCATTGTGGAGCGGCATGCGCGACCGCAAATTCGGCCGCGTCATCACCATTTCCTCGATCAACGGCCAGAAGGGCCAGGCCGGCCAGGCCAACTACTCCGCGTCGAAAGCCGGCGACATCGGCTTCACCAAGGCGCTGGCCCAGGAAGGCGCACGCGCCGGCATCACCGTCAACGTCATCTGCCCCGGCTACATCGCAACCGAAATGGTTATGGCGGTTCCCGAGAAGGTGCGTGAATCGATCATCGCCCAGATTCCGGTCGGCCGTCTCGGCGAGCCGGAGGAGATCGCGCGTTGCGTGGTGTTCCTGGCCTCCGAAGAGTCTGGCTTCGTCACCGGCGCGACGCTGTCGGCCAATGGCGGCCAGTATTTCGCCTGATCGGCGGCTTCTATCCGACAAAGAAAACGGCGCCGCGAGGCGCCGTTTCCGTTCTTGGCGATGGATCGGCTACTTGTCGCCGAATAATGACTTGTGGGCGATGCCGGCAATGGCTGCGCCGACGATCGGGGCGACCCAGAACAGCCAGAGCTGCTGCAGGGCGACGCCGCCGACGAACAGCGCCGGGCCGGTCGAACGCGCCGGATTGACCGACGTGTTGGTGACCGGGATCGAGATCAGGTGGATCAGCGTCAGGGCGAGGCCGATGGCGATCGGTGCAAAGCCGGCCGGAACGCGCTCGCTGGTCGAGCCGAGGATGATCATCAGGAACATGAAGGTCAGCACGACCTCGATGATCAACGCAGAGGACAGGCCGAATTTGCCCGGCGAGGCGTCGCCATAGCCGTTGGTGGCAAAGCCGCCGATGCCGGCGAAATCAGCCTTGCCGCTGACGATGAGGTACAGCACCGTCGAAGCCGCGACCGCGCCGATCAGCTGGGCGATGACGTAGGGGACCAGGTCCTTGGCTTCGAAACGCCCGGCCATCATCAGGCCGACCGAGACAGCTGGATTGAAATGCCCCCCGGAAATGCCGCCGACCGCATAGGCCATAGTCAGCACCGTGAGGCCGAACGCCAACGCAACGCCGGAGAAACCGATACCCAGTTCGGGGAACGCTGCAGCCAGGACAGCGCTGCCGCAGCCCCCGAAGACGAGCCAGAATGTGCCGAGGAATTCGGCGAACAGACGTTTGGACATGATATTCCCTCCGATATCGTGCGCCTGCGTGGTGCGCCGCATTTTCCGGAGGCCCCGCCTGGGCATCCCCCGCCGCGCAGACTCAACGCCGCAATGGAGACACGCTCCGCTCCCGGGTGCAACGGGTGTGGTTCCCTTAACGTAATGCAATCACAGGTATTTTCGCTGAAGCACGGGTGTGCCTAGATGGCACGCAAAGGTTAATGCGGCGATCAAGGTGCTGTGGAGTGTTCTGTGCACAGGCTGTGGATAATAGGTGGAGAAACTGACCCGGCACTACATCTAGTGGTGAACAAACCGGGAAATCTGCCCGGACAGTGATTCGTCGCCTGTTCGTTCCGCATTTGGTTCAAATCTTAACGAAATGCTGCTTCCGGCAGCTCCGGCTGTTAACCCGGTGCTAGGAAAGGTCAACAAATTCATTATTTTGCACTCGGTTGACGCGCAGCTATCTTCGCTTGGCCGGCAAAGGTTAACGGAGGGGTGGCGAAAGCAGGAAACGGGCCACTTTACAGATTCTGCATGTGGTGCGGCTTGCAGGGCCGGCATCAATATGTTGGGGTGAACAAAACCTGAATCAGCTGGAGTCAGTGATTCGTCGCTGATTCGTTCCAGACTCGTTCCAACTCTTAAATCTGGAACATTCCGCTTTCGCTTCGGCTTGCAAATCCCTATGTGTCCACTCGTCGCGACAGGCGGCGCAACGCCGGGCTGTCCCGGCGCCGAGGGCAGTTCCAGTATGAATGTTCACTCCAGGCAGAACGACCCGCTGATCCTGTCAGGCCGCGATGTCACGGCGGTTCTGGGGCCAACCAATACCGGCAAGACCCATCTCGCCATCGAGCGCATGGTCGCGCATGAAAGCGGCATCATCGGCCTGCCGCTAAGGCTGCTCGCCCGCGAGGTCTATGGCCGGCTCTGCGAGAAGGTCGGCGCCCACAAGGTGGCGCTGGTCACCGGCGAAGAGAAGATCCTGCCTGCCGGCGCCAGGTATTCGGTCTGCACCGTCGAGGCCATGCCGCGCCAGACGGATGCCGCCTTCGTCGCCATCGACGAGGTCCAGCTTGCCGGCGACCTCGAGCGCGGCCACATCTTTACCGACCGCATACTGCATCTGCGCGGCAAGCAGGAAACACTGCTTCTCGGTGCCGCCACCATGCACGGCATCCTGCAGAAGCTGTTGAAGGGTGTGTCGGTGGTCACCCGGCCACGGCTGTCGCATCTCGCCTATGCCGGTTCCAAGAAGCTGACGCGGCTGCCGCGGCGCTCGGCCATCGTCGCCTTCTCCGCCGACGAGGTTTACGGCATCGCCGAGCTCATCCGCCGGCAGCAGGGTGGTGCAGCGGTGGTGCTCGGCGCGCTCAGCCCGCGCACCCGTAATGCCCAGGTCGAGCTCTACCAGAACGGCGACGTCGACTACCTGATCGCCACCGATGCCATCGGCATGGGCCTCAATCTCGATGTCGACCACGTCGCCTTTGCCCAGAACCGCAAGTTCGACGGCTACCAGTATCGGCAGCTCACCGCCGCCGAGCTCGGCCAGATCGCCGGCCGTGCCGGGCGCCATTTGCGCGACGGGACCTTCGGCGTCACCGGCCAGGTCGATCCGTTCGAGGACGAGCTGATCGAAAAGATCGAGGGTCATGACTTCGAGCCGGTCAAGGTGCTGCAGTGGCGCACGGCTAGTTTCGATTTCGCCAGCCTCGATACGCTCAAGCGCTCGATCGACACCGTGGCGCCGGTCGAGGGCCTGACGCGCGCTTTGCCGGCTGTCGACGCCCAGGCGCTCGACCATCTGTCGCGCGATGAAAACATCCGGTCGCTCGCCACCAATCGCGAGCGTGTCGCCCTGTTGTGGGAAACCTGCGCGCTGCCCGACTACCGCAGGATCGCACCGGCCCAGCACGCCGACCTGATCGCTTCGATGTATGACGATCTCGCCCGGCGCGGCCATGTCGACGAGACCTACATGGCCGAACAGGTGCGCCGTGCCGATTCCACCGAGGGCGACATCGACACGCTTTCACATCGGATCGCACAGATCCGGACCTGGACATTCGTCTCAAACCGCCCTGGCTGGCTTGCCGATCCGGCACACTGGCAAGAAAAAACGCGCGACATCGAAGACAGATTGTCGGATGCACTGCATGAGCGGTTGACGAAACGCTTTGTAGACCGCAGGACTTCCGTCCTCATGCGCCGCCTTAGAGAAAACACTATGCTTGAAGCCGAAATCAGCCCGTCCGGAACCGTCCTCGTCGAGGGCCACCATGTCGGCGAACTGCAAGGGTTCCGTTTCACCGCCGACCAGAGCGCGGGCGGAGAAGACGCCAAGGCCGTGCGCACGGCAGCGCAGAAGGCGCTTGCAACCGAATTCGACACACGCGCCGAACGTTTCGCGACGTCGCCCAATGGTGACATCGCGCTTGGCTCGGACGGCGTGCTGCGCTGGATCGGCGCGCCCATCGGCACGCTGGTCGAAGGCGAGGATGCGCTGAAGCCGCGCGTCGTGCTGTTGGCCGACGAACAGCTGACCGGCCCGTCCCGCGACAAGGTCGCCGCGCGCGCCGAGCGCTTCGTCAATTTCCAGGTCGAGTCGCTGCTCAAGCCGCTGGTCGATCTCAAGGCTGCGGAGCAGCTGTCCGGCATCGGCCGTGGCATCGCCTTCCAGCTGGTCGAGAATTTCGGCCTGATCAATCGCCGCGACATCGCCGAGGACGTGAAGTCGCTCGACCAGGAAGGCCGCGCCGCACTTCGCCGCCTCGGCGTGCGCTTCGGCGCCTATCACGTCTTTGTCCCGGCACTGATCAAGCCCGCGCCCGCCGGTCTGGTGACGCTGCTGTGGGCGCTCAAGAACGACGGCAAGGACAAGCCGGGCTTCGGCGATGTCGTCCATGCGCTGGCGGCTGGCCGCACCTCGGTGGTCATCGACCAGGCCTTCGACAAGACGTTCTACAAGCTTGCCGGCTTCCGCAACCTCGGCCGCCGCGCCGTGCGTGTCGACATCCTCGAGCGTCTCGCCGACCTCATCCGCCCGGCGCTTGCCTGGAAGCAGGGCACCGGCGCCCGGCCTGAGGGCGCCTATGACGGCAGCGCGTTCATCGTCACGCCGCAGATGATGTCAATCCTCGGCGCCACCGGCGACGACATGGAAGAAATCCTCAAGGGCCTCGGTTATCGCGCCGAACCCAAGCCGGCTGTCGAGGTCAAGGAAAAGCTCGAAACGATCGACACCGCCGCGCGCGAAGCTGCAGCGCAGGCGATGGCCACCAAGGCCGCAGCGGCTGCAGCAACCGACAGCGGCGAAGCCACCGAGGTTTCGACGGAGGCCTTTGCCGAAGCCGCCGCCGATGCCGTGCAGGCTTCGGATGCCGGACAGGCACCGGAAGCCGTTGCCGAACAGGTCGAGGACGTTGCCGAGTCCGTTGCCGAAGTGGTGGCTGAGCCAGCGGCGGAAGCCGCCGCGGCAGCCGAGCCCGAGGCAGCCACTGCCGACATCCCGATGGTTGCAGACGCGCCCGTCGAAGTCCCAGTCGCTGCCGTCGCACCGGCCGAAGTCGCTGCCGCGGAAGCATCCGAACCTGCGGAAGAGCCCAAGCCCATCCTGTTGTGGCGCCAGGGCCGCTTCGAGCAGCGTCCGCGCCATCGCCAGGACAACCGTCCGCGTGGCGGGCAGCGCGAACCGCGCGCAGCCGGCGCTCCGGCGGGCCGTCAGGGCGAGGGCAACCGTGGACGCGAAGGTGGCGAAGGCCGCGATGGCGGTCGTCCGCGCTTCGATCGCAAGCCCGGCGGCAAGCCGCAGGGCGAGCGCCACGAGAATCGTGGCCGCGGTGAGCGCCCGCAGGGCGAGAAGCATGGGGGCGACCGCAATGGCTTCAAGGGCAAGCCGGCGTTCCAGCAAAAGCCACGCGAAGAGCGTCCGGTGCGCATCGATCCCGATTCGCCCTTTGCCAAGCTCGCCGCGCTGCGCGACCAGCTCAAGAAGTAGCTCCTTTGGCCGGCGAGGGAAGACAGCGCATCGACAAGTGGCTGTTCTTCTCGCGCGCGGTCAAATCGCGTTCGCTTGCAGCCAAGCTGGTGCAGGGTGGCGGTGTTAGGAACAACGGCCAGAAGCTCGGCCAGGCTTCGGACATCGTCAAGTCGGGCGACGTGCTGACCATCACGCTCGACCGTCGCATCCTGGTCTACAAGATTCTGCTTCCTGGCGAGCGGCGCGGGCCGGCTGAAGAGGCTCGCAAGCTCTACGAGGACCTGTCGCCCGTTCCGACACCGAAGGACCAGGCGCCGCCCGATGCCCTGCCGCCAGTGCGCGAGGCCGGAAGCGGACGCCCGACCAAGAAGGAAAGGCGGGCCACCGACCGGCTGCGCAGCGAGTGACGCAAAGCCGCGGAAGGCTCCGCCCTCACATTGAGAATTACGTTCCGCCAAGCGCCGCCCGCGCGGAATAGCCGCCCTTGCAAGACCCCTTTAAAGGGGATACCTCACCGAAAGATATGAAATACGGGAAGTCCCGGAGCCTGCCTCATGACCTACGTCGTCACCGACAATTGCATCAAGTGCAAGTACACCGACTGCGTCGAGGTGTGTCCGGTCGACTGTTTCTATGAAGGCGAGAACATGCTCGTCATCCATCCCGACGAATGCATCGACTGCGGCGTCTGCGAGCCCGAGTGCCCGGCGGATGCGATCAAGCCCGACACCGAGCCGGGGCTCGACAAATGGCTGAAGATCAACACCGAATACGCCAGCAAGTGGCCGAACCTGACCGTCAAGAAAGACGAGCTGCCCGAAGCCAAGGAATTCGACGGCGTTGAAGGCAAGTTCGAGCAATACTTCTCCGAGGCGCCCGGCGAAGGCAACTGAAAGCTGCCATACTAGCTCACTGCATCGTGGCTTTGCGCGTCGCCGGCTGCACTTGACGCCGTGCGCTCTTCGCGCATGCAGCAAAACCTTGATTCTTCCGACTTTTTGTGTTAGAGCTAGATCAACATGCCGATGACACAACGTCGATCTATGGCGCGAAGCCTAAATCACTGAAAGGTGACAGCCCCAATTCGGACCAGAGTAATCTGGGCCGGAGGCCGCTGCTTTAGCGGTTTACCGGTTCAAGCTCTCCCGGTTGGGGATCGATTGTCGTGCGGCACAAGGTCGCGTTTGCCGACCATCCTCGTTCAGCCGGCCTCGGCGGGCCGGTGTTACAAGAAGGAGTTCAGGGCGTATGGCAACTTCCATCCCGCAGAAGAAATCCGCAGCGCGTCACGGTTTCAAGACCGGCGAGTACATTGTCTACCCGGCGCATGGCGTCGGCCAGATCGTCTCCATCGACGAGCAGGAAGTGGCGGGACACAAGCTTGAGCTGTTCGTGATCGATTTCCAGAAGGACAAGATGCGCCTGAAGGTGCCGGTCGCCAAGGCGACCTCGATCGGCATGCGCAAGCTCTCCGAGACCGACTATGTCGAGCGTGCCCTGAAGGTCGTGCAGGGCCGTGCCCGCGTCAAGCGCACCATGTGGTCGCGCCGCGCCCAGGAATACGATGCGAAGATCAATTCGGGCGACCTGATCTCGATCTCGGAAGTCGTGCGCGATCTCTACCGTGCCGACAATCAGCCGGAGCAGTCCTATTCCGAGCGCCAGCTCTATGAAGCAGCGCTCGACCGCATGGCGCGCGAACTGGCAGCCGTCAACCGCCTGTCGGAAACCGAAGCCGTTCGCCTGATCGAGGCCAACCTCAACAAGGGTCCGAAGCGCGGCGCCAAGGCCGACAACGAGGAAGCCGACGCCGAGCAGGAAGAAGCAGCCTGATCTGGCATGCCTCCGAGAACTACGAAAAACCCGGCCACTGGCCGGGTTTTTTGTTTCAGGCGGGTGCAGTCACGTCAGCCTTCGCCGCCCTTGCCGTGCTCGTGCTGATGCGTGATCGTCGCGATGAAGCGCTTGGTGCGCTGATGCGTCGGATTGCCGAACACCTCGCTCGCAGGGCCCTTCTCGACCACCGTTCCGGCCTCGAGGAACACCACCTCGTGGGCGATCTTCGAGGCCAGGCGCAGGTCGTGTGTGGCGATCACCATGGTCGTGCCTTCGCGCGCCAGCTGGCCAAGCACGTCGACCACCTCCTGGGCGAGTTCCGGATCCAGTGCCGAGGTCGGCTCGTCGCACAGCAACACCTTTGGTGACGGCGCTAGCGCGCGTGCTATTGCCACGCGCTGCTGCTGGCCGCCGGACAGCGTTGCCGGCCAGGCATCGACCTTGTGCGCCATGCCGACCTTTTCGAGCAAGGCGAGGGCACGTTCGCGGGCCTTGGCCTCCGGCCATTTCAGCACGGTCACCAGCCCTTCCATGACGTTTTCGATCGCCGTGCGATGCGGGAACAGCTGGAAGTTCTGGAACACCATGCCGGTCTGGCGCCGCAACTGCTGGATGGCCCGTGTCGGAACCTTGACGTCGGGCTTGAATTCGATGGCGTCGTCGCCGACACGCACCGTACCCGAGGTCGGGACCTCCAGCAGATTGATGCAGCGCAAGAGCGTGCTCTTGCCGCCGCCCGAGGGGCCGACGAGCGCGGTGACGCTGCCTTCCTGGATGTCGACCGAGACGTCCTTGATAACGGTGTTGTCGCCGAATTGCTTGACGATGTGCGACAGCCCGATCATGTCCGCGCCTCCAGGAAGCCGCCATATCTGTTGAGCCGCTTTTCGAGCCGGACCTGAAGCGAGGACAGAACCGAGCTCATGGCGAGATAGAGTATCGCGGCCTCGACATAGAGGATCAGCGGCTCATAGGTGGTGGCGACGATGCGTTGCGCCGCCTGGAACATCTCCGGCACGGTGATGGCGGCGGCCAGCGAGGTGTCCTTGACCAGCGAGATGAAGGTATTGGACAGCGGCGGCACCGCCACGCGCGCGGCCTGCGGCAGGATCGTCCGGCGCATTGCCTGGCTCCAGGTCATGCCGATCGAATAGGCGGCCTCCCATTGCCCCTTGGCGACCGAGCTGATGGCAGCGCGGATGATCTCGGAGGAATAGGCGCCGACATTGAGCGTGAAGCCGATCAGTGCCGCCGGAAAGGCGTCGAGCACGATGCCGACGCTGGGCAGGCCGTAGAAGATCAGGAACAATTGCACCAGCAGCGGCGTGCCGCGGATGATCCAGACGTAGAAGCGCACGATCGCCGACAGCCAGGCCGGGCCGAACAGGCGGGCAAGGGCGGCGCCGAGGCCAACCGCCAGGCCAAAGGCGAAGGAGAGAAGCGTCAGCGGCGCGGTGAAAATGAGCGCGGCCCACAACAGTGGGCCGAGCGAGTCCAGCATCAGTTGCAGCCAGTGTGGCAAGATGAACGCTCCCTCCCCACAACAAACGAGCCCGGAAAATCGCAGATTTTCCGGGCAAGTTCATGGGAAAAATGAGAGGTGGAAAAATCATGCCCATCGACCGCGGGTCAGCGCAGCCGATGGGCGATGCGGTTACTGGGAGACGTCGGCGCCGAAGTAGGTCTCGGAGATCTTCTTGTAGGTGCCATCGGCCTTGATCTCGGCCAGTGCCTTGTTGATCGCCTCGACCAGTTCCGGCTCGCCCTTGCGCACGATAACGCCGGAGAAGTCGGCCTTTTCTTCCTCGGCGACGATCTTCACGTCGGCGTCGGGCTTGTTCTTCTTGAAGTCGTAGAACGACAGGCTGTCATTGATGGTGGCGTCGGCGCGGCCGTTCAGCACCAGCTGGATCGACTGGTCGAAGCCATCGGTGCCGACGAGTTCGGCGCCATTGGCCTCGGCGATCTTGCCGAAATTGCTGGTCAGCGACTGGGCCGACTTCTTGCCCTTGAGGTCGGCGAAACCCTTGATGTCCTCGTTCTTGCCGCTGACGATGAGCACGGCCTTGGAGGCGATGTAGGGTTCGGAGAAGTCGTACTTGGCCTTGCGCGCCTCGGTGATGCCGACCTGGTTGATGACGGCGTCATAACGCTTGGCGTCGATGCCGGCGATCAGGCCGTCCCACTTGCCTTCGAGGAATTCGGCCTTGACGCCGAGGCGCTTGGCGATCTCCTTGCCGATCTCGACGTCGAAGCCGACCAGGGCGCCCGAGGCATCATGATAGGTGAAAGGCGCATAGGTGCCTTCGGTGCCAATCTTGAACACGCCGGCAGCCTTGATCTCATTGAGGTTCTCACCGGCGTGGCCTGCACCCACGGCTGCGATCTGGAGCGTTGCGGCAACGGCCAGCGATTTCAACCAGTTCATTTCATGCGATCCCGATCTTAGGCCGGCGACGATGGCCGGCGAAGTTGTGATTGGGTCCAATCTCGCAGATGCCGGCGCTCAAGATAAGGAATGAAATTTCAATTATCGATCAATCTCGGAATCTGAATCTACGTGCCTGCCTCAAGCCGGGTCGTCGCGGAACATTGTCCGGCATCTTGCGTTAATGACCTTGCGGGGCAGCATCCGCATTCATGGTGCGCCCGGCTTGCTCACGAACCAAGGGGCGAAGCATGTATATGGATCGGGCAGGCCTTGCCGGCGAGCAGATGATGCTGAGGGCGGCGTCGCGCGCACCCTACCTGGAGCGCGGCGAAGAGCTGGAACTGGCGATCCGCTGGAAAGAGCAGCACGACCAGGATGCGTTGAACCGCATCACCACCGCCCACATGCGTCTCGTCATCGCCATGGCGGTCAAGTTCAGGCGCTACGGGCTGCCGATGGGCGATCTCATCCAGGAGGGCCATGTCGGGCTGCTCGAGGCTGCCGCGCGCTTCGATCCGCTGCGTGAGGTGCGCTTTTCGACCTATGCCAGCTGGTGGATTCGCGCATCGATGCAGGACTACATCCTGCGCAACTGGTCAATCGTCAGGGGCGGTACGAGCTCGGCCCAAAAATCGCTGTTCTTCAACCTGCGCCGCATGCGCGCCCGTCTTGCCCAGGGCGGCGGCCCGCTCGGCAACAGCTCGGCTTACCAGGAAATTTCCCTCGCGCTCGGCGTGTCGGAGGCGGACGTGGCGATGATGGACATGCGCCTTTCGGTGCCCGACACGTCGCTCAACGCGCCGCTGAGCGACGATGGCGATGGCGGCGAGCGCATGGATCTTTTGGTCTCCGACGATCCGTTGCCGGATGAACTCGTCGGCGATGCGATTGACATCGAACGGCGCTCTGGCTGGCTGCACGATGCGCTCGGGGTGCTCAACGCGCGCGAACTTCAGATCATCGAGGAGCGCCGGCTGAGCGAGGAGGGCGCCACGCTGGAAGAGCTGGGCACGTCGCTCGGCATCTCCAAGGAGCGGGTCCGGCAGATCGAAACCCGCGCCATGGAAAAGCTGAAGTCGGCCCTGGTGCGGCAAAACTCGGCGTTTCTGGCCGCCTAGAGCTTTTCCCTCTTTGGAATTACTCCGGGCGACTACCGGTCGGTGACGATCTTGACCTTGTCGCCGGCCGAAACGGTGGCACCGGGGGCAAGGGCGTTCAGCACCCTGAACAGATCGAGCTTGCGGTCGACGCCAACCATGCTGGCGGCGAGCGAACCCATGTTCTGGCCTGCTTGCACGGTGACGACGCGGATGCGCAGCGGTTTGAGCGAAGCCTTTTCCGCCGCGGTCATGACGTGGAAGCTGGAGCTCACCGAGCGGGCGACCGTATCGAGGTTGGAGCTGGCTGTCGGTGCGGCCGTCAGCAGGCGGTAGACCTGTGCGCCGGCGCGGATCACCATGATGTCGAATTGCCAGCCTTCGGCGCTTGCGCGGGCAAACGCTGCCTCGTTGCCGTTGATCGTCTCCGAGCGGACGCTTGCCGGATCTAGCCCGGCAACCCAGCCGCTCTTGACGTAGTCGGGCAGCGACAGCTTGCCGTCGATGGTTACGCCGTCGAAGCGGATGGCCATGTTGCCCGGACCCGTCGCGGTCACTGCGGCGGCTGTGTTGTCGATGATGAAGCCCTGCGGCACCGAGAACGAGATGCCGAGCTTGGGATGTAGGAAGGTGGTGCCGCGGACGTAGCCTTCGTCGGGTGTGTCGCCGAACAGAAGCCCGTCGATGCCGGCGAGGAAGGAATCGCGGTCGCGCTTGCCGATGCCGGGCGCGCCGAACTGGCGGGCGTGGCGCTGGGCAAGGTCGATGCGCTGCGGCGCGTTGGGATGGCTGGCGAGGAAGTCGAGGCTGGCGTCGGTGGCGCCGCTGACCGCGCGTAGGTCGCTATAGGCGGCCATCGACTGCAGGAAGCGGCCCGCGGCGAAGGGATCATAGCCCGACTGGCCGCTCATCTTGATGCCGATTCCGTCGGCCTCGAGCTCCTGGTTGCGCGAGAACTGGGCAAGGCGCAGCTTGCCGCGGATCAAGGCCGCCTTGGCTGTCGGGCTTTCGCCGAGCACGTCGGTGACGACCTTGGTCGCCAGCACTTCCTCGGCTTCCTTCTGCTGGCGCTGGACGCCGTGGTTGGCGGTGACGTGGCCCATCTCGTGCGAGATGACGGCGGCCAGTTCGGCCGAATCGTTGGCCAACGCCAGAAGTCCGCGCGTCACGTAGAGATAGCCGCCCGGCAGCGCAAAGGCATTGACGTTGGGCGAATTGAGGATGGTGATGCGATAGGTCTGGTTCGGGTTGGCCGACACCGTGGTCAGGCTGCCGACGACCTTGGCCACCATGCGCTCCAGCTTGGGGTCGGAGTATTCGCCGCCATAGGTGGCGAGGATGCGCGGGTGTTGGGCCTTGGCGATCTCGGCGAGCTTGTCGTTGCGCGAGACGTTGTCGACCGTCACCGGATTGTTGGACGGCTGGAAACCGGATTCGCGGACATCCGAAGAGTTGAGCACCTGGCAACCGGCGACAAACGCCGACAGCGCCACGGCGACGGCAAGTCGCGCGCAGCGTGGCGTTATCGTCCCGGTCAGTCCGTCGCGGCAGATGGGCAGAGCTCGCGTCCTTTCAAATTCAACAAATGCGGGCGAAGCAGATGCCGGCCCGCATCGTGTGGACGTAGCCACACTCGCCTTGCCGACACAATAAGGCCGCCGCCGCGAATATGGCGATTTGGCTGTAAATTATGTCCGCTTCCGGGCAACGCGGCGTGAACGTGTCACTGCCGTTCATTGCCGATATAGTGTCTGAAGGCGTCAGGTCCAGAACTCTTAAAGAAATCCGCAGTCTTTCCTGCCGCCGCGACCCTTCCACCTTCGACGAAAACCATGTTTTCAGCGAGTTTTCGCGCATCTTCGGGTTGGTGTGTCACGAAAAGCACGGTCATGCCGCGTTCTGCTTGGACGCTGGTCAAAAGCTCCAGCATGTCGTCGCGCAAGGCTGGTCCAAGCGAGGCAAAGGGTTCATCCAGCAGGAGAATCGGGCGGTCGCGCACAAGAACCCGTGCCAGGGCGACGCGCTGGCGTTCGCCACCCGACAGTTCGCGGGGCAGGCGATGCTCCATGCCCGCCAACCCGACGCGCGCCAGGGCCGTTGCCACATCCTGCTTGTCCGTCGCGCTGAGGCGCAAGGCAGGCGAGCGCCCGAGCCCGACATTGCTGGCGATGTCGAGGTGGGCGAAGAGGTTGTTCTCCTGGAACACCATCGACACAGGCCTGTCGGCTGGTGGCGCCGACGTCACATCCATGTCGCCGATCAGCACCCGGCCCTCGCGTGGTGTCTCGAAGCCGGCGACGAGGTTGAGCAATGTCGACTTGCCGGCGCCGCTCGGCCCCATGATGGCAGTGATCTCGCCGGGCGCGAACGTCACGTCGAAGCGCACCATGGTGTCGGCATAGCTGAACACCAGCTGGTCGAGGTGCACGGCCGCACTGGTCATCTGGGTGTCTCCTTGCCGAGGCGGTCGGCCAGCATCATCAAGGCCAGGCACAACAGCCCGAGCATCAGTGCCAGGCCGGCCGCGTCGTCGGTGCGATAGCTGCCCATGCGGGCGAGCAGAAGATAGGGCAGCGTCTGCACGGCGTCGCTGCCGAAAAGGGCGATGACTCCGAGGTCGCCGAGCGACAGCGCCATGGCAAAGGCGAACGCGGTGGCCAGCGGACGCCGGAGCACCGGCCAGTCGATCAGCCGCAGCCGGTTCCAGCCGGATATGCCAAGCTGGGCGCAAAGCCGCTCGTGGCGCTCGCTCGCCGCATCATGGGCGGGGCGAATGGCGCGGACGGCAAACGGCATCGCCATCACGGCATTGACCGTCACCACCATGAAGGGGGCCAGCGCGAAGACGTCGACCGACTGCCGCACCAACACGAACCAGCCAGCGCCGATGACGATCGGCGGCACGACCAGCACGAAGCTGGCGCCGGTGTCGGTAAAGCGTTCGAGGATCGACTTCTTCCGGCTGTTGCGGCCTGTCGCGAGCGCCCGGCGTGCCGTCACCAGCGCCAGGGCCAGCATCGCCGCAAGCGTCGCCGACAGTGTCGCCAGGACGATGCTGGTCAGCGTCGCGCGCTGGACGGAAGCCTCTCCGGCCAGCCGGCCGAGATCAGCCTCGAGCCCGGCGGCAACGGTCGCCAGCATCGGCCCGCCGACGAAGGCGAGAGCCAGGAGGATAGCCGCTGCATTGAAGGTCGCCTCGCCGGCGTTCGCCTGAATGAAGCTGCGCCGTGCCACCGGCAGGTTGGCGTCGCCGGTGGTGTTGACGCCGAGCCGCATCAGGGCCAGGACGACGACGGCGGTCAGCGCGATCTGCAACACGGTGAGCGCAACCGCCCGGGCAGGGTCGAAATCGAAGCGCAGCGCCTGGTAGATCGCCACTTCCAGCGTGGTTGCAGCCGGTCCGCCGCCGAGCGTCAAGACGATGGTGAAGGAGGTGATGCACAGCATGAACACCAGCCCGGCGATACCGGGCAGGGCTGCGCGCAGCGCAGGCCATTCGATCAGGCGGAAGCTTGACTGCGCGCCCATGCCGAGCTGGCTCGCCAGCCGCCACTGGTCGGCCGGCACCGTCTGCAGGGCCTCGAGCATCAGGCGTGTCGCCAGCGGCAGGTTGAAGAAGACGTGGGCGACCAGAATGCCCGACAGGCCATAGATGCCGGGCCATGTGCCGCCGGTCAGCGCCGTCAGCGGTTCGGCGAAATAGCCGGCGCGGCCGTAGAGCGACAGGATGCCGAGGGCAGCGACGATCGCCGGCAACGCCAGCGGCACGGCAAACAGGCGCAGGATCAGACCGCGGCCGGGAAACTCAGGATGCCGGGACAGGGCACGCGCGACGAGGATCGCAGGCGCAACCGACAGCAAGGTCGACAACATCGCCTGCCACAGCGTGAAGCGCGCGACCCGCAGAAGGTAGGGATCGATGGCGGCAAGGGCGCCTTCAGGATTGCGCCAGGCCTCGATGCCGAGCCCGACGAAGGCGCCGCCGACCAGGATGCCGATCGCCGCCAGCGCGATGACGCCGGCGGCAATGCGGGGGTCGCGAGCTAGTGGCATGATGTGCCGAACGCTGCAGGACGTAGACCGTGAGGTCGATCGGGGTAGCAATCTTTCGCACCCCCCTCTGGCCTGCCGGCCATCTCCCCCGCAAGGGGGGAGATCGGCAGCTTGGACGCCCATCCACCACCGACAACTTCTTGGATTGGCGATGGCCGTGCCACAGCCAATCTCCCCCCTTGCGGGGGAGATTGCCGGCAGGCCGGAGGGGGGTATTCAAGCAGATCCATCACAAGTCGACAGTGCCTACTTGCTCATCACGCCGAGCCATTCGTCGACCCAGGCCTTGCGGTTGGCGGCGACTTCGTCGGCGCTGAAGAGCAGCGTCTTGGCCGGCTTCACGAGCTTGTCGAAGGCCGGGCTGAGCGGCTTGTCGGTCTTGCCGGCAGGCAACATCCAGTTGGTTTCGGGGATGACATCCTGGAAGCCGGGGCCGGTCATGAAGGCCATGAACTTCTCCGACAGCGGGTTCTTGGCACCCGTGGTGGTGATGCCGGCGACCTCGATCTGCAAATAGTGGCCTTCCTCGAAGGTCGCGGCCTGGTAGCGCTCGGTGCTTTCCGCCACCATGTGGTAGGCCGGCGACGTCGTGTAGGACAGCACCATGGGCGCCTCGCCCTTGGTGAACAGGCCATAGGCCTCGCTCCATCCCGGCGTCACGGTCAGCACGCGGCCCTTGAGTTTGGCCCAGGCTTCCGGCGCCTTGTCGCCATAGACCGACTTGATCCACAACAGCAGGCCGAGGCCCGGTGTCGAAGTGCGCGGATCCTGGATGGCGATCTTCTGCTCGGGGTCGCCCTCGATCAGTTCCTTCAGGCTTTTCGGCGGGGTCTTCAGCTTGTCGGTGTCATAGACGACGGCGAAATAGCTGTAATCGTAAGGCACGAAGGTGTCGTCGGACCAATCGCCGGGAACCTTGACGTTCTCTCCCGCGGCGCCGTGCGGCGCGAACAGGCCGGTTGCCTTGGCCTCGGCGGTCAAATTGGTGTCGAGGCCGAGCACGATGTCGGCCTTGGTGGCCGCACCTTCGAGCTTGACGCGGTTGAGCAGGGCCACGCCGTCGGCGACCGAGACGAAATCGACGGTACAGGCGCATTCGGCCTCGAAGGCCTTCTTGACCTGGGGGCCGGGGCCCCACTCGGCGGTAAAGCTCTCATAAGTGTAGACGGTGAGCTTGCCCTCGGCGGTCGCCGGAAAGGCGATGGCGGCGAACGCCAGGGCGGAAGTCAGGGACAGAACGGGCGAGCGCATCGGCGCCTCCTTCATTGGTGTTGAAAGGGAATTTGAAGCGCCGGGCGTCCGAAGCATCTAATCCCTCCGCCGGTACAAACCGGATCAGGTTCAGCGGGTTGGCCGGATCTCTCCATGCCTCTCAGCCGGCCCGCTTGCGCGCGACAGGCACCCCGTTAGAGCGGTTCCACAAATAGGGCCGTGCGACAGGCCGTGCAAGCGGTAGTTTGCCGGCCACACGCGGTCTCGCGGCCTTCCGTTTCGGCTGCCGGGCTGGTAATGCGCTTGCCATGACCCGGTTCACCCTCCTTCTCGGCGGCGAGCTTTTCCGCACGCCGCGCCTCGACCGTCAGGTCGCGGGCAGCCGCGTCATCGCGGCCGACTCCGGCATGCGTCATGCCGCAACGCTCGGCCTGCTGCCGGAACTCTGGCTTGGTGATTTCGACTCGGCACCCGCCGAGATCGAACCGACCTTCGCTTCCGTGCCGCGCGAGAAGTTTCCCGCCGACAAGGACAAGACCGACGGTGAATTGGCGATCGCGTCCGCGCTAGCCAGCGGGGCGACCTCGATGGTGCTGGTCGGTGCCTTTGGCGGGGCGCGGGCCGATCACGCCTTTCTTCATCTTGCGCTGGCGCTGCGCCTTGCCGAAGCCGGCACCGAAGTGCTGCTGACCAGCGGCCGCCAGGAGGCGCATCCGCTTTTGCCCGGTACGTCCAGCTTCGACTATGACGACGGCACGCTGTTTTCGGTGCTCGCCTTTTCCGAGCTTTCCGGACTCACCGAAGAGGGTGCCAAATGGCCGCTCGATAGCGTCGAGGTGCCCTTCGGCTCGTCGCTGACGCTTTCCAACGAGGTGCGCGGCAGTTTGCGTGTCTCGCTCGGCAGTGGCCGTGCGCTGCTCCTTGCCCATCCCTTTCCTGCCTCGGATTTCTGAACATGGCCCCTCCGCTTCTCAATCTCGACGGCATCCGCCTGACCTTTGGCGGCGTGCCGCTGCTCGACGGCGCGGCACTGTCGGCCTCGACGGGCGACAAGATCGCACTTGTCGGCCGCAACGGATCGGGCAAGTCGACGCTGCTGAAGATCGCCGCCGGCATGGTCGAACCGACTGACGGAGAGGTGTTCCGCCAGCCCTCGGCGACGATCCGCTACCTGCCGCAGGCGCCCGACATGGACGGTTTCGCCAGCGTGCGCGCCTATGTCGAGGCCGGTCTCGGGCCTGCCGACGATGCGCACCGCGCCACCTACCTGCTCGACCATCTCGGCCTCAGCGGCGAGGAGCGTCCCGGCGACCTGTCCGGCGGCGAGGCGCGCCGTGCGGCACTCGCCCGCGTCATGGCGCCCGAGCCCGACATCATGCTGCTCGACGAGCCGACCAACCATCTCGACCTCTCCGTCATCGAGTGGCTGGAAGAAGAGCTCATCCGCACCTCCTCGGCGCTGATCCTGATCTCGCACGACCGCCGCTTCCTCGAACGGGTCAGCCGCAACACGGTCTGGCTCGACCGCGGCCAGACGCGGCGGCTCGACCGCGGTTTCGCCCATTTTGAGGAATGGCGCGACCAGATTCTCGAGGAAGAGGAGCGCGACCAGCACAAGCTCGGCCGCCAGATCGTGCGCGAGGAACATTGGCTGCGCTATGGTGTGACGGCGCGGCGCAAGCGCAACATGCGCCGTCTCGGCGAACTGCAGACGATGCGCCAGAAGTTCCGCAGTCACCGCGGCGCCGAGGGCGTGGCGACGATGGTGGCCAGCGATGCGGCCGAATCCGGCAAGCTCGTCATCGAAGCCAAGAACATCGACAAAAGCTTCGGCGACCTGACGGTGGTGAAGGGCTTTTCGACCCGCATCCAGCGTGGCGACCGGATTGGCCTCGTCGGTCCCAACGGCGCCGGCAAGACGACGCTGCTCAAGATGCTGACCGGTGAGATGGAGTCCGATGCCGGCAGCATCCGGCTCGGCGTCAACCTGGAGATCGCCACGCTCGACCAGAAGCGCGAGGCGGTCGACCCGAACGAAACCCTGACCAGCTACCTCACCGATGGCCGCGGCGAAAACCTCGTCATCAATGGCGAGCAGCGCCACGTCGTGTCCTACATGAAGGACTTCCTGTTCAAGCCCGAGCAGGCGCGCACGCCGGTGCGCGAACTCTCCGGCGGCGAACGCGCCCGGCTCATCCTGGCGCGTGTCCTGGCCCGCCCGGCCAACCTGCTGGTGCTCGACGAGCCGACCAACGACCTCGACATGGAGACGCTGGAGCTGCTGCAGGAACTGGTCGCCGGGTTCGCCGGCACCGTCATCCTGGTCAGCCACGACCGCGACTTCCTCGACCGCACCGTGACCAGCATCATCGCGCCGGACGGCGACGGCAAATGGGTCGAGTATGCCGGCGGCTATTCCGACATGCTGGCCCAGCGCGGCGGCACCAGGCTCGACGACCGCAAGTCGCGCAAGGCGAATGCCGAAGCAGCGAGTTCATCGCGCAACGAGGCCGAGGCCCTGAAAGGGCCGGCCAAGAAGTTGTCGTTCAAGCAGAAGTTTGCCCTCGACAACCTGCCCAAGAAGATGGAGGCGGTGACCGCATCGATCTCGCGGCTGGAAAACCAGATCGCCGATCCGGCCTTCTACGAACGCGACCCCCACGGCTTCCAGAAGACCATCGCCGCCCTCGACAAGGAACGCGTCACGCTCGCCGCCCTGGAAGAGGAATGGCTGGAGCTGGAAATGCTGCGCGAGGAGCTTGAAGGCTAGGCTGATTGCGGCTCCCGGCTGATGCGCATATGTTATGCGCATGGATCGAGGTGCCGATATGCTTCAGAAAGCTCCCAAACCCATTCGCAAGCCGACCAACGTGACCATTGATGCCGCCCTGGTCGAAGAGGCCAAAGCCCTCGGGCTGAACATGTCCCAGCTTGCCGAAGACGCGCTCCGGAAAGCGGTTTCGGAGGAAAAGTCGCGGCTCTGGAAGATCGAGAACCGCGAGGCCATTGAGGGCCTGAATAGATATGTCGAGGAGAATGGACTGCCGCTGGAAGAATTCCGGCAGTTCTGATGGCAAGATACGATGTCTTTCTCAATCCAGTTGGCGTCGGTTATCTGCTGAATGTTCAGACGGACTTGCTCGAGGATCTGAGCACGCGCGTTGTTGTGCCTCTCGTGCCCATCTCGGAAAGGTTGGCACTGGTGCGACGGCTCAATCCGATATTCGTGATTGACGGCAAACAATACGCGATGTTCACGCACTTGATTGCAACCGTGCCTAGGGCACGCCTGGGTGCGTCGCAAGCGAACCTGATTGCAAGTCACGACAAAATCACAGAAGCTCTGGACATGGTGTTCCAGGGCTTCTGACGTCCGCTTCAGACTGCGAACCCGCGCCGAGCGTCAGCCCGCTGCCTTGGCTTGCCAGGCTTTCATCGCGTCTTCGAACACCTTGTCGCCCGGGATACCCTTTTCCAGGGTGAACAGGGCGCGACGGCCGGACTTGTAGACCACCGGAACGTCGATCCAGCTCTGGCGCCGCAGCAGGTTCAGGTTGGCGTCGACTTCAGCCTTGGTGTCGTTGAGGGCGACGAGGAAGAAGCCGTCGGCGATCTTGGCCGGAATGCCGAGCAGCGAGTTGCCGGCGTCCTGTTCGGAGCTCTTCATCGCCACGCGCAGGATGTTTTCGATGCCGCCGCCTTCGAAGCCGTCAGGCGTCAGGAAGATCATCTCGAGGATATGGCTTGCCGGCAGCGTCTTGTCGGCGTTGCGGCGGATGGTCATGCGCAGCTGGATATCCTTGCCGGGAATCGTCGCCTCGGCACGAATTGCCGGCTCGGGCGGCAGGTCGCCGCCGGGAGATTCCTGCACCACCGTCCAGACGACCGCGCCGGGTTCGGCCGAGCCCTGCGCCACATTGGTGCGTTCTTCATAGAAGATCGCCTTCTGGCCGACGGCCACTGGCGCGTTCTCGCTGGCCGCGGGCGGCGTCGGGGCCGTGCCCTGGGCAGGCGTCGTTGCCGGCGTCTCTGGCGCGGGCTGGTCCGGCTCGGCGGCAGTCGGCGGTGTTGCCGGCGGCTGCTGCGTCAGGGCGGCGACAGAGGTGCCTTCGCCGACGCCGTTGCTGCCGCTTGCCGGGCCTGGGTCGACTTCGTTGCCGTCCGCCGTCATGCGCTGGGTGAACTTGCCCGGCTCGCCATTGGCAGGCGTCTGGGCGTTCTGGCTGCCACTGGCGGGCGGAGGGGTGGCCGTTTCGTTCGCAGGCGCGGTCGTCGCCGGCTTGTCGTCGCCGGAACCGACGAACGCGTCGCGATTCGACCACAAGGCATAGCCACCGCCGCCAATCACCACGACAGCCAGGGCAGCGGCAATCAGGCCGCCGCTGACGCGCTTGCGCGGCCGTTGCCGGGTGTTCTGGAAAGGATCGACATCGTCAGGCGCTTCGTTGCCGAAACGATCGTCGCCGTCCGCTTCGGGGCCCTCGTTAACGAAATCGTGGCTGGGCGAGAATTCAGGCAGCGGCTCGCGCGCCTGCGGTTCAAAGGTCGGCGCAGGGGCGGCGGCAGGCGGTGGCGCCACCGGCGTTACGGGGCGGGCGACCACCGGCTCGGGCGCGGGCCGGCTGTAGGCTGGCTGGTCCTTGTTGCGGGCGATCGAGGTGAAGACGTTTTCGAGCTCGGCCAGCGGATCGTCTTCGACCGGCTTTGCCGTGAACGTCGCCTCGATGGTGGCGATGGCATCCTCGAGCGATTTCGACTGCCGCTCGGCGACGGCGGCAGGCGGCTGCGGGTCTAAGGCGGCGAGCTTGGCTGCGATCGTGCTGCGGGCCTTTTCATACACCCGCGCGCGCATCGCCGGCGTGGTGTCGCCCATGCCATCCAGCGTCTTCTTCAGGACCGCTACGAAGTCTGCCATTCTCTCGTCGACCTATCTCTTCTTCTGGGCCGCGCCGCGACCGGCGGCCGAAGCCGCCGGAAAGCTGCCAAAACTAGTCTTCAAACGGGTCGGTCACAAGTATCGTGTCCTCCCGCTCCGGGCTGGTGGAAAGCATCGCCACGGGCGCGCCGATCAGCTCTTCGATGTAGCGTACATACTTCACTGCCTGGGCCGGCAGGGCGTTCCAGCTGCGGGCGCCGGCGGTGGTTCCCTTCCAGCCTTCGAGCGTCTCGTAGACCGGTTCGACCCGTGCCTGCGCGCCCTGGCTCGCCGGCAGGTAGTCGATCAGTTCGCCATCGAGCATGTAGCCGGTGCAGACCTTGATCTCGTCGAGGCCGTCGAGCACGTCGAGTTTGGTCAGGGCGATGCCCTTGATGCCGTTGACAGCAACCGCCTGGCGCACCAGCACGGCGTCGAACCAGCCGCAGCGGCGCTTGCGCCCGGTGACGACGCCAAACTCGTGGCCACGGGTGCCGAGGAATTCGCCGATCTCGTTCTGCTGCTCGGTCGGGAACGGGCCTTCGCCGACGCGCGTCGTATAGGCCTTGGTGATGCCGAGGACATAGTTGATCGCGCCCGGGCCGACGCCCGACCCGGCCGCTGCCTGGCCGGCCACCGTGTTCGACGAGGTGACGAATGGATAGGTGCCGTGGTCGATGTCGAGTAGCGTGCCCTGCGCGCCCTCGAACAGGATGCGCTCGCCGGCACGGCGCTTGTCGTCCAGCACCTTCCAGACGCGGTCCATGTAGGGCAGGATCTTGTCGGCGATCGAGGTCAGCTCGGTCATGATGGCGTCATGCGTCACTTCCGCATGGCCGAGGCCGCGGCGCAGCGCGTTGTGGTGGGTCAGCAACCGGTCGACCTTGTGGGGCAGTGTTTCCAAATCCGCCAAGTCCATCACCCGCACCGCACGGCGTCCCACCTTGTCCTCGTAGGCGGGGCCGATGCCGCGACGGGTCGTGCCAATCTTCGTGCCCGAATTGGAGGCGGCGTCCTCGCGGAAACCATCCAACTCGCGATGCAGGGACAGGATAAGCGCAGTGTTTTCGGCTATTTTCAGGCGGTCGGGGCCGATCTCGACGCCCTGGGCGCGGATCTTCTCCAATTCGACGACAAAGGCGTGCGGATCGAAGACCACGCCGTTGCCGATGATCGACAGCTTGCCCTCGCGCACGACACCGGAAGGCAGCAGCGACAGCTTGTAGACCACGCCGTCGACCACCAGCGTGTGACCGGCATTATGTCCGCCCTGGAAACGCACCACCACGTCGGCGCGCTCGGACAGCCAGTCCACGATCTTGCCCTTGCCTTCGTCGCCCCACTGGGAACCGACGACCACCACATTGGCCATGATATTTTCCTTCCGACATCGCGGGCAGCGCCGCGAACAGTGCAAAATGACAGGCCTCTATAACGCCAAGCAATTGCAAGCGCGACCTTTCTTTGCCGCCTCAGGCACAACAAATTCTGGCTTTGGAGGCATTTACTTGCCGGGATCGGCCACTTAGGCCGGGGCATGGCCCGCCGCCTGCGAAAGTTTGTCCGGATGTTCCGAAATGCCTACGTCCTGCTGTTGCTGACAACCCTGTTCTGGGGCGGCAACTCGGTGGCGGGCAAGCTCGCGGTCGGCCACGTCTCGCCGATGCTGTTCACCACCATGCGCTGGGCCTTCGCGGCTGCCATGCTTGCCGCCATCGGCTGGCCGCGGCTGCGCGCCGACTGGCCGGTCGTCCGCAAGCACATCTGGCTTCTCGCCAGCCTGGGCGCGCTCGGCTTCACCGTGTTCAACGCGGCGCTCTACACCGCGCTGAATTTCACCACGGCGATCAACACCAGCATCGAGCAGGCGGGCATGCCGATGCTGATCTTCGCCGCCAATTTTCTGCTGTTCCGGATGCGCGTCGCGCCCGGCCAGATCCTCGGCTTCCTGCTGTCGTTGCTCGGCGTCGCGCTGACCGCGAGCCATGGCGACCTCTCGAACCTGGTGGCGCTCGACCTGAACTTCGGCGACGCGCTGATGCTGGTCGCGGTGCTGGTCTACAGCGGCTATACGGTCGCGCTGCGTTTCAAACCCGACATCCACTGGCAAAGCCTGATGATCGTGCTTACCGCGTCGGCCTTCGTCACGTCGATCCCGTTCACGGCGTGGGAGATCGCTACTGACCGGTTGATCGCGCCCGATCTCAATGGCTGGGCGCTCACCGCCTACGTCGTGTTGTTTCCATCAATCATGGCGCAGATATTCTACATCAGAGGCGTCGAACTGATCGGCGCCAATCGTGCCGGGCTGTTCATCAACATGGTTCCCATCTTCGGGACGCTGCTGTCGGTCCTGATCCTCGGCGAGGATTTCCAGGGCTACCATGCGCTGGCCATCGCACTTGTGTTCGGCGGCATCTGGATGGCCGAGCACAGCGGGCGCAAGATGGCTGCCCAGTATGGCCTTGGCGGCTCCGCGGCCGATTGAAGACGGCTACCGTGATCTCCACGCTTCGGGCGCAAGAAAAAGGCGCGGACCTGGCCGCGCCCTCTTCAGCCTTGGGAGGCAATGCTTGCCGGCCGCTCAGAAGCCGTTGACGTCGAACTGCAGGCGCTTGGCCGAGTCGATCGACATGTGGTCGCGCACCTTGGCGAGCACGTCCTCGGGGAACGGCGCGTCGAGGTAGAGCAGGGCGATGGCATCGCCGCCCGGGCGGTCGCGGCCGAGCTGGAAGTTGGCGATGTTGACGCCGTTCTCGCCGCAGACGGTGCCGAGCAGGCCGATGATGCCCGGCGCATCGGCATTGGTGGTGTAGAGCATGTGCTGGCCGACCTCGGCATCGAGATTGATGCCCTTGATCTGGATGAAGCGCGGCTTGCCGTCGGAGAAGCAGGTGCCGGCGATCGAGCGGGTCATGTGCTCGGTCTTGACCGTCAGCTTGATGTAGCCGTCGAAGACGCCCGACTTGTCGCGCTTGACCTCGGCGACGATGATGCCGCGCTCCTTCACCATGATCGGCGCCGACACCATGTTGACATCGGAGAGCTGCGGGCGGATCAGGCCTGCGAGCGCTGCGCTGATCAGCGCCTTGGTGTTCATCTGCGCGGTCTGGCCGTCGAACAGGATCTCGACCTCGGTGATCGGATCTTCGGTCACCTGGCCGACAAAGGCGCCCAGAACCTCGGCAAGCTTGACGAAGGGCTTCAGGCGCGGAGCTTCTTCGGCGGTGATCGACGGCATGTTGATGGCGTTGGTGACGGCACCCTTGACCAGGTAGTCGGCCATCTGTTCGGCAACCTGCAGGGCGACGTTTTCCTGAGCCTCGGAGGTCGAGGCGCCGAGATGCGGCGTGCAGACGACGTTGTCCATGCCGAACAATTCGTTGCTCTCGGCCGGCTCGACCTCGAACACGTCGATGCCGGCGCCCGCAACCTTGCCGCTCTTCAGCCCGGCGATCAGGTCCTTCTCGACGATCAGGCCGCCGCGGGCGCAGTTGATGATGCGCACGCCGGCCTTCATCTTGGCGATGGCGTCGGCGTTGATGATGTTGCGCGTCTTGTCGGTCAGCGGCGTGTGCAGGGTGATGAAGTCGGCGCGGGCAAACAACTCGTCGAGCTCGACCTTCTCGACCCCAAGCTCCTCGGCGCGATGCTCGGAGAGGAACGGGTCGAAGGCGACGACATGCATCTTGAGGCCGACGGCACGGGCGGCGACGATCGAGCCGATGTTGCCGCAGCCGATCAGGCCGAGTGTCTTGCCGGTGATCTCGACGCCCATGAAGCGGTTCTTTTCCCACTTGCCGGCATGCGTCGAGGCGTTGGCTTCCGGCAACTGGCGGGCAACGGCGAACATCAGCGCGATGGCGTGCTCGGCAGTGGTGATCGAGTTGCCGAAGGGCGTGTTCATGACGATGATGCCGCGCCGCGACGCGGCCGGGATGTCGACATTGTCGACGCCGATGCCGGCACGGCCGACGACCTTGAGGTTGGTCGCAGCGGCGATCAGCTTCTCGGTCACCTTGGTGGCAGAGCGGATGGCGAGGCCGTCATACTGGCCGATGACTTCGAGCAGCTTTTCCTTGTCCTTGCCGAGGTCCGGCAGGTAGTCGACGTCGACACCGCGGTCCCTGAAGATCTGGACGGCGGTGGTGGAGAGTTTGTCGGAAACGAGAACGCGGGGCATGGGTCTGGTCCTTGGCTCTGGTTCCCTCCCCCTTGAGGGGAGGGTGGTCGCGCAGCGACCGGGTGGGTTGTCGAGGCGGTGCGGCCCGAGAATTTCTTGGGAATGGAGCGGGTGGACAGGATCCCACCCGGCTCACTTCGTTCGCCACCTCCCCTCGAAAGGGGAGGGTGTGCTGCGTCAAGCCACAGCCTTGAGCGCGGCTTTCTGGTTGGCGAAGGCCCAGTCGAGCCAAGGCATCAGCGCCACCAGATCCGATGTCTCGACGGTGGCGCCGGCCCAGATGCGCAGGCCGGGAGGCGCGTCGCGATAGGCGCCGATGTCGAAGGCAACGCCTTCCTTTTCAAGCGCTGACACCATGGCCTTGGCGAAGGCCGCCTGGCCGTCCTTGTCGAGCGCGGCGACCTCAGGGTCGACGATCGACAGGCAGACCGAAGTGTTCGAGCGCGTCTCCGGCACGACGGCCAGGTTGGCGAGCCAGCCCGCCTTCTGCACGAAGGTGTCGATTGCGGCGAAGTTGGCGTCGGCGCGGCCGACTAGAGCTTCGAGCCCGCCCAGGCCCTTGGCCCAGTTCAGCGCGTCGATGTAATCCTCGACGCAGAGCATCGACGGCGTATTGATCGTCTCGCCCTTGAAGATGCCTTCGATCAGCTTGCCACCCGAGGTCATGCGGAAGATCTTGGGCAGCGGCCAGGCCGGCTTGTAGGTTTCGAGCCTCGCGACGGCGCGCGGGCTGAGGATCAGCATGCCGTGGGCGCCTTCGCCGCCGAGCACCTTCTGCCAGGAGAAGGTGACGACGTCGAGCTTGGCGAAATCGAGGTTCTGCGCGAATGCGGCCGAGGTGGCGTCGCAGATGGTCAGGCCCTTGCGGTCGGCCGGGATGAAGTCGCCGTTGGCGACACGCACGCCCGAGGTCGTGCCGTTCCAGGTGAAGACCACGTCGCGGTCGAAATCGACCTTGGAAAGGTCGGGCAGCTCGCCATAGGCGGCTTCGAACTTGCGAACGTCCTCGAGCTTCAGCTGCTTGACCACGTCGGTGATCCAGCCGGCGCCGAACGATTCCCAGGCGACCATGTCGATACCGCGCCCGCCGAGCAGGGACCACATCGCCATCTCGACGGCGCCCGTGTCGGAGGCCGGAACGATGCCGATGCGATAGCCGGCGGGAACCTTGAGGATTTCGCGGGTCAGCTCGATCGCCTGCTCGAGCTTGGTCTTGCCGATCTTGGCGCGGTGCGAACGGCCGAGCGGTGCGTCAGCGAGCGCGGCGAGCGACCAGCCGGGACGTTTTGCGCAGGGACCTGAGGAGAAATTGGGGTTTGCCGGACGGAGTCCGGGCTTGGTGACGATCGTCATCGTGGTTCTATCCTTCCAGATAGTTGGCCCCTCGTTGGGGAGGGGTGGCCCACGGACGGCGATATTATCAGAGGCCCTCGGCGTCAAGAGGAAATTGAACGTCGCATCTGGAACAGTTTTCCAAATGCAAAGGCGGCGGGCCAAAACCCGCCGCCTTTTGAAAGGCTTGATCGATGGGACTCCTACCAGAGATCGTAGCGCAGGCCGACCTTGACCTGATGGTAGTCGACGCCCTTCTTCACTGTCAGCGTGTCGATGTCGACATATTCGAGGTCGGGCGCGGTGAGGTACTGGTAGCCGACGTCGACCGAGGTGTTCTGCGCCACCTGATAGTTGATGCCGGCGCCGACCGAATAGGCGACCTTGTACTGGGTGTCGTCGAGGTTGAACGTGACCGGTCCGGGCAGGACACTGTAGTCGAGCGTGGTGCTCGAATAGATCAGGCCGACGCCTGCGCCGACATAGGGCGTGAAGCCGGCGATGGTGCCAAGGTCGGCATACACGTTGGCCATGCCGTTCCAGACGTTGTTTTCGAAATTGACCTGGCTGCCGCCGCTGGCGACATCGAGCTTGTCGTAGGAAACGAAGCCGAAGTTCAGTTCGCCGCGCAGGAAGTCGCTGAAATGGTAGCCGGCGCCGATGCTGCCATTGACGTGGATGTTGCGCGTTTCCTCGCCGAGCAGGGTGAATTGGTAGGGCGTGTCGCTGAAATTGTAGCCGATATCGCCGCGCAGGTACCAGCCGGAGCCGACCTCGACCGGGACATATTCCGGCGCTTCTTCGATGACGACAGGCGGATCGTAATCGGCTGCACTTGCCGCCAGCGGCCACATCGCGGATGCAGCCAGCGCCAGCGCTATGCGAGACTTCATTGTCATGATCGCATTCTCCCGAAATGGCGCCGGGGTGTTGCCCGAAAATCCAGCAGCCGTTCGAGCCATTGTTAACCATAGAGGTTAAGTCACGGTTAAGGATAACAGGTGGTTAGCGCGGCTCGGCAACCGGCCAACGAAAAACCGCCCGGCAGGGCCGGGCGGTTTGTGCAGATCGGGCTCCACGCGTCGTGATGACGCCGGGGCGGTCAGTTCAGCGAATAACGGACGCCGAGCTTGAAGTCGTGCGAGGTTATGTCCTTGAAACGGATGCCGCTGTTGCCGGCAGGCGGGAACGGCTCGGCCGGGTCATCGTTCTTGAGCTCACCGGTCTGGCCGTCGCCGAGCGAAAGGAAGCTGTAGCCCAGGTCGATGGTCATGCGCTCGGTTGCCTTGATGCCGACACCGGCATGCAGCGCCCAGGCGAGATCCCAGCGCGACTTGTCGTCCGCGTAGGCGCCGCCACCGTTGATGATGTTGATATCGCGGAAGCTTGAGATGGTGTTCCGCGAAGCGCCGATGCCGGCGCCGAGATAAGGAGTCACGCCATAGAAGTCGCCGAGATCGGCATATGCGTTGGCCAGGAACAGCCATTCCGACTTCTTGCCGCGGTAGTCGTTGGTGGTGATGACGCCGGCATTGTCCTGCCAGTCCAGGGCGCTGAATTCGGAATTGCCACGGTATTCGACGGTCAGGTCGCCGCGGAGGAAATCGTTGAACTGGTAGCCGACGCCGACACCGAAGGTCGGGGCGGCGCCGAATGTGCCCTCGTCATGCCAACCATGAGCATCCGGGAATGCGAACAGCTCCGATTCAAGCCGCTTGATACGCTGGTTGCTCATGCCGATGTGGCCGCGCAGGTACCAGCCGCCATAGGATGGCTGTTCGATCTCGATGACCGGCTCGGGCATGTCCGCGGCGAATGCCGGGGCAGTGACGCTGGCAAGCAGCGCGGCGGCGAACGCCTTCTTTCCAAAAATGCGCATGATTAAAACCCCATACCTGCGGACCCGCAACGCGCCCGACCATGACTAACCGGGATGGATAATGCTTGGTATAGGTTAAGGGCTGCTTAACCCTGACGATTAACTACGTTTTCTTGCGCCTCATGGTTGCCGGACTGCGCGAGCGGCGTCCGCGACAGCAAAAAAGCCCGCACGAGGCGGGCTTTCTTGGATCGGCGAAGTTGTTGGAAGTATCAGGCGGCCGAGCGGCTCTCGGCGATGACGCCGACGATGTCGTTGACCACGGTCTCGACCAGCTGCGGGTCGTCGCCCTCGGCCATGACGCGGATCAGCGGTTCGGTGCCCGAGGGGCGGATCACCAGTCGGCCGGTCTTGCCGAGCCGGTTGCGGCCGTCCTCGATCGCCGCCTTGACCAGCGCTTCCTCGAGCGGCTTGCCGCCGGAGAAGCGCACGTTCTTGAGCAGTTGCGGCACCGGCTCGAAGGTGCGGCTCAGTTCGCTCATCGGCTTGTTGGAGCGCTTGATGCAAGCCAGCACCTGGAGCGCTGCCACCAGCCCGTCGCCGGTGGTCGAGAAATCCGACAGCACGATGTGGCCGGACTGTTCGCCACCGATGTTGAGGCCGTGCGCGCGCATCTGTTCGACGACATAGCGGTCGCCCACCTTGGTGCGGTGCAGTTCGAGGTTGAGGTCGCCGAGATAGCGCTCGAGGCCGAGATTGGACATCACGGTAGCGGCCACGCCGCCGCCGGCAAGGCGGCCGCTCTGCTGCCACGACTGGGCGATCAGTGCCATGATCTGGTCGCCGTCGACGATGGTGCCGTTCTCGTCGACGATGACGACGCGGTCGGCGTCGCCGTCGAGCGCGATGCCGATGTCGGCGCGGACCTCATGGATCTTCTTCTGCAGGCCGGCCGGATGGGTCGAGCCGCATTCGGCGTTGATGTTGAAGCCGTTGGGCTCGACATTGATGGCGATCACTTCGGCGCCGAGTTCCCACAATGCCGCGGGCGCCACCTTGTAGGCCGCGCCATTGGCGCAGTCGACGACGATGCGCAGGCCCGACAGCGACATCGAGCGGGGCAGGGTGCGCTTGGCGAATTCGATGTAGCGGTCATGCACGCCATCGACGCGCTTGGCGCGGCCGAGGCCGTCTGAATCGGCCAGCAGCGCCTCGACGTCCTGGTCGAGCATCGCCTCGATGCGTTCCTCGATCTCGTCCGAGAGCTTGTAGCTGTCAGGGCCGAACAGCTTGATGCCGTTGTCGTGGTAGGGGTTGTGCGAGGCCGAGATCATGACGCCGATGTCGGCGCGCAGCGAGCGCACCAGCATGGCAACGGCAGGCGTCGGGATCGGGCCAAGCAGGAACACGTCCATGCCGGCGGCGCACAGCCCGGCCACCAGCGCGTTCTCGATCATGTAGCCCGACAGCCGCGTGTCCTTGCCCAGCACCACGCGGTGGCGGTGGTTGCCGCGCTGGAACGACAGGCCGGCAGCCATGCCGACCTTCATCGCGATCTCTGCCGTCATCGGAAATTTGTTGGCCCGTCCGCGAATGCCGTCGGTGCCGAAATAGCGTCCAGCCATGTCTAGCCTGTCCCCGTGAAGTCCACCCGCGATTGCATTGCCACAAGCTGGGCCGACCAACGCATCACATTTGGTGATTTTATGTCACAAAAGCTTAGAAAAGGGTTGGGGTTTTTGCGGAGGGGGTATCCCGAGTTGGAAGGTAGCTCTTAGCGCGTGCTGACCGAGGCGTTTATGCCGCCTCAGCTAGCTTGCGTATCTGATCCACAGAGACCGTTTCCTCAACGATGCTCGCAGAATGCGCCAGAACCCCCAAGTATGTGCCCATTTCGACCTTGCTGTGAACCATCACAATACGCCGTGGCGCGTGGCCAAGAAGGGCAATGTCGCCCATTTTCATGGCCACATTGGCGACTGAGTTTGGGTGCTTTGTGGCAAATTCGAACAGGCTTGTACGCCGACCATCTTTGACTGCTGCCGCGAACTCCCATTCATGGTTGGAGGCTCCCACCAGTTTCTCCTTGCGAGAAACTTGGGCGTGACCAAATGCTGTTTCGAGCTTTGAGATTAGGAACTCGGATGCGTCGGTAGCTGCCTTTTCGGCCAGCTTGAATGCGCTAACGGCTACCGCTTCAGACGAACAATTCCCGACTGTTATGATAGCGCCAGCAAGTTGCTCTTGGCTAACCTGCACTGCAAAGAAGGCATCCTCGTCGAAGCCTACGCCTGATCGCTCCGCGATGGCCCTAGCCTGCCTGACGTAAATTCGATCGCAGCCCATCATCTCTGCTTCGGTGTGTCCCATACCGAAGTCAGTAACAAGAAATCTTGCTGGGCCACCAGACACGCGCACAACAACGGTTGAGCCACTTGGGTAAAGCAGCGGGAGGCTCACATACGAGCCCTCTGAACGATGAGCGGTGGAAACGATCTCTCTGACCGCTACATCGATCGCGGTATTGGTTTCATTGACGAGTTCAATCATGGGCTTGCTCAAAACATGGCTCCCGACCAAGTCGGTATCGGCAACCAGTCTATGTTGGAGATGCTAAACTCTTTGCCCACAAACGCAACGATGTCCTCATAGGTTGGTTCCGGTTCAACTGGGACGGCGATATCCAATGCGCCCTTACGGACGCTGTTTGGGTTGTGTTGCCAGTTGAGCCAGAATTCGTGATGGTGGGTGCACTTTTGGACCTTGTTGCGAAATTCCAGCGGGCCAATCATCTTGTTGTTGTGACCACGAAGTGGCCGCCATTCAACTCGCGCAAATGGGCCGCCCTTTGGCTGCCGCCGCGGCGGATAGTATTCGAGTTGGAATGAGACGAATTCATCCGGCCTTATTCGCATGGCCGTGGCGCGGAACTGCAGACCTTCTATCGTTGCCCCATCTACATCGAGAGGCGATACAAAAGCCATCCAATCGGCGTTTCTGAATTGCCACTGATTTGGGGCCGGAAAGGATTTGTTGGCGCAGTAGAGGATACTGAGATCAGCATACATACTGGGATATCATCACGTTTCTGCTCCAAATCCCAGCTTGCCAGTTATTAAAAAAACGCCGCCGAGTCTCCTCGGCGGCGTTTTTGCATTCAGCGAAGCTCAGCGCCTCAGCTCGACGGCTGGGGCTCCATGCCGCCTTCGGGCTCCGAGCCCTTCTTCTTGCCGCGGGTCGAGCCGGCCTTGGGAACGGCCGAGCCGCGCGAAGTCGGCGTGTCGTCGCCCATGTCGCGGGCGGGCTTGTTGCCGGCGATCAACTGCTTGATCTCCTCACCCGACAGCGTCTCGTATTCGAGCAGGCCCTCGGCGAGTGCGATCCAGTCCTTCTTCTTCTTGGTCAGGATGGTCCTGGCCGTCGAATAGGCCTCGTCGATGAGGCGGCGCACTTCGGCGTCGATGATCTGGGCGGTCTCTTCCGAGATGTTCTGCGTGCGCGCCACCGAATGGCCGAGGAACACCTCTTCCTGGTTGTCGCCATAGGCGACATGGCCAAGCTTGTCGGAGAAGCCCCAGCGGGTGACCATGGCGCGGGCCAGCTTGGTCGCCTGCTCGATGTCGGAGGACGCGCCCGAGGTGATGTTCTCCTTGCCGAACTTGAACTCCTCGGCGACGCGGCCGCCCATCATGATCGCGAGACGCGAGATCATGTACTTGTAGCTCATCGAGTAGCGGTCGCCTTCCGGCAGCTGCATGACCATGCCGAGCGCGCGGCCGCGCGGGATGATGGTCGCCTTGTGCAGCGGGTCGGCGGCCGGCACGTTGAGCGCCAGGATGGCGTGGCCGGATTCGTGATAGGCGGTCAGCTCCTTCTCGGCCTGGGTCATGGCCGAGGAGCGGCGCTCGGCGCCCATCATGATCTTGTCCTTGGCGTCCTCGAACTCCTGCATGGTGACGAGGCGCTTGTTGCGGCGCGCTGCCATCAGGGCGGATTCGTTGACGAGGTTCATCAGGTCGGCGCCGGAGAAGCCGGGGGTGCCGCGGGCGACCGTCTTGAGGTCGACATTGGGCGCCAGCGGCACGTTGCGGACGTGAACCTTGAGGATCTTCTCGCGGCCGACGATGTCGGGGTTCGGCACCACGACCTGACGGTCGAAGCGGCCCGGACGCAGCAGCGCGGGATCGAGAACGTCGGGCCGGTTGGTCGCGGCGATCAGGATGATCGACTCGTTGGCTTCGAAGCCGTCCATCTCGACCAGCAACTGGTTCAGCGTCTGCTCGCGCTCGTCGTTGCCGCCGCCGAGGCCGGCGCCACGATGGCGGCCGACGGCGTCGATTTCGTCGATGAAGATGATGCAGGGCGCGTTCTTCTTGGCCTGCTCGAACATGTCGCGGACGCGGCTCGCGCCGACACCGACGAACATCTCGACGAAGTCCGAACCGGAGATGGTGAAGAACGGCACATTGGCTTCACCGGCGACGGAGCGGGCAAGCAGGGTCTTGCCGGTGCCGGGAGGGCCGACGAGCAGCACGCCGCGCGGGATCTTGCCGCCGAGGCGCTGGAACTTCTGCGGGTCGCGCAGGAACTCGACGATTTCTTCGAGGTCTTCCTTGGCTTCGTCGACACCGGCGACGTCGCCGAAGGTGACGCGGCCATGCGCCTCGGTCAGGAGCTTGGCCTTCGACTTGCCGAAGCCCATGGCGCGGCCGGAACCGGACTGCATCTGGCGCATGAAGAAGATCCACACGCCGAGGATCAGGATCATCGGCAGCCAGGACAACAGCACGGAGAAGATCGAGCCGGAGCCGTCATTCTCGGGGCGGGCGTTGATGGTGACGTTCTTTTCCTCAAGCCGCGACACCAGCGTCGGGTCGCCGGGCGAGTAGGTCTGGAAGCCTGTCGAGTTGTCGATATAGGTGCCGCTGATGCGGTCGCCGGCAATCGTCACCGTCTTGACGCGGCCCGAATTCAGATCCTGGAGGAACTGCGAATAGGCCACTTCGCTCGACGCGCCGCGGGTCTGCGGGGTCTGGAACAGATTGAACAGGGCGATGAGTAGAACGGCTATGATCGCCCACAGCGCGAAGTTGCGATAGTTCGGATTCATCGAATGTCCCGTTGGCGTCCGCGAGAGAACGCGCATGGTGTGAGTAAGCTTGCCCCTAACATAGGCACGGGCTGCCACATTGCCAAGCGCGTCCCTAAGTCTCGGTTAAGCTCCAACGCCAATGTGGCCACGGCATGGCGGGGCCGGGACATATGCGGTGCCGATCAAATTTTGGAGAGCCCGCGCAGGGGCGAGATCAAAGGCCGGCAGGAACCGCGCCCAGGGCGCGGCAACCGGGTTGGTACCTTCCCGTGACAGCAAGCCGGCGAAGGCTTCCCCCCGCCACGATGCCGGCTCGGCCGCAAGTGCGGACCGGACAAGACTTTCCGGCGCCGTCGCCTCGACCGGCAACGTCCTCGCCGTGATTGGACCGACAGGCGCGACCGCCAAACCGGTTCCCTGTTCTACTGGCTTAAGCCTGTAGCGGCCGTCCCAGATGCCGCCGGCGAGCGTGGCAGGCGCCGGCAGGCCGCGGTCCTCGCGCAGGACGAAGATCCCGGTCCGGCGTGCATCGACCAGGGCGCGCGACAATGTGGCGCGGGCCGGCTTGTCGGCCGCAATATTGTTCGCCAGACGCGCCAGCAGGCCCTGGACGCGGGTCTCGTCGGGCAGGTGAGGCACGCCACCGGCGACCGCGATCAGGATGCGCAGGGCGTAACATGCCGCGTCCCTGTCGGGCGCGTGGAGGAACGAAGGATCGAGGCGGAGCAGTCCCGGGGCCACCTTGCCTGCCAGCCCGGCCATCAGCTTGGCCGCTCGCTCGCCGAGTTCGGTCCGCGTTTCGCCAGCTTGCTGCGCTTCTGCAAGGGCCTGTTCGATACGTTCTCTGCCTTCGTCGCCGAGCGACAGCCGCACGCGCGGGCGCTCATAGGCGAGGTCGGTGTTGGTCGGGTCGTCGAGCCAGCCGATGCCACGTATGCTCAGTGCCGCGCGCAGCCTGTCGCGGCGTTGGCCGAGCAGCGGCCGGACGATCCAGATGCCGCCATCGAACAGGGTTGCCGGCGCCATGCCGGCGCTGCCGCGCCCGGCGCCGCGCATGCCCCGCATCAGCACCGTCTCGGCCTGGTCGTTGGCGGTATGCCCGGTGGCGACGACCGTTGCGCCTGCCGCGCGCGCGGCCTCGGCCAGGAGATCGTAGCGCGCGTCTCGTGCCGCGGCCGGGATGCCTGTCGAGGGTTTGTCGCCGCGCCACCGCATCGTGCGGTGGGCGATGCCATGGGACGCGCAAAGCCGTGCCACCTGTTCGGCCTCCGCGCCCGAGTCGGGCCGGAGCCCGTGGTCGACGGTGACGGCCATCAGCTGCGTCGAAGGCGCGTGCCGGGCGAGATGGGCTTGGAGAAGGAGAAGCAGGGCGGTCGAATCGCTGCCGCCGGAAACCGCTGCGACGATGGTCGTATGCGCGGCGAAGTCGAAACCGGAAAAGTCTGGGAAAAAATCGGTGCCGGTGGGCTGCGTCAGCACGCGGCGAGGGCCCGTTCCTGCTTGACCCGCTCCTTGATCGCGCCGGAGACATTGGGGTAGCGCTTGCCGATTTCGCCGAAGGTGGCGCAGGCAACTTCACGCTGCTTCAGGCCGACCAGCGAAACGCCGAGCTTCAGCATCATTTCGGGGGCCTTCTTGGACTTGGGGTATTCCTTGCTGGCGCTGAGGAAGATTTCGGCAGCGTCGCGGTATTTCTTTTGGCCGAGCAGCGACTCGCCGAGCCAGAAGCGTGCATCCGCCGTCTTGGGGTCGGCCGGGAAGCGCTGGATATGGTCGCGGAAGCCTTCTTCGGCGGTGGTGTAGTCGCCGGAAAGCACGAACTGATAGGAATTGCGGTAGAGCTCGTCGGGGTCGTCCGTAGAGGGCAGTGCCGCCACCGCCGTGCCATTGGCCTTGGGCTGTGCCGGCTGTGCGGCGGCCGGGGCCTGCGGCTGCGCCGGCGTTGCCGCCTGCTGGTCGATCGAGTCGGAAACGACATTTCCGTTCTTGTCGACGGTGATGGTGCCGAAGGTCCGCGGTGGGGCGCCCGTACCGCCGCCCTCGATGGTGGTGCCGGGTTCGCCGGTGCCGGAATCGACGATGACGTCCTCGACGCTCTGGCCGTTGGTGGCGGGTGCGGCGGCCTGCGCCTGACCCGATTGAGGCGCCGTGGGCGCCTCAACGATCGAGCTGTTGTTGGTGGTGCCGGAGGCGTCGGACTTCTTTTGCCCGCCGCCCTCGAGTTCCTGGAAGCGGAACTCGTTATCTTCCTGCATTTTCCGCATCTGCTCCTGCATCTGCAGGATCTGGAAGTTCAGTTCCTCGATGCTGCCGTTGAGCTTGCGGATTTCTTCTTCAAGCGTGGTGACGCGCGGATCGCCTGCCTGGGCAAGCTGGATCGGGGCTTCGTGGTTCTCAGTCTTGCTGCCGAAGACGCCCGGCAGGCCGATTTTCGGAAGGTCGATGCCGATGCCGTCGCGCGCATGCGCCGCGGCCCCGGACAATAGGAAGATGGCAAGCGTGCCACTCAGGATTGATCGAAAATGCATTAGCCTCTCGCCGTGGAACGGAAATGGTTGTTTCGCGCCGATGCGCTCTCGTCGTTTATCAGGACCGGAGACTTCGGCCAAATTTTGTTTCAAAGGCCCCGATAAGCAAAAGGCGGCCCGAAGACCGCCTTTCGTTCGACTGTGTCGCTATTTGGCCGCTCAGCTGCCGGCGCCGGAGAGCGTCGTGACGGCACGACGGTTCTGCGACCAGCAGGAGATGTCGTCGCAGACGGCGACCGGACGTTCCTTGCCGTAGGAGATCGTCTTGAGGCGGTTCGAGGCAACGCCCTGCGAGATCAGGTAGTCGCGGGTGGCCGCGGCGCGACGGGCGCCCAGGGCCAGGTTGTACTCGCGGGTGCCGCGCTCGTCGGCATGGCCTTCGACCACGATCGCATACTGGCGATACTGGTTCAGCCACTGTGCCTGGCGGCTCAGGATGCCCTGCGCGTCGGCACGAACCGACGAGGAGTCGGTGTCGAAGAAGATGCGGTCGCCGACATTGACGGTGAAGTCCTGGGACGAGCCCGGGGTCGCCGCACCGGCGCCGCCGCCGAGGCCGAGGTCGGCCGCATTGTTGGGGGTCTTCTTCGAGGCGCAGCCGGCGATCGCCAGCGAAGCTACGAGCGCCACGACCACGGGGTTGGTTGCAAATTTCGCGATACGGCGCATCCCGCCTCTCCTTCGCATTCGAGTGATTTCGTTGAACATCCAGTAACCACGTTGCAGTTAACCGGCATTCAAGAAACGTGGTTAAAATTCAGTTTCCGCTCGCCCTTTGCGTCCCCGCAGCGGCTGCAGTCAAACGTGCATTTCGCCGCGCACCCTAGGCGGAAATGCGGCAGAAAGGCGGCGTCATTGGGCATTTGACGCCGCCTGGTCCTTTTGGTCGCGCCTGATGGCGCGTGGTTAACCGGCGGCTGTTCAGTCGAGCAGCGGCGACCAGGCCGGATCGGAGGCGAAGCCCGAGGTCGGGATCGCCTGTTCGTTGCGGCCGGTCAGGTCGACCGAATAGAGCTTGGGGCCGCCGCCGCCGGGTTGGTCGCGGAAGAACATCACGACGCGGCCGTTCGGCGCCCAGGTCGGGCCTTCCTGCTGGAAGCCGGTCGACAGGATGCGTTCGCCCGAGCCGTCGGTCTTCATCACGCCGATCTGGAACTGGCCGCCGGACTGCTTGGTGAAGGCGATCAGGTCGCCGCGCGGCGACCATACCGGCGTCGAATAGCTGCCGCCGCCGAAGGAGACGCGGGTCTGGCCCGAGCCGTCGGCGCCCATGACGTAGATCTGCGGCTGGCCGCCACGGTCGGAGGTGAAGACGACCTTGGAGCCGTCGGGCGAATAGGACGGCGAGGTGTCGATGGCGCTGGAGTTCGTCAGGCGCGTGGTGGTGCGGCTGCGCAGGTCCATCGAGAACACGTTGGAATTGCCGTCGTCGCGCAGCAGGCTCATGATCACCTTCTGGCCGTCGGGCGAGAAGCGCGGCGCAAAGGTCATGCCGGGGAAATTGCCGACGAGTTCGCGCTGGCCGGTCTCGATCTGCAGCAGATAGACCTGCGGCTGGCCGCTCTCGTAGGACATGTAGGTGATTTCCTGACGCGTCGGCGAGAAGCGCGGCGTCATCGCCATCGAACGTCCGTCCGAGAGATAGCGCACATTGGCGCCGTCCTGGTCCATGATGGCGAGGCGCTTCTTGCGCGCGGTCTTGGCGCCCGATTCGTCGATGAACACGACACGGGTGTCGAAGTAGCCCTTCTCGCCGGTCAGGCGCTCGTAGATCGCATCGGCGATGATGTGGGCGATGCGGCGCGAGTTGGTCTTGTTGGCGAAGAACTGCTCGCCGGCGAGCTGCTGGCCGGCGAAGGTGTCCCACAGCCGGAACTCGGCCTTGAGGCGGCCATCGGCCTCCTGGCTGACGCGGCCGGTGACGAGTGCCTGGGCGTTGATGACCTTCCAGTCGTCGAAGCGCGGGGCGACGTCGGGGTTCGAGATCTTCTCGATGAAGGCGCCCTTGTCGATCGGCGCGAACAGGCCCGAGCGCTGCAGGTCAGCGGCGACGATGCCGGCGATCTCGGCGCCCATCGCGTCACTCGACAGGAAGTCGGTGATGGCGATCGGCAGCGGCTCGACATTGCCCTTGTTGACGTCGATCTCGACCAGCGCGCGAGCGGGCAAGGTGGCGAACGCGGTCATGCCGCTCGCCATGGCGCCGATCAGGAGGATCGCTTTGATTACATGCTTCATAAGACAGGCCTCTTAGTTCCGGGTGAGCGCCAGGCGCTCAGAACATCTCGCTTGGGTCGAAGTTGACGATGACATCCGCCCAGGCTTCGTATTTGTCGGCGGGAAGATTGTAGGGGGCGCATTGCAGCACGGCGCGACGGGCCGATTCCGCTGCCGCGCGTTCGATGCCGGCGGCGCCACCGCCGGAGATGATCTCCGGCCGGCCTTCGATCTCGCCGGTCTGGCTCAGCTTGAACTGGACGGAAACCTTGAGCGCGCCGCCATCCATGGCGCCCGCCGGCACGTTCCAGCAACGCTGGATCTGGCCGCGCAGCGCATCCATCTCGCTCTGGCTGAGCTTGTTGCCGCCGGTGTCCTTCTTGCCGCCGAGCGATGCCTGCTCGGTTGAGCGCTTGGCGCCGCCGCCCGAAGGCTTCTGCTTGTTGAGCAGGGCGGCGACCTCGTCGGCGTTGAATTCCTTCTCTTCCGACTTCGGCTTCGACGCGGCCTCCTGGGCCTGCTTGTCGTCCTGCTTGCGGTCGGGCGTCTTGGCCGTCTGGGCCTGGGGCGGCTTGGGCTTGGCTTCGGGCGCCGGCGCGTTTTCCGGCAGCTTCACGGCTTCCGCCTCGGCCTGGTCGTTGACGATCGTCTCGGCAACCGGGTCCGGCTTGACATCCTGCTTGGGCTGCGGCTCGGGCGTCACTTCCGTCGCCGGCACGGGCGTCGGCTTGGGCTCGGCCTGCTTCGCCGGCTCGGGCTTCGGCTTTTCGGCCGGCTTCGGCTCGGGCTTGGGCGAGGGTGGGGGCGCTGCCGCGACGTCGACCTCCTTCTGGGTCGGCTCGGGCGTCGCCGGCTTGTCGCTGTCGATCTTGTTGTCGCCGACATTCTGGGCATCGGGCACGATGTCGGGACGGCTGGTCGGCTTGGGCGCCGGCTTTTCGTTGGCCGGGGCCTTCTTGTCGCCCTTCTGGATCTGGGTGATCGATTCCACCGGCACGATGTCGACCGGGAACGCCTCGACGTCGGCGACTTCGAGGGCGCTGGGCGCCGACAGCGTGAACAGGCCGAAGCCCAGCATCGCTGCATGCAGAACCACAGATGTCGTGAGGCCGGTCTTCATTTTGCGGGCTACTGGTCCTGTTCCTGCAGCGTGACGAGGCCGATCTTGTTGTAACCGGCGGCCTGGATGCGAGCCATGACCTTCATCACCGTGCCGTAGTCGGCGGTCTTGTCGCCGCGCACGTAGATGCGCTCCTCGTAGCCGGCCTTGGCGATGGCGCCGAGCTTGGCGACAACCTCGTCGATCGGAATCTCGGTCTCCTGGATGTGGACCTGGCCGGCTTCGTTGATCGAAATGGTGATCGGCTGCGTTTCCGAGTTCAGCGCCTTGGCGGCCGTCTCGGGCAGGTCGATCGGCACGCCGACGGTCATCAGCGGTGCGGCCACCATGAAGATGATGAGCAGCACCAGCATGACGTCGACGAAGGGCGTGACGTTGATTTCGGACATCAGGCCGTGATGGCGGCCGCGCCGCCGGTGGCCGCGCCCGCCGCGGCCCGAACCGCCCGCGCTAACTGACATACCCATGGTCTACTCCTCAGGCCCGCTGCGCGACTTTTTCATCGATTTGGCGCGAGAGTATGGCGGAGAACTCGTCGGCAAAGCCTTCCATCCGGACGGCGATCTTGCCGGCGTCTGATGACAGCTTGTTGTAGGCGATGACGGCGGGAATGGCGGCCAGCAGGCCGATCGCGGTGGCCAGCAGCGCCTCGGCGATGCCGGGGGCGACGACCGCGAGGTTGGTCGACTTCGAGCCGGCGATGGCCTGGAACGAGGTCATGATGCCGACGACGGTGCCGAACAGGCCGATGAAGGGGGCGGCCGAGCCGATGGTGGCGAGGAAGCCGAGGCGGCCTTCCAGCCGCTCCATCTCGCGCGTCAGCGCCAGGTCCATCGCCTTGTCGATCCGAGTCTGCAGCGCCAGCGGCGACTTGGCGCCCTTCTCGAAGCTCTTCTTCCACTCGCGCATGGCGGAGACGAAGATCGCGCTCATGCCGGTGGTCTTGCGATCCGACAGGTTGCGGTAGAGCTCTTCCAGCGACTGGCCGGACCAGAAGATCTGTTCGAAGCGGTTCAGCGCCGCGCGCATGCGGTTATAGGCGACCAGCTTGTCGACGATGATGGCCCAGGTCCACACCGACGCGCCGAGCAGGCCCAGCATCACCAGCTTGACCACCCAGCCGGCCTGCCAGAACAGCGCCCAGATCGACAATTCCGCGCCGGTCTGGGCGAGAGGTAGGTTTTCCATCGTGTAACAGTCCTTAGATTTCCGAGGCTGGCTTTCGGCCAGCCCTAGCGCATCATCCCGTCGTGGTCCGTTCGCGCGAAGCTTCCGGAAGTGCCCCAAAATGCGCCTTTCGCGGCCTTTTCGGGGCGAAATTTGGTGAAAGGAAGGCCGCTCGGAATCCTTACGACTTTCACTGAGCCCTTAATGGACCGTTATGGTTAAGGATGGGTTAGGAATATGCCGCCGCGCTAACGTGTCGCCATCCGCAGCAAGGCCTGCGGCGGGTTGGTGGCCGGAATCGCCGCCCTGGCGTCACACGATCTTGTGATCGGCGCATCTCTTCGAGGGTGCTGGGCCATGCCAGCAGACATCGGATCGGCGTCGGATGCGACCGCTTCAGGACGCCGCGGGCATGAAGACTTCGATCCAGTCCTTGGGGAAGCGCCTGGGGCGGCCGTTTTCGCCGATGATCGCCGCCTCGACCCTGGCTTCGACCAGCACTTCGTCGCCGCGCTTCAACTGCTGGGCCATGGTGATACGGGCACCCGAAATCTCCACCGTGCGGGTGTCGATCGTCAGCACGTCGTCGATCCGCGCCGAGGCGCGAAAGTCGATCTCCATGCGGCGCACGATCCAGACGATCTTCTCGCCATGCTTGCCGTCGGCGAGCTCGGTGTGGTGGACGCCGGCAAGGCGAAGGAAATCCGAGCGGCCGCGCTCGAAGAACTCGAGATAGCGCGCATGGTAGACGACGCCAGAGAAGTCGGTGTCGGCATAATAGACCCGCGCCGCCAGCCGATGCCCGAATGGCGTCAGCGTACCGGAAAGGCCGGCAGCCAGCGCGTCTTCTTCACCATGATCGGCCATGGGACTTTCCTTTTTCGGGGCTTTTGGGCACCAGTCTTGTCTGTAGCGAACCGGATGGCAGCAATAGTGGCGATGATCAAGACCTCACTCGTGGCGTTGCTGGCGCTGGCGCTGTCGGTCTGCGCGGCGGGCGCGGCGACGTTTTCAATGAAGCGCGGCATCAATCTCGACATCTGGGACACCTGGCCGGACGAGGCCCGCTGGGGCGATGCCGAGGCCATCCTACCGTTTCCCGAATGGCGCAAGCGGCTCGGCGCTGCCGACTTCGAGCAGCTTAAGGCCGATGGTTTCGACGTCGTGCGCATTCCCGTCGACCCTTCGGTCCTCCTGTCGGAAAAGACCGGGGCGCTGCGCGAGCGATTGTTCGAAAGCGTTCTGGAATCGGCCCGGCTCGTCAATGCGGCGGGGCTCAAGGCGGTCGTCGATCTCCATCTCTTTCCCGCCGGCGGCAACCGCAAGATCGGCATGGCCCAGGTCATGGACGACCCTTCCTTGTTCGACGGTTACGTCGACCTTGTCCGCCAGATGGGGCTCACGCTTGCCGGGGAGGACCCGGCCCTGGTCGCATTCGAACTGATGAACGAGCCGGTCGTCGATTGCGAGCCGGGGCAAACCAAGGCCTGGCCCGGGCGCCTCAAGCGCCTCTACGCTGCCGCTCGCGCCTCGGCGACGCGGCTGACGCTGGTGTTGTCGGGCGGCTGCTGGGCCAGTGCCGAAGGTCTCGCGGCCATCGACCCGAAGGACATCCCGGACGACAACGTCATCTGGACCTTTCACAGTTACGCGCCCTTCCTGCTCACCCACCAGGGCGCGACCTGGGCCGGAGACTTCATTCCCTACGTCACCGGGCTGCCTTATCCGCCGCATGCCGTGCCACGCGCCGAACTCGACACCGCGCTCGAGAAGGTCAGGGAAAAGATCAGGTCCGAAGCACCCCTGCTGCGCCGTTCCGGCCTGCTGTCCTATCTCGACGAGCAGGTGGCCACCCTCGACACCAAGGCCAAGCTAGACGCGCTGCTCGATACGCCGTTTCGGCTGGTTTCCGACTGGGCCAGCAAGAACGGCATTGCGCCTGAGAACATCTATCTCGGCGAGTTCGGCATGATCCGCCAGGAGTACGGCAATCCATTCGTCATGCCTGGGTCCTGGCGTGCTGCCTATGTCGGCGACATGATCGCCCGTGCCGAGGCGCATGGCTTTGCCTGGTCGATCTGGGGCTATGGCGGCGCCTTCGGCATCGTCGATGAATTCGAAGGCCGGAAGGCTGAGCCGGGCGTGCTGGAGGCGATCAGGAAGCTGAGGTGAACTTGGGTCCTGATTTCTATCATTGATTGTAGGAATATTTTCTTGTACCATTGCCTTTGTTTGGCGATGGGATGAGCATGACGAACACAAGTGAAGACCAGGCGCTCAGAAAGCTCCGCGCAAGACATGCTGCGCTTGACGTGGACATCAAACTGCTGCGCCTTCGGCTGAAAGCCGGCTTCAATCCAAGCCAACCGCGCGTGCCCGCCGGAGATCCCGACGGGGGGCAGTGGACGGACGGCGGTGGAGGTGCGGGACGCTCGCGGCCGAACCGCAACCCCGGTGGAGTTGGAACGCCGCCCATCAAGACGCCAGGTAGGGATGCCGCGGTGGGCGTAGCGCCAGCACGCGTTGCGACGCGTGCTGGCCCACGACATAGCCCGGCAAATCCCCACGTCCGGCACACGGTGACCCTGGCCGGAGGAAGGCGTTTCGTCTTCCAGACCGAAGGCGCGACACAAACCGTGACGGATGGCGCAGGCAATCCGGTCAGCAAAACGGTGTGGACGCCGACAGGGCCGATGTCCCTGCCTGTGATTCAACGTGTCAATGCGCCGGTTGCTCGGCAAGCTTTCGAGGCGGGGCGGCAGCTCTACAATCACCTTTCGGTTGGCAATACGCGCGACCAGAAGGCGTGCCTTGCATTTACGGCCAAGGAATTCCGGCCGAACGGGTCGTTGCTGACGCCGTTGAGCTTTGTCGGCATACTCTCGCGCGCAGAGACGGAGAAGGTCTGCACCAAGCTCGAACTCGTCCAAAGGCTGTCGGACGAAGCGATGCAGGAGGCCAGGCTCGCCGGGCCGTATTCGAGTGCCACGGTGTTCGGCACGGCAGTGCATACGCGGTTACATAACAAAATCGTAGCTCTCAACGATCCGACCCTAAGGTCGGAACAGTCTTTGCTGAAACGAATCGAGGAGACCGTGATCGATTTCAGCGCGGTGCGCGTCGATGTTTTGGAAGATCGAGATGTTGGCCCGATCTGTGTTTATGATCTCAAAACAGGAAGACGGGGGCTTAGCCGCAGCCGGGCCATCGAGTTTGCGAGGCGGCTTGCCTATCTTGGCCGTCCGATCGTCATCATCGAAGTGAGGCCTTACGAATGACCGCTTCGGAACTCATCAAGCGTCGTCTCGGCCCCGTTCTGAAACGCCATCCGGATCTCGGGATGATCGGCCGCTGGATTGTCATGAAGCCGATCAGGCATGTGCTTCGCGGAATTGTCATGCTGAGCCGTGACCACGATTCCTTCGTCGTCCCCCAATGGGCCGTCACCCATTTCTGCGAACCAGTCGGCAACTTCCCACTCAACTGGGGCGAGCGTCTCTATCGGGACAGCCCAGGTCTTTGGCTGTGGGACGATCCCGATATGCCGGAATACTTCATCTCAAAGCTTGAAAGTGTGGTGCTGCCCATCTTTCGAAGCATCCAGACGCTGGACGATCTGGTCGCCTATGTCGAAACCAAGCCGCTCCCGTATCGCCATTTCGAGATCGACGAACTGCGCGGCGCCTGCCTGCATGCGGCGCGTGGCGATCTGGAGACGGCAAGGGCCAAGCTCGACGATCTCAGGAATGGCCGATCCTTGTGGTGCATTCCAGGCTTTGCCGAAGCGGAAGTGGCGGCGGTCGTCGATGGGCTCGGGCCGGCGCTCGACAAAGGCGACAGGCTTGCTATTGCCCGGCAACTGGCCAACTGGGAAGAAGCGCGCATGGCCAAACTGCCCAAAGGCTTCGCCCGCATCTGGGAGCCGACGCCGTTCCCGGTGGAGCAGGCACTGTAGCGCGGCGGCACGATGCCGAAGCCCAGGCTGTCCGAGAAGGTCTGGTCGCTGCCGCCCTGGAAGAAACGCGGCGTGTGATCAAGATCCAGCGCCCGTGCGGCGTCGCTCGAAACGCTGTTCGCGCACGCCGCCCGACCATTGGTCGCGCTCCTCCTCGGCAACGAGGGTGAAGCCAAAGGACTCGTAGAGATGGCGCGCGGGGCCGAGCCCGGCGAATGTCGTGAGGTAGACGCCTGGAAAGCCTCTGGCGCCGACATGCGCCATGGCCTGTTCCATCAGCCGCCGGCCGAGGCCGGTGCCACGCGCGCCGTCGCTGGTGATGAACCAGCGCAGATGCGCCAGCGGCTCGACTGGCGTGGACGCTTCGATGCTGATCGTGCCCAGCAGGCTGCCATCGTCGGCGTATTCGGCGGCGAAGAAATCCTGGCCTTGCCTGAAGTCGCGCAGGAAGGCCGACAACTCGCCGGCGACCTTGGCTTCGAAGAGCAAGCCGAAGCCCCATTCCCGGGCGTAATATTCGGCGTGCAACCGGACGATGTCGGCTATCACTCCCGGGCGATAGCCGAGCATGTGTCAATCCTCTTCCTGGAACAGGTTGATCTGCTGCACGGACAGCTCCCTCGGCACGTCGAGGCCAAGGTGTTTCCAGGCATTCGCCGTCAGCATGCGGCCACGCGGCGTGCGCTGGATGAAGCCCTGCTGGATCAAATAGGGCTCGATGATGTCCTCGATGGCGTCGCGCGGCTCGGACAGGCCGGCGGCGATGGTCTCGATGCCGACCGGGCCGCCACCGAAATTCGTCGCGATCATCGACAGGTAGCGCCGGTCGAGTTGGTCGAGGCCGAGCGCATCGACCTCGAGCCGCGACAGTGCCTCGTCGGCAATGCGGCGGTCGACCGGACCCGAGCCGGCGACGGCTGCGAAATCGCGGACACGCCGCAGCAGACGGCCGGCAATGCGCGGCGTACCGCGCGCGCGCCGTGCGATCTCGATGGCGCCGTCGTCGGCGAGCGGCATACCGAGAATGCGAGCGCCGCGGCGCACGATCAGTTCGAGTTCCTCGACCGTGTAGAAATTGAGCCGGGTCGGGATGCCGAAGCGGTCACGCAGTGGGTTGGTGAGCAGGCCAAGCCGGGTGGTGGCGGCGACGAGCGTGAATTTCGCCAGGTCGATCTTGACCGAGCGCGCCGCCGGGCCTTCGCCGATGATCAGGTCGAGCTGGTAGTCCTCCATCGCCGGATAGAGGATTTCCTCGACCGCCGGGTTGAGCCGGTGGATCTCGTCGATGAACAGCACGTCGCGTTCCTCGAGATTGGTGAGCAGTGCCGCGAGATCGCCGGCCTTGGCGATGACCGGGCCCGAGGTCGAGCGGAAATTGACGCCGAGCTCGCGCGCCATGATCTGGGCGAGCGTCGTCTTGCCGAGGCCGGGCGGGCCGACGAAGAGCACATGGTCGAGCGCCTCGCCACGCCCCTTGGCAGCCTCGATGAAGATCTTCAGGTTGGCGCGCGCCGCCGCTTGGCCGACGAAATCGTCCAGGGTCTGCGGCCGCAGGCTGTTGTCGGCGTCTTCGCCGCGCTTTTCCGGGGTGATGAGGCGGGTGGGCGTGTTCATGCCTTCGTCCTCGCATGGTGCCTGTCTGCGGGCAAGGCAATCACCGCGCCAGCTCCTTCAGGCCGAAACGGATCAGCTTGGAGGAATCGGCGTCGTCGCCGGCGGTCTTCATGGCGGCGGCAATGGCGTTGGCGGCGATGTCGCGGGAATAGCCGAGATTGACCAGCGCCGAGACCGCATCCGCGATCGGGGCAGGGGCGACACCCTCGCCGAGCTCCTGCTTGAGGCCGATGGTGCCCGAGGCTTCCCCGGCGAAGGCCGGCGCCTTGTTCTTGAGTTCGGTGACGATGCGTTCGGCGACCTTCTTGCCGACGCCGGGCGCACGGCTGACCATGGCGATGTCGCGCAGCGCGATGGCATTGGCCAGATCGGCCGGCGCCAGCGTCGACAGGATGGCGAGCGCCACCTTGGCGCCGACGCCGGGGACGTTGTTTTGCAGCAGCCTGAACCATTCGCGCTCCAGCTCGGACTTGAAGCCGTAGAGGCGGATCATGTCCTCGCGGACATAGGTTTCGATATGGAGGACCGCGGCTTCGCCGGCCCCGGGCAGGGCGGCGAGCGTCCGCGCTGAGCAATAAGCGACGTAGCCGACGCCGTGGACGTCGAGCACGCAATAGTCCTCGCCGATCTCGTCGACGGTGCCCTTCAATTTGCCGATCATGTGCTGCGTTCCGTCATGGATGGGTGTCGGGTGCGATGATGTCGAGGTCGGGGAAGTAGTTGCGGTAGCGCGTGGCGTCGCGCGTCAACAGCCTGTGTCCGGCCACCTGCGCATGCGCGCCGATGAGGAAGTCGGGCAAGGTGCGGTCGTGGGTTCCACCCGAACGCCGGTATCTCGCATGCGCCAGTCCGGCGAGGAAGGCGGCGTCCCATGGGATTTGTTCGCGACGTGGCTTGAGCCACGCCAGGGCGCCTTCGAGGCCTGCTTGGTCGCGCACCGGCGATGCGAGTTCCGACCAGATGATCGGGTTGATCGCGATTTCGCCTGCATGGAAACACACCTCGAGATGCCTCGCGGACCAGCCGCCCCTGAGTTGTTCCGGCAGCAAGACGTCGATGAAGATGTTGGTGTCAACGAGGGTCGAGATCGTCACGCGGCCCCCGCAGCCATTCCATGTAGTCGTCAGCGGTCATGCCACCGAGATCGACCGTACCTGCAACACGATCCAACCATTGCTTGAACTGTTGCGCCCTTTCCTCGGGCGTTTGTGCCGGCCGGATCGGGACGATGCGGGCACCTTCCTGATCGGTCACGAAATCCACCTCCGAGCCGGGCTCGATGCCAAGCCGGTCGCGGATCTCCTTGGGGATGGTCACCTGGCCTTTGGTCGTCACGCGCATGGTAATACCTCGTTGGTATTACTTACGTGTCGTGAGAGAACAAGTCAAGAACATGGCGCTGCCGCGGGTAACGGCTCCAGCGCCAGAACCAGGGGCTCGCCGCTACCGTTCCCTCGCCAGGGCCGACAACTCGTCGGCGCCGGCAGACTGATCGGCAGCACCTTCGAGGCGGTCGAGAATGGCCAGGAACCGGTCCAGCCGGTCGCGGTCGGCCAGCCTGTTGATCTCGTCCTTGGGTACGATGGTGATCTTGCCGCCCTCGATGCCGAAGATCACTTCGGTATTGGCGCCGATACCGAATGTTTCGCGCAGGTCGCGCGGAATCGTCACCTGTCCCTTGCTCGTCACGCGCATGGAATCATCCTTCTCTTACGGGGAAGGCATGTCCCCATGAATGGAACAAGTCAAGAACATCAAGCCTGCGCGGCAAGTGCTGCAAGCCGGTAGGCCGGGCTCTGGCGATGGTGCGCGTGGCAGATGGCGATGGCCAGCGCGTCGGCCGCGTCGGCGGTGTCGAAGCCGGCCTTGGGCAACAGTACCTTGACCATCATGGCGATCTGCTTCTTGTCGCCGTGGCCGACGCCGATCACCGCCTTCTTGACGGCGTTGGGCGAATATTCGGCGACCGCCAGCCCGGCGCGGGCCGGCACCAGCATGGCGATGCCGCGGGCCTGGCCAAGCTTCAGCGTGGCGGTGGCGTCCTTGTTGACGAAGGTCGCCTCGACCGCTGCTTCATGCGGCATCTCGCGATGGAGCACGTCGGCAAGGCCGTCGTGCAACTGGCACAGCCGGCTGGCCAGCGCCGCCTTGCTGTCGGAACGCACCGTGCCGGAGGCGACGAAGCGCAGCGAGTTGCCGAGCGATTCGATGATGCCCCAGCCAGTGCGCTGAAGGCCCGGGTCGATGCCAATGATGCGAATCGTCTCTCTCATCCGCGAACTCTATCTCCACGGATGCAGGACGCCAGAAAAATGTGAACAAAATAGCAACGATCCCCGCATTGGCGAGGACTGTGCCGGCGCCTAGTTGCGGGCGAATGCAGTGTTGAGCAGGCTGATCTGGTCGGAGACGGGGTTGCTGCGGCGCATCGCCTGCACTGGCACGACGGTAGCACCGTTGCCATAGATCTCCTCGTCCATGCGGCGGACATGCGCCTGCAGGCGAAGCGAGCGGCGGACGAGGTCGACGAAATCGGCAGGCAATTCGTTCCAGCCGGCGGCGTCGTCATGGGCGGAAGCGGTGTCGAGGCGTACCTTCGATTTCTCGGAGGCGACCTGGTCGCGGGTCATCTCGCCGGAGTTGGCGGCCCGCTGCAGCAGAAGCCAGGATGCGATCTGCATCAGTCGCGTGGTCAGCCGCATCGATTCGGCGGCGTAAAGCGTGGCGGCAAGCCGCGACAGCTTCTTGGCCTCGACGCGTCCGGCGCCGTCGAGATACTCGGCGGCCTGTTCGACCAGCCCCATGCCCTCGTTGTAGAGAGGCTTGAAGGACGGCGAAAACACCCGCCTTTCGGCGAGCTTGATGGTATTTCCGCTTTCCCTCGAAGGCTCGTTCATCATCGCTACCCTGCAACCCTGATCCGCGTACTGCCCGTCTTTGGCGACGGATTCTGCGCGGTCCGCTCCTATACGCCAAGCCCGATGAAAATGCGCTTCCGCTCATGCGAACGCAAGCGCATGTTTAACAAAGGGTTAACGCGGCGGATTGGAGCGCTTTTGGAGGGCGCTCCACGGACCTGCGCGCGAAAAAAAAGAGCCGCGGAAAAGCGCGGCTCTCAGGAGTTTAACAGGGAGGCGTCAAACAAAGTGGCTCCAACCACTCGGTAAGAATCCAGATGACTGGATACGCACAGTAAACAACTGGAATGCTTAATGGACGCTTAAGGACGTTGCCGATTTGTCGTTGACTGTGCCGACACGGCACAACCCTGCCGTGGAGAACGCCCCGCCGGTGCTGCGCCGACTCACGACTTCCAGACGACCGGAAGTGCTATGACGGCAAACAGCAACATCGCCGCGTAGAAGCCCATCGACGACATCGCGACCACAGGCTCGATCGCGGGATTGCCGCCGAGCAGGAAGAACAGTCCGACCAGAAGTCCGATGCCGCTGATGGCCGTCAGCCAGAAATGGATCTTGGCCAGCATCTTGTCCCGCGCCACGGGGAACAGATGATAGAAGACGGCGAACACCGCCGACATCAGCCAGCCTGCCACCATGGTGTGGGCGTGGACCGGCATCTGCGTGTGGTCCTGGCTGATCGACATGTGCAGGCCGAGCGCCATGCCGGCCAGCGCATAGACGATGGCGAGCGTGAAGAAATTCCGTGCTACCCCTTGCATATCCTTGCTCCGATTGCCTTTTCCCCCCGCAGGGAATGGGTTGGTGACGACGAACAGGTCGGTGCCGGCGCATTAGCACCGGCCGTGTTTCCGCCGCATGCCGCGCTGCTGCACGGCATGCTTCCGGTCTCGTTACATTGGAAGCTGGATCAGCCAGCCGTTGCCTCCCCGCGGCCGGGTTCCGGATGCGCGCCGTCCCCATGGCGCATGTGAAACATACCATGCCTTCCGGCCCGTTGCCCAACCGTCGCCATGTCCGGCGATTGGAATTTCCGCAGTTTTCCGGGGTCTTTCGCCTCAGTCCGGCCAGCGGCCGGCGCCCGTGCTGTAGAGACCCCTCCAACTCGTCCGCCTGGAGCCCGGCAGTCATGTGGATCAGCCAATGCGTCAACCTCTCGGACGGGTCTGCCGAAACATTCGGCGATCCGCGCCGACACAATGGCGAAACAGCGCCGGTGCTATTTGCCGCGCCGAAAATCAGCGTCGCCAGAGAGATGGGTTGCCGCGTTTTCGGGAAACCGGATTGGAAAGGTTCGGAGATGGATTTGTATTCTCTCGTCAAGCTGCTGCATGTCGTGGCGGCCGTGCTCTGGGTCGGCGGCGGCTTCGCGCTCATGCTGCTTGCGGCGCGGGCCGACCGTGCCGGCGACACCCAGGGCATGCTGCAGGTGATGCGTTCGGTCGGCGAACTCGGCAACCGGCTGTTCATGCCGGCATCGCTGGTCACGCTCCTGCTCGGGCTCGTCATGTGCTGGTTCTGGGTCGGCTTCCGCGATCTCTGGATCGTCATCGGCCTTGCCGGCTACGCAACGACCTTCCTGGTCGGTACATTGGTGTTCAAGCCGTCGGCCGACCGCATGTCGGCGCTCATCGCCCGCGAGGGCGTCACGCCCGCCGTTCTCGACCAGGGCCGGCGCATCCTCAAGGTGGCGCGCTTCGATTATGCGGTGATGCTGGTCATCGTCGCCGACATGGTGCTCAAGCCGACAGCGGCGGACGTGCCGATCCTGCTCGCCATGGCCGCCGTGCTCGGCCTTGGCCTGTGGGCCGCTTTCGACGGGCTGCGGCCGGCCCCCGCCGTCTCGGCCTGACGGGCGAAACGGCGCTGGGCGCTGGGGCTCCGGTCATCCCCTGGCCATGTCGCGCAGGCGGAATTTCTGGATCTTGCCGGTCGATGTCTTGGGGATCTCGGCGAAGATCACCGCCTTCGGCACCTTGAAACGGGCAAGCAGGCCGCGGCAGTGCTCGATGATCTCGGCTTCCGTCGCTACCTTGCCCGGTTTCAGCTCGACATAGGCAACGGGCACCTCGCCCCACTTGTCGTCGGCGCGGGCGACCACGCCGCAGGAGGCGACAGCCGGGTGCTTGTAGAGCGCGTCCTCGACCTCGATCGACGAGATGTTCTCGCCGCCCGAGATGATGATGTCCTTGGAGCGATCCTTGAGCTGGATGTAGCCGTCGGGATGCATCACGCCGAGGTCGCCGGAATGGAACCAGCCGCCGGCGAAGGCCTCGTCGGTGGCCTTCGCGTTCTTGAGATAGCCCTTCATGACGATGTTGCCGCGGAACATCACCTCGCCGATGGTCTCGCCATCGTCGGGCGTCCGCTCCATCGTCTCGGGATTCATGACCGTCAGGCCTTCGAGTGCGGCATAGCGCACGCCCTGCCGCGCCTTCTTCGCCGTGCGCGGATCCTTGTCCAGCCCGTCCCATTCGCCGTGCCACTCGTTGACGACGGCCGGCCCATAGGTCTCGGTCAGGCCGTAGAGATGGGTAACGGCGAAACCGGCATCGGCCATGCCAGACAGCACCGCCTCGGGTGGCGGGGCTGCTGCCGTGTTGAAGGTCACCGCCTGCGGAAAGCTGCGCTTTTCTTCGTCCCTGGTGTTGATCAGCAACGACATGACGACAGGCGCGCCGCAGAGATGGGTGACGCCATGGTCGGCGATTGCCGCGTACATCTGCCCGGCGCGCACCCAGCGCAGGCAGACATGAGTGCCGGCCTGGACCGCGAGGGTCCAGGGAAAGCACCAGCCGTTGCAGTGGAACATCGGCAGCGTCCAGAGATAGACGCAGTGCTTGCCCATGCTGGCATGGATGGTGTTGGAATAGGCCATCAGCGCGGCACCGCGATGGTGGTAGACCACGCCCTTGGGGTTGCCAGTCGTGCCGGAGGTGTAGTTGAGCGAAATGGCGTCCCACTCGTCGTCGGGCATCGACCAGGCAAAGGTCTCTTCGCCCGAGGCAACGAACGCCTCGTAGTCGAGGCTGCCGATGGGTTCGCCCTTGGGGTAGGGGGCATCGGCGGGATATTCGGGATCGTCATAGTCGATGACCAGCGGCTTGACGGTTGCCAGCGCCAGCGCCTCCCTGACCACGCCGGAGAATTCGCGGTCGACGATCAGGAGCTTGGTCTCGGCATGGTCGAGCTGGAAGGCGATGATCGCCGCGTCGAGCCTGGTGTTGAGCGAATGCAGCACGGCCTTGGTCATCGGCACGCCGAAATGCGCTTCCAGCATCGGCGGCGTGTTGGACAGCATCACCGTCACAGTGTCGCCCTTGCCGATGCCCTTGGCTGCAAGGGCCGAGGCGAGCTTCAGCGAGCGGCGCCAGAAATCGCGGTAGGTCAGGCGCTGGCCGCCATGGATGATCGCGACATGGTCGGGAAAGGTCTTGGCGGCACGTTCGAGCAAGGTCAGCGGCGTCAGCGGCTGGTGATTGGCGGGGTTCTTGTCGAGGTTTTCCTCGTATGGCCGACCCATCGGTGTTCTCCCTGATCTACCGGATCAAGATAAGAGACTGGCTGCTTCGCCCTCAAATGAATTCGGCGATCCCGTCATAAAGCAGCTTCAGCGCGACGATTGCCACCGTGGCGTAGGTGAAGGGATAGAAGATTTCCGGCCGCATCCGCCTGACGAGCCAGGCGCCGGCAAGCGTCGCCAGCGGGGCAATCGGCATGAGGACCAGCGACGCGGTGAGGTTGGCGGTATCGAATTGTCCGAGGGCGAAATAGGGGACCAGCTTGATGGCGTTGGTCACCGCGAAGAAGATGACGCTGGTGCCGGTCAGCACCTTGGGGTCCATCCGCAGCGGCAGCGTGTAGACCTGGAAGGGTGGACCGCCGACATGGGCGACGAAGCTGGTGAAGCCGGCGATCAATCCCCAGAAGGCGCCGGCGATGCCATTCGGCTCGGTCTTGTGGTCGGCGCCGTGGCGCAGGCTGGTGTAGATCCAGCGGGCAACGAAGATGAAGGCGATGGCGCCGACGATGAAGCGTACGTTGTCGGCGGTCACCACCGAAGCCATCAGCCAGCCGATGCCGATGCCGACGATCGATCCCGGCAGCATCTGCCAGAGGATCGTGCGGTCGAAGACGCCGCGCCAGCTCCACAGCGACACGACGTCCATCAGGATGAGGATGGGAAGGAGGATGGCGGCGGCCTGCACCGGCGACATCACCAGTGCCATCAGCGGCACGCCGACGAATCCGACGGCACCGCCGAAGCCGCCCTTGGACAAGCCGACGAGAATCACCGCCGGCACCGCCGCCGCGTAAAACCACGGATCGAGCAGAAGCGAAATCATGGACAGCCGCCTTTCGCGTCCGCAATAGCCGCACGGCAGCGTGTTGGCGAGTGCTGCGCCAATCTTTTCATATGCTTGGGTTCAGCTGCCTGTCCTGTTCAACGGCGGCACTTTGTTCTATGCCCCAATGCAAACATGATCGCCTTGCATAGGCGTCAAGCACCGGATCGATGAACATGAACCCAAACACGCCGCCCAATCGCTGCCGCATCGTGCTGATTGCGCCGCCCTCGGTGCCGCCGCAGGATGTCGAGGCCGCACTTGCCGGTGGCGACGTCGCTTCGCTCATTCTCCCCGCCGAGGGCGCCGATGAGGTGTCGTTCCAGGCCTTCGCCGAAAAGGTTGCCGCAGCGGCACGCGAGGCCGGCGTGGCCGTGGTCGTCGCCGGCGACACCCGCGTCGCCGGCCGCATCCATGCCGATGGCATCCATGTCGAGGGCAAGAAGGCGGATCTCGCCGAGGCCGTCGAGCATTACCAGGAGCGCATGATGGTCGGCGTCGGCGGCGCCAAGACGCGCGACGACGCGCTCGAACTGGGCGAGGAGCGTCCCGACTACATCTTCTTCGGGCGGTTCGGCTACGACAACAAGCCCGACCCGCATTCGCGCAATCTCTCGCTTGGCCAGTGGTGGGCCGAGATGATCGAGATCCCGTGCATCGTCATGGCCGGTTCGGACCTCGCCTCCGTCGGGGTGGTGGCTGCGACGGGCGTGGAATTCGTCGCGCTGTCGTCGGCGGTGTTCGGCGAAGGCATCGATCCGCGCGAGGCGGTGGCTCGCGCCAATGCGCTGCTCGACGAGACGGCGCCGCATTTCGAGGGTTGACGATGGACCGTTCGCGCTTCCTTGCCGCACTTCTGTGCCTGGGTTTCGGGCTCGAGCCCGCGATTGCCGTCGAAAGCGCGCCGGTCACACCGTCCGACCAGGGTGCGGTTCCTTCGCTTGGCAAACCTGTCGACATCGTCGACCCCAGTCGCTTCGGACCCGCGCCGACGCCGGAGGCGATCCCTGCCTTGCAGCCGGCTCCCGCTGCTCCCGGTGTGCCGGATCTCGGCGCCAATCCGGCGACCAGGGCGCCCGACGGCATCGATCCCAACCGTTTCGGCGGCAAGCACTCGGACGAGGCCTATGGCGCCTTCCAGCGCGGGCTCTACAAGACGGCCTACAATCTGGCGCTGCCGCGGGCCGAAGCGGGTGACTCCGCTGCCCAGACGCTGATCGCCGAGATCCTGTCGCGCGGCCTGGGCGTGGCGCGCAACGATTCCGAGGCGGCCAAATGGTACGAGCGCGCCGCCGAGCAGGGCGTTCCCGAAGCCCAGTTCCAGTATGCGCTGCTGCTGCTCGACGGAAAATACGTCACCCGCGACGACAAGGCTGCCAACGCGCTGATGCAGGCGGCGGCCGAGGCCGGCAACCGGCTCGCCCAGTTCAACTATGCCCAGATGCTGGTGCAGCGCGAGCCCGGCGGCCGGGGCCTGGAGAAGGCCGTGCCCTATTACGAACGGGCCGCGGCGACCGGACTTGCCGACGCGCAATATGCGATGGCCCAGGTGCTTGCCAACGGCGTCGGCGGCAAGCTGCGCGACGACAAGCAGGCGCGCATGATGCTCGTGCGCGCGGCGCGCCAGAACTATGACACCGCCCAGTTCGATCTTGGCCTGTGGATGGCCGACGGTCGCGGCGGCGACCGCGACCTGAAGTCGGCCTTCGGCTGGATGAAGCTCGCCGCCGACAGCGGCAATGTCGCGGCGCAGAACCGGCTTGCCAAGTTCTACATGGGCGGCATCGGCATCGATCCCGATCCGATCCTCGCCGGGGCGTGGTACATCAATGCCCGCCGCGCCGGTCTCAACGATCCCGAGATGGACGACTTCCTGCGCGGCCTGACCGACGTCGAGATGAAACAGGCGCTGGAGCGCGCCAACCGCATCCGCTGAGATCAGCGATAATCGCGACTTCTCTTGCCTAAAAAGCCATTTTGTGGTCTTGGAGGCGCCGATAGCGCCCCTTCCGGCGCAAACCTCTCTTCCGGAATCCAATCATGGCCAAGATCAACGGCAACGAAATCCGTCCCGGCAACGTCATCGAGCATGACGGCGGCCTCTGGGTGGCGGTCAGGACCAATCACGTCAAGCCCGGCAAGGGCGGCGCCTACAACCAGGTCGAGCTGAAGAACCTCATCAACGGCACCAAGCTCAACGAACGCTTCCGCTCGGCCGAGACGGTCGAAAAGGTCCGCCTCGAGCAGAAGGACTTCTCGTTCCTGTACGAACAGGGCGACGCGCTGGTGTTCATGGACACCGCAAGCTACGAGCAGCTCGAACTGCTCAAGGATTTCGTCGGCGACCGTGCCGCCTTCCTGCAGGATGGCATGATGGTCACGGTCGAGCTCTATGACGAGCGCCCGATCGGCATCGCGCTGCCCGACCAGGTGGCGCTGACGATCACCGAGGCCGACCCGGTGGTGAAGGGTCAGACGGCCGCTTCGTCCTACAAGCCGGCCGTGCTCGAAAACGGCGTCCGCGTTCTGGTGCCGCCCTTCATCTCGTCGGGCGAGCGCATCATCGTCGATACCAACGAGATCACCTACGTCCGCCGCGCGGATTGAGCACGGCAACGGAGAGTTCCAGATCATGGCGCGTTCAGCGATCCTAAATGTCATGGTGCAGGCCGCCATGAAGGCCGGCCGCTCGCTGGCTCGCGACTTCGGCGAAGTGCAGAACCTGCAGGTCTCGCTCAAGGGCCCGGGCGACTATGTCAGCCAGGCCGACCGCAAGGCCGAAGACATCCTGTTTGCCGAGCTGTCGAAGGCCCGTGCGGGCTACGGCTTCCTGATGGAAGAGCGTGGCGTCGTCGCCGGCGAGGACGACCAGCACCGCTGGATCGTCGATCCGCTCGACGGCACCACCAACTTCCTGCACGGCATTCCGGTGTTTTCGATTTCGATCGCGCTGGAACGCCAGGGCCAGATCGTCGCCGCGGTGGTCTACAACCCGGCGATGGACGAGCTCTACACCGCCGAACGCGGTGGCGGTGCCTTCCTCAATGACCGCCGCCTGCGCGTCTCGGGCCGGACTAAGCTTTCGGATGCGGTCATCGGCTGCGGCGTGCCGCATCTCGGCCGCGGCCACCACGGCAACTTCCTGCTCGAACTGCGCAACGTCATGGGCGAAGTCGCGGGCATCCGCCGGCTCGGCTCGGCGGCGCTCGACCTGGCCTATGTCGCTGCCGGCCGCATGGACGGCTTCTGGGAGACGGCGCTGTCGCCCTGGGACGTCGCAGCCGGCATCCTCCTGGTGCGTGAGGCCGGTGGCTTCGTCTCCGACGACAAGGGTGGCCAGGACATGCTCGATGGCGGCTCGATCGTCGTCGGCAACGAGACCATCCACCGCGCGCTTCTCAAGACCCTGAAGAAGCCGGTCACGCCGCGCTGATCCGCCGCGCGGCGCGCTGCTTGCGCTTCGTGCCTGCGCCTGCCCATATTAGGGAGGGCGCAGGGACGAACGATGACGGACAATCTCCGCAAGCCTGAGACAGCTGTGCCCTTCATCGGGCGCTACAGCCATTCGCGTGCCGAACTCATCGCCGACGGCGTGGTCCACGCGATCGGCATCCTGCTCGCCGTCGGCGCCGGTTCGGTGCTGCTTTCGATCTCCGCATTCTACACTGCCACCGGCGAGTACCTCGCCGCCGTGGTTTTCGTCGTGGCGCTGCTGACCGTGCTTTCGGTGTCGTGCGCCTACAATCTGTGGCCGATCTCGCCGGCCAAGTGGGTGCTGCGCCGCTTTGACCATGCCGGCATCTATCTGCTGATCGCCGCCACCTACACGCCGTTCCTCGTCCAGCTCGACGATCATGTCACGGCCGGCTGGATGGCGGGCATCGTCTGGTCGGCGGCCATCGCCGGCATGGCGATCAAGCTGTTCCTGCCCGGCAGGCTCGACCGGCTGGCGATCGCCTTCTACCTCGCCATGGGCTGGAGCGGCGTCGTCATCCTGCGGCCGCTGGTGGCAACGCTGCCTTCGGCGACGCTGTGGCTGCTGTTTGCCGGCGGCATGGTCTATTCCTGCGGCGTGATCTTCTATGCCTGGCAGCGGCTGCGTTTCCAGAGCGCGCTCTGGCATGGCTTCGTCATCACCGGGGCGGGCCTGCATGTCGCGGCGATGATCGACCTTCTGGTGGTCGCGCGGCTGTGATCGCGGGACGATGCGCGCCACGAAGCGCAAGCGTCTTTCATTTTCGTCACATTTCCGCTTACAGTCGTGGTCCACTAACGCGTCGGTGCAACTTCACGAAAGCACCATGCGTGGATTGAAAGCGGCGAAGCGTCCTTTGCGTGTCCGGATGGATGTGCGACGCCTTGGTCGCGCGGAACTGGAACCGGGGCGCCGATGTCATTCTTGAAATCTCTCGGAGTAGGCAAGGGCTCCGATGTGCTCAACTACGATCCGCATCGCCTGTCCAGTCCGCAGGTGTTCCTGCTGACGATGATCATCTTCCTGGCGATCGTCGCCTTCATCGCGGCGATCCTGACACGGCAGATTTCCAACGCCTTCGTCACCAATCCCGGGCTCAACGGGCTGATCATCGGCGTGCTCGTCGTCGGCATCGGCCTCGCCTTCGTCCAGGTCGGACGCCTGTTCCGCGAAGTGCGCTGGATCAATTCCTTCCGGGCCGGCTCGGAAGTCACCGAACCGGTGCTTTTGGCGCCGATGAAGGCGATGCTCGGCCGGTCGTCGTCGATGGCGTTCTCGACCAGTTCGATGCGGACGATGCTCGATTCGATCGCCACCCGCCTCGACGAAAGCCGCGACGTCTCGCGCTATCTCGTTGGCCTGCTCGTCTTCCTCGGCCTGCTCGGCACGTTCTGGGGCCTTCTCGAAACCATCGGTTCGATCGGCGACACCATCCAGTCGCTCGATCCCGGCACGGGCGATGCGGCCGCTGTGCTGGAAGCGCTGAAGGCGGGGCTCGCAGCGCCGCTGCAAGGCATGGGCACGGCGTTCTCGTCGTCGCTGTTCGGCCTGTCCGGCTCGCTGGTGCTGGGGTTCCTCGACCTTCAGGCCGGCCGCGCCCAGACGCGTTTCTATACCGAACTGGAAAACTGGCTGTCGACCGTCACCGACCTGTCCTCCGACATCGTCGTCGCCGACGCCAAGAACGGCTCCACGGACGAGATCAGGGCGCTCAGCGAGCGCCTGCGCAACATGCAGGAGCAAGGTGGGTCGAACCCGCGCATCGCCGCCGCCATGGCCAGCCTCGCCGACGGCATCTCCGGCCTGGTCAAGAACATGCGCAGCGAACAGCAGATCATGCGCGACTGGGTCGAGGCCCAGTCCGACGAGCAGAAGGCGATGCGCAGCACGCTCGAAAAGATCGCCGACGCCCTCAAGAAAGAGGGAGTCCACTAAGTGGCTCTGGCGCGTGGGCGGCGGGGCGACCGCCGCATCGACTATTGGCCGGGTTTCGTCGACGCGCTGTCGACGCTGCTTCTGGCGATCATGTTCCTGCTCTCGGTTTTCGTGCTGGCGCAGTTCCTGCTCAGCCGCGAGATCTCCGGCAAGGACGAGGTGCTGACCCGGCTCAACTCGCAGATCAACGAGCTGACGCAGCTGCTGGCGCTGGAAAAGTCCAACTCGCAGGACGTTGAGGACACGCTGGCCGATCTCCAGGCGTCGCTGTCGGCCGCCGAGAGCGAAAAGAGCCGGCTCGAACAGCTGTTGTCCCAGGGATCAGGCGCCGGCGCCGAGGCTACGGCGCGGATCGGTTCGCTGACCGGCGAGCTCGACAGCGAGCGCCAGATCAGCCAGCGCGCACTCAGCCAGGTAGAACTGCTCAACCAGCAGATCGCCGCCCTGCGGCGCCAGATCGGCGCGCTCGAGGAAGCGCTCAACGCTTCGGAAACCCGGGACAAGGAATCCAACACCAAGATCGCCGATCTCGGCCGTCGCCTGAACGTGGCGCTGGCCCAGCGCGTGCAGGAACTCAACCGCTACCGCTCCGACTTCTTCGGCCGCCTGCGCGAGATCCTGTCCGACCGCGAAAACATCCGCATCGTCGGCGACCGTTTCGTGTTCCAGTCGGAAGTGCTGTTTCCGACGGGGTCCGAGCAGATCAACGATGCGGGCCGGGGCGAGATGAAGAAGCTCGCCGATGCCATCCTCGAGCTGCAGAAGGAAATCCCGCCGGAGATCAACTGGGTGCTGCGCGTCGACGGCCACACCGACAACATCCCGCTGTCCGGCACCGGGCGCTACCGTGACAACTGGGAGCTTTCCTCGGCGCGCTCGACGTCGGTGGTGAAGTTCCTGATCGAGAGTGGCGTGCCGGCCAATCGTCTCGTCGCGGCCGGCTTCGGCGAGTTCCAGCCGCTGGACGAAAGCGGCACCGACGAAGCGCGCTCCAGGAATCGACGCATCGAGCTCAAGCTCACCGAGCGGTAAGTCCGCAGGCGGGCTCGGTCTCAAAATTTCGTGTGCGAAAAGCCTGCCTCATCCGGGGCGGCGGTGCGGCATTGGCCGCGCGATTGTGGCGGGCCAAGATTATCTTTTCTTAATTGGGCTTCCCGGCGGCGCGAACCTAGACTCCAGCCGCAGTCCGGGAACCGCCGGCGATGACGTCCAGTCGCGACACGACGGAACTTGACGGGCTGCGATCGACGGGACGCCGCGCGCTAGCGGGTCCCGCAAGTTCGGGAGACGCAATCATGCGCTCTTTGACCCTCAAGGCGGCGCTTGCCGCATTCCTCGTCTCGGCTCCTTTCGCTTCGGCCCTGGCAGCGCCGATGCATGAGCCGCATTTCCGTTCGTCGGACCATGACGACAGCGACGCACCTGCGCCCACGACCTATGCCATCGGCGGACAGCTCAGCGCCGTACTCAACGATCTGCGCGACGCCGACGCACGCATCGCATCCGATCGCCAGCTGAAGCTGATCACGCCGGCACAGGCCCGCGGTCTGGCAGCGCAGGCGGCGGCGATCCGCAAGGAAGCGGTCGCAGGTTCTAAGCATGACGGCGGCATGATCCCGGCGGGCGAATACCACCAGCTGATGGCGCGGATCTCCGGCCTGGACGATCAGGTCGGCCAGGACGCCTTCCGCGGCTGACCTGCTGTTGCTCTTGTCGGGCGTCCCCGGTCGGGGGCGCCTGGCTTTGCGTCCGGCTACCAGCCGATCCACAGCGCGGCGAGCGCCAGTGCTGCCGGCACGGCCTGGATGTAGAGGATCTTGCGGCTGACGGTTGCCGCGCCATAAAGGCCGGCAACGGCGACGCAGAGCAGGAAGAACATTTTCACCTGGAAGCCTGCCGTGCCCAGCCACAGGCCCCAGATCAGGCCGGCGACAAGGAAGCCGTTGTAGAGCCCCTGGTTGGCGGCCAGCACCTTCGAGGCGGTGGCAAAATCGGGCTTCAGGCCGAACGCCTTGTGGCCGCGCGGCGTGTCCCACAGCACCATTTCCAGATAGACGATGTAGAGGTGGATCAGCGCCACCAGCCCGACCAGGATGTTCGCAAGCATGACCGTCCCCTTCGATTCCAGACGACTTGAGCATGCCGGCTGCCGCACCGGCAAGTGGTGGAGCAACTGAACAGCCTTGCGAACAGGCACGGTTTGGTATCCTCTCGCCGCGATTTTGAGACAGGGGAAAAGCAATGTCCTTCGCAAGACTCGATGCACTCGGCCGAAAGCTTGAAGCGCTGGAGCACGCGCTCGCCATTCTCGGCGCCGACGAGGCAACCCACATGGCGGTGGGCGGCGGTGCCAAGCGCGCCGAGGCGCTGTCGGCGCTCGCCGGCATGCATCACCGCCAGGCGACCGCACCCGAGATCGCCGACTGGATCGCTGCTGCCGAGGCGGAAACGCTCAATGACGAGCAGGCTGCGGCGCTGCGGGAATTCAGCCGCCAGTACACCAACATGACCTGCCTGCCGTCGGAGTTCGTCGAACGCCAGACCTCGGCGCGGCTGCGCTGCGAGCAACTGTGGCGCGACCTGCGCGCCAAGAACGACTGGGCCGGTTTCCAGCCGGCGCTGGAAGGCATCGTCACGCTGGTGCGCGAGGAGGCCACGCTGCGCTCGGAAGCGCTCGGACTCGCGCCCTACGATGCGCTGATGGAGCAGTACGATCCCGGCAACCGCACATCCGACATCACGCCCGTGTTCACCGACCTCAAGGCCTTCCTCAGGGATTTCGTGCCGGAAGCACTGGCAGTGCAGCAAGAGCGCCGCGCCAAAAACCCGTCGCGCGCCCTGTCGGGCGTCTATGCCGTCGAGCGCCAGCGCGAGCTTGGCCTTGCGATGATGGGCGCCGTCGGCTTCGACCTCACCCGCGGCAGCCTGTCGGTATCGCACCACCCGTTCTGCGGCGGCGTGCCGTCGGACGTGCGCATCACCACGCGCTACAAGACCACCGACTTCCTGTCGGCGCTGATGGGCGTGCTGCACGAGACCGGCCATGCGCTCTACGAGCAGAACCTGCCCGAGGCATGGGCGCACTGGCCGCTCGGCAAGGCGCGCGGCATGGCCGTGCACGAGAGCCAGAGCCTGTTCGTCGAAAAGCAGCTCGGCCGCAATCCTGCCTTCTGGCATTGGGCGTTGCCGCTGGTCGAACAGCATCTCGGCGAGCGCTGGACGATCGGCGAGATCCTGCCGCACGTCCATCATGTCGAGCGCGGCCTGATCCGCGTCGACGCCGACGAGGTCACCTATCCGCTGCACGTCATCCTGCGCTACGAACTGGAGCAGGAGCTCGTCTCGGGCCGCCTGGCGGTGTCGGACCTGCCCGAGGCATGGGACGCCAAGATGCGCGACTATCTCGGCCTCTCGACCATCGACAATCCCGCCGACGGGCCGATGCAGGACGTGCACTGGCCGGGTGGCGCCTTCGGCTATTTCCCGTCCTACACGCTGGGTGCGATGATGGCGGCGCAGCAATGGGCAGCCATCGTCAAGGCGCATCCCGCCGTCGACGAAGAGATCGCGCGCGGCCACTTCGACACGGTCAACGACTGGCGCCGCGACAAGATCTGGTCGCAGGCTTCGCTCTGGTCGACGCCGGAACTGCTCGAACGCGCCACGGGCGAGCGATTGAACGCGGCGTATTTCACCAGCCACCTCAAGAAGCGCTACGGCGCATAGCTGATGACTTCTCTCCGCAAGTCCGGGGAGAAACATCGCCAACCGCCAGGGCACAGCATCGCAAGACTTGGTTTCCTCGCCCCCACATAGTGGGGGAGAGGTGGCCGCGAAGCGGCCGGAGAGGGGGCTTCCAACTGCCCCAACGGTACCAGACTATCGCGACTTTCCGCTTGATCTTGCCGGCCTTTGCCCGAAACTCCGCGCAACACCAAAAGACTTTGGGAGGGGCAGGTGGCGGATCTTGCGGATGCGATCGTGATCGGCGGCGGGCTCGCCGGCCTCGTCGCCGCGGCAGAACTCGCCGATGCCGGCAAGCGCGTTGTTATCCTCGAGCAGGAGGGCGAGAACTCGCTCGGCGGCCAGGCGTTCTGGTCCCTCGGCGGACTGTTCTTCGTCGACAGTCCCGAGCAACGCCGCATGCGCATCAGGGACAGCCGCGAACTTGCCCTGCAGGACTGGCTGGGCTCGGCGCAGTTCGACAGGCCGGAAGACCACTGGCCGCGCAAGGTGGCCGAAGCCTTCATCGATTTTTCCGCCGGCGAGATGCGGCCATGGCTGCATGCCCAGGGCATGCGCTGGTTTCCCGTCGTCGGCTGGGCCGAACGCGGCGGGGATCGCGCGCACGGCCACGGCAATTCGGTGCCGCGCTTCCACGTCACCTGGGGCACCGGGCCCGGCGTGCTTGTGCCCTTCCTGCGCCGTGTCGGCGAACACGCGGCTGCCGGCCGCATCGCGCTGAAGTTCCGGCACCGGGCGAGTCGCCTCATCAAGACCAATGGAGCCGTCACCGGCGTTGCCGGCGACATGCTCGAACCCTCCACCGTCGAGCGCGGCCAGCAGTCCGGACGCGCGGCGACCGGCGATTTCGAGTTCCACGCCGGCACGGTGATCGTCACCTCGGGCGGCATCGGCGGCGACCATGACCTCGTCCGCAAGGCATGGCCGGTCGAGCGCCTCGGTCCGGCGCCGAAGAAGATGGTGGCGGGCGTGCCGCATCATGTCGACGGCCGCATGATCGGCATCACCGAGGCCGCCGGCGGCACCGTCATCAACCGCGACCGCATGTGGCACTACACCGAGGGTGTGACCAACTGGAATCCGATCTGGCCGAACCATGGCATCCGCATCCTGCCGGGACCGTCGTCGCTGTGGTTCGACGCGGCTGGCGAGCGGCTGGAGGCGCCGTTCCTGCCCGGTTTCGACACGCTGGGCACGCTCCGGCGCATCCTGTCCACCGGCCACGACTATTCCTGGTTCGTGCTGACCCAGAAGATCATCAAGAAGGAGTTCGCGCTGTCGGGCTCCGAACAGAACCCCGATCTCACCTCCGGGCGCTGGATCGAGGTGCTGAAGAGCCGCCGCGCCAGGGGCGCGCCGCCGGCGGTCGAAGCTTTCAAGCGGCATGGCGAGGATTTTGTCGTGCGCGACGATCTGCGAGACCTCGTTGCCGGCATGAACGCGCTCGCCGGCAACGACCTCATCGACCACGACCGGCTGCACGCGCAGATCGTGGCGCGCGACCGCGAGATCGACAATCCGTTCTGCAAGGACGCCCAGGTCACCGCCATTCATGGCGCGCGGCGTTATCTCGGCGACCGCCTCGTGCGAACGGCCAGGCCGCACAAGATCCTCGACCCTGACAACGGCCCGCTGATCGCCGTGCGGCTCAACGTGCTGACCCGCAAGACGCTGGGCGGGCTGCACACCAATCTTGACGGTCAGGTGCTGGACGCCACCGGCGAACCCATCCCTGGCCTCTATGCGGCGGGCGAGGTGGCAGGCTTCGGCGGCGGCGGCTACCACGGCTACAACGCACTCGAAGGCACCTTCCTCGGCGGCTGCATCTTCTCGGGCCGCAACGCTGGAAGGCACGTCGCGCGAGGCTGACCGCCATGATCAGGTCCGTCCATTGACGGCATGAGCCATTTTCCCGAATGTCCGCCAACACGATCAAGCAACGAGAGTACCCCGATGACCGTCTCGTCCGCCCACAGCTACCGCACCGTTCCGCTGCCCGAATTCGTTGAGCCCCTGGACGCTGACGAGGCAGCCCTTGGCCAAAAGCTTCTCTGCCGTCGCGCAGCGCGGGTCGGTGGTGAATGCATAGACGAGAATGTTGGTGTCGAGCAGTTCGTCTGGCGCCGCCATTAGCGCAGGTTCGCCTCGTCGCGGTCGAAACTCCAGCCCTTGGGCAGAGGCTTGCGCAGCGCTCGAATGCGTTCGAGGGCGCGCTCAAGGCTGCGGTCGCGCTCGATGTCGAATGCGCGTTCACCCGCGACGCGAATGTCGATCTCGTCGCCCTCCTTGAGATCGAGCGCCTCGACCACCTGGGCCGGCAGGCGGATGGCGAGGCTGTTGCCCCATTTCGAAACCTGCATGACGATCTCCAAGATATACAACTGAAATGTATATCTTGCCGAGCAAGTCGCCAAGGGCGGTGCTTGAACTACTCCGCCGCGCCCTGGAAGGCGCCGGCACCGGCGTGGAACTGCAGCCTGGCAAGGCGCGCATAGATGCCGCCCTTGGCGACCAGGCTCTGGTGCGTGCCTTCCTCGACGATGCTGCCGCCATCCATGACCAGGATGCGGTCGGCCTTCAACACCGTCGCCAGCCGGTGGGCGATGACGATGGTGGTGCGGCCCTGCATCAGGTGTTCGAGTGCCGTCTGCACCTGCTTTTCGCTGTCGGCGTCGAGCGCTGAGGTCGCCTCGTCGAGCAGCAGGATCGGCGCGTCGCGCAGGATGGCGCGGGCGATGGCGATGCGCTGGCGCTGGCCGCCCGAGAGGGTCACGCCGCGTTCGCCGACCTGCGTTTCGTAGCCGTCCTGCAGCTTTTCAATGAAGCCGTCGGCAAGGGCCGCCTTGGCCGCGGCTTCGATCTCCGTCCGCGATGCCCCCGGACGGCCGAAGCCGATGTTTTCGGCCGCCGTGCTGGCGAACACGGTCACGTCTTGCGGCACGATGGCGATGAGCGCACGCACCGCCTCTGGATCGGCCTTCTTGAGGTCGACGCCGTCGATCAGAACGGATCCGTTTTCGGGGTCGTAGAAACGCAGCAGCAGCGAAAACACCGTGCTCTTGCCGGCGCCCGATGGCCCGACGATGGCGACCGTTTCGCCCGGCCTGACGGTAAAGCTTAGGCCATGGACGGCGGCGCGATCGGGCCTGACCGGGTAGGAGAAGGTCACGTCGCGGAACTCGATGGCGCCGGTGCTCTTTGCGGGCAGGGCGACGGGCGAGGCCGGCGCGGCGACGGTCGGCTCTTCCGCAAGGATCTCGGTGATGCGCTCGGCGGCACCCGCGGCGGAGCTCAGTTCGCCCCACACTTCCGACAGGCTGCCCAGCGCGCCGGCGGCGAAGACCGAGTAGAGCAGGAACTGGCCGAGCGTGCCCGCCGACAGCGTGCCGTCGAGCACGTCGCGCGAGCCGAACCACAACACCGCCACGACCGAGGCGAAGATGGTGAAGATGGCAAAGAAGGTCAGCACCGCGCGCGCCAGCACCGAGGCGCGGGCTGCGGTGAAGGCGGTCTCGACCGCGGCGGCGAACTTTCCGGTGACCAGGCGTTCGTTGGTGAAGGCCTGCAGCGTGCGGATCGCGCCGATCTGCTCGCTGGCAAAGGCGGTGGCGTCGGCCAGCGTGTCCTGCGCGGTGCGCGACTTGCGGCGCACGGAGCGGCCGAAGGCGACGAGCGGCAGCACGATCAGCGGGATGGCGGCGATCACCAGGCCCGAAAGCTTCGGGCTGGTCACCACCATCATGGCGAGGGCGCCCAAGAAGAGGATCAGGTTGCGCAGCGCGACTGAGGCGGTGGCGCCGACGGCAGCCTTGATCTGGGTGGTGTCGGCGGTGAGCCGCGACACGATCTCGCCCGACATCGCCGTGTCGAAGAAGGCGGGCGACAGGTGGGTGACGTGGGTGAAGACGTCGCGCCGGATGTCGGAGACGACGCGCTCGCCGAGCGTGATGACGAAATAGTAGCGGCAGGCCGAGGCGAGGGCGAGCAGGGCGGCGATGGCCACCAGCATGCCGAAATACTGGGCGATGAAGGTCGTGTCGGTCGACGAGAAGCCGTGGTCGATCATGCGGCGCACGGCGAGCGGCAGGGTCAGCGTGGTGATGGCGGCCGCAACCAGCGAAATGATGGCGCCGACGACGAGCCTGGGATAGCGGTAGAGATAGGGCGAAAGCCGGCTCAGCGGGCGGAGCGAACGCCGGCGCTCTTCGTTGGCGGCCGTTGTCGTGTTCGCCATGATATTTCCCTCTGGGCGGCGGCCCATTTGCCGGCTGCGCGGCCTTGTGATTCGAAATCGGCTGATGTATAGGCACGCCGACCGTTTCTGAAGCCGTGGCCTATCTAGCCGTGGCTTCGAATTTTCGAAAGAGGCGCATCGCCGCAGGATACCTGCGCAAGCCGCGCCGCGACAGCAGGAACAGAGCGATGAAAGCCGATATCCATCCCGATTACCACGCCATCAAGATCGTCATGACCGATGGCACCGAATACATGACCCGCTCCACCTGGGGCAAGGAAGGCGATACGATGAACCTCGATATCGACCCGACCACGCACCCGGCCTGGACCGGCGGCCAGCAGACCCTGCTCGACCGCGGCGGCCGTCTGTCGAAGTTCAAGAAGCGCTACGAAGGCCTCGGCATCTAAGCCGACCCTGCGTCACGGAATACGAAAAACCCGCCCTCGTGGCGGGTTTTTTTGTTACGCGTCGGCGACCGCATGAAGACGGGCATGGCGCCGATGCCCTCCCTCCCTTTGTGGCGAGGGAAAAAGGAGGGGCTGTCTGCCTGTATATTGCCAGTTCGCCGTAAGATGCGAGGAGCACCAATTGCCCTATATTAGGTAGCGAACACCACCAAAACCGTCTTACGCATTCGAATTAGAATAGAAACTCCAGCCAAAATTCCGGTAATGACGCTGACGATGTTCGCGATCGTGGCAGCCTTGCGCCTGAACCGTCATTGTGTTTCCTCTGGAAGCGCGAACACCGTACATTGACTGGAATGTGCCCGCCCGTATTCTCACCTGTAAGTTCGAGGAGGGCGGGGTCATCTTGGCGGTAACTCAACATATCATTGATCGAGGCGATGGCGCTCGCGTCGAACTGTTCCAGTCTCGACCCTCTGCGGCCAAGAATGGAGCGATACTGTTCGTCCATGGCAACCAGGGTGGACTTCTCTTAGGCGGAAAAGAGGCTGTCGATGACGGGTCTCTGGTTCGCTTCTCATCCCGTCTCGGTGTCACGGCGGCTGCAGTCTCGCAACCGGGTTTTGGTGCATCAGACGGTCCCGCCGATTTCTGCGGCCCGACTACTCAGCAAGCGATTGTAGCCACCTTGGAGTTTCTGAAGCAGCAGCCGTCGGTCGATCCCGAACGCATAGTTCTTTATGGAAACAGTCGAGGGGCTGTGGCATCCGCCATGGTGGCCACCAAAGTCCAAGGGCTAAGGCGCTAATCCTGACAGGGGGCGTTTACGATCTGCGAGAAGCCTACGAACGCAGTCCGAGGGGCTTGCAACAGGCCATTCAGACAGAGGCAGGCACTACGAACCAGGCCTTTTCGGATCGCTCCGCACTCCATCATTCGCACCGCGTTGAAGCGGAAACCCTAATTCTACATGGTAAGTACGATGATCGCGCATCCGTCGATCAAGCGGAACGATTTTCAAAGGCGCTTGAACAGGCAGGTGTGCCAGTCACGCTTCACACACTCGAAGGGGGCCACCGCCTTCCCCGTGACCAAGTCACGCCAATCCTCCGGGACTTCTTAACTCGGATACTTAGGCCAGCCGTAACGCTCCACTGAGTTATGGTCGCTCCGGGCCGACTGTGGCCGTCGGCGTCGCCCGGATAGCGCATCGGCCCGAGAATCGGGATCGATTTTTGGAAAGCATGATGCGCAGAGTCAAAGACTTAGAGCGTCCTTTGTGCGTCTGTTCGGACGCACAAAGGACGCTCTAAACCGCCGCGATCTCCCGCAGCGCCATCGCCTTGTAGTCGGCCACCAGCGCGTCGCCCTCCGCTCGCTCGACCGAAATCGCCAGCCGCATTGTCGCTTCGCCGAGCGACATGATCAGGAACGCCTTGCGTTCGATCTCGGCGGCATTGGCGCCGGACGCGACGCGCCGCCATGCTTCGGCCAGCAGCGCGCCATTGGCCCTGGAGTCGCGCAGGTCGATGTCGCGCAGCGCCTTGTCGGCCTGGGTGCCCGACCAGATGTCGCGCATCACCGGTTCGGCGAGGAAGATGCCGTAATAGGTGTCGATCAGCCCGCCGAAGGCCTCGACAAGCCCGCCCATGTCGCGCACGTCGGCCAACCCTTCGGCGATGCAGGCGCGGCCTTCGGCGTTGTAGCGCTCGGCCAGCGTGCGGATGATGGCGCCCTTGTCGGGAAAGTACTGGTAGAGCGAACCGATCGACACGCCGGCGCGTTCGGCCACTTCGCCCATGCGCATCGCGTCGCTGCCGCCCTCCGAGATCAGGGCGCTTGCCGCCTGCAACATGCGTTCGACGCGCTCCTGGCTGCGTTTCTGGCTCGGAGCGCGGCGCAGCGCCTGGCTGGTTGTGTCTTCCGTCGCGTCCATGGCTTTCCGTCCGAATGCGAATCCGCTTGACTGCAATAATATGAGGGTTTATCACATTTGCAAATGTGAGGATTGCTCATGTTTGTAGAGGAGGCCCAAGTGAACACGTTCCAACAGACCACCAGGCCCATTCTGATCCTCGGCGGTACCGGCAAGACCGGCCGACGGATCGCCGACCAGCTTTCGGGGCAAGGTCTTGCTGTCCGCATTGCATCGCGCGGCGGCAGCCCGGCTTTCGACTGGGAGAACCGCGCCACCTGGGGCAGAGCGCTCGAAGGGGCTGCCGCCGTCTATGTGTCCTATTATCCCGACCTCGCCGCGCCGGGCGCTGCAGCGACCGTGGGCGCATTCGCCGACCTCGCCGTCGCCATGGGCGTGAAGCGGCTGGTGCTCCTGTCCGGCCGCGGCGAACCCGAAGCGCAGCGGGCGGAGGACATGGTCAAGCGCGCCGGTGCCGACTGGACCGTGCTGCGCTGCAGCTGGTTCATGCAGAATTTCAGCGAAAGCTTCATGCTCGACGCGGTGCTGGCAGGCGAGGTCGCACTGCCGGTCGGTGCGGTACGCGAACCCTTCATCGATGCCGACGACATCGCCGATGCCGCAGTCGCCGCCTTCACCGACGACCGCCACATCGGCCAGCTCTACGAGCTTACCGGTCCGCGCCTGCTCAGCTTTGGCGACGCCGTGGCCGAGATTGCCGCAGCCAGCGGGAGGAGCGTCCGCTTCACCGAAATCACGGCAACCGACTTCGCCACCGGACCGGCCGCAGAAGGGCTGCCGCCGGATCTCGTGGCGCTCCTGATGATGCTGTTCACCGAGGTGCTCGACGGCCGCAACGAACATGTGTGCGCCGGCGTCGAGCGGGCGCTCGGCCGCCCGGCCCGCGATTTTCGCGACTATGCCCGGGCCGCCGCCGCATCGGGTGTCTGGGGAGGCGCGAAATGACCGGCATGCTGTTTTCGGCGCTCACCTTCGCCGCCGTGCTGGGCAGCGGCGTTGCCGCCGGCCTGTTCCTTATCTTCTCCAACACGATCATGGCCTCGTTCGCCAGGTTGCCGGCGGCGCAAGGCATCGCCGCCATGCAGTCAATCAACGTCACCATCATCAACCCGCTGTTCATGACGGTGTTCATGGGAATGGTCGCGCTGTCCCTGGCGCTTGGCGCCAAGGCGATCATCGGCTGGACCGAGGCGGGCTCAGCCTGGCTGCTCGCCGGCGGCCTTGCCTATGTCCTGGGCTGCTTCCTGGTGACGATGGTCTTCAACGTGCCGCTCAACGACGCGCTCGCCGCAGCCGATCCGGCCAGCGCCGACGGTGCTGCCCTGTGGGCGCGCTACCTCCAGGAATGGCTGCCGTGGAACCATGTGCGCACGGTCGCCTGCCTGGTGTCGCTGGCATCCTTCGTCATGGCCTTCGCGCGGGCGGCCTGAAAGAAAAAGGCCGGGGTCAGCCCCGGCCTTTTTTGCTTCAAGCCTGGCGCTTCCACCGCGCCACGGCGTGCGCGATCAGCCTGCCGACGAGGTCGGGATAGGCGACGCCCGACGCCGCCATCGTCTTCGGATACATGCTGATGTTGGTGAAGCCGGGGATGGTGTTGACCTCGTTGACCAGTGCTGTGCCATCCGCCTTCACGAAGAAGTCGACGCGCGCCATGCTTTCGCAGCCCAGCGCCAGGAAGGCGCCGCGGGCGACTTCCTGCAGCCTGGCGGTGGCATCATCCGGCAGGTCGGCGGGGATGCGCAGTGCGGCGCCATCGGCGTCGATGTACTTGGCTTCATAGGTGTAGAAGCCGTGGCTCGCGGCCGGCGCGATCTCGCCCGGCACGGAGACGGACAGTTTCCCGTCGGGCGCTTCGAGCACGGCGAACTCGACCTCGCGGCCGTCGACGAACTCCTCGATCAGCACCTTGCGGTCGTATTTGAAGGCCTCGGCCAGCGCCTTCTCCAGCTGCGCGGCCGTCTCGGCCTTGCTGACACCGACCGACGAGCCCTGGCGCGCCGGCTTGACGAAGACCGGCAGTCCGAGCGCGGCCTTCACTGCCTCGAAGCTCGGCACCTGGCCGACATGCACGGTCAATCCGCGTGCCACCGGCAGCCCGGCCTCCTTCATCAGCCGCTTGGCCGTGTCCTTGTCCATGGCGTTGGCCGAGCCGAGCACGCCGGAGCCGACATAGGCAATGTCGGCGACCTCGGCGAGGCCCTGGACCGCGCCGTCCTCGCCGAACGGTCCGTGCAGCACCGGAAACAGCACGTCGACGGCTGGCAGCTCGAACGGCGCTTCGCCCCTGGGCAGCGCGACAAGCCGGCCTTTGCCGCCGGGCACCAGCGCCACCTCGGTGCCGCCTTGCGGCACGGCGGGCAGGGCGCCGCCCTCGCCGAGTTCGGCCAGGAACCAGCGGCCGTCGCGGCCGACGCCGATGGGCACGACTTCGAAGCTGGAGGCGTCGATCGCCTTGACCACGTTGCTTGCGGACATGATGGAAACGTCGTGCTCGGAGGAACGTCCGCCGAACAGAACTGCAATGCGCGGTCTGGTGGTCATGAATGCTGTCCCGTCCCTGTGAATTTCCGGGCAAAACGCACCACGCGGCGCGGCCCCCTGCCTGGTTGCGTAGCAAATGGAACTTATCTGTGGCGCTGTCCCTCGGCCGGCCCTGTTTCTGCCAGGTCGTTCAGGCCGGGTCCTTGGCCTTGTGGCCCTTGCGGTCGGAATGGCCGAGATCGCGCTCGGGGTCGATCAGGTCGCGCACCAGCTGCTTGAGCTGCGCCGCGTCGGGGAAGCCGCCGTCGCGCTTGCGGTCCCAGACCAGCTCGCCGTTGCAGGTGACGGTGAAGATGCCGCCGGTGCCCGGCACCAGCGTGACCTCGCCGAGCTCCTGCCCGAAGGTCGAGAGCAATTCCTGCGCCATCCAGCCGGCGCGGAGAAGCCACATGCACTGCGTGCAATAGGTGATGCGGATCCGGGGAAGGGTGTCGTTGGTCATGAGCAGCTCCGAGACCGAAGGTTGTTCTCTGGCTTGCTGCGCGCTCCTGTCGGCCCGGCCGGCGAGGAGCAGCGGTGGCTTGCTGGTGTTGGCCTCCATCTCGGAGGCGAGCCATTCGCGGCGAAAGTCGATCCGCCGCGAAAAGGCAATGTTGCTTACGCCGCGCTGAGCTTGGCCAGTGTTTCTTCGTCGACTTCGAAGTTGGCGTAGACGTTCTGGACGTCGTCGTCGTCTTCTAGCGTGCCGACGAGCTTCATCAGCGACTGGGCGCGGTCCTCGTCGACCGGCACGTTGTTCTGGGGCTTCCAGATAATCTTCACCGACTCGGCGTCGCCGAGCGAGCCTTCGAGCGCCTTGGAGACTTCGCCGAGGTTTTCGAAAGCGCAGGTGATGGTGTGGCCGTCCTCGTCCGACTGCACGTCGTCGGCGCCGGCTTCGATGGCGGCGTCCATGACCTTGTCGGCGTCGCCGGCAGTCGCCGGATAAACGATCTCGCCGACGCGATCCCACATGAACGACACCGAGCCGGTTTCGCCCATGGCGCCGCCGGCCTTGGTGAAGGCTGCGCGCACGTTGGAGGCGGTGCGGTTGCGGTTGTCGGTCAGCGCCTCGACGATCAGCGCGACGCCGCCTGGGCCATAACCCTCGTAGCGTACTTCTTCGTAGTTCTCGGCGTCGCCCATCGAGGCCTTGGAGATGGCGCGCGCGATGTTGTCCTTGGGCATCGACACGGCCTTGGCGTTTTGGACCGCCAGGCGCAGGCGCGGGTTCATCGTCGGGTCGGGCACGCCGGTCTTTGCGGCAACGGTGATTTCGCGCGCGAGCTTGGAGAACATCTTCGACCGCACCGCGTCCTGGCGGCCCTTGCGGTGCATGATGTTCTTGAACTGTGAATGGCCGGCCATGGGACCCCTGTTTGTCGCTTCGGCAGTGTTTGAATGGGCCGCGTTATAGATAAATCGGCTCAATACGTCCAGACATCAGGGCTTTCCGGCACTCGCGAAAACGTGACTACGCGCCGTCTGCCTCGGCTGAGATAGTGCGGCCACGCCCCGAACGCACGAGAGAGCCATGCCCCTTCGCCTGTTCGCCGCCTGCCTGCTCGCCTTGTTTGCGCTCGCCCGGCCTGCCGCTGCCGCCGAAGACCCGGTGCCCAGCAAATGCATGGCCATTGCCCAGGCGCTGCCCAGGGCCAGCTATGCCAGCTTCACCCCGGCGCAGACATTCGTCGACGGCGACGTCACCATCACCTATGCCGGCCACTCGACCTATGTCATCGAGACGCCGGGCGGCGTGCGCATCGCCACCGACTACAGCGGCCTCTACGGCTCGAACCCGCTGCCGCGCATCGTCACCATGAACAAGGCGCACCGCACGCATTACACTGATTTCCCCGACAAGGGCGTCGAACACGTGTTGCGCGGCTGGAACCCAGACGGAGGCCCGGCCAGGCATGCGCTGGTGGTCGACGACGTCTATGTCCGCAACGTGCCGACCGACATCCGCCGCTTCGACGAGATGGAACGCGATGGCAATTCGATCTTCATCTTCGAGGTCGCCGGTCTGTGCATCGGCCATCTCGGCCACCTGCACCACCGGCTGGAGGATGCGCACTATGGCGCCATCGGGCGGCTCGATGTGGTGATGGTGCCGATCGACGGCGGCATGACGCTGTCGATCGACGCGATGACCGAGATCACCACCCGGCTCTATTCCTCGATGATCCTGCCGATGCACCGCCATTCCACCGACATCGGCGAGTTCACCGGCATGATGGGCGATGGGTTCGCCGTCGAGTTCCGCCCCAGCCGCTCGCTCAAGGTGTCGCTGAGGTCGCTGCCGGCGCGGCCAACGATCATCGTTCTGGAAGGCGTCTGAGGGCTTTCAGTTGCGGACGCGGACCTGGTTGCGTCCGCCGGCCTTGGCTTCGTAGAGCGCCTGGTCGGCGGCTGCCAGCATCGCATCGATGGAGGTGCCGAAGTCTGCCCGGTGCGCCGAAACGCCGATGCTCACCGTGAACTCCAGCGCTTCGCCGGAGGGCAGGGACAGCTTGGTGGCCTCGACCGCAAGCCGGATGCGCTCGGCCAGCGCCGCCGCCTCGATCATGTCCGCCGAGGGCATCAGCACGGCAAATTCCTCGCCGCCCAATCGCCCGAACAGGTCGCCGGCACGCAGGTTCTTCGCCGCCTGCGGGAAGAACGCTTTCAGCGCGGCGTCGCCGACGCCGTGGCCATGCTCGTCGTTGATGCGCTTGAAGTGGTCGAGGTCGATCATCAGCACGGCGATGTTGCCGTGGCCCTGGATGAGTTCGTCGAGCCGTGTTTGCCCGCGCTCGAAGAAGGCGCCGCGCGCCAGTGCGCCCGTCAGCGCATCGTAGTTGGCGGTGTGCTGCAGCCTGGCGATCAGGTCCCTGCGCCCGGAATTGATGCTCGCCACCGTCAGCGGCCCGAGCGCCATCAGCGCGATGCCGAGGCGGATCGAGTCGAGCGAGCGGATCGGGTCCGCCGGTGCCGCGAGATCGACGAGCCCGGCGGGAATCGAGATCAGCAGCCAGATGCACAACAGCAGGGTCATCACCGAAGTGGTGAACAGGCTGTAGGTGAGCGCGCACCACAGCAGGGCGGGGATCGGGAACGCCAGCGCGCCTGGACCGCCGATCAGGACGCCTGCGGCGACCGACAGGATCAGGGCAAGGCATGGCGCGCCATGCAACACCGTTTCCAGCGACAGGCCGTCGGAAGGCCAGCGGACGGAGAGCGCCCGAATGCCGGGAAATGTCAGTATGGCCGGCAGGATCACCAGGGTGTTGACCAGTTCGGTGACGAACCACAGCTTGAAGCCCACCGCGAAGGTGCGGTCGAACAACAGGCCCGCCGCCCCGCCGCCCACAAATGCGGCGGCCACGGCTGCCATGCAGCAGATGCCGAAGAGGTAGAGCACCGAGACAGGACGCTGCAGCTTCCTGTCATCGTCGCTGACGAGGCGGAACAGCAGATAGCCCGTGATGGCGGAAGACATGTTCGCCGCGGTCAGCCACGCCGTGATGTACCAGCCGCCACCGGTCAGCATGTCCGCCATGACATAGCCGACGAAGGCGGCCGCCCAGCCGGCCGGGCCGGCATAGCGGGGATTGTGCACCATCAGCCCGAGCAGGATGGCGTTGGCTGGCCAGAAGCTGGCGAGAAAGCCTACCGGCCGCGTGAGGATCCCAAACAGCGCGGCGGCGAACACCACGCCACCGACAATCAATATGCCGGGCATCCGCTGCGCCGCGTTCGGAGCGGCGAGCCGGCTTTTGGCCTCAGTTGCAGACATAGGACCCTATATACGTGTTGCCGACGTCCCTTGTTGCCTATGGTTGCAGCAAGGGGTTCAAAACGCCTTAACGCATATGAGGAATGTTGAATATCGGAGTCTGCAGGTTTGGGCGTTCGCCGTGCCCGGCGGTGCCGGCTCCACTTGCGTCCAAAGCAGGGACGCTCCCCGATGGGATTCGTGGGGAGCGTCTCCAAGGCAAGGTCAGGCCGCCAGTCGTGCGTCCAGATCCTGCGCGGTCAGTTGCCCGCGGAAGCCGCCGGAGGATCGATGCGGCGTCTCGTCCTCGATGGCGTGGGCAAAGATCACTGCCGGATCGGCCTCGAGCCTGGCCATGTGCCTGTGGATGCCGGGGAAGTCCCTGGCGATGTCGAACAGGCCGAGGTCCTCGCCCCAGCGCGCGATGCCGATGAAGTAGGCGTCGGCCACCGTCTTGGTGTTGCCGGCCAGCCACTCCCGACCTTCGAGCACGCCTTGCAGATAGGCATAGGCTTCGGCCGACTTTTCGCGGGCGAGGCGGCGCAGGAACGCCTTGCCGGCATGGTCGTCCTGGTCCAGCTTGTAGGCGTTCCAGCCATAGCCGAGGTCCGAATGCAGGGTCGTGTGCAGGTAGGAGAGCATCCAGTTGAGGTCGTCGAACTCCCTGGTGCCCTGGGCGAAGCCCAGCCCCTTGTCGAGGCCGCGGGCGGCGATGTTGTGCAGGATTGCCAGGCTTTCGGTCAGCGGCTTGCCGTCCGGTGCGATCATCGCCGGTGTCTGGCCGAGCGGGCTCACCCTGGCAAAGCCTTCGGAGCGTTTCGACAGCATGTCGATGCGGTGCAGGCGGTAGGGCTGGCCGAGCCATTCGAGGGCCACGATCGAGCCGAAGGAGCAGCCGTGGGGCACGCCGTAAAAGAGCACAGGTTCCATTTCTCGTCCTTTCGAAATCGGGCCGCGAAGCATTCGCGGCGTGCCGCAGAACCTATGCATTGCTTTCATTCCAACAAGTACCTACAATTTTGTAAGGTACTGACTTCAAAGTAAGAATTGAGGAATTCCATGGCAAAGACGCAGCCAGAAAGTTGCGGCCTCGGCCCCGCATTCCAGGTCATCGGCGGCAAATGGAAGGCGCTGATCCTGTGGCTCGTGCACACCGAACCGCGCCGTTTCGGCGAGTTGAAGCGCCTGGTGCCCGATATCAGCGAGAAGATGCTGATCCAGCAGCTGCGCGAAATGGAGGCCGATGGTCTGGTCCACCGCGAGGTGTTTCACGAAGTGCCGCCGCGGGTCGAATACTCGGCGACGTCGCTCGGGCAATCGCTAGACGATGCCCTCGTTCCGCTCGCCAACTGGGGCAAGGCGCATGGCGCCGCCATCGAGGCGCGCAAGGCGAAGGTTGCCTAGCTTGCGGCATCCCTTGCAAGGCTGAGGAACGCCTCAACCTTCGAGGTTCTGCTTCAGCCGGTCGAGAATGCTCATTGCGTGGCCGGCATATCCGCTGATCCAACGGTCGTGGATCAGCTTGATCGGCATCGAATTGAGGTGGTTCCAGCGCTCGCGCCCCTCGCGCCGCGCCACCACCAGTTCCGCCTCCTCCAGAACCTTCAGATGCTGCATCACGGTGCAGCGGTCCATGTCGTCGAAGCGTTCGCACAGCGTGCCCGTGGTAAGCGGCCCATCCTTCAGGCAATCGAGCATCAGGCGCCGGCGAGGATGAGCCAGGGCCTTGAAAACATTATCGTCTTTCGAATCGGTTGACATGTTATGTTTTTATAACACATTATCGCCAGATGCAAGCAGAGGAGATCATAATGTCCCTTGGTTTCAAGGTTTCGGGGCGCATAGCCAAGCCCGTCCATGAGGTGTTCGACGCGGTCGTCAATCCGACGAAGCTCAGTGCCTATTTCACCACCATCCGCGGCGCCAGCGCGCCGCTGGTCGCCGGCACGACGGTCACCTGGTGGGGCTCGGTGCCGGTCGAGGTCGAGGAGATCGAGCAAGACAAGCGCATTGTGTTGCGCTGGGACGCCGAGGTGGCCGAGGGCCAGCCGGCCTACAAGACCAGGATCGAGATGGGCTTCGAGGTGCTGGAGGACGGCTCGACCTTTGTCACCATCGGCGAATCGGGCTGGGTCGAGGATCAGGTCGGCCGCAAGGCGTCCTACGGCAATTGCGAGGGCTGGGCCGAGATGCTGTCGGCGATGAAGGCCTGGCTCGAATACGGCATCAACCTGCGCGAGGGTTTTTATCCCTCCGAGATGCGCGGCGAACTGCCGACGACCAGCGAACGCAAGTGAGGAGCGAGACAATGGGTGCAAGGATCGAAGGGGGCATCAACATCGCCATGAAGGTGCCTAGCCATCAATACCAGGCGACGATTGCCTTTTACCGCGACGTGGTCGGCCTGGAGGGCATTCCGGAGAAGGCGCCGGCCGTCGGCTTCAAGCTTGGCCCCAACCAGCTGTGGATCGATGAGGCGCCGACCATGAGCCAGGCCGAGGTCTGGCTGGAACTGTTCACGCCAGATTTTGCCGGCACGCTCAGGCAACTCGGCGATGCGGGCGCGGTGCGCTGCGACCCGATCGAACCGCTGGGCGACAGCTTCCGCGGCGGTTGGATCATGAACCCGGCCAACATCGTGCACATGGTGCGCGAACCCGACGCCTGGTGAGCATGGCGGCAGCGTCTCGGGCGGCGGGGATTGCCCGTCGCCGCCCGATCTCGTCAGGCCGCGTGAAACCGCATCTCGCCGTTGCTCAGGAAGCACGCCTTGTCGAACAGCTTGAGGTCGAGCGGATTGGGTAGCCTGACATCGTCCAGGTCCGGCACCGATTTCGACGACGGATCATAGGAGCGGTCGATCTGCGAGATCATGACGACGATCAGTCCCCTGTCGCGTGCCAGCGACCTCAGCATGCGCACCTGATCCATCAGCGAGGGGTTCTCGCGCTTCTGGTCGAGCAGTTGCAGGTAGTCGACCACCACGACGGTTCCGCGCGGCGATGATGCCATGCGCCTGGCGATATGCCCGGCGCTGATGGCATCGGAACTGTCGAGGTCGAACAGCTCGCCGAACTGCGCGCTGTCGGCGCCGATGGCGCGGAAACGGTCCAGCACCTCCTTTTCCGTATATTCCAGCGTGAAGAAGCTGCTGCGCCGGCCGGCCTTCATCGCCTCGACGGCAAGCTCGAGCCCCATCAGCGTCTTGCCCTGGCCCGGCCGCGCGCCGAGTAGCACCAGATCGCCGGGTGCAAGCCGCGCGAACAGCTTGCCTGCCGGCCGCGTCGCCGCCGACGTTGCGGCGAGCAGGCTCCATGCGCCAAAGCCTTCCTCGGCCGCTACGCGGTCGAGCGCCTGGTGCAATGGCATATGACCGGTCCTGGCGAGAAGCCTGGCCCTGCGCTTCAGCATCGGTATGGGTGCGGAAAGTTTCATCCGGCGAACCTCCTATCGCGAGCAGTCGTCGCAACCCCTCCTTATGCAAGCGCTCGAACAGTTGGCTCGGAAATCGAGACACCCTGCACGAACTGTACTTTCCCGATGGAGGGGGGAGGCGTGGGCTGCGCCAGAATCAGATCATAGCCCAGAATCCAGTGGCCTGAAATTGGCGCGGAACGAAAACGGCGGGCTTTTGGCCCGCCGTTTGGCTTGGTGTCAGTGCTTTTCGGCGTTCTGTTGCCTGCGGCGATTCCGCTGCAGCATGTTGAGGCCCTCGACCAGCGCCGAGAAGCCCATGGCGGCATAGATGTAGCCCTTGGGCACATGGTAGCCGAAGCCGTCGGCGATCAGCGTCATGCCGATCATCAGCAGGAAGCCCAGCGCCAGCATGACGATGGTCGGGTTCTTCTCGATGAAGGTGGCGAGCGGGGTCGCCGCCAGCAGCATCACCGTCACGGCCACGATCACGGCGATGTACATGATACCGATCTCGTCGGTCATGCCGACGGCAGTGATGATCGAGTCGATCGAGAACACCAGGTCGAGCACCAGGATCTGGAAGATCGCGGCACCCATCGAGAGCTGCAGCGTCCGCGACACCATCTCGTCCTTGTGGTCTTCGGGATCGACCGAGTGGTGGATTTCCTTGGTCGCCTTCCACACCAGGAACAGGCCGCCGGCGATCAGGATCAGGTCGCGCCAGGAGAAGCCGTGGCCGAAGGCGCTGAACACCGGCGCCGTCAGCGCGACGATGAAGGAAATCGTGGCCAGCAGCACCAGCCGCATGATCAGTGCCGCGCCGATGCCGAGCCGCCGCGCCTTGGCGCGCTGGTGTACCGGCAATTTGTTGGTCAGGATCGAGATGAAGATCAGGTTGTCGATGCCGAGCACGACCTCGAGCGCAATCAGGGTCAACAGCGCCACCCAGGCGGTGGGGTCGTTGACGAAGGCGAAATATGGCGCCAGGAATTCGATCATCTGCGTGTCCCCGTTGTTCTTCTAAATGTCAATCGAGCGGCTGGTGGGCCGCTCTCGCGCAACTGAAAATTGTTGGAGCGGCCCTTGCGCGTGCCACCTGGCCGCGCGAAGGCCGCTCTAACATTTGCTGACTTGTTGCGGGCAAGTATGCATCCACCGGCCCCTCGTCAATGTCAGGACCAGAAGGAAGGAACGGTTTCTTCGAGACGGGGGCCGCGGCGCAGCGGCGCGATCCGCTCGGCCAGGCCGGTGCGGTCGGAAATGTCGACGCCGACGCCGCAGATGGTGGCCGGGCCGTTGGCAGCCTCGAAGCGACCCTTCGGCACCTTGGAGAGGAAGCGGTTGAGCGGCTCCTCCTTGTCCATGCCGAGCGAGGAGTCGTAGTCGCCGCACATACCGGCGTCGGTCAGGTAGGCGGTGCCGCCGTTGAGGATCTGGTGGTCGGCGGTCGGCTGGTGCGTGTGCGTGCCGACGACGAGGCTGGCGCGGCCGTCGACGAAATGGGCGAAGCACATCTTCTCGCTGGTCGCCTCGGCATGGAAGTCGACCACCACCGCATCGGCCTGCTCGCCAAGCGGACAGGCGGACAGTTCGCGCTCGCCGGCCTGAAACGGATCGTCGAGCTCGGGATGCATGAACACCCGGCCCATGATGTTCGACACCAGCACGCGGGCGCTGTTCTTGGCGATGTAGAGGCCCGAGCCGCGGCCGGGCGTGCCCTTGGGAAAGTTCGCCGGGCGCAGGAAGCGGTCCTCGCGCGGCGCAAAGGCCAGCGCCTCGCGCTGGTCCCAGACGTGGTTGCCGGTGGTCACGACGTCGGCGCCGGCATTGATGGTTTCGCGGAAGATTTCTTCGGTGATGCCGAAGCCGCCGGCGGCGTTCTCGCCGTTGACGATGACGAAATCGAGCCGGAAATCCGAAATAAGGCCGGGCAATTGCTCCCACACTGCCGTGCGGCCCGCCTTGCCAACCATGTCGCCCAGAAAAAGAAGTCTCATGAAATCATCTACAATTCAGAGACGAATCTGCGCAACCCGCTTTCGGTCAGTATTTCGGGGATGATGACGTCGTGGTTCTCGTCGGGAACGCGCTCGACCTGCTGGCAGTCGAAGGCGATGCCGATCAGCCTCGGCTCGATGCCCTTGTCCTGCAGCTTGGCGATGGCCCGGTCGTAATATCCCGCGCCATAGCCGATGCGGTGGCCGCGCCCGTCGAAGGCGGCCAGCGGCACCAGCATGATGCTGGGGTCGAGCACCTCGGCCTCCGCATGCGGCCCGACCGTGCCAAAGCCCATGTCGACCATCGGCGCACCGCGCACAAGTTCGCGGAAGACGATGGTGTGCTTGTCGAGGATCGCCGGCAGGCAGAGCCGCGCGCCATGCTCGCGCAGCGCAAACATCATTGGCCGCACGTCGACCTCCGAGCGCATTGGCCAGAAGCCGGAAACGATCGTGCCGGGCTCGAACCGGATGTTGTCGCGGGCGGTCTCGGCCATCTCCAGCGAAGCCTCGATGCGCCAGAACTCGTCGAGCCTGTCGCGGCGGGCCAGCGCTTCCTTGCGCAACTGCTTCTTGATCTCGCGGTGGGAAGTCATGCCGGTGGTCGCCCCATTCTCCTGTCGTCACAGGTGTTTGGCACACCGGCTGCGGCCACGGCAACGCACAAGTCGCCGCTTTTCGGGCCTGGGTAGGCAGGTTCTATCTGGATGGGGAGGGTGACGATCCACGCAACCGGTGAAGAAGTCGATCCCGGAGACCTACAAAGTAGGTGGGCGCCGTATGGAAGAACCCACGGGTCCTCCCAGGGACAGCTCCCTAAGGATCGTTAAGGCCCCGGGGAATATTGCTCTCCTGCCGCGAGGCGCAGACCGTCCCCGCCAATATAGGCGCTGTGGCGGCGATGCGCCATGGCCATGCGCCGCCGGCGCAATGATATTTGCGAGGCGGGATGCTGCGCTTGCCCCACCGCCCGCACCTCCCTAGTGTCTCCGGCGAAAGATTGGAGCTTCGCATGCGGTTTGAAGGAACGTCGGCCTATGTCGCCGACAAGGATCTGATGGTGGCGGTCAATGCGGCGATCGCGCTGGAGCGGCCGCTTTTGGTCAAGGGCGAGCCGGGCACCGGCAAGACCGAGCTTGCGCGCCAGGTGGCGGCCGGCCTCGGCCTCGAGATGATCGAGTGGAACGTCAAGTCCACCACCAAGGCGCAGCAGGGCCTCTACGAATATGATGCTGTGTCGCGCCTGCGCGACAGCCAGCTCGGCGACGGCCGCTTCAACGACATCAAGAACTACATCAAGCGCGGCAAGCTGTGGGACGCCTTCGCCGCCGACAGGAAGGTCGTGCTCCTGATCGACGAGATCGACAAGGCCGACATCGAGTTTCCCAACGACCTGCTGCAGGAACTCGATCGCATGGAGTTCTTCGTCTACGAGACCGGCGAGACGATCGGCGCCAAGGTGCGCCCGATCGTCATCATCACCTCCAACAACGAGAAGGAACTGCCCGACGCCTTCCTGCGGCGCTGCTTCTTCCACTACATCCGCTTCCCCGACGTCGACACGCTGCACAAGATCGTCGAGGTCCACTATCCCGGCATCAAGCAGAACCTGGTGCGCGCGGCCCTGACCCAGTTCTACGAGATCCGCGACGTCGCAGGGCTGAAGAAGAAGCCGTCGACCTCGGAAGCGCTCGACTGGATCCGCCTGCTGGTCGCCGACGACGTCGCGCCGGAAGATTTGCGCGCCGACCCCAGGAACGCGCTGCCCAAGCTGCATGGCGCCCTGCTCAAGAACGAGCAGGACGTGCACCTGTTCGAGCGGCTGGCGTTCATGGCCAGACGGCAGGGGTGATCTGAAAGTCTTGCGTTGCAGGCACCCCCACCCCTGACCCCTCCCCACAAGGGGGAGGGAGACCAGATTGGCGCCCTCCGACACAGGGTCGTCGGGTCGGCACCGGGTGGTGGAGTGAGGTTTGGGCGAGACGCGCCTCGCGATTCCCCTCCCCCTTGTGGGGAGGGGCTAGGGGTGGGGGTACTCGCCGGAGCACAACCTTGCCGGCTCGCGCCACCCCCCGGCCAATCCATTCCCACCCTGTGGACCGTTGGCCCCGCAGTTCCACTCAGGCAGTTTGCCGCGCATCCAGTTCATCCACGGAAGGCAAAGCCATGACCGACATCACCATCCGCCCGCTTCAGCTTGCCGATCATGCCGAATGGCGCCGGCTGTGGACGGCCTATCTCGATTTCTACAACACCGTGCTGCCCGAGAGCATCTACGAGCTGGCCTGGAAACGCCTGTTCACCGACGGCGAGTTCGAGCCCAAGGGGCTGATTGCCGTCGTCGACGGCAAGGCGGTCGGGCTGACGCATTACCTCTACCACCGCTCCGGCTGGTCCGAGGCCAACAATTGCTACCTGCAGGATTTGTTCGCCGACCCGGCAGCGCGCGGCAAGGGCGTGGGTGCGGCCCTGATCGAAGCGGTGAAGCAGGAAGCCGGCAAGCTCGGCGTCACCAATGTCTACTGGATGACCCACGAGACCAATGCCACGGCGCGCAAGCTCTACGACCGCGTCGCCCGCCGGACGGGCTTCATCGAATACGACCTGCTCTAAGCGGTCGGGCGCCGGGTCGGCGGGCCGGTCAGCCCGCCGACCTTGCCACCCATTGATGCCACTGGGCCTCGGTGCCACGGAACACGTTGAGGTCGATCTTGCCGTCGACGCCGTGCGACAGGCCCGAGCCCGAATACTGCCAGAACACCCACTTGCGGCCGGGATAGACCTTGGACGGCGGCTCGGCCACGGCGCGCAGCCAGAACGGGTAGTCCAGGAACTCGCCCCTGAGATTGTCGCGGTAGAAATCGGGCGCGGTGTAGATGATCGGACGCTGGCCGTAGTGACGCTCCAGCTTGTCCATGAAGACCTGCATCTTCTCGATCGTCTTTGCACGCGACAGCCGGCGCTTGCAGCTCGATTCGCCATTGTACTCGACGTCGATGACCGGCGGCAGCGCCCCGGCGACCTTGGGTACGTTGCGGATGAACCAGTCGGCCTGCTCGCCGGCGGTGCGGCACCAGTAGAAGAAATGGTAGGCGCCGCGCCTCAGGCCGGCGGCCTCGGCGGCGCGCCAGTTCTTCCTGAACATCGGATCGAGATGGTCGCCGCCGTCGGTTGCCTTGATGTAGGCGAAGTTGGCGCCCTGCGTGCGCAGCTTCGGCCAGTCGATCTCGCCCTGCCAGCGCGAGACGTCGACGCCGTGGACGGCAAAATTCCTGGGCGAGGCCGCCTTGCCGAAATTGATCGGCTTGGCGTCGCGGAAGCGGCGGCCATAGATCTGGCCGGGCGCGAAGGGCGTGGCCTTCATCGGGTTGGACGGGGCGATCAGCGCGATCGGCTTGGTGTCGGGTGTCGGGACGCTGTCGAGTTCGATCCGCGGTGCTGCCATCGCCACCTGCACCGGCTCTTCGGTCACCATCTGCGCCGGCATGGGCGGCGCCACCAGGATACCGGCCTGCGGGATCGGGGCCGACATGGCCTGCTGGACCGGCACGGAAGGCGCGGCCGCGGCGATGTCCGCCTGTGGTACCGGGCTCGCCGGGCGAGCGACCGAAGCGGTCGTCTCCTTCGACGGGGCAGACGACATGATGTCGCTGAGCCCCATGCTCGAGGTGCAGCCGGCCAAGGCCAGGCTGGCGAGAACGATCGCTGACGCCGCTGAGAAACGCATAGGTACCCGTACGCAAGAACAACTCGGATCGGAGGCAGACTCGCCCCCGCTTCCCCACTGGTTTCAATTGCTAACGGGAAATTACCAAAAAAGACTGAATCAGATTTTTACTTTAATTAGATTCTGGGTGTTGCAACCTTGCCGAAACTCGAACCTTGGCTCGCGCCACTTGGACGCGGCCTTGATGGGCTTGCCTGCCGGCTCGCGCGGAAGCAAAGTGCCCGCCATGCTCATACCCTTCTTCCTCGAACTCAAGGCGGCCAAGGTTCCGGTGTCGCTGCGGGAGTACTTGGCGCTGCTCGAGGCGCTCGGCGCCGACCTCGTCAGTTATGACGTCGAGGGTTTTTATTACCTGGCTCGCGCGGCTTTGGTGAAGGACGAGCGCCACATCGACCGCTTCGACCGGGTTTTTTCGCACTACTTCAAGGGCGTCGAGGCGATCTCGGGCGAGGGCGGCGTCGATGTCGCCGACATTCCCGAGGAATGGCTGCGCCGGCTGGCCGAAAAGACGCTGAGCGACGAGGAGAAGAGGCTGGTCGAGGCGCTCGGCGGCTTCGAGAAGCTGATGGAGACGCTGAAGCAGCGGCTGGAAGAGCAGAAGGGCCGTCACCAGGGCGGGTCCAAGTGGATCGGCACAGCCGGCACCTCGCCCTTTGGCGCCTATGGCTACAATCCCGAAGGCGTGCGCATCGGCCAGGAAACGAGCCGCCATCGCCGCGCGGTGAAGGTGTGGGACAAGCGCGAATTCAGGAATTTCGACGATTCCGTCGAGCTCGGCACGCGCAACATTAAGGTGGCGCTCAAGCGCCTGCGCCGCTGGGTGCGCAAGGGCGCCGAGGAAGAGCTCGACCTGCCGGGCACCATTCACGCCACCGCCGACCACGGCTATCTCGACGTCAAGACCCGGCCCGAGCGGCGCAACGCCGTCAAGCTGCTGATGTTCTTCGACGTCGGCGGATCGATGGACGACCACATCAAGGTGGTCGAGGAGCTGTTTTCGGCAGCCAGGGTCGAATTCCGCCAGCTCGAATATTTCTACTTCCACAACTGCCTCTACGAAGGCGTGTGGAAGGACAACCGTCGCCGCCATGCCGAGGTCATGCCGACGCTCGACGTGCTTCACAAATACGGCCACGACTACAAGGTCATCTTCGTCGGCGACGCCTCGATGAGTCCCTACGAGATCGCCTATGCCGGCGGTTCGGTCGAGCACTGGAACCCCGAGCCGGGCGCGGTGTGGTTGCGCCGCGTGCTCGACCAGTGGCCCAACGCCGTCTGGATCAACCCGACGCAGGAAAAGCACTGGGGCTACACCAGTTCGATCAAGATGATCTCGGAGATCTTTGCCAGCCGCATGTACCCGCTGACGCTGGCCGGGCTCGAGGCGGCGACCAGGCAGCTGTCGCGAAAGCATTGAGTACCGTTCACCGCGAAGTGATGCCCTGTCAGGCAGCACCTTCCGTAACTATCTATGCGAAGACCACGAACAACAAGAACAAGTCCGGGAGACCCCTGAATGGACGCCAAGACCTACCCCGTCACCCGCACCGACGCCGAGTGGCGCGCGATGTTGACACCCGAGCAATACCAGGTGATGCGCCACCACGGCACCGAGCGGCCGGGCAGCTGCGCCCTTCTGCATGAGAAACGCGCCGGTACATTCACCTGCGCCGGCTGCGATCAGCCCTTGTTCGAATCCAAGCTCAAGTTCGAAAGCGGCACCGGCTGGCCGAGCTTCAACGATCCGGTCGAGGGTTCGGTCGAAAACACCGTCGACCGCAGCTACGGCATGACGCGCACCGAGGTGCATTGCGCCAATTGCGGCAGCCATCTCGGCCACGTCTTTCCCGACGGTCCGCCGCCGACCGGCTTGCGCTACTGCATCAATGGCGTGGCGCTGAACTTCGAGCCGTCGGCCTGATCGCTCTCGCATCGGCCCGAAAATGGCAGCTGCGCGTCCAGAGGGACGCGCAGGGCACTAGAGCAGGCTGGCGAGGATGATCCACGCTGTGGCGCCGAGCTTGACGGTGTTGGTGTTGTGGCCGCCGCTGACGTCGGCGGTGCGCAGCACGCTGCCATAGAGGAAAAGATTGTAGGGCAGGGGCAGAAGGTGGACGGCCACGGCCAGCAAGGCCGATGCCTTGGCTGCCAGGATGGCGAGCGCGACGATCGTCGTGGCGACGTTGATCAGGCTGCCGACGGTGACCATGTCGCGCCAGAACAGCTGGCCGAGCGGCACCTCGCCATGCCAGCGGCGCGAAAAGAACGCCGCCAGGCCATTCGGCCCGGCCTGCGCCGGACCGCTATTGTCGGAAGGATGGAACTGCCCTGCACCCGTCATCGCTCATGACCTCGCATCGCCCTTGACCGGCGACCGGTGCCACCCGAAGCCTTGGAGCCGGGCAGCGCGCTATCACACCATGCCGAGGGCGGCTTTGTACAGGTCGAGGATCGCCTCGGCCTCGTCACGCTCGGCCTGGTCCTGCTTGCGCAGGCGGATCAGCGTGCGAACCGCCTTGGTGTCGAAGCCGGTGCCCTTGGCTTCGGCATAGACGTCCTTGATGTCGTCGGAGATCGTCTTCTTTTCTTCTTCAAGCCGCTCGATGCGCTCGATGAAGGCGCGCAACTGGCCGGCGGCAACGGTCTGGCTGGTCTCGGTGATGTCGTCTGCCATCTGGCACTCCGCAAATTGTGACTGGGACGAGCGCGACTCGGCGCGCCAAGGGAATTTCGGCGGTTTCGATGCCTGATGATGCGGGGAGGGTCAAGGGTGCGCGGGAGCGCAGCTGACGCGACCCTGCGGAATCCTCGGTCAGTGATCCCGGGGACGACTGGCCTCGAAGGCGGCCTTCTGCGCGTCGGTGGCTTCGCGCTGGTGCTTGGCCTGCCATTCGGCATAAGGCATGCCGTAGACGATCTCGCGCGAGGCGTCCTTGGACAGCTCGACGCCGGCCTCGGCGGCTGCGTCGCGGTACCAGTTGGACAGGCAATTGCGGCAGAAGCCGGCGAGGTTCATCATGTCGATGTTCTGCACGTCGGAACGCTCGCTCAGGTGCCGGAGCAGCCGGCGGAAGGCCGCGGCCTCGAAGTCGCGCTTCTGGTCGTCGCTGAGTTCGGCCATCTGGTCCTCCATCACAGCGGCCCGGTGCGCGAGCCGAATTGCTTCACTTCATGTATATCGGGGCGCCGGTTGATGGCGTCAATGATCGGCGCCAGCCGTTCGGCCCAGGCGGTGGTTCCGGCGTCGTCGCCGATCAGGTCCTGCCTGATCTCGATCAGCGCATGGGCAAAGCCGTTGACGATGCAGTGCTTGTACATGGTGTCGCCGCGCAGCGCGCCGTCATAGGGCTCGTTGTCGCCGACGACCAGCGCCTTGTCCTCGGCCAGCATCTCGATCAGCGGCCAGGCGGCGCGGTGGTCCATGTCCCACAGCACGCCGGCGTGCCAGGGCCGGGCGCGGCCCTGCATGACCGGCGTGAAGGAGTGCACGGACAGGATGAACGGCGCGCTCGCCGTTTCCGTGTGCACCGAGGCGATCATGGCGCCGACGGCGTCGTGGTAGGGGCGGTAGAAATTGTCGAGCCGGCGCGCGCGCTCCGCGTCCGAAATCGGATAATTGCCCACAATGACCGAGCCGTCATAGAGCTGGCGGATCAGCGTCGGGTCGTCCTCGCCGCGGTTGGGGTCGATCAAGAGGCGCGAAAAATTGGCCAGCACCGCCGGCGCGCCCATCATCGCGGCCAGCTTGCGGGTCACCTGTTCGGCGCCGATGTCGTAGGCGATGTGGCGGTCGAATTCCTCCCTGGGCAGGCCGAGATCGCCATATTCCTGCGGCAGGTCGCGCCGGGCATGGTCGCACAGGAGCACGATGCCTTGCCGCCGATCGCCTTCGATGATTTCGAACGGGGCAAAGAGAGTGTTTCGCGTCATCGGCGGCAATTTGTCCTTCGGCACGGCTTGGGTGTAGTTTCACGCCCGTCCCTGATGTGGGGATATGTGCTAACGCCGTTGTTTTGCCAACCTTTTTTCGAATATGCCAGATGAGGCAGCAAATCACCGCGGCTGAGCGCACCTAAATCGATTGGATAAGCGCGCAGCCACGCGTTGACATGCGCCTGCACATTGCCGAAAAGGGCTCCAGAAATGCAGAAATCGTCGAAGAGGGGCTTGGGGATGGAACTTGCCGGGAGGCCGCGCGCACGCTCAGCCCTGGCATCGCTCTTCCTTTTTCTCTCGGTTCCACTGTTTACGGCCGTCGCGGCCACGCCGGCCCACGCCGACTTCAGGGTCTGCAACGCGACCCAGAGCCTTGTCGGCGTCGGCATCGGCTACCGCGCCAAGGCGGGCTGGATCACCGAAGGCTGGTGGCACATCGAAGGCTCGACCTGCAAGACGCTGATCGAGGGGCCGCTGTCATCGCGGTTTTATTATCTCTATGCAGAAGATGCCGAGCGCGGCGGACGCTGGGATGGCCCGATCAGCATGTGCGTGGCTGAAAAAGAGTTCAAGGTCGCCGGCGTCACCGACTGCGTAGCGCGTGGCTTCCAGCGCGCCGGCTTCCAGGAATACGACACGGGCGAACAGGCGAACTGGATGGTCCAGCTCACCGACGAGCCCGCAACGGGCGGCCCCACGGCCGCCTCGGGAACGAACGGTCAATGAGACGCAGCCGCAAGGTCAAGATACTCGCAACACTCGGTCCCGCCTCGTCCGACGAGGCGATGATCCGGAAACTCTTCGAAGCGGGCGCGGACGTCTTCCGCATCAACATGAGCCATACCGACCACGATTCGATGCGCACGCTCGTCGGCCGCATCCGTTCGGTCGAAGAGGCGGTCGGCCGCCCGATCGGTATTCTCGCCGACCTCCAGGGGCCGAAGCTGCGTGTCGGCAAGTTCGCCAACGGCAAGGAAGAGCTGACCGTCGGCCAGGCCTTCACCCTCGACGACAATCCCGACCTCGGCACCTCGGCCCGCGTCCACCTGCCGCATCCCGAGATCCTCAAGTCGGTGCAGGAAGGCCATCGCCTGCTGATCGACGACGGCAAGCTCGAGCTCAGGGCGGTCAAGACCGACGGCAAGTCGATCGTCTGCACGGTCGTTGCCGGTAACAAGATTTCCGACAAGAAGGGCGTCAGCCTGCCCGACACCGACCTGCCGGTCGGCGCGCTGACCGAGAAGGACCGCAAGGACCTCGACGCCGTGCTCGAGACGGGCGTCGACTGGGTCGCGCTGTCGTTCATCCAGCGTCCCGAAGATCTCGCCGAAGCGCGCAAGATCGCGCAAGGCCGCGCGCTGCTGCTGTCCAAGATCGAAAAGCCGCAGGCCGTGGCCCGCCTCGCCGAGATCATCGAGCTGTCCGACGCGCTGATGGTCGCCCGCGGCGATCTCGGCGTCGAGATGCCGATCGAATCGGTTCCCGGCATCCAGAAGCAGATCACCCGTGCCGCGCGCCGCGCCGGCAAGCCGGTGGTGGTCGCCACCCAGATGCTGGAATCGATGATCACCGCGCCGGTGCCGACGCGCGCCGAGGTCTCCGACGTGGCCACCGCCGTCTTCGAAGGTGCCGACGCGATCATGCTGTCGGCCGAATCGGCTGCCGGGCAATATCCGGTCGAGTCGGTGGCGACGATGAACCGCATCGCCCAGCAGGTCGAGAAGGACCCGACCTATCCCGGCATCATAAACGCCCAGCGTTCGCAGCCGGAGGCGACTGGTGCCGACGCGATCTCGCTTGCAGCGCGTGAAATCGCCGAGACGCTGAAGCTGTCGGCGATCGTCACCTACACCGCTTCGGGCACCACCGGCCTGCGCGCCGCGCGCGAGCGGCCACAGGTGCCGATCATCGCGCTGTCGCCGATCCTGGCCACGGCACGCCGCCTGTCGATGCTGTGGGGCACGCATTGCGTCGTCTCGCCGGATGCCGTCGATCTCGACGACATGGTCGACCGCGCCTGCAAGGTCGCCTTCAACGAGGGTTTCGCCGCCGGCGGCGACCGCGTCATCATCACCGCCGGCGTGCCGCTCAGGACGCCGGGCTCGACCAACATGCTGCGCATTGCCTATGTCGGCCCCGAGGGCAAAGGCAGCCGCTGAGAAAATAGCGAATAGTGAGTAGTGAATAGGGTGTTGCGCGCGTTGCGCGAGCAAGGCCCTGCTCTCACTACTCACTACTCACTACTCACTACTCACTACTCACTACTCACTACTCACTACTCACGGGCGCCTTCTCATCCACGCAGACACCCGTCCCGAAATCGTTGCCGGCGATGCGGGCTTCGACCGTGCGTGCCAATGCCTGCAGGTCGCGCGGCTGGCCGGCCAGTTTTTCGACGGCCGACACCACCAGTTCAGGGGCCACCCAGTCCGGCTTGTGGCCGAGGTTCTTCACCCACACCAGCTCGGCACCGGCAATGTCGCGCGCCAGCCCGACCGAATGGATCTCCTCATAGACGACCGTGTCGTGGTCGCCGGAGATCACCACGGTCGGCGCGTCGATCGTGGCATAGCGCGGCGCGGCCGCCAGCACGTGGCGGTACAGCCCCTCGACGTCGATGGCATTGGCCCGGAATGCCGACGGCCGCAGCACCAGCTTGATCGCGGCGTCGTCGACATAGAGGTCCGGCACCTTGTTGGGCGAGAAGACACAGGTGGTCGCGGCGGCGATACGCATGAGCCCGGCAGGCGCCGCAACGGTTTCCGCGAAGGCGCGTCCGACCACCGGCAAGGCGCTCAGGCTGTAGTACCAGGAGGTGCCGCCGCCCGGCCAGGGGTGAGTTGCCGCCGACAGGAACAGCAAGCCGCGAGTCTTTTCCGCGTGCTCCAGGGCAAAGGTCGCTGCTATCGAGCCGCCAAAGGAGTGGCCGACGATGATGGCGTCCTTGATGCCGAGGCGGTCCATCAAGCCTGCGACGGTCGCCGCCTGGCCTTCCTGCGTTTCGTTGTTGCCGGGGCCGCGGCCAGACCAGCCATGGCCGGGACGGTCGAGGAACAGCATCTCGGCGCGACCTTCGAACTGGGGTGCCAGCGGCAGCATCTGGTCCTTCAGGTTGGCGCTGGCGCCATGGATGAAGACCAGCGGCGGCAGGTCGCCGCCGGCAGGTGCCGGCACATGCACGTAATGGATGGCGGCGCCATTGACATCGACGAAGCTTCCGACAGGCGGATTTCGCCGCTCGATCAGCCACGACGCGACGCGGGTCGCGCCGGCAAGCGCGACAACCAGCGCCAGCAGCAGTGCCAGGATAATGGTGAGGATGTTCATGTGGCCGGGCGGGTGAGGGGGACGGCAGGCGAGTAGCGAACAGCGAGTAGCGAGTAGCGAGTAGCGAGTAGTGAATAGTGAATAGTGAATAGTGAATAGTGAATACTAGCGCATGCCGCTCCGGCTGCACGCCCTCACTACTCACTACTCACTACTCACTACTCACTACTCCCTTTCTCAAATGCCTTCGCCGGCAAGTTCTTCCGAAAGCCGCGACACCTCGTTCTGGGCGTTGCGTAGCATCGGGTAGATGTCGAGGACGCGTTGCCAGGCTTGCAGCGCCAGTTCGTTGCGGCCGGTGGTCGCCATGATCTGGGCCATGCCGGACAGCGCGCCGAAATGGCGCGGCTCGAGCTCCAGCGTGCGTTCGATGTCGGCCATCGACTTGCGGTAATTCTGCATCAGGAAGTGCACGGTGGCGCGCCGGTTCCAGCCTTCGGCGTAGGTGGGCTGCAGCGTCACCACCTGGTCGAGGAAATCGAGCGCGACGTCGAACTTCTTGGCCTCGACCGCCTGCTGCGCCCATTGCATCATCAGGTCGACCGAGGCGCTGCCCGACTTGTACCAGGCTTCCCAGATGCGGCTGGCAAGGCGCTCGGCAGCCTTTTCGTTGCGCTCGCGCTTGAGATCGGAAAACAGCGTGTCGAGCTGGTTGTCGGCCTTGGCGACAATTGTATTGCCGGTGTTCTCGGCAAATGCCTGCTGCGGCTGGGTTGTCGCCAGTAAGGCTAGGGCAAAAAAGGCAAAAACGTTCCGCATGCGGAGATTCTAGACCCCCGCATGGGAACGTCAAACTGAAATTGCCGTGATGCTCCGGGCCGCGAGCGGCCGGTCAACAATCAGCCCTGGCGAGCCTTGTAGCGCGGGGCGGTCTTGTTGATGACGTAGATGCGGCCCTTGCGACGAACCAGCTGGCAGTCACGATGGCGAGCCTTGAGCGCCTTGAGCGAATTCTTGATCTTCATGTCACTAACCCGTCGGATGGGCCCATCAACGGGCCGAAACTAAAAGCGCGCCAAAAGAGCGCGCCCAATTCGTGTGAGAGGCTCTTAGACGAGGAGTCTTTGCCAGTCAACCGCAGGCGGGCGTCGCGCGGCGGTTTGATCGGCTTTTTGTCGGCTTCGTTCGCATGGCGTCTTCGCCCGGGGCTTGCCAGCGGCCGGCGGCGCTGGAATCCTCTCGCTCGTCCAGGCAGCGGAGGGGTGGATGCGGTACTCGATTCTCTTCTTATCAATGGCAAGCTCGATGGTCGCCTCTGCGGCATTTGCCGCGGAATGCGACCGCAACGACCAGACCCAGGCCGGGATGAACGTCTGTGCCGCCTCGGACTATGCGGCCTCCGACGCCAAGCTCAACGCTGCCTATGGCGACGTCATGAAGCGCCTGTCCGACAATGCCGACGCTCGCAAGCTGCTGTTGGATTCGCAGCGCGGCTGGATCGCCTTCCGCGACGCCGAATGCAAGTTTGCATCCTCCGGCGTCGAGGGCGGGTCGATCTATCCGATGATACATGCCGGCTGCCTGCAGGGCCTGACCGACGCGCGCGTCGCCCAGCTTGGCGCCTATCTCAAATGCGAGGAGGGCGACCTGAGTTGCCCGGTGCCAGGCCGGTAAGGCAAGGTTGCCGGGTCAGCGGCTTGGCAAGAGCCGCGTGAAATGGCCCATCTTGCGGCCGGGGCGGGCCTCTGCCTTGCCGTAGAGGTGGACGGCGACGTTCGGCTCGGCCAGCAGGGCCGGGACCCTGGCGATGTCGTCGCCGATCAGGTTTTCCATGACGCAGTCGGAATGGCGGTTGGCATCGCCGAGCGGCAGGCCGGCAACGGCGCGGATATGCTGCTCGAACTGGGAGACGACGCAGGCGGCCTCGGTCCAGTGGCCGGAATTGTGCACGCGCGGGGCCATTTCGTTGGCCAGCAGCGAGCCGTCGGCCAGCACGAAGAACTCGACGCCGATGACGCCGACGTAATCCAGTGCGGCGAGGATTTTCCGTGCCGCTTCGCGCGCGGCTTCCGCCGTTGCGTCGTGGATGGCGGCTGGCACCGTCGAACTGGCCAGGATGCCGTTGCCGTGCACGTTTTCGGCGGGGTCGAAGGCGGCGATGCTACCGTCGGTGCCGCGCGCCGCGATGACCGAGATTTCGCGCTCGAACGGCACGAAGGATTCGAGGATCAGCGGCACGTTGCCGAGCGAGGCGCAGGCGCCGTCGAAGCCGCCCGTGGTCATGTTGCGGAAGACCATCTGGCCTTTGCCGTCATAGCCCATGCGGCGCGTCTTCAGGATTCCGCTGCCGTCGAATGCCTGCAGCGCAGCGGCAAGATCCTGGTCGTTTTCCACAGGCATGAAGCGGGCTGTGGATATTCCGATGCCGTTCAGGAAGGTCTTTTCGACCAGCCGGTCCTGCGCCGCTTCGAGCGCCCTTGCCGGCGGAAAGACTGAGACCGTCTTTGCCAGGTGCTCGGCGGCCACGACGGGCACGTTCTCGAACTCGTAGGTGACGACCGCGCTTTCGCGGGCGAGTTCGTCGAGGGCGGCGGGATCGTCATAGGCGGCGACGATCTGGCGGTTGGCAACCTGCGCCGCCGGGCAATCGGCCTGCGGCTCGAGCACCACGGTCCGATAGCCCAGACGGGCGGCGGACATGGCCAGCATGCGGCCGAGCTGGCCGCCGCCGATGATGCCGATGGTGGAACCGAGGGGGAGGGGGGCGGTCACGCGTCGTCCGTCGGCTGTTCGGCGACCCTGGCGGTCTGTGCGGCGCGCCACTCTTCGAGTCGCGTCGCCAGGGCGTCGTCGGAAAGGGCAAGGACGGCTGCCGCCAGAAGCGCCGCGTTGGCGGCTCCGGCCTTGCCGATGGCAAGCGTGCCGACCGGAATGCCGGCCGGCATCTGGACGATGGAGAGCAGCGAATCCTGCCCCGACAGCGCCTTCGATTCGACCGGTACGCCGAACACCGGCAACGAGGTCATGGCTGCCGTCATTCCGGGGAGATGGGCAGCACCGCCGGCGCCGGCGATGATGACGCGGAAACCGGCTGCCTTGGCGCCCTTGGCGAATTCGTAGAGGCGATCGGGAGTGCGATGAGCCGACACGATCCGCGCCTCGTAGGGAACGGCCAGCACGTCGAGCAACTCGGCGGCATGGCGCATGGTCGCCCAGTCAGACTGGCTGCCCATGATGATGGCGACGTCGACCCTGTCCTTGCTCACGCGCGGCACCCCTTGCTTGATAGGCAGCGCTTAGCGGAAATGCGGAGCAATCGCAACCAAACGCCGGCAGCCACAGCCCGGAGTTTCAGGCAATGATATCCGGGATGATCCGGTCTTCTATCTGGGCGATCTTGTCCTTGAGGACCAGCTTCTTCTTCTTCATACGCTGGATCTGCAACGGATCGCAGCCCATCGCGATCATCGCGTTGATTGCCGCGTCAAAATCGGCATGGTCCTGCTTCAAGCGTGCAAACTCGAGACGAACCTCGGCTTGTTCCTGTTCCGACATGTCTACCGTCTGCAAACTCACTGGCGCACCCGGGGCGCTCCTAAGGCGGGGTCGGCGACTCCTTGTCACCGGCGCGATGCCCTTATCACATTTCACGCGGCCGGGAAATGCTACCACACTTTATTCGACATCGCAGATCGGGGGTGGCAGAGTGTCATGGTTCCGTCACAGAGCGCCGTCTGCGGTGGGCACGCTTGTGCGGTGCATCGAGGAAAACCATGAAAGGGAGAACCAATCATGTCTCTTGCTTCCCATCTTGAAGAACTTCAGCGCAAACATGGCGACGTCGAGCGTCAGCTCGACGAAGCAATGAACCATCCATCCATGGACGACCTGCAAATCGTAGCGCTGAAGCGTCGCAAGCTGGCTCTCAAGGACGAGATTGAAAAGCTGAGAGTGGACCCGACCCAGCACTAGCCCACGATCGCGATCTCAACGCATGGCCCACTTTTTCGGCACGGGCCAGACAGCCGGCGGCGAATCAACATCGCCGCCGGGACAGGGCGATTGATCGGTCGCATCCTGCGTCGATTCAGCGTCGGCAGCGATCAGGTCCGCCCCGGAACGTGAACCGGTGCCAGGCTTGGCGTTCCGCTTCAAGCGTCCCAGAACTGGTCAAGCCAGATATTGAGCTTCCTGAAACCGGCAGCACTGACCGCGTAGACACGGCGCGTGCCTTCGGCGCGGGCGCTGACCAGCCCGGCATCAAGCAGCACCTTGAGGTGCTGCGACACGGCCGGCCGCGAGACCGGCAGGCCGGCGGCGAGTTCGCCCACCGTCTTGGGGCCGCGACGCAATTCCTCCAGCAGATGGCGCCGGTTGGCGTCCGATATCGCCAGGAAGGAGTCGTCAGCTGTCATGGCTTCTTTGTGCCGCAACATTGCAGGAATCTCAACTGTTGGTCGCGGATGCGGGCGTGTTGCCCGCGGCGTTCCAGGCCGGGCCGTCAGGGCACGTCCTGGGTTTCCGGTTCGGCCTTCTGGCGCGGGTCGAGCCGCAGCGATTCGGGTGTCGCGGAGCGGTCGGCCGGCTGGGTCTTGAAGGCTTCGCGATCCTCGATCGGAACCGGCGCGCGGCGCTTGATGCGCAGTGCGGTGTAGCCGGCCAGGGCGAAATGCGCCGCAGCGGTGGCGAGGAACAGCGCCTCGGGCCGCATCACATCCATCAGGCCGGCGCCGAGCATCGGCCCGACCATGGTGCCGAAGCCGTAGAGCAGCAGCAGGCCGCCGGAAACCTTGACGAAATCCTCGGGCTTGGCGTGGTCGTTGGCGTGGGCTACCGCCAGCGAATAGAGCGTGTAGGCGAATGCGCCGTAGCAGGCGGTCATGGCGATGACGAACGGCCCGGAACGCGGCGCCACCAGGAAGATCAGCAGCGCCGCCACTGCCGAGGCGAGCGAGGCGCCGATCAGCACGTAGCGGCGGTCGGTGCGGTCGGAGATCTTGCCGATCGGGATCTGAAGCGCCGCGCCGGCGATCACCACCAGGCTCATCATCAGCGCGATTTCGGGCGTCGAGATGCCGACGCGCGCGCCGTAGACCGCGCCCAGCGTGCCCCAGTCGCCATTGGCGACGCCGATCAGGAAGCAGGCGACCGAGGCGACCGGCGAATTGGCGTAGAGCCCCTTGATGTCGAGCGACACGTCCTGCAGCGGCTTGGGATGCGCGGCGCTCGAGACCGCGGTCGGGATCAGCGACAGGCAAAACAGGATGCCGGTGACCATGAACAGCGAGGCGCTGGTGACGTCGCCGCCGGCGACCATCATCTGGCCGGCCATGATCGAGGCGTAGGTGACCATCATGTAGAGGCCGAAGACGGTGCCGCGGTTCTCGTTGGTGGCGCGCTCGTTGAGCCAGCTCTCGATGACCATAAAGGCGCCGGCCATGGCGAAGCCGGTGAAGGCGCGCAGCAGGATCCAGACATATTCGTCGACGATCAGCCCGGTGAGCAGGGCGATGATGGCGGCGGAGGCGGCAAAGGTGCCGAAGGCGCGGACATGGCCGGCGCGGCGGACGACGCGCGGGGCAAAATAGCAGCCGGCGACGAAGCCGCCGGCCCAGGCGGTGCCCATCAGGCCAAGTGCTGTGGTGGAAAAGCCTTCTTCCTGGCCGCGCAGCGGAAGCAAGAGGCCGTGCAGGCCCGACGCGGCGAGCAGGAAGGCGGTGCCGCGAAGCAGCGAGAGGATCGGCCTGTAGGTTGCGAGCATCGAACTGTCCCACCAGAATCAAAGAGAGCGCCAAGTCGTGATGACCGCCCCTTTGGGGCTTTTCGGCGACGGCCAGATGTCAGCCGCGCCTGAACAGCGCCTCGGCGGCCGATTTCGTCGAACCCTTGACCGTCAGCTCGGCCTCGAGCCGGCTTATCTCGGCGCGCAGGGCCAGGATGCGCTCGTCGAGCTCGCCGACCGACAGCAGCGACAGGTCCTGGCCGATCTCGTGGACGGCTTTTTTCTTCTTCGGCTCGTCGTCGAACAGCGCCATCTCGCTCTCCTCCATCGTAGACAGGCGTTTGCCTGATTTGCCAATCAGAATACATAGTGCGGTCAACGACATGTAAAGTCCGGGCGCACCGGACCAGCGGAGACCGAAAGACATGGCCCATGTTGCCAAGCTTCCTGCCAAGATGCTCGCGGTGGCGATCAGCCAGCCGGGAGGACCGCGCGTGCTCAAGGCGGAAAAGCGCGATCTGCCCGAGCCGGGCGCCGGCGAGATCCTGATCCGGGTGCATGCGGCGGGCGTCAACCGGCCCGACGTCCAGCAGCGCAAGGGCGCCTACCCCGCGCCGCCCGGGGCATCCGACCTGCCCGGGCTCGAGGTGTCGGGCGAGGTGGCGGCACGCGGCGAGGGTGCTGCGCGCTTCCGCATCGGCGACGCGGTCTGCGCGCTGACGCCGGGCGGCGGCTATGCCGAGTATGTCAGGGTGCATGAATCCAATGCACTGCCCGTGCCCGCGGGCTTCACCTTCACCGAGGCTGCGGCGGTGCCCGAAACCTTCTTCACCGTCTGGCACAACGTGTTCGAGCGCGGCGCGCTCAAGGCCGGCGAGACGCTGCTGGTCCATGGCGGCTCGTCGGGCATCGGCACCACCGCGATCCAACTCGCCTCGGCCTTCGGCGCCTATGTCATCGCCACCGCAGGTTCCGAGGACAAGTGCGCCGCCTGCCTCAAGCTCGGGGCCGACCTGGCTATCAACTACAAGGACGAAGACTTCGTTGCGGCGGTGAAGGACGCCACCGACGGCAAGGGCGCCAACGTCATCCTCGACATGGTCGGCGGCGACTATGTCGGCCGCAACTACCAGGCTGCGGCGGTCGACGGCCGCATCGTGCAGATCGCGACGCAAGGGGGTGCTGTGGCGAGCGCCGATTTCTCGAAGCTGATGGTCAAGCGCCTGACCCATACCGGCTCGACGCTCAGGCCGCGCACCACCGAGTTCAAGGCGGGGATCGCCGCAGCACTCGAAGCCCAGGTGTGGCCGCTGCTCGCCACCCGCCGGGTGGCGCCGGTGATGGACATGATCTTCCCGCTCAGGGAAGCCTGGCGCGCGCATGAGCGCATGGAAGAGGGTGAGCACATCGGCAAGATCGTGCTGGACGTGGGGTGACGGGGGCTCCCAAAACCTCATGGTGAGCCTGTCGAACCATGGGGTTTTGGGACAGGACAAGCTGCCAGGCGCCCTCGTGGTTCGACAGGCTCACCATGAGGGCTACTGAGGCGCGTTCGCCATGCGTCTCTCGGCTTCCTCACCGCCAGCCATGGGCGAGGCGCAGGAGGAACAGGAACATGCCTTCGATGCGGCGGTCGGCCTCGCGGCTGAGCGGGACCGGGCAGAAGGCGGCGCGGCGCAGGTCGGTCGGCGAGGCGCGGCAGCGGCCGAAATTGCGGCATTCGCGGCGCGTGCATTTGTGGTGCGCGCCCTCCATGGTGGCGGCGATGCTGACGGCGAGCACCAGTGTGTTGTGCATCAGGAAGGGAAAGTGGCCGTAGCCCGGCAGCGGCGGGTCGATGAGTTCGATCTCTTGCTTGCGTTTCCTCGACATGGCGATGTCTCCGGTTGGCCGCGCGGGCTTTTTTCGGCGCGGGCAGGGTGGTTGGGGGAATGCGGGCGTGCGGACATATCCCGCGCAATGAAGCGAGGTTGGGAACCGGACGCATGGCCTTGCGTCTTCTGCGATAGGACTGCGTGACGCGCAGCCATGCGTCCGCCAGCGCTCTTGCCCCGCTCAGACGCCTCGGCTTTCACCGTCAGCCGCCGCAGAGGCCCGGGCTTGGGGGCTCATCACCCAGCAGGGGCACCGTCTCCCCTGCCAGCCCGGACGCCGTCGCCCTCCCCAGGCATCCGGTTCATGACCCGGGTTCCCTGAGGGCGATGGGGGGATTATCCGCGAGGTCGGAAGGGGGGTGGAAAAGAAAATTTTTCTATCCACGTACCCAGGGATGCCGTGGGCGGGCTGAGAGTAGGGATTTCAAGGGGTTATCGGCTTGGGGCGCCCCGAATGGGTGACGGTACGGGGAAAAGCTATCCCCGGGATCATGCATTGCCTGGCGGAAAGCGTTCGAGCTGCGACATGCCAGGGGGAGGGTTCACTTCACGAACGAAAGCACTGGTTCGATACATACCTAAGGCATTGAACGGCCGGTAGGCGCCTCCAAACAGGACGTTCAGGCAAGCTTTGCCTTCGCGCAAAAGCAGACGTGACAGTTGAGGACCGTGAATGGCCGCTTCGCGCCCCCATGCGCTCGTTCAGTCCGACATTGCAATACTTCAAAGGCTGCCAGTCTGCTCACACCGTCGCAATTCAGTCACAAACTGGGCAGTTAGGCGGGCTTCGCAGTTGCGGCATCGTCGCCGACTCCATACGCTCGAAGGGACATCATAACGATGTTTCGAGGCGGCGACTACGATTTGGTCCTGACTTGGCCAGATCTGCACGAAGAAGCGTTCTAGAAACCACCTTTTCCGCTGGAAAGGCGGCGGCTGATCTCCTTCGGGTGCGCGTGCTTACTCGTGCAAGCCCCAGTTCCGTTTCAAGTCAGGTTAGGTGCTGATAATAATGATGAGCAATGGAATTGCAATCGTAGAGTGCAGTCTTGAGAATAGATCGTCTTTAGGAAAATAGGTTTACGATCTTTTATAATTGTCTATCCACTATGTAGTCCACGGAGATGATATTGAGTGGTCGATGAAGCACATATTGATTAGTGTTGGGATTCTGGCAGCAATAGCGGGGGGCTGGGTGCACACTGTGACATCGGTATCGTACCAAGCTGAGGCCAATGAGCGTTTCGTACAGCTCGCGAAGAGTGACGCTGGGGGGTTCTCGAATGACGTCGAAGAAGCTGTAGGAGAATGCGTCCAGCTGCAGAATTATCCCGATGATGTGTCACGACGAGTGCGAGCAATAACAGGTAAGATTGTCGCTAAGATCATGCACGTAAGGGCAACTCGCGATGGAAACGTCGACCTCAAGCCGCAGATACGGCTTTGGCTAGAAACTCAGCTAGAGCCTGAAATCAAGAGTCTGACGGAGGCGGAGTTCGAGCTGCTAGTCAAGGCAATAGGTAAAATTATCGGCTCGCCTAACGATATCAAATGTATCGTTTCGACAGCGGTTTCTCGTCGCGGATAGTTAGCACCCAGTACCTTGAATCCGGCGGCTTGGAGAAACCGATGTACCCGCTGGCCTTTACCGCTGGATCTTTGCTAGATCGTAGTTTTCAACGTTGATCCGAAAGAACCAGCACGGCAGCGACCGTGACAGGCTTTCATTCTTGCGGCCAAGGTGGCGAAGATGAACAAGCCTTTTGTTTCGTTGCGTCCGGAAATCACCCGGACACACGCACTTATCCTGATGGACTGGTTGGAAGACGAACGCGTCACGCGCTACCTGAGCGATTCCCGCAGCGTGTCCCGTTTCATCGCACAGGCCGTCGACCGAACTCAGATGCCGATCCTGACACATCTGTTCAATCAGGGCGGCCGCTTCTTCATGGCCTACGACCGAAACGATGTCCCGGTCGGCTTCGTCCGCCTGGTCAAGACAGGCGCCGAGTGTGAAATCGTCCTGGTCGTCGGAGACCATGACAATTGGGGGCGCGGACTTGGCGCCAGCACCATCCGCGAAGGCTTGAAGCTCGCCTTCCTCGAGATGCGCGCCGGGAGCGTCGTCGCCAAGATTCACCCGGACAATACGCGCTCGCTGAAGGGTTTTGAACGCTGCGGCTTTCTTCTCAAGCTCGAAACGCCAACGCTCAATTCCCTGTCCATGACCTCTGGCCGGTATCTCCAGCTGCTGCGCGAAGGCGCCATGGCAAAATCTGCCGACATCTACGTCACGGAGATCGACAAGGCACGGCTCCAGGGCCTGATCGAATTCGAGCAAGGGGCGGCAATCGTCGAGCTTGAACACGAGATCGAGAGAGCCATCGTCGTCGATCCCCAGCATGTCGCGCGCGACGTCGTGACGATGAACTCCAGGGTCGTGCTGCAACTCGACGATGAACAGAAGGAAGTGGCTCTTGTCTATCCGCAGGACGCCGACGAACGCTCCGGAAAACTGTCGGTCCTCTCCGACGTCGGCGCCGCGATCCTGGGCTATCAGGAAGGCGATGCCATCGACTGGAGGGTCACGGACCGTACGCGACGCATCCTGATCGAAAGGGTGGTCTACCAACCGGAATCGTCCGGTGATTTTCATCTCTAGTGGCACAGTGGCAAACCTGCTTGTCGAGTTCGTCGGCCTGGCAGCTTTGAGCCGGGCGGCTCAGGCGCTCCGTTTCCTTCCAACGGGTCCTCGACTATGGTGGCGCCGAGTTCTGCGACATAACTGACCCCACGTGACCTCACCTCTCGCCAAACCCCGCCTCATCGGCCTCGCACTCTGGCTCGCCGCGCTCGTGGCGTTCGTGGCCGTGTCGGTGGAGACGTCGCGGACGCGGATGGCGGACGAGCTGGAGGTGACCGGGCGGACGTTGCACCGGCTGATCTCGCAGCGCGTGGCGCAGCACGATGCGCATCTCACCACGCTGATCGCGCTGTCGAGCGGGGCCGAGCCGGCGTCGGACGGCGCCGTGCGGCAGGTGATGGAGAGCATCGCGCGCTTTTATCCACGCATCGCCTGGCTGGCGCTGGTTTCGCTCGATGCCGGTGGAGCCGGCGCGGTCACGGGACAGACGGGCGGCGGGGTGCGCGAGGTGGTGGCGGTGCCTTCGGGCGGCGGGGTCGATCTGTTGCCGCTGGCGCCGGAGATGGCGGCGCAGGTGCGCGGCAGGCCGAGCGTCTATGCCGCGGGCGAGGGGCGCTATCTGCTGGCCAAGCGGGCGCCCGAGCCTTCCGACCTCGGCGTGGTGCTGATGATCGATGCGGCGAGGCTGGTGGAGCCGGAGGAGCGGCCGGGTTTTGCGCATCTCAGGCTCAGCCTCGACGGCGCCGACCTGGTGCACCTGCCCGCGGATGCGGCGTTTGCGTCGGGGGTTTCGTGGCTCACGCCGCCGCATTTCGAGAAGGTGATCGACGGCGAGGGCCAGCGCCTGCTGCTTTCGCTGGACCGGTCGTTGCCCTTGGCGGTCCTGGTGCCGCCGGGGCGGCTGCTGGGCTTTGCCGTGGTGGCGGGATTGCTGGCTGCGGCGCTGAGCTTCGGGCTGTCGCAGCGAGCTGCGGTGAAGCGCTCGCTGATTGCCACGCGGGCCGCGGAGGCGCGGGCGCTTTTGCAGGAGCGGGAGACGCTTTTGGCGCATGCCTCGCGCGTCAACGCCATGGGGGAGCTGGCGTCGGGCATCGCCCATGAGTTGACGCAGCCGCTGACGGCGCTGCTCAGCCGCAGCCAGGCGGCACTTCGTCTGGCCGGCGCCGACAGACCGGATCTCGCGCTGATTTCGCAGGCGCTCGATGTCAATGTGCGCGAGGCCAAGCGCGCCGGCGAGATGCTGAAGCGGATGCGCGACTATGCCTCCAACAAGGCGCCCGAACGGGCGCGGCAGGAGCTGAACGCCATCGTCGCCGAGGTGGTGGCGCTGACCCGCACCGATCTCGAACGGCGCGGCATCGCGCTGGTGCTCGACCTGGCCGAGCCGGCGCCGGAGGCGGTGGTCGACGCCATCGAGATGGAGCAGGTGCTGCACAATCTGATCCGCAACGCGGCCGATGCACTGGAGGCGGCGAGGGTTGCGGGCGCACGGATTTCGATCGCGACGAAGGCGGCGGGGTCGGAGGCGAAGATCGTGGTCGCGGACAACGGCCCGGGCATTTCGGCGGAGGTGCTGCCGAAGCTGTTCACGCCGTTCTTCACCACCAAGGCCGACGGCATGGGGCTGGGGCTGTCCTTGTGCCAGACGCTGGTGGAGCGGGTCGACGGGCGCATCGAGGCCGGGAACGCCGGCGGCGGCGGGGCGCGGTTCGTCGTGACTTTGCCGCTGGCGGGGGGCCCGCTGGCCAGCGGGCCGCAGGCCGGGGAGAGGTAGCATGCACAAGGTCTATCTTGTCGACGACGACGAGGCGGTGCGCGAGGCGCTGGCCTTCCTGCTCTCGACCTATGGCATCGCGGCGGAGACCTTTGGCGACCCGCAGACGTTCTTGGCGCATGTGCAGGAGGACCGGCCGGGCGTGCTGGTGGTCGACTTGCGCATGCCCGAGGTGTCGGGGCAGCAGCTCCACCAGAAGCTCGCCGAGCGCGGCATCGACTGGCCGACGATCATGATCACCGGGCATGGCGACGTCGCCGCCTGCCGGCGCGCCTTCAAGTCCGGCATCCAGGATTTCCTGACCAAGCCGGTGGATGGCGAGGTGCTGGTCGAGGCGCTGCAGCAGGGTTTTGCCAGCCTCGACGCGCGGCTTGAAAAGCGCGAGGCGCGGGCGCTGCTGGCCAGGCTGACCGAGCGCGAGCGCGAGGTGCTCGACATGGTGGCGCGGGGCTGGGCGAGCAAGGAGGTGGCGGCGGCGCTGGAGGTGTCGGTCCGGACCATCGACGCGCACCGGGCCAAGATCGCGGAGAAGCTGGGCACCAGCTCGGTGGCCGAGCAGGTGCGGCTGGCGCTGATTTCCTGAGACATGAGCTGGCTGAAAAGGCGGCTGCCTCCTGGGGCCTTCCCGTTTGCTGGATAGGTAATCCTACCTAGGGCGGGTGGTGGCATCGCGGATTCTGCCGCGGCGGCGATGCGGGTAGTTCTGGTCCCGGACAAGCGAAACGCTTTTTCCCGAGACATCATCAGGACAGGAACCCAGTCATGATCAAGAGCATCCTCCTCGCAGCTTCCGCCCTCTTCGTCGTCACCGGTGCGGCTTCCGCCCAGGTGCTGACCGAGAAGAACATCTCGTCGGGCCTCGCCGTCGAGATCGCCCAGGCCGCCGTCGCCGCCTGCGCCGCTGAAAAATACAACGTCACCGCCGCCGTGGTCGACCGCGCCGGCGTGCTGCGCGCCCTGGTCCGCGCCGACAATGCCGGCACGCACACCGTTGCCGCCGCCGAAGACAAGGCCTTCACCTCGGCCTCGTCGCGCACCCCGACCGGCAAGATGGCCGAGAACGTCGCCAAGAACCCGGGCGCTGCCGGGCTGGTCGACATCAAGGGCTTCCTGGTGCTGGCCGGCGGCATGCCGATCAAGGCCGGCGATGCGGTGATCGGCGCCATCGGCGTCGGCGGCGCGCCGGGCGGCAATTTCGACGAGGCCTGCGCCGTCAAGGCGATCGAATCCGTCGCCGACCAGCTGAAGTAAGCTTATCCGGCACCAGTGCCGGCATGACGAAGCCCCGCTTCCCGAGACAGGAGGCGGGGCTTTTTCCCATGCCTGCGCGGGCGGGAAGGCGTGATGGCGGGCGGTTCCAAAATCGTTGCGGTGGGGCGCGAATACGTCTATATACGGGCCGAATTTCCCATTTTCTGGTGGTCTGAACCACCGCCCGCGTGAGGGACGCGGGCGAGCGAAGAGGATATATCGCATGGCCAATACGCTGCTTATGCCCAAGGCGACCGCCGTCTGGCTGGTCGACAACACGGCACTTTCGTTCGACCAGATCGCGCAGTTCTGCTCGCTGCACCCGCTCGAGGTGAAGGCGATCGCCGACGGCGAATCGGCCCAGGGCATCAAGGGCATGGACCCGATCATGACCGGCCAGCTGACGCGCGCCGAGATCGCCAAGGGCGAGGCCGACATCAACCACCGCCTCAAGCTGTCGGACCCCAAGGTCCGCGTGCCCGAGAGCAAGCGCAAGGGCCCGCGCTACACGCCGCTGTCGAAGCGCCAGGATCGCCCGAACGCCATCTACTGGCTGGTCAAGAACCATCCCGAGCTGAAGGACGCGCAGATCTCGCGCCTGGTCGGCACGACCAAGGCGACGATCGAGCAGATCCGCGAGCGCAAGCACTGGAACATGGCGACCCTTACGCCGCTCGATCCGGTGGCGCTCGGCCTGTGCTCGCAGATCGACCTCGATATCGAAGTGCAGCGCGCCTCGCGCGGCCGCGAAGCCCCGGCGCCGACCGGCGATACGCTGCTGCCGGCCTCGCTGACCGAGCGCCTGACGCCGGAGCAGGCCTCGCCCCAGGACGAGGACAAGGAACTCGACGCCAACGCGGTGTTCGCCAAGCTGTCAGCGCTCAAGTCGAAGACCCCCGACGAAGACGAGGAATAGGCTCCTTCGCCTGCTGCGCCATCGGCGTGGGATAACGTTAAAAAAGCCCGCTTTAAGCGGGCTTTTTTCATGCCCGGATCTTGCCCAGGACGGCTGAACTGGCAGGTGTTTTGATTTGCCGCGCAAGCCACCCGGGCGCATGGTTGCCCGCGGGCAACTTCGCCTGAAACGTCGAGGTGCGAGATGATCGGTTCCGCTGCATTCGACGCCTGGAGCGCCGGCGACAGCTACGAACACTATATGGGCCGGTGGAGCCGGCTGGTGGCGGCGAAATTCGTCGCCTGGCTGTCGCCGCCCGATCAGGCGGCATGGCTGGAGATCGGCTGTGGCACCGGGGCGCTGACGGCCGCCATACTGGCGGGTGCCGTGCCACGCTCGCTATTGTCGATCGACCCGTCGGCCGATTTCGTCGCGCACGCCCGCGCAGCGACCGGCGACAAGCGCGCCCGGTTCGAGGTGGCGGATGCGCTGAACCTGCCGGCGGAACCGGCAAGCTTCGACGTCGTCACGTCGGGGCTGGTGCTCAACTTCGTACCCGACAGGCCGGCGGCGCTGGCCGAGATGCAACGGGTGATGAAGCCGGATGGCCTGCTGTCGTTCTATGTCTGGGACTATCCCGGCGGAGGCATCGGCTTCATCCGCCAGTTCTGGCTGGCTGCCATCGAAATCGATCCGGCCGCAGCGGAACTGGGCGAAGACAGGCGGTTTCCGTTCTGCACGCGGGAAGGGCTGCTGGCGCTGTGCCATGAGGCCGGCCTGCGCGATGTCGTCATCGCCCCGGTCGAGATCGAAACCCGGTTCGAGGATTTCGAGGCGTTCTGGCAGCCGTTCACGCTGGGGGCAGGGCCGGCGCCAGGTTACTGCATGAGCCTGGCCGAGGATCACAGGGCGAGGCTGAAGACGCGCCTCGCCGAACGCCTGGGCGAAGCAGGCCCCATCAGCCTTCTTGCACGTGCCTGGATGGCCAAGGCAAGCAAACAACACTGAGGCTCAGGATGCGCCTGGATGCCGGCGCTGATTGCGTCGGCCTCGGCGTCTATTCCGCGGCGATGAATTTCAGCGTGCCGGCGATGCCCGAGCCCGACGAGCCGTCCTTGCGGTCGGACGGATGGTTGATGCCGTCCATGACCGGGATTTCGGTGAAGTCGAACGGGCTGATACCCTCCAGAACCGAGGCATTGACGCCATACTGGTTGGGGTCCGAGCGACGCTGGTGATGGGTGTAGATGCCGCATTTCGAGCAGAAATAGTGCTTCGCGGCCATGGTGTTGAACTGGTAGGTGGTGAGGCTGTCCGCGCCGGCCACGACATCGACGCCGCCAAGGTCGGCCGACAAGGCGACCGCGCCCTTCATCCGGCAGTAGGAACAGGTGCAGCGCCGCGCGCTGCGCAGGCCGTCCGACAGCCTGACGCGCAGGCGGACCGTGCCGCAATGGCAGGCGCCGTCGATCTCGTGAATGTCCATGTTCATTCTGCAATTCCCGCCGTCAGGGGTGTTCCGGCTGGTCACATGAGCGGAGTCGCTGCGGCGTGCAAGTGGCCCGGCCTGATTTCGTCTTGCCCCTTCAGCCGCTCATATCGAACCAGATTGGCTCTTGCTCTACCGGATTGTCGGCGACGAATTGCATTTGGTGCGGACGGGCTCCCATTCCGATCTTTTTCACGACTGAGTGCTGGTTGACCCAATGGCAAAAAAGCCCGGCTGGCGGCCGGGCTTTTCGAAGGGGCTGACGTTGGGAGGATGCGTCAGCCGTGGGAATTGCGATCGCCGAAGGATTCGCTGCGTTCGACGCTGCGGTAATAATCGACCAGCAGCTTGCCGCGCTCGGGCTTGAAGTTACGGCCGGCGGAAGCAACGGAGGCGATGCGGTCAATGCGGAAGGCACGGAAGTCGTTGCGCATCTCGCACCAGGCGATCAGCGTCCAGACCTTGCCCCAGAACCACAGGCCGAGCGGGCGCACATCGCGCGCCGAGCCGCGGCCGGCCTCGTCATTGTAATCGAGCTTGAGCACCTGGCGCTTTTCGACGGCGCGTTCGATCAGGTCGATCGCCTCGCGGTCGGCGTCGGAGACGACCCACATCGGCGTGTGGATTTCGGTGCGGGCGATGCGGTCCTTTTCCGAGTCCGGCAGGACCGCGCCGATCTTGACCAGGGCCTCGTCGGCGGCACGGGCCATGGCAGCGCCGCCGAAGGCGCGGACCATGCGGGCGCCGGCAACAAGGGCTACGATTTCATCTCGTGTGAACATCAGCGGCGGAAGGTCGAAGCCTTCCCTCATGAGGTAGCCTACGCCTGCCTCGCCATCGATCGGCACACCCGTCGATTGCAGGTCGGCGATGTCGCGATAGATCGTGCGCTCGGAAACCTCGAGCCACGCGCCCAGCTTGTGCGCGGTGACCAGGCGGCCACCTCGGAGATGCTGTACGATCTGGAACAGCCTGTCGGCGCGTCTCATCGAATACCCCTCAAAGTCTCGCGCTGTCCTTGGCCAAGTGGGGGCGCCTGGCCTCGGTGACAATGCGCAAAGTCAAAAGCCGTTCCGGCATACCCTTCGCGCTGGCGCTGCATGGTGCCGAAAGCCTGCGTATGCGGACCTGTTCATTCTATCATCGCACAGGCCTCCTGACAGCATAGTGTCAGGAGGCGTCACCATGTCCGCGCGCGACCATGGCATGCTCGCGGGCAAACATGGCGCGCATCTCGCCGATCTGGCCGGCCTGCTCGGGATACAACGTCTCGAGGAAGGCCGCGGCGAAGGTTCCCGGCGCCGACCCCGGAGCCGAGACGATGTTGCCGTCGGCAACGGCATGCGGCACATCCCGATAGTTCGCAGCGCCGGCATAGGCCGGCTCATGGCCGAGGATCCAGTCGCGGCCATTGCTGGTGTGGGCAACGCCCTTGAACAGGCCGGCGCGGGCGAGGGCGAGCGTGCCGGCGCAGATGCCGCCGACCACGCCGCCGCGGGCCGCCACCGCCTTCAGCAGCGGCGCGACGTCGGGTGCGCCTGCTGCGGCCCATCCGTCGGAGCCGATGACCGCAACCGCGTCGAGATCGCCATTTTCCGCCGGTTTGGCGCCGCGCACCGCATCGAGGCGGAAGCCGGCGATCGAGGTCAGCGGCGAGGCGTGCGGCGAAATCGCCATGGCGCGCGCGCCGAACCACTCGACCGCCGAGGCGGCAAGCATGCCGTATTCCCAGTCTGCGTAGCCTTCGATGAAGAGAACACCGATGGTTTTCGAGGCGGTCATTGTCGCGTCCTTTCTCGCTGGATGTGTCAGCTGTTGTCGGTGCGGCGCGAGCCGAAGCGATCGGGCCAGCCGATGTCCTTGCGCAGTTCGGCGGGGAGCGAGCTCAGGAATCGCTCGGTGCGGATCTCGTTGTGAATGGTCCTGATCTTGCCGGCATAATGCCTGACCGCGCGGAAGATGTCGGGGGTGAACTTGCTCATGACTGATCCTCCAATTCTTGTACGAGAGGAGTATCGCACAGCCCTCCTGACAGCAGTCTGTCAGGAGCCGGCAGGTGTATCGAGATGCCGGCGAGGCAGGCTTGCAGCTATCGGCCTGGTGCGCTTCCTGAGTCGAAATTTCGACGCACCGGGCGCATTACCGGGCTCAGCCCTTGGCCGGCACCGTGTAGTTGAGGGCGAGCCGTCCGCCGTCGGCGAAGATGGTCTGGCCGGTGATGTAGCTGGCGTCGTCGGAAGCGAGGAAGGCGGCGATCGCGGCGATTTCCTCGGGCTCGCCGATGCGGCCGAGCGGCGTGCGCGACAGGATGCGGGCCTTGGCCGCGGGGTCGGCGTTGACGCGCGCCAGCATGTCGGTCGAGATCGAGCCGGGGCCGATGGCGTTGACGCGGATGCCCCAGGGCGCCAGCGCCAGCGCCATGACGGTGGTGAGCTGGGCGACGCCACCCTTGGACACGGCGTAGGGCACCTGGTCGGGGATGGCGACGACCGAATTGACCGAGGACATGTTGACGATGGCGCCGGGCGCGCCGCCGGTCTTGACCTTCTCGACCATGAAGCGCGCCACCGCCTGGCCGGCAAGGAAGGCGCCCTTGAGGTTGACCCTGAGCACACGATCGAAATCGTCCTCGGTGACGTCGAGGAAATCGGCCTGGTGGTCGATGCCGGCATTGTTGACCAGCACGTCCACGTCGCCGAAGGCGTCGATCGTAGAGGCGACGAGGTTGTGAACATCGAGGCGCTTGCCGACATCGGCGCGAACGAAGCGCGCCTTGCCGAGCCGGGCGAGGTCGCGCTCGGCGGCGTCGCCCTGTTCCTGGTCGATGTCGGCGATGACGACGCGGGCGCCTTCGCCGAGGAGACGCTCGGCAATGGCATAGCCGATGCCCTTGGCGCCGCCCGTGACGATTGCCGTCTTGCCGTCGAGTTTCATGTCCGCTCCTGTCACCGTTGCCGCGAGGGCGAATCCAGTGGCGGACAGTGGCGGGAAGGGCGGGCGGGGTCAACGGGGCGGGGTGTTGCCTCTCCTTCCCCCACCCTCGATCCCTCCCACAAGGGGGAGGGAGGAAGGCAACGCTTGCGCCATTGCAAACGCCGCTTCATAATATAGGATACCCCCCTATATTATGTGAGGTGGTGATGTCCCATGTGATCCGTGAAAAATCGAAGCTTCTGGCGCGGGTGCGGCGCATCAAGGGCCAGGTCGAGGCGGTGGAGCGCGCGCTCGAGGCCGAGCTCGGCTGCAGCGACGTGCTGCAACTGGTCGCATCGGTGCGCGGCGCCGTCGGCGGGCTGACCGCCGAGCTGATGGAAGACCACATCCGCGACCATGTTCTCGCGCCCACCGACGCGGCCGAGCGCCAGCGCGGCGGCGACGAGTTGATCGACGTCATCAGGACCTATCTGAAATGAGCCACGACCATCCGTATCCGCACGGCCATTCCCATGACCGGCACCATAGCCATGACCATGACGGGCAGGAGCACGGGCATCGCCACGACGCGTTCGAGCCGGCGCACAGCCACGTCTTCCTGGGCGAGCGCCACGACCGCAATGCGCGGCGGACGATGTTCGTGATCGCGCTGACGGCTGCGATGATGGTGGTCGAGATCGTCGCCGGCACGATCTACGGCTCGATGGCGCTGGTGGCCGACGGCTGGCACATGTCGACCCATGCAGCGGCCATGGCGATCGCGGCACTCGCCTACGTCTTCGCGCGCCGGCAGGCGCACAATCCGCGCTTCACCTTCGGCACCGGCAAGGTCGGCGATCTCGCGGCGTTTGCCAGTGCGGTGATCCTGGCGATGGTGGCGATCTATATCGGCTGGGAAAGCGTCGTCCGGCTGATGAACCCGGTGGCGATCAATTTTCGCGAGGCGGCGATCATCGCCGTGGTCGGGCTGGCGGTGAACCTTGCCAGCGCCTGGCTGCTGCATGATGGCGGCCACGATCATGCGCATGGACATGATCATGCGCATGGGCACGACAACAACCTGCGTGCCGCCTACGTGCATGTGCTGGCCGATGCGCTGACATCGGTGCTGGCGATCTTCGCGCTGGTGATGGGCGCGATCTATGGGCTCCGGTGGATCGATCCGTTGATGGGCATCGTCGGCGCCGTGGTCATCGCGCGCTGGTCGTGGACGCTGATCCGCGACGCGGGGCGCGTGCTGGTCGACTACGTGCCTTCGGGCGAGGACCTGCCCGACGAGATCCGCCAGGCGGTGCAGACCGACAAGGACGTGATCACCGACCTGCATGTCTGGCAGGTCGGGCCGGGCCATCACGCGGCCATCGTGGCGCTCAAGTCGAGTGCGCCGGCAACGCCCGAGAGCTACAAATCGAAGCTCGCCCACATCCACGACCTGTCGCATGTCACCATAGAAGTGCAGCCGGCATAGTGTTCAGGCTGCCGTTGGGGTAGCCTGTCGGGCCGGCGGCGGAACGCCAGGCGCGCTGGCGCATTCTGTGTTGGTAGGCATGCCGGCGGCGACAGCGAGCGGCGGCGGCGGCGTGCAACCGGGCGGGACCGGGCTTCAACGAGGAGGACCAGCAATGGCCATCGCCAAGAACACGATCTGCCTGTGGTACGACAAGGACGCGGAGACTGCCGCGCGCTTCTATGCCGAGGTTTTTCCGGACAGCAAGGTGGGGGCGGTCCATCGCGCCCCCGGCGACTATCCCTCCGGTAAGGAGGGCGACGTGCTGACGGTGGATTTCACGGTTGCCGGCATTCCCTGCATCGGCCTCAATGGCGGGCCTGCCTTCAAGCACAACGAGGCCTTCTCGTTCCAGATCGCCACCGACGACCAGGAGGAGACGGACCGCTACTGGAACGCCATCGTCGGCAATGGCGGGCAGGAGAGCGCCTGCGGCTGGTGCAAGGACAAATGGGGCATCAACTGGCAGATCACGCCGCGCGTGCTGACCGAGGCGATGGCTGCCGGCGGCGGCGAAGCCAAGCGGGCGTTTGCCGTGATGATGGACATGAAGAAGATCGACGTCGCCAAGATCGAGGCGGCGCGAAGAGGGTGATGTCGCCCTGGGGCGTGGCGACGTGATCTCGGCCCGTAGCCCCCAGTGCTAGGGGAGCTCCTTTTGCAGCCTGGCGGCAGGCGCAAGATCGGTCGCGACCGTCTTCACGAATCGAAAGCCTGACGCCTCGTAGAACGAACGCGCGCGCTCGCCGGCAACGACGCCGAGCGTTCGCGCGCCGAACGCCCTGGCGCGGCGTTCGGCTTCGGCGAGAAGCATGCCGCCAATGCCCTGTCGCCATGCTTCGGGCGCCACGAAGAGGTCTTCAAGCTCGGCATGAGTGGCAGCGTCGGCCGGAAGGACAGTGACGAAGCCGACGATCTTCCCGGCGATTTCCGCGACAGCGACATGAGGCAGTTGCGTTGCCGGAACCTCGCGCGCCTCCGCCAGCGCTTGCAACTCCTCGACATGGTCGCCCCAGGCCAGCGAAGATCGCAGCTTGAGTGCTCCAAGCGCATCCCTGTCCGCGGCGAGAGCGGACCGGATGGCGACGGTCATGGCAGTTCCCGTGCGGTCGTTCAGGGCGGTGTCCTTCACATCTTCTCGCCGGGCAAGGCGCTTGCCTGTTTGACCCATTCGGAGAACTGCTGCTCGTCGAACGGCTTGCCCTCGTAGATGTCGAGATAACGCACGTCGGCCTGCTTCGACGTACCTGATGGCAGCGGGGAGAGCCGCGCGCCCTTGAAGAAAGCGACCTTGACGTATTTCGTCATGCAGTGGAAGCCGAGGAACCAGATGTCCTTTTCCATGCCGTAGAAGGGCGAGTTCCACTTCACCGCCTTGACCACGCCGGGCACCGCGTCTGTGACGAGAGCGTCGAGGCGGCGGCCGACGTCCTGCTTCCAGCCGGGCATGGCATCGATGTAGGACTGGACGACGGCGTCGCCGTAACCCTTGGCGATCTGCGGATTGCCGCCCGACAGGAGCTTTGCCTTGGCGGATTCCTTTCCGGTCATCAGGCGCTGCCCTTCGCTGCAGGCACGGGACTTGCCCGGCCGTTGAAATAGGGCGCGAAGAACATGTAGATGCCGGTCGGGATCAGCACGAAGAGCGGCGGCAGGGGCAGGTAGCAGAACCACTCGGGCAAGGTGGTGACGGCCATGCCGGCGAAGATCGATGCGACGGCCAGGCAGAAGACGAGCGACGTCCAGCGGTGGATGGTGCGGATCACAGAGTTCATGGCAATGCTCCGGGATTTCGATGTGGTTGCGGGGGTGCGCGGTCAGTCCAGCTTCGAGACGACGTTGCCCAACGCGTCGAAGAAGCGCGGCCAGCCGACGGTGGCGCCCTGGAAGTAGGATTTCTGGGCGGTGGTGAAGCCGCGCTGTTCCATGCGCAGGCTGGTGCCTGACACGGTGGGGGCGAGCGTCCAGGTGACGATGCTGCGGAGGTCCTTGGTGTCCCAGCGATAGGCCAGCGCGCGGTTCTCCTCCACCGTCTCGACCTCGCAATCGACCTGGCCCCAGTCGGCGGAGAGCGTGAAGCGGCGGCCGGCCTCGGCGGCGAAATCGTTGTTCATCAGCCATTCGGCGATGAGATGCGGCTGGGTCAGCGCGCGCCAGAGCTTTTCGGGCGGATAGGGAAAATCGCGCTCGACCACGACCGAGCGCGTGGTTTCCATGGTTTCGGTCATTGGTCCATCCTCCTGAGCAGGTTGTCGAGATCGTCGAAGCGGTCGTTCCAGAAACCGGACATCTCGCTCGTCCAGTCGACCAGCGTCCTGAGCGCGGCGCGCTCGGCGCTGTAGTAGGTGTAGCGGCCTTCGTGCCGGTCGCGCACCAGGCCTGCGGACTTCAGCACCTTGAGGTGCCTGGAGACCACCGGCTGCGAGACGCCGGCGCCGGAGAGCAGCCCGACGACCGTCGTGTCGCCTTCGCGGCAGAGGCGCTCGAAGAGCCCGCGGCGGGTGGGGTCGGACAGCGCCCGGAACATCGCGTCGTGAATTTCAGACATCACTCATACCTATCCGGCTATGCGACGACACATAGCCAGTTGGGTATGAGTATGTCAAGGAGACGACGACCGCCGAAGGGCATGATCCATTTTGGTAGCCCTTGCGAATGGCCGGGCCGCTGTTGCACAACGGGGCATGTCCAAGACCACTCCCGCCACGCTCGCGCTGACCAAGTCGGGCATAGCCTTCACCGTCGCCACCTATGACTACGATCCCGGTGCCGAGCGCGTCGGGCTGCAGGCGGCCGAGGCGATGGGGGTTGCGCCTGGCATCGTGCTCAAGACGCTTATGGTCGAGGTCGACGGCAAGCCGGCCTGCGTGGTGGTGCCCTCCGACCAGGAGGTCAACATGAAGAAGGTCGCCGCCGCCTTCGGCGGCAAGGCGGCGCAGATGATGAAGCCGGTCGATGCCGAGCGGCTGACCGGCTACAAGGTCGGCGGCATCTCGCCCTTCGGCCAGCGCAAGCAGGTGCCGACGGCGGTCGAGGAGATGGCGACGCTGGAGGACGAGATCTACCTCAATGGCGGCCAGAGGGGCCTTCAGATTCGCATGCGCCCCGACGACCTGATCGCAGCGCTCGGCGCCAGGGCGGCCGACCTTATCCGCTGACTCGCGTCATTTGCGGGCATCGATGAAATGCTGCTTCAGCCTGGCGACGGCATCGGGCGTCCAGCCCTCGATGTCGGCAACCTGCATCCAGGCATCGATATAGTGCTCGGCAGCGTAGACGTGGCCATGGCCGATGGGCGCGGTGGTGGCCATGGCGATGTCGAGCGTCAGCTGGAGGAAGGTGACGACCGGGTACCAGCGAAGCTCGGGCGACACGTCGGGCCCGCGCGGGGTCTTCATCCAGTCGGGCTCGCGGTAGAGCGCACGCGGCTCGTAGAAGACGATCGGGTCCGAGGCGTATTGCAGGTAGACGAGGCGCAGCGGACCCCAGCTGGCGCCCGGAATGTCGAGCGCGTTCTTCTGGGCGGTGAAGCGGACATAGGAGCCGTCGCGGAACTCGGGCAGCCATGCCGGCGTGCCGGGATTGCGGCCGTCGGTGATCGAGCGCCAGATGCGGCTGGCGAAGGGCGGGCCGCTGAGCAGGGCGCCCTGATATGGGTCGCCAAGGACCTCGAACAGTTCGTTGGACAGCTCGGTGCTGAGGGCGCCGAGGCTGAGGCCGAAGAGGTAGAGTTTCGGGCGCGTTTCGCGGGGCAGGGTGCGCCAGTGGCCGTAGACCTCGGAAAACAGCGCGCGCGACTGCTCGGCGCCGTAGCCGGGCTCGACCAGCAGCGACAGCCAACTGGCGAGGTAGGAATACTGGGTGGCGACGCTGGCGACATCGCCATCGTGCAGGAACTCGATCGGGTCGAGGGCCTGTTCGTCGACCCAACCGGTGCCGGTGGGCGTGACGATGACCAGCGTCGAGCGTTCGAAGCCGCCGGCGCGCTTGAGTTCCTCCAGAGCGAGCTTGGCGCGCTGCTGCGGCGTGTCGCCCGATTGAAGCCCGACATAGACGCGGACCGGCTCCAGGGCCGGTTTTCCGGTGAGCTTGCCGATGTCGGCTGCGGTCGGGCCGGTGGCGATGTAGGAGCGGCCCATGCGGCCGAGATCCTGCCAGCGGACCAGCGAAGCGGTGCTGCCGGTCTTGCCCGGTTCGGTTGGCTGCTGCGTCTCCGGCGGCATCAGCGCGTCGAGGCGCTGGAACGAGCTGTCCATCACGCGCAGCCCGTAGCGGAAGATGATGCCGTCGGCGGCCGACCAGAACAGCAGCACTGCAATGGTGGTGCCGATGACATAGGAGACGCGCGTCGGCACGAAGCGGCGCAGCTTCTCAGAGACGAAGATCAGCGTCAGCTTGAACAGCCGGCCAAGCGTCACGAGCACGACGAAGGTGACGAGCGCGATGGCGCCGACTTCCAGCGGGTGGGCGGTGTCGACCGGGTCGAGCTGCATCAGGCCGCGAATCGAATTCTGCCATTCCGAGGCGCGCCACAGGAACACCAGGCCGACGATGCCGCAGGCGATGGCGGCAACAAGATTGCCGCCGACCAGGATGCGCGCCTTGAGTTCAGGCAGCTCGAGGTAGCGCCACAGCCAGCGCAGGAAGAAGCCGCAGCCATAGCCGACGGCGGCGGAAAGGCCCGAGAGCACGCCCTGGGTCAGGTAGGTGCGCGGGATCAGCGTCGGGGTCAGCGATGCCGCGAAGAACAGCGTTCCCAACAGCAGGCCGGTGGTCGAAAACGAATACCAGTACCTGACGACCCAGTTCCGCAGCATCTTCAGTGCCCCTCATGCATGTCAGGGCAACTTGCCTCGGGCCCGGCGTGCAGGCAATGGCACAGCGTCCAGATCTGCGGGACAGGCTGTGTCGAGCCTAGCGCCCTCGTGGTTCGACAGGCTCACCATGAGGGCTACTGGCGCGCCTCACCGTGAGGGCTGCTGGCGCGCCTCATCGTGAGGGCTGCTGGCGCGCCTCACCATGAGGGCTACTGGCGCGCTTCACGGTGAGGGTTGCTGGCGCGCTTCACGGTGAGGGTTGCTGGCGCGCTTCACCGTGAGGGTTACTGGCGCGCCTCACCATGAGGGGCTGCTGGCGCGCCTCACCATGAGGGCTGCTGGCGCGCTTCACCGTGAGGGTTACTGGCGCGTTTCACCATGAAGGCTACTGGAGCGCTTCATCATGAGGGCTGTGGTGTTTCGGCTGTCACCAGAGTCGGAGAGCTTGGTGCGGCCGACCCAAAATCCTCATGGTGAGCCTGTCGAACCATGGGATTTTGGGTCCATCGCGAGGGTATTAGTCGACGCCGATGCCGCGGGCCTTCAGCGCCTCCGTGATCTCGTCGAGGATGACGGGATCGTCGATGGTTGCCGGCATCTTCCAGTCCTCGCGGTCGGCGATCTTCTGCATGGTGCCGCGCAGGATCTTGCCCGAGCGCGTCTTGGGCAGGCGCTTGATGGTGACGACCGTCTTGAAGGCGACGACCGGGCCGATGCGGTCGCGGACCAGGCCGACGACCTCCTTCTCGATGGCGCCGGTGTCGCGGACGACGCCGGAGTTGAGCACGATGAAACCGCACGGGATCTGGCCCTTCATCGCATCGGCGATGCCGATGACGGCGCATTCGGCGACGTCGGGATGCTCGGCCACGACCTCCTCCATGCCGCCTGTCGACAGGCGGTGGCCGGCGACGTTGATGATGTCGTCGGTGCGGGCCATGATGAAGAGGTAGTTTTCGTCGTCGACGAAGCCGGCGTCCGCCGTCTTGTAGTAGCCGGGGAACTCGGCGAGGTAGGCGTTGAAGAAGCGCTCGTCGGCATGCCACAGCGTCGGCAGGCAGCCGGGCGGCAGCGGCAGCTTGACCACGACGTTGCCGAGCGTGCCGTGCGGCACCTCATGGCCGGCGTCGTCGAGCACGCGCACGTCGTAGCCGGGCATCGGCACGCAGGGCGAGCCGTACTTGACCGGCAGCAGGCCGAGCCCGACCGGGTTCTGGCTGATCGGATGTCCGGTCTCGGTCTGCCACCAATGGTCGATGACCGGCACGCCGAGCTTGAGCTCGGCCCATTTGATGGTCTCGGGGTCGGCGCGCTCGCCGGCGAGGAACAGGGTGCGGAATTTCGACAGGTCGTATTGCGGCACGAAGGTGCCTTGGGGGTCTTCCTTCTTGATGGCGCGGAAGGCGGTGGGAGCGGTGAACAGGGCGACGACGCCGTGTTCCGAAATGACACGCCAGAACGTGCCGGCGTCGGGCGTGCCGACCGGCTTGCCCTCGAACAGGATGGTGGTGGCGCCGTGCAGCAGCGGGGCATAGACGATGTAGGAATGGCCGACGACCCAGCCGACGTCGGAGGCGGCCCAGAACACCTCGCCGGGCTTGACGCCGAATTCGTTCTCCATCGTCCATTTGAGTGCGACCATGTGGCCGCCATTGTCGCGCACGACGCCCTTGGGCTGGCCGGTGGTGCCGGAGGTGTAGAGCACATAGAGCGGATCGGTGGCGAGAACCGGCACGCAGTCGACCTTGCGGCCGGCGGCCCTGGCAGCGCTGACGGCCTCGGCATAGTCGAGGTCGCGGCCGGCGACGAGATCGCAGGTCAGCTGCGGCCGCTGCAGGACGACGCACCGTTCCGGCTTGTGGGCGGAAAGCTCGATGGCGCCGTCAAGCAGCGGCTTGTAGGCGATGACGCGGCCCGGCTCGATGCCGCAGGAGGCCGAAATGATCAGCTTGGGCGTGGCGTCGTCGATGCGGGTGGCGAGTTCCTTGGCGGCGAAGCCGCCGAACACCACCGAATGGATGGCGCCGAGGCGGGCGCAGGCGAGCATGGCGAAGGCTGCTTCGGCGACCATCGGCATGTAGATGATGACGCGGTCGCCCTTGCCGACGCCCTGGTCGGCGAGCACGGCGGCCAGGGCCGTGACCTCGGCGAGCACGCCGGCATAGGTGAATTTCTTCTGGGTGCCGGTGATGGGACTGTCGTGGATCAGCGCCACCTGCTCGGCGCGGCCGCCCTCGACGTGGCGGTCGAGCGCGTTCCAGCAGGTGTTGCACTCGGCGCCTGAGAACCACTGGCCGTAGACGCCGCCTTCGGCATCGAACACCTTGTCCCAGGGCTTGAACCAGTCGATGGCGCCCGCCGCTTCGGCCCAGAACGCCTCGGGGTTGCGGACCCAACCGTCATAGACCTCGTGATAGCGAGATGGCATGGCGTCTCCTTCCCAGGATATTGGCCCTTCAGGGCGTCTCGTTTGGTTGGTCTTGTAGCCGCCTGTGCCGCGCGGCGTCCATTTGACCTTGGTTTAACTGCTGGCCAGCAAAGCCGATCTGGCCCGGAATTCCGATGCGGTTTTGCGCACGCCGGGTGTTCGCCTGATGTAGCGCGCGCTGCTGCCTGCCGGGGCCACGATAGCAGATTGCCGGCGGCACTTTGACAGGGGCGCGGGAAGTTGATCAAAGGCGGCATGTCGAAGGCGCTGTCGCTCATCATCCTGGCCATCATGGCGATCCAGATCCTCAAGCCGCTTGGCCTGCCTGGACTGAGGCAGCGCCGCGATTTCTGGAAGCTGGCGGTGCTGGCGCTGGCGGCGATCTCGATAACCGCGCTGCTGGGGCACTAGAGCGCCGAGGCGAGGCCCTGCCATGAAATGTGCGCGCCGAGCAAAGCCAGCCCGGCAAAGAACCAGCGCCTGAAGGTTTCCGGATCGATGCGGCTGCGCAGCCAGCCGCCCAGCCACATGCCGGCCAGCGCCGGCACGATGGCGTAGCCGGAGAGGCCCATCGACTGGAGCGGAATGGCGCCGTTCCACCACAGGCCGATGCCGAGGGCGACCGTGGACACGGTGAAGGACAGGCCGAGCGCCTGGACGAGGTCGTCGCGGCCGAGGCCGAGCCCGCCGAGATAGGGCACGGCCGGGATGACGAAGACGCCCGTCGCGCCGGTCATGATGCCGGTTGCAGTGCCGACGAGCGGGCCGGCCCAGCGTTCGGCCCGGGCCGGCACGGCCATGCGCAGCCGGAGCAGGCCGAGGGCGGCATAGGCGAGCAGGATCAGGCCGAGCCCCGACGTGACGACGGTGGTGTAGCTGCTGGTGATCAGTCCGGCGGAGGCGATCGTCGCCAGGAAGACGGCAAGCATCATCGGCCGCAGGCGACGCAGCAGGGCGGTGACGTCGGGGCCGGCGAGCAACTGCCAGACATTGGTGACGAAGGAGGGCAGGAGCAGGATGGCTGCCGCATCTGCCGGCAGCATCACCAGCCCGAGCAGGCCCGTGGCGACGGTCGGCAGTCCGAGGCCGACGACGCCCTTGACCAGCCCGGCAAGGACGAAGATGGCACCGATGACGATGAGGAGAAGATAGGGCTCGGGCATCGGGCGAGGATGCAATGGCAGGGCGGCAGTGACAATGGGGAGCGGACGATCGGAGACGGGGCACGCGGCGGCAACTCTGATGCGTGCTAGTCCTGCCTCAACGTTTTGGCGGCTGTGCCTCATGATCGGGGGGCGGGATCGGCCATTGTTGTCGGGATCGGAGATGGTCGAGGACAGCGCATGAAAATCCTGGTTTTCCAGCACCTGAAGGTCGAGCACAGCGGCGTGTTCGGCGAATTCTGGCGCGAGGCCGGACATGAGGAGCATGTCGTCGAGCTGGACGAGGGTGAAACGATCCCCGATCTCGACGGCTTCGACATGCTGGCCGTGATGGGCGGGCCGATGGATGTGTGGCAGGAAGACGAGCACCCCTGGCTCGTGCCGGAGAAGGCGGCCATCCGGCGCTGGGTGCGCGAGCTTGGGCGACCCTATCTCGGCATCTGCCTGGGGCACCAGCTGCTGGCCGATGCGCTGGGCGGCAAGGTCGGGCTGATGAAGATGCCCGAGGTCGGGCTGGCATCGGTGGAGCTCACGGCGGCAGGCCAAGGCGACCCGCTGTTTGCCGGCGTCGCGGCGTCGCTCGAGACGCTGCAATGGCATGGCGCGGAGGTGTCCGGCCTGCCCGTGGGCGGCGAGGTGCTGGCCGGCAACGCCGCCTGCGCCATCCAGGCGCTGCGCGTCGGAGCGCGCGCCTATGGCTTCCAGTATCACATGGAGATCACCGACAGGACGGTGGCCGACTGGTCGCAGATCCCGGAATACAAGGCGAGCCTGGAACGCGCGCTGGGTGCTCAGGCCGCGGCGCGGCTGGGCGAGACGGTCAAGCCGCATCTCGACGGCTTTCGCGCCACCGCAAGGCGGATCAACGACAATTTCTTCGGAGCCACTGCCCGCCAGGGTGTCTGGCAGCCCAGCGGCGGCGTGCGGCGGCGGTACTCGCCGCCGCCCGGAGCAACCCCGGACGGACCGACCGTCAAGGGGGGCCCGCCGGGGCAAAACCCCATCCCAACCCCGGCGAGCCTTACCTGACCTCGAAAGGCCAGGCTCCGGCCATCGCCGGCCAAGGATACCAAGCACGACGCATGCCAACGCGTTCTGTGCCGGAATGGGACGCTGGCCAGGTCTCCGCTGCCGGTGACGTGCTGGACTTGCCCACGGCATGCCGGTACGACGGCTTCATGAAGCAGAACACCCTCTACCTCATCATCGGTGCCCTGGCCGTGGCCGTGATTGCGCTTGGCGTCTACATCTTCCGCGAGGAGACAAAGCCCAAGGGCGTCGAGCTGCGCATCGACGAAACGGGCATTTCAGTGCAGGAAAACTAGGCACCGCCTGCCGGACACGACCGGGCCAGATGGAACGCTCCGCCGCTTCAGGTGTTGTCTCATGGCGAGACAAACCTGGAAGCCGCGATGTTCGAGCTTTTGCAAAACCTGCTTGCTGCGGCCTTCCCGGGAAAGCCGGCAGACGAAGCCCATGACGCGGCCCTGGACGAGGTGACCGCGGCCAGCGAACGGCTGCACCGCGATCTCGATACCTGTTTCCAGGCGATCCAGGACCAGATTTCCGATTTGCGGCGATAGGTGCCGGCGTTCGCCCGTGACTTGGGCGATCAGTCCTTGTCGGTGATGAGGACGCTTGCGTCGCGCGCGGCGGCGATGAAGGCACGCCGGGCAGCCATGACCGGCCTTTCGCCCGACATGGCGTCCGAACATGCCTGGAGGGCGGCGCGATGCTTGGGGCCGCGCTTGCCGGGCCAGTTGTTGAGCAGGAAGGCCGACGCCTCCTTGGCGGTGCGGAGGATGAGCGGGGTGCCGGCCGGATCGCTCTTCACGGTGACGGGGGTTTCAAATCTGATATTTTCCATGGCTGCTCATACGCCAAAGCGGCGGGGGAAGCGAGGCATGTAACTGGGGATGTGCACGCTTGCCTGTTGCGGCTTCCCCGCCGTTGGATCATGCCAGATTGACGGAGGCGAGCTTCCGTGTGGCAATGGCCGTGCAGTGGGGCCGTGAAGCGGGGCCGTGAAGCGGCGGGCAGGACGTTGATGGACACGGGTGGCGCGGTACAGGGTTCGTTCGGACCACAGACGATAGGTGCCATGGTGATTGCCCTGGTCGTCTACGTATTTGCCTCGTTCCTTGCCATCGCGGTGCTCGCCCTGGCCGCCGAGACCTTTGCCTTCGCGATCGACTGGCTGCTCGGCGGTTCCAGGCCCAACGTCATCCAGCTTGCCGGTTCCGTGCTCGGCGCTGTCGCCGGCATCTGGGCGGCCCGGCTCGCCTGCGACCTCACCTTCAACGCCTACCGGCCGCGTTCCGTTTTCTGGATGTTCGCGGTCGTGCTGACGATGACGACGTTGAGCAGGTTTTCGCTGCCGTTCACGACGACGCAGGCGATCCTGGGGACGCAATATGCGGCCGCCCTTGCAGCGGCGCTGCATTATTTCTGGCGTGACCGGGTCGCGCTCGCCGCGGTGGACGGCGACATGGTGCGGACGGACTAGGCGCGGGGCCGTCCGGGCATAAAAAAAGCCCCGCGCGAGGCGGGGCTTTTCGTTTGGTGCCAGAAGGCCCGCTTATGCCGCCTTCTCCAGCCCCGACTTCCACTGGCCGAGCGCGGCGAGGTGGTTCATGTGGGCGCGGTGGGTGAAGGCGGCCTGGCCGGCGCCGAGGTTCTCGGCCTTGCCCGACCATGCCTTCTGCGGGGCTGCCTGCAGCGCGCGGCCGTAGGAGAAGGTCAGCTTCCACGGATGCGGGCCGATGGCATTGATGGCGTTGAGGTTGGCGGTGGCGTCTTCGTCGGACTGGCCGCCCGACAGGAAGGCGATGCCCGGGACCGCTGCCGGAACCGTCTCGCGGAACAGCTTGATGGTCTTTTCGGCGATCTCCTCGGCGCCGGCCTGCCTTGCGGCCTTCTTGCCGGAGATGACCATGTTCGGCTTGAGGATGGTGCCTTCGAGCACGACGCGGGCGGCGTAGAGCTCGTCATAGAGCTTGACCAGCGTTGCCTTGGTGACGTCGTAGCAGGTGTCGATGTCGTGGGCGCCGTCCATCAGCACTTCCGGCTCGACGATCGGCACGATGCCGGCTTCCTGGCACAGCGCCGCGTAGCGGGCGAGGGCCTGGGTGTTGGCCGAGAGCGAGTAGGCCGAGGGCACGTTCCTGGCGGTGTCGATGTCGATGACGGCGCGCCATTTGGCGAAGCGGGCGCCAAGCTTGTAGTACTCGGCCATGCGCTCGCGCAGGCCGTCGAGGCCTTCGGTGATGGTGTCGCCGGGGAAATTCACGATCGCCTTGGCGCCGGCGTCGACCTTGATACCGGGAATGGCGCCGGCGGCCTTGATCAGCTCGACCAGCGGGGTGCCGTCGGCAGCGTTCTGGCGAATGGTCTCGTCGTAGAGGATGACGCCCGAAATGTACCTGGTCATCGCTTCCTTGGTGCGGAACATCATTTCGCGATAGTCGCGGCGGCTGTCGGCCGTCGACTCGACGCCGATGACGTCGAAACGCTTCTTGATGGTGCCGGAGCTTTCGTCCGCAGCCAGAATGCCCTTGCCACCCGCCACCATGGCGACGGCGATGTCTTCGAGACGTTCGCTCATACAAATACCTCCTGAACAGATGCCCCGGGCGCATAGCAGAAGCGTCCCGGGAACGGAATGCCGGGGGCCAGCCTATAACCGATTGAAATTATTTCAATCGGTTTAGCTTCAGGTGAGGCCGGCCTGCAAATGGCGAGGGTCTGCGCTTCCGGTGCTCACGTACCTGAATGTACGCTCCGCTCCGGTTCTCGCCCCTCACCATTTTCGGCTCGGCCTGACCTGAAGCTCGACCTGCCCCGGCGTTTGGCGGCAAGGCTGGTTGCAGCCTCAGGCCTTGAGCACGTCGACGCCGGGCAGGTCCTTGCCTTCCATCCATTCGAGGAAGGCGCCGCCGGCGGTCGAGACATAGGTGAAGTCGTCGGCGACGCCGGCATGATTGAGGGCTGCGACCGTATCGCCGCCGCCGGCGACCGAAACGAGCTTGCCGGCCTTGGTGCGCGCCGCGGCATGCCGGGCGGCCGAGACGGTCGCCTTGTCGAAGGGCTCGATCTCGAAGGCGCCGAGCGGGCCGTTCCAGACCAGGGTCGCGGCGCGGTCGATCCAGTCGTTGATCGACGCGACTGTCTTTGCGCCGACATCCAGGATCATGGCATCGGCCGGAATGGCGTCGATGGCGACGGTCTCGTTGGCCGCACCGGCCTTGAACTCGCGCGCGATGACGCCGTCCGACGGCAGGATGATGGCGCAGCCCGACTGGGCCGCCTCGATCATGATCTGCTTGGCGGTGGTGGCGAGGTCGTGCTCGGCGAGCGACTTGCCGACATCGGTGCCGCGGGCGGCCAGGAAGGTGTTGGCCATGCCGCCGCCGATGACCAGCGCGTCGACCTTCTTCACGAGGTTCATCAGCAGGTCGATCTTGGTCGAGACCTTGGCGCCGCCGACGATGGCGACGACCGGCTTGACCGGGTTGCCGAGGCCCTTTTCCAGCGCCTCGAGCTCGGCCTGCATGGTGCGGCCGGCATAGGCCGGCAGCTTGTGGGCGAGGCCTTCGGTCGAGGCGTGCGCCCGGTGGGCGGCGGAGAAGGCGTCGTTGACGAAGATGTCGCCATTGGCGGCGAGTTTTTCGACGAAGGCCGGATCGTTCTTCTCCTCGGCCTTGTAGAAGCGGGTGTTCTCAAGCAGCAGGACGTCGCCGTCCTTCATGACGCCAACGGCGCTAGCTGCCTTGTCGCCGATGCAGTCGGCGGCGAAACCGACCGGGCGGCCGATGACTTCAGCGGTGGCGGTGGCGATGGGCGCCAGCGACAGGGCCGGGTCGGGGCCGTCCTTGGGGCGGCCGAAATGGGCGAGCAGGATGACCCTGGCGCCCTTGCCGGAAAGCTCGGTGATGGTGGGAGCGACCCGCTCGATGCGGGTGGCGTCGGAAACCTTGCCGTCGGCCATGGGGACGTTGAGGTCGACGCGGACGAGAACCCGCTTGCCGGCGACGTTGCCGATGGTGTCGAGGGTCTTGAAGGCGGCCATGGGGTTTCCCTTTCCCTTTTGGAGATCGCGCGGACCATACCCAGCGTCAGCGCGGATGCAAGGTTTGCGCGGGGCGGGGGGCGAAATTTTGATGCGTTGGCTCTTCCGGTTGCCGCCGCGAGCGGTTATCGCCGAGGAAACGTGGGGGAAGCATGCGCATCGCGGTCACCGGCACGCACGGCAGCGGCAAGACGACCCTCATCGACGACTTCATCGCCGCACATCCCGGCTATGAGCACGAGCAGGAGCCCTATTGGGCGCTGGCACAGCAGGGCACGCCGTTCGCGGACGCCGCCACGTCGGCCGATCTCGAGGAGCAACTGGAACAGAGTTGCACGATGATCCTGGCTTCGGCGTCGTCGCCCGATATCGTCTACGACCGCTGCCCGCTCGACTTCATCGCCTATCTGGAGGTGGTGGGCGCGCAGGAGGTGTTCGAGTGGACGCCGAGCGGCAGGCTGCTCGGCAGGATCGAAAGGGCACTCGCTACCCTAGGGCTAGTGGTCTTCCTGCCGCTGTCGCGCCCGGACGAGATCGACGCGACGATCGAGTTTCCCTGGCTGCGCAGCAAGGTCGACGCCCGGTTGAAGTCGATCATCCGCGACGACGAGCTCGGCCTGCTCGAAGGCGGGCCTCACATTCTCGAATTGCGCGGTACGCGGGGCGGACGGGTGGCGCGGCTCGGGACCGTGGTTACCGGTTGAGAATTGCGCGGCGCCGTCTTCTGGCCATGTGCTTCGCTTGCTGGGTCCGAACACTGATCGACTTTGTTTGTTCTTGATATGTTCTATATTCGCTGATACGGTTCGCCACAAAGCTGGAGAACGATCTCGATGAGTGCTTATGCCACTGTTGGTGCGGTCGACGACGCCAAGTCGACCGCCTTCTATGACGCGACTTTGGCCACGATCGGCTGGAGCAAGCACACCGAGTTTCCGGGATGGCACGCCTATTCGGAGGGCGGCAAGGGGGACGGATTCGTGCTCTGGGTCTGCAAGCCGTTCAATGGAGAGCCAGCCAGCGCCGGCAATGGAGCGATGGTCGGCTTCATGGTCAAGTCCGCCGCCGAAGTGGATGCCTTCTACGCGGCGGCCATGCGCCATGGCGGGACAGATGAAGGGAAGCCGGACGCGCGACCCCACTACGGGCCGGACTGGTATTCCGCCTATGTCCGCGATCCGGCCGGGAACAAGCTCTCGGTCGTCCATAACGGTTGAAGTGACGTCGGCCCCTGGCGTAAGCCATCACCGTCTCGTGGCGAGGCCATCGAGCAGGAGGTCGAGGCCTTTCCTGAAGGTGCCATCCCAATCGTCGTCCAGCAGCAGGCGGGAGCGCTCGATCGTCGGGTAGCGTTCGCCGAGACGTGCAAGGCGCTGCTGTGCGGCGGCCCTGTCGTCTTCGGAGAAGTCGAAGCTCGCCCGGGTGACGGTGGCGCCCATGACATGGTTCCAGAGCGACCATATCGCGGCGTTCAGTTCCGCATCCGCCACTCCGGCCCGCGACAGGATCCCGCCCAGCAACTCCAGGCGATTGAGGATGTTCGGGCCGAGCGCCCGGCCCGGCAGCAGCGATGCCGACCAGGGATGGCGCAGCATGCCGGCGCGCCAGTGCTCGAGCAGATGAACGACTTCCGCGCGCCAGTCTCCCGGCACGACCGGCTGCGGCGGTCCGGGGTATTCGAGCACGGCGTCGAGCGCCAGATCGAGGACATCGCCCTTGTTGTCGACGTGCCAGTACAGGCTCATCGTGCCCGCGCCGAGACGGTCGGCCAGGCGACGCATCGTCAATCCGGCGGCTCCCTCGGCGTCAAGCAGGTAGACCGCGGCCGCGACGATGCGTTCCAGGGAGAGGGGCGGTTCGTTGCGCGGTTCCTGCGCGGGGCGGGGAGACCGCTTTTTCAGGGCACCGCTGCGCTTGGCTGCCATCCATCTTCCTCGCTGTTGCGTGCGTCGATCCTGGCCGGGGATGTCAGTAATGTCGATCCTGGCCGATTGACTCGTATGCTGTACGATGAGATGAATCGTATATCGTACGAGACGGGAGCGCCAGAGGTGAAGTTCAACCAGGCCGGCCGCGAGGGCAGGTTGCCCGCCGTCCGGGAGCTCGAGAGAAAATCCATGTCACGGACAATCAGGCATCTGCTCATCGGAGGGCTCATCATCATGGCAGTTCCCACCGCGACGACGGCGAACGAGGACGATCTCAAGCTCGCCATCGTCAACCCGAAGACCCTCTACGACCCGTCGCCGAACGGCTACAGCACTGCGGTGATCATCCCTGCCGGAGCGCGGGTGGCCTACATCTCCGGGCAGGGCGGCCAGGACAGCAAGGGAGGCCTGTCGCCGGACTTCGCCGTCCAGGTCAAGCAGGCCTATGCCAACCTGGGCGCCGCGCTCGAAGGGATCGGCGCCAGGCCCGACCAGGTCGCCAAGCTGACGGTCTTCGTGGTCGACCACGACATGTCCAAGCTCGGCGTGCTGACGGAGAGCGTGACGGACATGTTCGGCACGGCGTTGCCGGCGCAGACCCTGGTTCCGGTGCCCAAGCTTGCCGTCGACGCCATGCAGTTCGAGGTCGAGGCGGTGGTCGTCCTGAAGTAGCCGCACGGGGTGAGTTCGGTTGGAGAGGCGATGTCCGTCCGCTTGGCGGGGGGTACCCCCACCCCTAGCCCCTCCCCACAAGGGGGAGGGGGATTCTCGGCTCAGGCGTCCTCGGACAGGCCTTCAGAAGTCGTTGCGGCGTCCTGCCTTGCCGCCGGCTTCTTCGGACGTCCGGCAAAGAAACGCCGGACGCGGTCGCCGATTTCGCCGGCGCTGAGGAAGACCGGAACCGGGGGCGGCGGCGGGGCCGGTTCGATCGACAGGCCGACCGAGACGATGCGGCCCTTTTCGTCGACGTCGCGGACGATCAGGTCGATCAGGCCGAGCGAGACGCGGTCGGCATATTCGACATGGCCGCGCAGCCGCTGCGTGATCAACTCGGCGATGGTGAGCTTGCGCTCCTCTTCGCGGATGGCGGCGCCGTAGACCGCCTCGAGCTCGCCGGCGAGATGGGTCTGGTCGACGGTGAAGGCGCCGAAGAAATCCTCGTCCTCGGCATCGACCTCGGCGCGGCTGGCGAACAGCCGGTCGAGCAGGCGCGGGTAGCGGTCGGGCACGAAGATGTAGACGTTGTCGCCGGCCTGCAGGCGGCCCATGTCCTGGAAGCGCATCGAGCGACCGTCGCGCACGACCAGCGATGGCCGGGCCCAGCGCGGGATGCGCTGGCCCCTGGCGACGGGCGAGCCGGGCACAACGCGATAGGCGAGAAGCTCGTGGTGGGCGGAGCCGGGCAGTTCGAGCTCGACCTTGTCGAGCGGGCCGTAGCGCTGCGGCACGATGAGGCCGAGGCGGCGGGCGAGCGGGCCGACCGTCCAGCCCTGGATGACCAGCGAGGTCAGCACGATGATGAAGGCGATGTTGAAGATGGCGCGGCCATTCTCCAGCCCGCCGAGCAGCGGGGTGATGGCGAGCAGGATGGAGACCGCGCCGCGCAGGCCGACCCATGAGATGAAGGCGGTCTCCTGGCGCGGGATGTTGAACGGGATGAGGCAGAGCCAGACCGCCACCGGGCGGGCGACGAACATCAGGAACAGGCCGAGCACCAGCGCGGAGACCAGGATCGCCGGGAACTGCGACGGCGTTGCGAACAGGCCGAGCACCAGGAACATGATGATCTGGGCGAGCCAGGACATGCCGTCCTGGAAACGCTTCAGGGTGGAGACGGCGCGGATGTCGGAATTGCCGGCGACGAGGCCGGCGAGATAGACGGCGAGGAAGCCCGAGCCGCCGACGGCGCCGGCGGCGGCGAAGACCAGCAGCGACAAGGTGAGCACGAAGATCGGCAGCAGGCCGCGGTCGAGGTTGAGCCGCTCGACCAGCTTGACGATCAGGAAGCCGCCGAGCAGGCCGATCGCGGCGCCCAGGATCATCTGGACGATGAAGCCGACGACGAGATCGACGAGCAGCAGATCGGCATCGGGCTTGGCGCCGAGCGCGATGATCTCGACCAGGGTGATGGTCAGGAAGATGGCGATCGGGTCGTTGGTGCCGGATTCGATTTCGAGCGTCGAGCGGACGCGCTCGCGCAGGTTGATATTGCCGGCGCGCAAGAGGAAGAACACGGCGGCCGCGTCGGTGGAGGCGACGGCCGCCCCGAGCAGGAAGGATTCGAGCCAGGTGAAGCCGGTGAGGTAATAGGCGGCGATGCCGAAGATCACCGTCGTGATGCCGACGCCGACGGTGGCAAGCGTGAGCGCCGGCAGGCCGGCCTGGCGCAGGACGCCCACCGGCGTGCCGAAGCCGGAATCGAACAGGATGACGGCCAGCGCTATGGCGCCGACGAAATAGGCGATGTGGGCGTTGTCGAAGACGATGCCGAGGCCGTCGACGCCGGAGCCGAGGCCGATGCCCAGGAAAAGCAGCAGCAGCGGGGCGCCGAAGCGGAAGGCGATCAGGCTCGAAAATGCCGCGGCCACCACCAACGCGGTGCCGACCAGCGTGACCAGATATACCGCCTGTTCCATCCCGACCCGTCCGCGAAGCGCTTGCTAGCTGCGTCGGTTGAGAGTGCGGCGAAGAAAAGGCCGTGTGCAAGCCAGAATGGATTTTTGCCGGCTGAGCCAATGATTTTTCTGCGCTGCAGCAAAAACGAAAACGCCCGGCCGAAGCCGGGCGTCGTCAAGCGGATCCGAAGATCGCGATCTGCCGCCTGGTCAGGCGATGGTCTTGCCCATGGTGACGGCGGTGTCGGCCATGCGGTTGGAGAAGCCCCACTCGTTGTCGTACCAGGACATGACGCGGACGAGGTTGCCCTCGATGACCTTGGTCTGGTCGAGCGCGAAGGTCGACGAGGCCGGGTTGTGGTTCATGTCGATCGACACCAGCGGCTCGTTGGTGAAGGCGAGCACGCCCTTGAGCGGGCCGTTGGCGGCAGCGACGAGCACTGCGTTGACCTCTTCGACGGTGACGTTCTTCCTGGCCACGAACTTGAAGTCGATGCACGAGACGTTGGGGGTCGGCACGCGGATCGAAACGCCGTCGAGCTTGCCCTTGAGTTCCGGCAGGACGAGGCCGACGGCCTTGGCTGCACCGGTCGAGGTCGGGATCATCGACATCGCCGCGGCGCGGGCGCGGTAGAGGTCCTTGTGCATGGTGTCGAGCGTCGGCTGGTCGCCGGTGTAGGCGTGGATCGTGGTCATGAAGCCCTTTTCGATGCCGAAGGCATTGTTGAGGACCATGGCGACGGGGGCCAGGCAGTTTGTGGTGCAGGACGCATTCGAGATGACGATGTGGTCCCTGGTGATCTGGTCGTGGTTGACGCCGTAGACCACGGTCAGGTCGGCACCGTCGGCAGGCGCCGAGACGATGACGCGCTTGGCGCCGGCGGCCAGATGCGCCGAGGCCTTGTCCTTGGAGGTGAAGATGCCGGTGCATTCGAGCGCGATGTCGACGCCGAGTTCCTTCCACGGCAGCTGCGACGGGTCCTTGATCGCGGTGACCTTGAACTTGTCGCTGCCGATGTTGATGCTGTCGCCTTCGACCTTCACTTCGTGCGGGAAGCGGCCATGCACGCTGTCGTAGCGCAGCAGGTGGGCGTTGGTCTCGACCGGGCCGAGGTCGTTGACGGCAACGACGTCGATGTCCTTGCGGCCCGATTCATAGATCGCACGCACGATGTTGCGGCCGATGCGGCCGAAACCATTGATGGCAACTCTTACGGTCATGTCTGATCCTCCTGGGGGAACGTCTTAAGCCTGAAGCCGAGCCTTGGCAGCCTGGGCGGCGGCCTCGGCGGTGATGCCGAAATGCTTGTAGAGGTCTTCGATCGGAGCGCTGGCGCCGAAGCCGTGCATGCCGATGAAGATGCCGTCGGTGCCGATGAAGCTGTCCCAGCCCATGCGGATGCCAGCCTCGATGGCGATCTTGACCTTGGCGTTGCCGATCATCGCCTTGCGGTATTCGGGGCTCTGCTTTTCGAACAACTCGAAGGCGGGCACCGAAACGACGCGGGTCGGGTGGCCGGCTTCCTGCAGCAGCTTGCGGGCACCGAGCGCGATCTCGACTTCGGAACCGGTGGCGAAGATGGTGACTTCGGCATCGCCCTCGGCGGTGGCCAGTTCGTAGGCGCCGTAGCCGCAGAGGTTTTCCTCGACGAATTCGGTGCGCACGGCCGGCAGGTTCTGGCGGGTGAGCGCCAGCGTCGACGGGGTGGTGCGGTTTTCGAGCGTCAGCTGCCAGCATTCGGCGGCCTCGGTCGCGTCAGCCGGGCGGAAGACGATGTGGTTGGGAATGGCGCGCAGGGCGGCGAAGTGCTCGACCGGTTGGTGCGTCGGGCCGTCTTCGCCGAGACCGATCGAATCGTGGGTCATGACGAAGCCGACGCGGATGCCCATCAGCGACGCCAGGCGCATTGCCGGGCGGGCGTAGTCGGAGAAGCACAGGAAGGTGCCGGAGTAGGGGATGACGCCGCCATGCAGCGCCATGCCGTTCATGGCAGCCGCCATGCCGTGCTCGCGGATGCCGTAGTGGACGAAGCGCTGGCCGTAGTCCTCGGCCGAGATCGGCTTGGTCTGGCTGGTCTTGGTGTTGTTGGAGCCGGTCAGGTCGGCCGAGCCGCCAATGGTCTCGGGCACGACGCCGTTGATGACCTCGAGCGCCATTTCCGACGACTTGCGGGTGGCGACCTTCGGCTTTTCGGCGGCAAGCTTCTTCTTGTACTCGGCAATGGTGGCGTCGAAATTGGCGGGCAGGTCGCCGCGCATGCGGCGCTCGAATTCGGCGCGCACTTCGGTTTCGGCCTCGGCGAGACGCTTTTCCCAGTCGTTGCGCTTCTTGGCCGAGTTGAGGCCGGCGAGGCGCCAGGCGTCGAGGATTTCCGAGGGAATCTCGAAGGCCGGGTATTCCCAGCCGAGCGCCTTGCGGGTCGCCTCGATTTCGGCGGCGCCGAGCGGCGAGCCATGGACCTTGTTGGTGCCGGCCTTGGCCGGCGAGCCGAAGCCGATGGTAGTCTTGGCAGCGATCAGCGTCGGGCGGTCCGAGCGCTTGGCGGCCTCGATGGCGCCGGCGATGGCCTCAGGGTCATGGCCGTCGATGGCGATCGTGTTCCAGCCGGAGGCGGCGAAGCGGGCCAGCTGGTCGGTCGAGTCGGCGAGCGAAATCGGGCCGTCGATCGAGATGTTGTTGTGGTCCCAGAAGACGATCAGCTTGTTGAGCTTGAGGTGACCGGCAAAGGACAGCGCTTCCTGCGAGATGCCTTCCATGAGGCAGCCGTCGCCGGCGAGCACGTAGGTGTAGTGGTCGACCAGCTTGTCGCCGAACTGGGCATTCATGATGCGTTCGGCAAGCGCCATGCCGACGGCGTTGGCGAGGCCCTGGCCGAGCGGGCCGGTGGTGGTCTCGATGCCGGCGGCGTGGCCGTATTCGGGATGGCCGGCGGTCTTGGAGCCGAGCTGGCGGAAATTCTTGATCTCGTCGAGCGTAATGTCCTCGTAGCCCGAGAGATAGAGCAGCGAGTAGAGCAGCATCGAGCCATGGCCGGCCGACAGCACGAAGCGGTCGCGGTCGTGCCAATGCGGATTGGCCGGGTCATGCTTGAGGAAGCGGGTGTAGAGCACGGTTGCGACGTCCGCGGCACCCATCGGCAGGCCGGGGTGGCCGGAGTTGGCCTTCTCTACGGCATCGATGGACAGAAAGCGGATCGCGTTGGCCATCCGGTCGTGTTTTTCGCGCGAGGACATCGTCCCTCCCATAACCCTTGGAAAGTGGGGCGACGGGAGCCCCGGAAAAGTGGGCGACACATAGCAGGCATAGGGCTTGAGTCAATAAATCGGTGCGTTTTCGCACCCTCATTGCGGCGCCAAGTCACGCCTGCGCGCCTTTCCGATATTCGCGCTCGTGCGGTTATTGGGGGAAAGGCCAAACAGCTTTGTTGACGCCTCCTTCAACCGGTGCCTAATGTTTCACCCATAACGCGTTCTGAAACGTGCGCGATTCGGTGATGGGCGAGGGTCTACGGGAGCCATGACCGGGGATACTACACTCAGGGAAGTCATTGGCCGGCTTGGCAGGGCGATCGAGACGCTCGAAAGTGCGGTCGCAGCTCGACTCGAGCACGAGCAGGACTACGGCGAGGCTGAAGCCGAGGTCCAGCGCATGAATGCCGATCGTGCCCGCCTTGCGCAGGAGCTCGACAATTCCGAAGCCCGCGCCGAAAGGCTGGAAGAAGCCAACAAGGAAGTCTCGCGGCGGCTCGTGACCGCCATGGAGACGATCCGCGCCGTTCTGGACAGGTAGGATGGAGATGGCGCAAGTCACAGTTACCATCGACGGCAAACAATACCGCATGGCCTGCGACGAAGGGCAGGAAGAGCATCTGATCGATCTCGCCAACCGCTTCGACCGCTATGTCCTGCATCTCAAGGATTCGTTCGGCGAAATCGGCGATCAGAGGCTGACCGTGATGGCTGGCATCATGGTGATGGACGAGCTTTCCGAGCTGCAGAAACGCGTCAAGGGCATGGAAACCGAAGTCCAGACGCTGCGCAAGACGCGCGACGACGCGCTGACCAAGGCCGACAAGAACGACGCGGCGCTGACCGGCGCGCTGGGCTCGCTGGCCGAGCGCATGGAACAGCTGGCGCTGGGCCTGACACGAAAGGCATAGGCTGGGAACTCGATCTCGCGCGCGGACAGCCGTCGCTCATGGCGGGTGTTGCCCAGTCCGGGCCAAAGTGGCTGGTCAACGCCGTGAAGCTGCCGCACTTTCAGTCTGTCTATGCGTGCTGCGATGGACGTGCGCGTCTTTGCTGCCATGTTCCCCATGTGGCGCAGGCTCGCTGGGCAACAAGATCAGAGACGGAATCCGCGTCATTTCCGATCCTTGCGCCGAGGCGATTTGGGTTCGATTGCGGCCAGCAAGTTTGGCGTTGTAAAGTAGCTTGTCGGCTTGTTCGTAGAGCGCAGCGAACTCGGCATTTGGCGGCGCATCATCAGTGATGCCCATGCTGGCGGTTACGGGCCGCCCAAGGCCTGGAACGGCATTGGCGACGACGGCGGGGATCGCCTGCCGCCGACGTTCCGCTCGAACCTGGGCATCCTCTCCCCGAACAAGCAGCACGAATTCCTCTCCGCCGAGGCGGAATGCGTGAACTTGCGGGTCTGCCTGGAGGGCTTCGGCCACGGCCTTCAGCACGGCGTCGCCGACCACGTGGCCGTGAACGTCATTGATCGCCTTGAAGTGGTCCAGGTCGAGAACGGCCAGCGTGCGGTAGCCTTCGGAGCGGAACCTTTCGAAATTCTGCTCGATTGCCCGCCGGTTGAGCAGTCCCGTCAGTGCGTCGCGTTCGGACAGGCGCTCCAGCATGTCGGCTTCGAAACGTGCGCTGTCGCGCTGGCGCTTGATCGTCATGAAGCGGTCCGCAACGCCGAGCGTGGTGAACAGAACCTCGCAAGCACAGCCCACATAGAACAGCAACATGGCATCGTTGCTCTGCAACCCGGGAACCACACCCGTGACCAGGCGCACCAATCCAGTCATGAGCACCGGTATGTAGCCGATCGCCTGGAACCTGGCGGCCCGACTTCCGCGCAGCAGCGCGTCGGCGACCGACACCATGAAGATGATGAGCACCGGTGCAAAAGCCGCCGTGTACACCGTCGACTGAAATTGGCGCCCGGCGAACGGAAATGCCGCGTGTGACGTGCCTAGAAACATCGCCCATACGGCGCACCAGAACAGCGCCCGCCTCAGGAGCGGATGCATGCGGCCGGGTTCGATGAAGCTGTGCGTAAACATAGCCCCGGAAGCGACCGTAAGGCCGAAGATCACAGTCGTCATCCAGCTCAACGTCATTGCCGGTGGATCGAAGAGAACGACTGCGAGACCCGAAGAGACCAGGATGGTCAGCAACAGGGAAATCGTGAGCATGGAATGCCAAAGCAAGAACGGCTCGCGCAGGATCCGGTAGAAGGCCGCGTTGAAAATGAGCGGCATGGAGAGCATTCCCGCAAGGATCGCCAGGAAAAGGAGCGACCGCATCAGGTCTGGGCCCAGGGCAATGTCAGAGGGTGACAGATAGGCTCTTTCCAGCGTCATCTGGTGGCTCGGCAAATCGATCGCGACAACGACCTGCAGCGTGTCGCGGGTTACGGCCGGCAGGGGAGCCTTGAAATAGCCGCCGCGCAGAGCGCTGCGCAGCTCATCGGCCGACAAGGAGGTCTGGCGCATTGCGCCGTCTCGGTCGATCGCCAGCAGATGCACTGCCGCGAGCGCGCTTCGCCTTGTGAAGAGATACTGGGGAAGGGCATCGCGCGGACCGATTTCGAAACGCAGCAGCGCCCGCTCGCCTTCGAGCGAATAGATCCGCTCTCCGCAGGCCCAGCGCCCGGGCGAATGGATCACGGAGCCCAAATCCTCCGACAAACTGCTTGATGCCCAGCAGGAGTTGCGAATGTCCCTGGCTTCAGCTGCGTCAAGGGGGGCAGCGCCCAGAGATGCAAGCATCACGAGGCTCAGCACCGCCGCCACGAGCGCTTTTCGAAGGTCATTCCAGAACATTGATTGACGCTATGCGCCAAGCATTGAGATGCGGTTACCGACCCCCAAATCGGCACGGGTCCGGAAACACAAACGCCGTGCGTCACGGGGTGACACACGGCGCTGCAGGGATGGTTCAGGTCGCATTCTCGCTTGCAGGCGCGTTCAGACGCGCAACCTGCGAGCCAAAAGCTCAGGCGTCGATGGTGCGGAGCGCCTGGGCCTGCTTCTTGGCGGCGGCCTTGACCGCGTCCTGGACCTTTTCGAAGGCACGAACCTCGATCTGGCGGACGCGCTCGCGGGAGATGTCGAACTCGGACGAGAGCTCTTCCAGCGTCAGCGGCTCGTCGGCGAGGCGGCGTGCCTCGAAGATGCGCTTCTCGCGGTCGTTGAGCACCGACATGGCACTGGCGAGCATGCCGCGGCGGTTGTCGAGTTCGTCCTGCTCGATGAGCATGGTTTCCTGGCTGTCATGGTCGTCGACCAGCCAGTCCTGCCATTCACCCGACTCGCCTTCGCTGGCGCGGATCGGCGCGTTGAGCGAGGCATCGCCCGACAGCCGCCGGTTCATCGACACCACCTCGGCCTCGGAGACATTGAGGCGCGTGGCGATTTCGGTGATGTGCTCGGGCTTCAGGTCGCCGTCGTCAAGCGCCTGGATCTTGCCCTTGACCTTGCGCAGGTTGAAGAACAGGCGCTTCTGGTTGGCGGTGGTGCCCATCTTGACCAGAGACCACGAGCGCAGGATGTACTCCTGGATCGAGGCCTTGATCCACCACATGGCGTAGGTGGCCAGCCGGAAGCCGCGCTCCGGCTCGAACTTCTTGACGGCCTGCATCAGGCCGACATTGCCTTCCGAGATGACTTCGCCGATGGGCAGGCCATAGCCGCGATAGCCCATGGCGATCTTGGCCACGAGACGCAAATGGCTGGTGACCAGCTTGTGGGCTGCGCCGGTGTCCTCATGCTCATTGTACCGCTTGGCGAGCATGTACTCTTCCTGCGGCTGGAGCATCGGAAAGCGTCGGATTTCTTCCAGGTAGCGGCTGAGGCCGCCTTCACCGGAGACGATACTGGGTAGTGACTGGGCCATAAAGCGCCCTCCCTCTGCACGAGAAATGCTCCCTGATCCAGGCGAGCATGTGGCGCGGCTGCCGAATGCACTGTCGCGCCATGGGTCTTATACAGGAACAAAACCGGAAAAGACACGATTTGTTCAATGCGAAACAGTGTGTCACGCCAAAGTGAACAATGCGAGTCAGGTTTTCTGATCGGAGGTTCAGAGATTCCGAAAGCCTTCGACCAACTCCCCCATGTCGCGAGGCAAAGGCGCCTCGAACCGCATGATCAAATGGGTAGCCGGGTGGCGAAATGCAAGGAGCCTGGCGTGCAGGGCCTGGCGCGGAAACGCCTTGACCGCCGATTTCAACGGCTCGGGCAGGCGGTTGGACTTGGTGCGGAAGGCCTGGCCGTAGTCGGGATCGCCGACGACGGGGTGGCCGATATGGGCCATGTGGACGCGGATCTGGTGGGTGCGGCCGGTTTCGAGCCGGCACTCGACCAGGCTGGCGGCGGCGAACTCGCCCTGCTCGGCGCCGAACCGCTCCAGCACGGTGAAATGGGTGATGGCGTGGCGGGCGTCGTCGCGGTGCTCGGGCACGACGGCGCGGCGGACGCGGTCGGCGTGGCGGCCGAGCGGCGCATCGACCGTACCGGTCAGCCGCTGCGGGATGCCCCAGACCAGCGCATCGTAGGCGCGCTCGAGATCGCCGGTCCGGCCGTGGTCGGCGAACGCTTCCGACAGCGACTTGTGGGCGCGGTCGGTCTTGGCGACGACCATGACGCCGGATGTTTCCTTGTCGAGGCGGTGGACGATGCCCGGCCGCTTGACGCCGCCGATGCCCGACAGGCTGTCGCCGCAATGGTGGATCAGCGCGTTGACCAGCGTGCCCGTCCAGTTGCCGGCACCGGGGTGAACGACGAGGCCGGCGGGCTTGTTGATGACGATCAGCTCGTCGTCCTCGAAGAGGATGTCGAGGGCGATCTCTTCGCCCTCCGGTTCGGCCGGCTCGGGCTCGGGCATGTCGATGGCGACCTGGTCGCCTGGCGTGAGCTTGCGCTTGGCCTCGTCGACGACCTTGCCGCCGACGCTGACGGCGCCCTGCTTGATCAGCGCCTGGACGCGGCTGCGCGACAGGTCGGGCGCGAGGCGGGCGGCCAGCCACTGGTCGAGCCGAAGGCCTGCGGCATCGGCACCGGCTTCGAGCACTATCAAAGTGCCTGCCGCTTCGCTATCTGATGCGCTCATCACAATTGTTCCGGAAGTTTTGACATGTCTCGGCCCGACATAGACGAAGAAGACAAGCCGCTCGACCCGTCGGTTGAGCGCGTCCGCAGGAAACTCATCCGCTTTTTCATCATCAATTTGGGGCTGTTGTTCATCGCCCTTATGGCCGTCATTGGCGGCGTTGTCTACAAATCGCGGACGGCGACACCGCCTGCCTCGGTGGCGGGCGGCGACATCAAGGTGCCTGCGGGTTCCCAGATCAGCGGCGAGATCATGCTGCCGGCGGGCGCCAAGGTCATGTCGCAGGCCCTGTCGGGCAACCGCATCTCGATCGATGCCGAGCTTGCCGACGGCAGCCGGACCATCTTTCTCTACGACATCGCCGAGCGGCGGCTGATCGGCCAGTTCGCGGTCAAGGCGCAGTGAGCGGATTTCCCGCCTCGGGCCGCCGCGTCGCCACGGTTTCGGTGGTGGTCGCGGACTATGATGCGGCGATCGCCTGGTATGTCGACAAGCTCGGCTTCGTGCTTGTCGACGATGTCGATCTCGGCGGTGGCAAGCGCTGGGTGACGGTCGAACCGGGCGGCGGGCAAGGGGCAAGGCTGCTGCTCGCCAGGGCCGACGGGGAGGCGCAAGCCGCCGCCATCGGCAACCAGACCGGCGGGCGGGTGTTCCTGTTTCTCGAGACCGACGATTTTGCCCGCGACCACGCGCTGATGCTGAAGAAGGGCGTGGCGTTTCGCGAGGCGCCGCGCCACGAGGCCTATGGCACGGTCGCGGTGTTTGCCGATCTGCACGGCAATCTGTGGGATCTGATCGAACATCGGCGTTGAGCGGCAGGTCGCCGCAATAATATCCCGACGGGGGCTGTTGCTTTTTCGAAAACGCCAGCCTATATCGCCGATCTCGGCTGCGCCCATCGTCTAGCGGTCAGGACACCGCCCTCTCACGGCGGGAACAGGGGTTCGATTCCCCTTGGGCGTACCAACCTCTCCAAGCACTGTCAGCATTGGTCCGACGCGCAGCCTCGGCTGCCGATTCGCGACGGCACCTGTCAGGAGTGCATGTTTCAGCTGATCTCAATGGACGCTGAAAATTGCCGCGCCGAGCCCAAATAATCGGGCTGGCGGCGGTGCCGAACAGCGCGCATTCGAGGTTGCGTCGCGCCAGCCTCAGGCTGGCGGGATCTCGACGTTGCGCGGCCGGTCCGGCTGTCCGGGTTCGAGCGGCGTCGGCTCGGTTGCGGTGTCGCGATCGTGGTCGAACTGCCGTGCCTGCGGCAGCGGGTGCAGCCAGTTCTCCCGACGGCCAACCCAGAGCTCGTACTCCGGTGCCAGGTCGGTGGGCACGACGTCGAGGCTGCCGATCATGACCTCGGCCTCGCCGTCGTGGACCCAGGTCACGCGGCTGCCGCAGGTGACGCAGAAGCTCCGGTTGCCATATGTGCCTACCTGGCCGGTTTGTTCGTAGGCTGAAACGGGCCAGACCGCATAGGCGGAAAACGCCGAACCGCTGGTCTTGCGGCAGTCCGCGCAATGGCAAATTCCCACCCGCAGGGGCTGGCCGATGACGCGGAACGAAACGGCGCGACAATAGCAGCTGCCAAATCGAGGGGTTTCGTCGATACGGTCGTTCATGGCAGGGTTCCTTTCAGGTTCACCCGATACCTGTCGGCAAAAACGCGTCTGTGAAAAGACGGTTGCATCGGCAGCTCGATGCGCGGCATCGGGGCGGATGCAGACCTGCGGGCAGGGGCGGCTTTCCAGGCGTTCAGCGCCCCAGGCAAAATACTACTTCACTTCCATCCACACCGGCGCGTGGTCGCTGGCCTCGTCGCGGCCGCGGACATCGCGGTCGATGCCGACCGAACGAAGGCGTCTTGCCATCGGCTTGCTGAGCAACAGGTGGTCGAGCCTGAGGCCGGCGTTGCGTTGCCACCGGTTCCGGCGGTAATCCCAGAAGGTGTAGACCGCTTCGTCCGGAAAGGCCTTTCGCACGGCGTCGGTCCAGCCCTGGTCGAGCAGGTGCTGGAAGGCGGCGCGGCTTGCGGGCTGGACGAGCGCGTTGTCGTCGTAGGATCTGGAGGCGTAGACGTCGAGTGGGCCGGGGGCGACGTTGTAGTCGCCGGCGAGCACGACCGGCACGCCGGCGGCCAGCAAGGTCCCCGCATGCGCGTTGAGCCGCTCGTGCCAGGCAAGCTTGTAGTCGTATTTGGGCCCGGGCTGCGGATTGCCGTTGGGGGCGTAGAGCGAGGCTATGAGCACGCCGGCGACGGCGGCCTCGATGTAGCGGCTCTGCGTGTCGCCGGGATCGCCCGGCAGTTCCCAGCGGGTGACGACAGGTTCGGCAGCGCGGGCAAGGATGGCAACGCCGTTCCAGGTCGGCTGGCCACGCCAGACGGCGCCATAACCGGCCGCTTCGATGGCCGCGCGCGGAAACTGGCTGTCGGCCGCCTTCAGTTCCTGAAGGCAGACGACGTCGGGCCTGGCTTCGTCCAGCCATGCCAGCAGGTTGTCGAGCCGGCGGTTGACGTTGTTGACGTTGAAGGTGGCGATCTTCATCGCGCCGCCATGGACCTCAGGCCTCTGGCCGGGCCGTCCAGGCCGCGACGGCTTCGGCTGTCGTCTTCAGGTGATCGGCGGCCGAGAAGCCCGAGATGCTCTTGCGCGGCTTGAGGTCGTGGTCGCCATCCTCGAGCCAGAGGATTTCGATGGCGTCGGACAGCCCATAGCTTGCCACCTCGTCGCGGGTGCCGAATTCGTCGCGCGTGCCCTGGACGATCAGTGCCGGCGTCCGGAGGCCGGCGAGATGCGCTGTACGCAACTGCGTCGGCTTGGCCGGCGGGTGGAACGGATAGCCGAGGCACAGCAGACCGGCGATCCTGCCGGCATCGCGCATCTCGTCGGCGATCATGCTGGCGACGCGCCCGCCCATCGACTTGCCGCCGATGACCAGCTTTGCCCTGGCGCCGAGTTCGTCGATGGCGGTCCTGAATTCCGGATTGAGCGTTTCCGCGCGCGGCGGCGGCTTGCGGCTGCCGGTCCGACGCGCCGCCATGTAGCCGAATTCGAAGCGGGCGACACGCAGGCCTGTCGCGGCAAGGGCCGCGGCCGTTGCCGTCATCGAGGCCGAATCCATCGGCGCGCCGGCGCCGTGGGCGAGCAGGATGGTGACGGCTGCGTCCTCCGGACCGTCGAAGAGGAAATGCACCGCCATCTAGCTTGCCGTCCGTTCCTTCAGCCGCAGGTCGGCATACTGGATGCCCTTGGCTGCGGTCTTTGCCCATTCCGAGGTCTGGTCGAGCCTGAGATAGGCTTCCCACCAGCGCCGCGCCTCGGCGAGGTCGCCGGCCTCGTAGGCGAGGTTGGCGAGGTTGAACATGGCGTCGGCATAGGCGGGATCGAGCGCGATGGCCTTTTCGAGGTGACGGCGCGCGGTATGCGCCTTGCCTTCGCTGGCGAACAGGCCGGCAAGGTTGAACCAGGCCTCGACGAATTGGGGATCGAGCTTGATCGCCCGCATGTAGCCTTGGATCGCCTCGCTTCCCAGGCCGGCCGAGCGCAGGCAGTTGGCGCGGTTGAAGGCGGCGACACTGTCGCCGGGGTCGGCGGCAAGGCAGCGTGCATAGAGGGCGGCGGCCTCGCCGAAGCGCCCATCTTCTTCAGCGTCCTCGGCCAGCGCGAACAGTTCCTCCAGTTCGGCGTCGCCGGCAGGGCCGAGCGGCAGCAGGCGTTGCCCGTCCAGTTCGGCCAGGTCGGCGCCGAGGTGGGCATAGATCGTGTCCTTGCCGCTGGCATGGAGCGACAGCGCGCTCAACTGCGCCACCGCGCCGGAACGGCGAACCGATCTCGCGATGGCGCTCCAGGTCGAGCCGCCGGCAAGCAGCGAGGCATATTTCCTGGCAAGGATGAGGTCGCGAAAGGCGTAGGGTTCGGCATCGCTCTCGAAGGCATCGAAGAGCGATAGGAGGTCGAGGTCGCGCGGCGCCAGCTTCGCCTGGTCGAGCAGGGATTGCCGTGTCATGCCGGCGCCCTCGACCCGGTCGAGCAGGCCGAGCGCGCGCAGAAAGCCGTTTTCGCTGAGCACGGGGCGACCGGAAGCGGTGGCAGAATCGTACCGGGCGGCGAGCCTTGCTTCGTCGGATTTGTGCAGCAAAGTGCGCCCGAAGACGACGTGCGTCGTGCGCCGGGTCACGCCATGCTGCAGCTCGCCGCCCTGCCGCGCCACCTCGCGGACGGCGAGGCGACGGGGGAAGGCTGCAAGCGCACCGATCAGTCCGTAGATACGGCCTTCGTTCACTTCTTGCCCTTGGCCTGCTTGCCGCCGGCGACGGCCGTCAGCTTGGCCGCCGGCTTCTCGGCCGGTTCGGCCTTGGTCTTGCTCCTGGCCGGCGGCTTGGCCTGGCCGAGGCTGGCTTTCAGCGCGTCCATCAGGTTGATGACGTTGCCGCGCTCGGGCGCGGCGGCGATGATCGGCTTGTGACCCTTCAGCTTCTCCTTGATCATGTTCATCAAGGCGATCTCGTAGCGGTCCTCGTAGTTCTTCGGATCGAAGGTCGTCAGCTTCTGCTTGATCAGGGCCTCGGCGAGTTCGAGCATCTCCGGGTCGGGCTTGCCCGCCGTGATGTTGCCGAAATACTCGGCCGTGCCGCGGACCTCGTTGGGATTGCGCAGCGTGCAGACGAACATGCCCTTGTCGCGCGCGCCGATGGTGACCACGCGCTCGCGGCTCGACAGCACCAGCCGGGCAATCGCCAGCTTGCCGGACTTGTGCAGCGCCTCGCGCAGCACGGCGAAGGTTTCCTCGGCCATCGCCCCGTCGGGGGCGAGATAATAGGGCGCGTCCTGGTAGATGACGTCGACGGAATTCTCGTCGACGAAGGCCTCGATGTTCATCGTGTGGTTTGATTCGATCCTGACGCTGTCGAGGTCGGCTTCGTCGATGATGACGTATTTCTTGTCCTCGTATTCGTAGCCCTTGACCAGGTCGGCGCGGTCGACGAGGCCGAGCTCCGGATCGACCGGCTTCATGTTGATCCGGTTGTGGGTGTCCTTGTGCAACTGATTGAAGCTGATGCGGTCGCTCGAACTTGTCGCCGGGTAAAGTCGCACCGGGCAACTGACGAGGCTGAGCTTCAGATATCCCTTCCAACTTGCCCTGGGGGCCATGCTTGTCTCCTACGCGAAACCATAAACAGACTAACGTTTGGCACTGATTGCAGTCGTCAGGTCGCGGGCGTGATCGCCAATGTCCGCCCAGGGATCGCCTGACCTGGCCACGAGGCCGGGAAGCGAAGAATAGTTCAAATCTTCGGGAGCGTCGATGGACTCAAGATCGCTCCAGCCAAGAGGTGTCGAAGCAGGCATGCCGGTGCGCGCGCGAAGAGAATAGGGAGCGGCGGCCGTTGCACTGCGGGCATTGCGGTGGAAGTCGATGAAAATGCGTTTCTTGCGGTTGTCCTTGCCCATGACTGTGGTGAAAGTCTCTGGCGCGGTGGCGGCGATCCGCGCCGAGATTTCGCCGCTCGCCTGATGGAACGGCTTCCAGCCGAGCTTGCCGGTCGTCGGCACCACGACATGGATGCCGCGCCCTCCGGATGTCTTGACGAAGGGAACGAGGCCGAGCTTTTCCAGCTCGCCGCGGACATGGACGGCCGCCTCCACGACCTCGCGCCAGCCGATGCCTTCGCCGGGGTCGAGGTCGAAGACGACGCGGTCGGGCTTGTCGAGATGCTTGCGCAAGGCGCCCCAGGCGTGGAACTCGACGACGCCGAACTGCGCCAGTGCGAGATAGCCCTTGGCGTCCTCGACCGAGATGTAGCCCTTGGTCTCGCCCTCGGAGTTCCTGGTTTCGAAGGAGGCGATCGTCGGCGGCATGCCGGAAAAGGCGTGGCGCTGGAAGAAGCAATCCTGCGGCCGGCTGCTCGGGCAGCGAAACAGCGACACCGGCCGCCCGATGATGTGGGGCAGCATGAAATCGCCGACCGCAGCGTAATAGACCGCGACGTCGAGCTTGGTCGGCCCAGCCTTGCCGAGCACGCGGCGGGTCGGATTGGTGATCGAGATTCCGGCGAGGTCGGCGTCCGAGATCAGCCGCTTGCGTGGCGCGGACGCACTCGCGGTCAGCTCGGCCTCGCGCAGGCCCTTGAACACGGCGTGCCGCAACGCGTTGTCGGTGGTGCGGTTGGCATAGTGGATGTGGGCGTTCAATACCGGACGCACGGGGATGATCTCCTTCGGCGCACCATCGAGCTTGTCGGCGCCTTCGCGCAGGCCTTCCAGCCGGTGCAGCAACGAGTGCAACGTCTCAGAGTCGAAGCCGGTTCCGACCTTGCCGCGATATTGCAGCTCGCCGTCGACCCATTCGCCGAGCGCAAGGGATGCGAGCCCTTCCGCTGCCTGCGAGGTGGTGTAGCCGGCGATGACGAAGTCGCCGGTCTTGAGCGCCTTGGTCTTGGTCCAGCTGTGGCTGCGTCCCGAACTGTAGATTGCCGATGCGCGCTTCGAGACGATGCCCTCCAGGCCCATCTCGCTCGCCTTGTCATAGAGCGCCTTGCCGTCGCCTGCGACGTGGTCGCTGTACTGGAGCGCCGAGCGGCCGTCGACATGGCCGGCAAGCAGCTGTTCGAGCAGGCCCTTGCGCCTGGCGAGCGCGACCCCGGCCAGGTCCCAGCCATTGAGGAACAGCAGGTCGAAGGCATAGAACACCAGCCGCTCGCCGTGGCCGCTGGCCAGCGCGTCCTGAAGTGCCGCGAAGCTGCTGACGCCCTTGTCGTCGAGCACCACGATCTCGCCGTCGATGACGGCTTCGCTGCATGGAAGCGGGGCGAAGGCCCTGGCGAGGCCAGCATAACGCTTGGTCCAGTCGAGGCCGCTGCGGGTGATGAATGTGGCTGCGCCATCCGTCACATGGGCCATGGTGCGGTAGCCGTCGAACTTGATCTCGTGCAGCCAGCCCTCTTCCTTGGACGGCTTGGGCAGCGCGGTGGCGAGCTGGGGCTCGATCCGGGCCGGCATTGCGCCTCGCGCGGCTCCGGCAAGCTTGCCGGGCTTGAGGTCGGCGGGTTTCGACGGCGGCTTTTTCGGCGGCGCGGCCAGTTCCTCGATGAGCCGGCCGGTCTTCACGCTTTCGGGGCGTGCCTGGAGAATGTCGAGCCTGTCGTCGGCTGCGGGGTCATGCTCCTTGAACAGCAGCCAGTTGTGCTTGTCCTCGTCGGGCTTCGGCTTCAGCCGCGCCAGCATCCAGCCGCCGTTCAGCTTTTCGCCCGACAGGCGGAACTTGAAGGCGCCCTTGGCCAGGGCCTTTTCGGCATCCTCCATCGGCGCCCAGACGCCGGTGTCCCAGACGATCATCGGTCCGCCGCCATATTCGCCCTCGGGGATCAGGCCCTCGAAGTCGATGTATTCGACGGGGTGGTCCTCGGTCTGGACGGCAAGCCGCTTGTCGGCCGGGTTGAGCGAAGGGCCGCGCGGCACGGCCCAGCTTTTCAGCACCCCACCCAGTTCGAGGCGCAGGTCGTAGTGATCGGCGGTTGCGTGGTGCTTGTGGACGACGAAGCGGTTGCTGTCGTGGCCGGCCGATGCGCCGGGCGGTTCCCGCGTCCGGGTGAAATCGCGCTTCTGCCGGTAGGTGCGAAGCTTTTCCGCTGCCATGCGCCTATTGCAGGCCGGCTGCGTCGTCGGACGCAGGCTCCAGTTCGAGCTCGCCCGGCGTCGCGCCATGCTGCAGCCTGTCGAGCAACTGGTCGCTGACGTCGTAATAGCGGCCGGAGACCAGCACGCGGGAGATGGGCTGCCCGTCGCCGCGGAACCGCCTGGAACTGACGAAAACCTTCTGCCGGCTCAGCGCATCGGCCACGGCCTTGCGCTTGCTGATCTGGTTGGCAACCGGTGTACGCATTGGCCCGAGGCTCCATGCACGCTCCGGTGACTATCCTCCAAACCGCGCCAGCGATCAACGTCGCCGCGTTTTCTGCTGCCAAACGCGCCAAACGGGGCCCAGGCCGACAACAACGTCGCACCCCCTTTCGGTATGCGCCGCTATTTGCCTAAATGGCTGGGCGACAATGGATTTTGCCGGATTTGACCAGGAGGCGCAGGACATGATGACCGGACCGATCTGCAAGGCAGCCCGTGCGATCGTGGAGATCACCCGATCGAAACTGGCGCAGGCATCGAACGTCGACGAGCAGGTCATCGAGGCGTTCGAACGCAAGATCTCGACGCCGGACGAGGACACCGTGCTGGCGCTGCAGGCAGCGCTGGAAAGCCTCGGCGCGACCTTCATCGCCGAAGAAGGCGCGAACGGCGCCGGCGTGCGGTTGAAATTCAGCAGGTCGGTGACCAGGCGGCTGTCGGCGCTGGAAGGCGAAGGCGGCTCGGTGGCGAGCGACGACGTTCCGTGACGGCCCTGGCCCTGACGGTCTGGGCGCACGGCACATTCCAGACGACGTCAGCCGCGCGCCTTGTGGCTGGCCGCCGCCTTGGCCTTGCGGGCGTCGGCCTCTTCCTCGGCGCGCAGCAGGGCGATCCGCTCGATCAGCTTTGCCGGTATCGGTTCGGAGAGCGAAAAGCGCAGCGTGCCCTTGCCGGCGACATAGGGGGCGACCTCGGCTCCGAGCCTTGCGACGAGACGCTCGGTGACCGGGTAGAGCGAATAGTGCTCCTTCCAGCCGGAGAAGTAGATGGCCGCCGTCCAGCTTGTAGGCAGGAATCTGGTAGGAAATGACTTCTTCGGCGCCGGGCAAGGCATCGCGGATGATCTTGCGCAGGCGTTCGAGGATAGGCTGGACGGCTTGCGGCTGTGCCGCGATGTATTCGTCGACGGACTTGAAATCGGTCTTGGCCATCAGTTTTTCCGGTCTCCCCGTCCCGCCTTCGGCTGACGACGGGCACTTCGATTGCGTTTGCGGATTACAGCCGGAAACCTGGCCGCAGGCAAATGGTTGAACCGGGCGACCCGAAATGCGAAAAGGGGCGCGCAACGGGGCAGACGCCATCCTAACGCCGTTCGACCACCAGCAGCCTTCGGAAGCGCATCGCGGGGAGACCTCCGTGCTGATGCGGCTGATGGTGCTCGTGCTGACATGGGCGTTGCTGTTGTTGCCTTCGAGCTTCGGTGCGTCGCCTGTGCCGACCCTGGACCGGGCGGGCAAGCAGGCCGTCGTCCGCGACGGCAATGTGGTGCTGTCGCTGTCGAGCTACGATCGCGGCCAGAGCGCCCTGCGCAGTTCCGATCCGGTACAGTCCGGCAAGTCCTCCGGCGGTGCCGGCAAGGCGCTGTTCGAGGCCGGCATCCGGCTTCGGCAACCGGAGCAGCAGCGCCTGGTTTCGAGCCGGCGCCTCGATACGGCCGAGCCGACAGAGAAGTTTGCAGCGTTTTCGGCACGGGCGCCGCCGCAAGGCGCCTGACGACCTTTCGCCAATTCTCCGCAGTGACGTCCAGACGCTCCCGGTCGACCGGGTCGGCGTCGGCATCGCTGCATGCAAACTTCGCCCGAAAAGGGAAATCCAATGAACGAAAACAAGACACCAGCCGCCAACGCCGCCGATTCCGCCGGAAGCAAGGAGGCCCTGCGCGGCTGGATCGTGCTGGGCCTGCTTGTCGCCGTCGTGCTGGCGGCGGGCTATTTCTACACGCACTGAAACCGGACCGCCGAACCTGCCGCTCCGGCGGCAGGTTCAAATTCTAGGGGTTCTCCTCCACTGGCGGATCGTCCTGTGGCGGCAGGAGGCGGGAAAACTCGACGCCGTCGATGACGAGCAATCGCGGCTCGGGCGCCTCGGCGACGCGCTCGACGCCATCGCTGCAGGAATAGACCGGCCAGCCCGCATCCGTGCACAGGATCTCGACGAACCAGTTGCCGAGCCGGTCGGTCAGGCCGATGCGCAAGGCGCCGTCGCGCAGGCGGCGGGCGTGCGAACCGTTCGGGGCCGTCCATGTCCAGGGCCCGCCAAGCGGCGGGCGGGCGAACAGGATGAAGGGATAGACGCTGGGCGGCAGGTCCTCATGCGCGGCGGCACCGCGGTAGCGCATCATCGCGGTGGCATAGTCGGCGGCAATCGCCGGCCAGCGCGCGTATAGCGCTGCCATGCCGTGCTGGTGCGTGTCGCCGAGCAGGTTTCGCCCACGCATGGCCTCTGCCCGGGCCGCCGGCGATGCGGCGAGGGCGACGACGACCGCGGCGACGAGCGTGGCGAGACGTTGCGTCATGCGTCCTGGCTTCATGGACATGCCGAGCGGCATTGTCTGCGCGGAACGGCGCAGGATCAATGGGGCGATCGACACCGTGCCCGATCACGAAATGCGTCGGGGAGAATGCGTCGGCCCGCACGCTCCGGACGCCGAAGCGCCGGATTGCAGGACGGATGATGTCGGGGAGCCGTGCCGGGGCTACACTCACCGTCTCCCGAAAGCGGTGGCCGCTTTCGGGACCAGGTGCCCAGCGATGACGCGCCTGGGGTCAGGCAGCGTTTCTTGTCCGGAACCGCGGTATGCTTGCCAGCAGCAGATCCTCGTCGCGCACGCCGCTTCTGTAAAGCTTGAGGAGTGTCCTCGCTATTTCGCTTGCCCAGATGGAGCTCGGGTCTTCGCCGCGCTCGACGCAAATCTGGTCGAACACCTGCTGAAGAAGGGCGAGATCCTTGGGGTAGATCGGGGAGTTAGGCTGTGTGAAAAGTACGTGCTCCATAGTCTTCTCCCATATGGTGCTTGTTCTTTTGACTTATGCTTGCTGCTGGTTTGTTGCCTGCTTGCTGTCGCGGTCAGTCAAGCCGAGCGCGAACGATGCGCCAATCGCGCGATCTATCTCCGACGCCCACGCATAACGTGTGGGAGCCGAGACCGGCATCGAGGCGTATCGTGGAAGTGTCTGCCGCAGGCGACTGCATCGAAATGCCTCCTTGAGGCAAAGGTTGCATGCTACCGCATTTCATTCAGGGGCAGGAACTCTGCGCCACAACCTGCATCCTGTCGAGTCACCCTGGGTTGCACCGAGATTGCAGGCCCGGGGCGGGTTTCAACCACGAAAGGAGCCCACCGCAGAGGGAGCGGTGGGCCCTTTCGGAGCGTGGCTGAAAGGAAAAGGCCACGCTCGGTGTGCCTGAACTGAACTCGGAACCGGGCGAATGGTTCCGCGAAGGACCCCTTTCGTTACAGCCTGTCATCGTCGTTGAACGGCAGCATTCACAAATCGTTCACCATCGCGCCCGCACCTTCCCCATGCGCAGTGTATCGAGTGCGCGTCTTCGGCAACGCCCGGCGGGCTGCACAACCCTTCTGCCCGCCGGTGCGTCGCAAGCCTGAAACTCCTGCCCTTCCGGCCCGCCGTTGGCGGCATGTCATCGGTCATCGCGACCGGCATCGTCGATGCCGAAATCGATTCCGCTTTGCGGGCCGATGCGTTAGCCTGTGGGCATCGTTCCGGCGGACGAAGCCGGACCTCGAGAAGAAGGCATGAACCCTTGGCTGAAATGACCATCATCGTCGAGTTCGAGACCGTGGACGGAGCGGAGGAACAGTTTCTCGACCTGATCTCGGAACATGCGCGCGCCACGTTGCAGGAAGAGGTGGGGTGCCTGCGCTTCGAGGTGATCAAGCCGGTCGAGCGCGACGGCACGCCGATCCCCAACAAGGTGATGGTCAACGAGCTTTATGCCGACGAATCGGCGGTCGCGACGCATGAGCGCAACCCGCGCATGCCCGACGTGCAGGCGGCACTGTCGCCGCTGCTCAAGTCGCGCCGGCTGATCCTAGCCGCGTCGCTCGGCCTGACCGATCCCAATGGCGGCATGCGGCCGGAAGAACTCAACGCCGCCAACGACGACTAGATATCCGCCAGGGCATGCGAATTAAGGTTAGTCGATCGTTAATGCTTCTGCTGCAAGGTTAATTGCGGCGAGCTGCGGGGGAGCAGCATCGCCCTTGCATGCAGGACTGACGGATGCGGAAAAATCTTGGGTCGGACGCCAGCGATCCGGCCAGCGAGCCGACCGATGGCGTGGCGCGGCCGATGAGAACCGGAAATGCGCGGCCCGTCGAGGACCTGCCCTATGCAGATCTCGAGCGCACCATCGATTCGATGAACATGGGCGTGGTGCTCGTCGACGCCGCGCTCAGCGTGCAGTTCATCAACAAGGCCTTCTACGGCATCTGGAACGTGACCGCCGAACAGGTCGCCGCCGGCTGCCCGTTCCGCGCGCTGATGGACGTCAACCGCCACAACGGCGTTTATGCCATCGCCGACGCCGAATGGGAAACCTACGTTGCCGCGCGGCAGGACGAGATCCTGGCCGGCGATGTCGCGCCTCGCGAGTTCCGCCGCGCCGACGGGCGCACCATCATCTATTCGGTGACGGCCCTTTCGGGCGGCAAGCGGCTCGTCTCCTATTATGACGTCAGCGAGATGAAACGCCGCGAGGTCGAGGCCGTCGAGGCACGCCACCGGCTCGCCGAGGTGCTGGAATCCTTGCCCGCCGGCGTCGTCATCTACGACCGCGACGACCGGTTCGTGCTTGCCAACCGCAAGCTCAAGAGCGCATTGCCGGCCATCGGCGAGGCCATGGCCGAGGGCAGAACGCTGCGCGACAGCCTGGTGCTGGCGCAGCGCGCGGGCTACTACCGCGATACCGGCGAGCCCGAGCTCGACGCGTTGTACGATGCCGATCCGGAAGCCTGGATCGAAGGCATGATCGGCCGCTATCACACCAGCCATGCCGAGCGCGAGCGGCGCAATCCGGACGGGCGCTGGTACCAGGTGTTCGACCAGCGCCTCGCCGACGGCACCTTCATCGGCGTGCGCGTCGACATCACCGAACTCAAGCAGCGCGAGCGCGAGCTGCAGGAGAGCATGCGCGAGAACGAGGTTTTCCGCAGCCTGATCGACAATGTGCCGGTGTCGATCTACGCCAAGCACGACGACCTCAGGCTGATGTATGTCAACCAGGGCTGGTGCGAGCTGACCGGCTTTTCGAAACAGGAGGCGATCGGCAAGACCGACGCCGAGATCTTCGGTCCCGAAGGCGAACCCTTCATGGAGGCCGACCGCGAAGTGATGCGCAGCGGCGCGACGGTGGAGGTCGAGGAGACGGCGACGGATACCGATGGTTCGACCCGCCACCAGTTTGCCCGCAAGAGCGCGATGGTGGCGTCGGACGGCTCGCTCTACCTGATAGGCTCGACCACCAACATCACCGAACTCAAGCAGCGCGAAGCCGAGCTCGAGGAAGCGCAGCGCCGCGCCGTGCTGGCCGACCGGGCCAAGTCGGAGTTCCTGGCCAATATGAGCCACGAGATCCGCACGCCGATGAACGGCGTGCTCGGCATGGCGGAGCTGCTGGCGAAGTCCGATCTCGATCCGAAGCAGAAGACGTTCACCGACATCATCGTCAAGTCGGGCAATGCGCTGCTGACGATCATCAACGACATCCTCGACTTCTCGAAGATCGACGCCGGGCAACTGGTGCTCGACCCGATCCCGTTCAACCTGGCCGAGGCCATCGAGGACGTCGCGACGCTGATGTCGACGCGGGCCAAGGAGAAGGACCTCGAACTGATCGTGCGGCTGCAGCCCGACCTCCGGCATCTCTATGTCGGCGATGTCGGGCGCATCAGGCAGATCATCACCAACCTTCTCGGCAATGCCGTCAAGTTCACCGATTCCGGCCATGTGCTGGTCGACGTCACCGGCCGCAGCGAAGGCGACGCGACGAAGCTGCATATCGCCGTGACCGACACCGGCATCGGCATTCCCGAGGCCAAGCTCAAGCTGGTGTTCGAGAAGTTCAGCCAGGTCGATGCGTCCTCGACGCGCCGGCATGAAGGCACCGGGCTTGGCCTCGCCATCACGTCGCGGCTCGTCGACATGATGGGCGGCGAGATCGGCGTCGACAGCGCCGAAGGCGCGGGCTCGACATTCTGGTTCACGCTGACGCTGCCCGATGCCGGGCGGCTGGAAAGCCGGCCGGCGGCGCTGATCGACGTGACCGGCGCGCGCGTGATGATCGTCGACGACAACGCCGTCAACCGGACGATCCTGACCGAGCAGATGGTGTCGTGGGGCTTCGATTCCTGCGCGGCGCGCAGCGGCGACGAGGGCTTGCGCGTGCTGACCGCGGCGCAGGCGATGGGCGTCAACGTCGACTGCATCGTGCTCGACTACCAGATGCCTGGCATGACCGGCGCGGAGATGGCACGCATCGTGCGCCATACGCCCGGCCTCAGCGACACGCCGATCGTCATGCTGACCTCGGTCGACCAGTCGTTGTCGGGGCCTGCCCACCGCGACCTCGCCATCGATGCGCAACTGATCAAGCCGGCGCGATCGTCGGCGCTGCTCGAGGCGCTTGTCGGCAGCATCCAGCGTCGCCGGGCGCCGAACCTGACGCCGGTGCAGGTGGCCGATGCGCAGATGCCGGCCAGGGACGCCAACGGCCAGGCGGCCAGTGTGACGCGCCTGCGCGGCGGGCAGCGGCCGGCCGGCGAGGGCGGGCTCGACATACTCGTCGCCGAGGACAACGAAGTGAACCAGATGGTGTTCAGCCAGATCCTGGCCGAGACCGAGCTGTCGTTCGAGATCGTCGGCAACGGCCGGCGCGCGGTGACGGCTTTCGGCGAACGCCGTCCGCGGATGATCCTCATGGACGTGTCGATGCCCGAGATGAACGGGCTCGAGGCGACGAGCGAGATCCGCAAGCTCGAACGCGGAACGGGCACGCGCGTGCCGATCATCGGCGTGACCGCACATGCGCTGAAGGGCGACAAGGAACGCTGCCTGGAAGCCGGCATGGACGACTACCTGCCCAAGCCGATCAGCCCGCGTGCGCTGCTCGAAAAGATCGAGCGTTGGTCGTGGCGCGACGAGGAGCGCCGCGGCGCCGTCTAGGTGTCGAGGTGATGCCGGCCTGAACTGAATCTGCAGCATCCGCCAGGCCTCGACTTTCAAGACTGTGGAAATGTGACAGCCCGAAGCGGCAAAGCGCGGCCTGCCGTTGGGTAGACGGCTTGCTTTCGGCGCCGGTCTGTTGTTTGCCTCGCGCCGGCAAAGGACCGCGTCAGCCAAGCCTTGGCGGCATTGCACAGCGACCGTTACAGGGGTGACACGAAACTGTCATGCAACTGTAATAGAGGGGGGTTATTGGCTCACCGGGCGCCGAAGAAAGGCGTCATACGAGATCCTCCAACAGGAGCAGGCCCCAATGAAAAAAGCTCTTCTCACTGCGTCGGCGGCTGCCTTCGCGATTGCCGCCTCGGTAGGCTACGCCTCGGCCCGCGACCAGATCCAGGTTGCCGGTTCCTCGACCGTTCTGCCCTATGCCAAGATCGTTGCCGAGCAGTTCGGCGAAACCTTCTCGAACTTCAAGACCCCGGTGGTCGAGTCCGGCGGTTCGGGCGCCGGCATCAAGGAATTCTGCAAGGGCGTCGGCGAAAACACCATCGACATCGCCAACTCGTCGCGCGCCATCAAGAAGGACGAAGTGCAGTCCTGCATCGACGCCGGCGTCAAGGACATCCAGGAAGTCAAGATCGGCTATGACGGCATCGTCTTTGCGACCGACGTCAACGGTCCGGACTGGGCGCTGACCGCTGAAGACATCTACAAGGCGCTGGCCGCCAAGATCGTCGTCGACGGCAAGCTGGTCGAGAACCCGAACACCAAGTGGAACCAGGTCAACCCGAACCTGCCCGACTGGGACATCGCCGCCTACATCCCCGGCGAAAAGCACGGCACCCGCGAAGTCTTCGAAGAGAAGCTGCTGATCGCCGGCTGCAAGGCACTCGGCGGCGTCGAAGCTGCCAAGGCTGCCGGCCTCGACGAAAAGGCGGCTGACGCTTCGTGCAAGGCCGTGCGCAAGGACGGCAAGGCTGTCGACATCGATGGCGACTACTCCGAGACGCTGGCCCGCATCGACTCGAACAAGACCGGCGTCGGCGTGTTCGGCCTGGCCTTCTACGAGAACAACGCCGACAAGCTGAAGGTTGCCACCGTCGGCGGCATCACGCCTTCGGTCGAGACCATCGCCAAGGGCGAATATCCGGTGTCGCGTCCGCTGTACTTCTACGTCAAGAAGGCGCATCTCGGCGTCATTCCGGGCCTGAAGGAATATGTCGAGTTCTTCCTCGACGACCAGATGGTCGGCCCGGAAAGCCCGCTCGCCGACTACGGCCTGGTTGCCGCTCCGGACGCAGAACGCGCTGCCCAGCGCGACGCGTTCACCGCTGGCAAGACCATGTAATTTGTGAACTGCCACGGGGCGGCGGAAAAATCCGCTGCCCCGTGGAATATTTTGCCGACTGTCCCGTTCGGCACAGAGAACCGAATTCACCGAGGCCGGCCCATGTCTTTCCTGCTCGTCTTCGCCATCGTACTCGCAATCGGGCTGATCGCATTCGCGGTCGGCCGGCAAAGGGCGCGCGTGCAGGACGACGGAACGGTCAAGCCGCACTCGCGGGCGCATTACCATGGCTGGTTGGCGTTCCTGACCGGCGTCATCCCGGCCGTCCTGTTCCTGGCTGCGTGGGACATCGGCGCCAGCGCCTATCTGAACAGCCACATCCATGCCGCCCTGCCTGCCGATGTCGCCGACGGAACGGTGGCGCATGAAGACCTCGCAGCGGGCCTGGTCAAAAGCCTTGCCAGCGGCATGCGCCGGCTCGACGGCCAGACGCTTGCCGCGTTGCCCCAGACCTTCGCCGAATTGCAGCCGATGCTCGCCGCAAAGGGCGTGGCGCTGGCGCCCGACACGCAGGACTACATGATCCCGATCGCCGCGGACGCCAACCGCGTCTCCGATCGCCTCGACATGATCGTCGCTGTCGTTTCGATCGGGCTGGTCCTGATCGGTTCGGTCTACGGCCTCAGCCGCATCACGCCGCGCGGCAGGGCACGCAACCACGTCGAGAAGGTGATGCTGTGGAGCCTGCTCGGCGCCTCGACGCTGGCCATCTTGACGACGATCGGCATCGTGCTGTCGATGCTGTTCCAGACGATTGCGTTCTTCGAGAAGATCCCGCTGACCAACTTCTTCTTCGGGACGGTCTGGGACCCGCGCTTCGCAGCCGCCGGTTCCGGTGGCGCGGAGGGCCAGTTCGGCCTGATCCCGCTGCTTGCCGGCACGCTCTACATCGCCTTCGTGGCGCTGCTGGTCGCCGTGCCGATCGGCCTGATGTCGGCGGTCTACATGTCGGAATACGCAGCACCCAAGGTGCGGGCCGTGGTCAAGCCGGCGCTCGAGCTGCTCGCCGGCATCCCGACCATCGTCTACGGTATCTTCGCGCTCGTCACGCTCGGGCCGTTCCTGCGCGACATCAGCGCGGCGCTCGCCGGCGGCACACCGTTCATCCAGGCGCAGTCGATCCTGACCGCCGGCCTGGTGATGGGCGTCATGCTGATCCCGGTCGTCTCCTCGCTCTCCGACGACATCATCACCGCCGTGCCCCGCGCCATGCGCGACGGCTCGCTCGGCCTCGGCGCCACGCGCTCTGAAACGATCAAGCGCGTCATCCTCCCAGCCGCGCTGCCGGGCATCGTCGGCGCCATCCTGCTGACCGCCTCGCGGGCCATCGGCGAAACGATGATCGTGGTGCTGGCGGCGGGCGTGGCGGCGAACCTGACGCTCAACCCGTTCGAGGCGATGACCACCATCACCGTCAAGATCGTCAACCAGCTGACCGGCGACCTCGAGTTCAACACGCCGCAGACGCTTGTCGCCTTCGCGCTCGGCATCACGCTCTTCGCGCTGACGCTGGTGATGAACATCGTCGCGCTTTACATCGTCCGGAAGTACCGGGAGCAGTACGAATGACCGATATCTCGCTCGACACGCTTGCTTCGCCCGCGGCTCGTCCGCGCCGCGACATCGGCCTCAAGAGGCGCTATGCCGCCGAACGCCGCTTCCGTCTCTACGGCGTGCTGGCGATCGCCGTCGGCCTGGCCTTCCTGGCGGTCATGCTGACCACGATCGTCTCCAAGGGCTACACCGCCTTCTGGCAGACGACGGTGACGCTGGCGGTCCATTTCGACGAAAAGATCATCGATCCCGAGAACAAGCGGGCGACCGATCCAAACGTGCTGATCACGGCGAACTATCCCAAGCTGGCCGAGGCTGCGCTGATCGAAAAGCTCGGTATCGACCCGAGCGACCGCGCCACCGTGCGCAAGCTCAAGGGCTTCCTGTCGGACGGCTCCCGCGTCCAGCTGCGCGCCATCGTCGCCGCCGATCCGTCGGTCATCGGCACGACGCGCAACGTGGACATCCTGGCCGCGGCCAATCTCGACTCGGCCTACAAGGGCCAGATCGACCTCAACGTGCCGGAAAGCCGCCGCAAGGTGTCGGATCAGCAGGTCGAGTGGATGAACAAGCTCAAGGCCGAGGGCGTGATGGCCGAGCACTTCAACACCGGGCTGTTCAGCTACGGCGCGTCGAGCCGGCCGGAGACTTCGGGCGTCGGCGTTGCCCTGATCGGCTCGTTCTACATGATGGTGATCGTGCTTTTGCTGGCGCTGCCGATCGGCGTCGCCGCCTCGATCTATCTCGAGGAATTCGCCAAGAAGAGCCGCTTCACCGACCTGATCGAGGTCAACATCAACAACCTGGCCGCCGTGCCGTCGATCGTCTTCGGCCTGCTCGGCCTCGCCGTGTTCATCAACTTCCTCGGCCTGCCGCGCTCGGCCTCCTTCGTCGGCGGACTGGTGCTGACGCTGATGACGCTGCCGACCATCATCATCGCGACGCGCGCAGCCCTTGCCGCCGTGCCGCCGTCGATCCGCTCGGCAGCACTCGGCCTCGGCGCGTCGAAGATGCAGATGGTGTTCCAGCACATCCTGCCGCTGGCCGCCCCCGGCATCCTGACCGGCACGATCATCGGCCTGGCGCGTGCGCTCGGCGAGACGGCGCCGCTGCTTTTGATCGGCATGGTTGCCTTCGTGGCCGACTATCCCAAGACGCCTTTCGACCCGGCGACGGCCCTGCCGGTGCAGATCTACATGTGGGCGAACGAGGCCGAGCGTGCCTTCGTCGAGCGCATGTCGGGCGCAATCATCATCCTTCTGATCTTCCTGATGGCCATGAACATCGTCGCCATCGTCCTCCGCCGCCGCTTCGAGCGTCGCTGGTAGGGCATGGACAAGGAGCATCCTGCTATGAACATCATGACCGAGAAATCCCTCGAAGACGCGGTGAATGCCGAGATGAACAGACCCAACGAACCCATCAAGATGCGTGGCGACCAGGTCACCGTTCACTATGGCGACAAGCAGGCGCTGTTCGGCGTCAACCTCGATGTCCGGCAGAACCAGGTGACGGCGCTGATCGGCCCTTCGGGCTGCGGCAAGTCGACCTTCCTGCGCTGCCTCAACCGCATGAACGACACCATCGACAGCGCGCGTGTCGGCGGCAAGATCACCCTCGACAGCGAAGACATCTACGATCCCAAGATCGACGTCGTCGAGCTGCGCGCCCGCGTCGGCATGGTGTTCCAGAAGCCGAATCCGTTTCCCAAGTCGATCTACGAGAACGTCGCCTACGGCCCGCGCATCCACGGCCTCGCCAAGAACAAGGCCGAGCTCGACGAGATCGTCGAGAAGAGCCTGCAGAAGGCAGCGCTTTGGAACGAAGCCAAGGACCGTCTCAACGAGCCGGGCACCGGTCTTTCGGGCGGCCAGCAGCAGCGCCTGTGCATCGCCCGCGCCATCGCGGTTGCGCCCGAGGTGATCCTGATGGACGAGCCGTGCTCGGCGCTCGATCCGATCGCCACCGCCAAGGTGGAGGAGCTGATCGACGAGCTGCGCGAGAACTACACCATCGTCATCGTGACGCACTCGATGCAGCAGGCGGCACGCGTGTCGCAGCGCACGGCGATGTTCCATCTCGGCTACCTGGTCGAGGAAGGGCCGACGGACAAGATGTTCACCAACCCTGACGACAAGCGGACGCAGGACTACATCACCGGCCGTTTCGGCTGAGCGATAGCAGCTCCGACCAGCACCAGACGAGGAACACATCATGGGCGAGCACACAGTCCGGTCCTTCGACGAAGAATTGAAACATGTCGACCAGGTCATCCGCGACATGGGCGACCTGGCCGGCGCAATGGTGGCAGGTGCGATCCGCGCGCTGCTTTCGTCGGACCAGGCGCTGGCGCAGAACGTCGTCGCCGACGACACGATCATGGATGCCAAGCAGCGCGAGCTCGACAACAGCGCGATCACGCTGATCGCCAAGCGGCAGCCGATGGCGCAGGATCTTCGCGCCGTGGTCGGCGCCATCCGCATGGCCGGCGATCTCGAACGCATCGGCGACCTGGCCAAGAACATCGCCAAGCGTGTCGGCGCCGTCGGCCAGTCGCCGACGCCGCGCAACCTTTCGCACTCCATCGACGCGATGGCGCAGCTGGTGCTCGGCCAGGTCCGCGGCGTGGTCGATCTCTATGTCGCGCGCCAGGCCGAAGGCCTGAAGGAACTGCGCGCCGACGACCAGAAGATCGACATCCAGTACACTGCAGTGTTTCGCGAACTCCTGACCTACATGATGGAAGATCCGCGCAACATCACCGCCTGCACGCATCTGCTGTTCTGCGCCAAGAACCTCGAGCGCATCGGCGACCATGTCACCAACGTCGCCGAGAACGCCTATTTCGTGGTCACCGGCACGCAGTTGCCGCTCAACCGCCCGAAGGTCGACGAGACCACGACGGCCGTGTCGGCCTGAAGACTTCCGAACCGCATGCGTTTGGCGCGGGGGCGCTGCATAGCTTAAATCAACGCACGGGCCCGACAGGGCCGTGCGCCAGGACAAGGTACAGGCGATGATCGCTCCAAAGGTCATGGTCGTTGAAGACGAAGAGCCGCTGGGCGTGCTGCTTCGCTACAATCTCGAATCCGAAGGTTACCAGGTCGAGGTCGTCACCCGGGGCGACGAGGCGGAAATCCGTCTCCAGGAAAACGTGCCCGATCTTTTGGTGCTCGACTGGATGGTGCCGGCGCTGTCAGGCATCGAACTGTGCCGCAGGCTGAGGATGCGGCCGGAAACCGAGCGGCTGCCGATCATCATGCTGACGGCGCGTGGCGAGGAGAGCGACCGGGTGCGCGGCCTGTCGACAGGTGCCGACGACTATCTGGTCAAGCCGTTCTCGACGCCGGAGTTCATGGCACGGGTCAAGGCGCTGCTGCGCCGGGCGAAGCCCGAGGTGCTGTCGTCCATCCTCAAGGTCGGCGACATCATGCTCGACCGTGAATCGCACCGGGTCTACCGCAAGAAAAGCGAGATCAAGCTCGGGCCGACCGAGTTCCGCCTGCTCGAATTCATGATGCGGCATCCGGGGCGGGTGTTCTCGCGCAGCCAGCTGCTCGACAATGTCTGGGGCGAGACGATCTACATCGACGAGCGCACGGTCGACGTGCATGTCGGGCGCCTGCGCAAGGCGGTCAACACCGGGCGCATGCCCGACGTGATCCGCACCATTCGCGGCGCCGGCTACGCCATCCGCGAGGACTAGCCGTCGGCGTCGCCGTTTCATCGCTGTGCCGGCAGGGTGGCCCGGCCGCCTGGGCGCCAGATCATGACGGTTCGCCTGCGTCGCGATGCCTGGTTCGCCGCCATTGCAAAAAACCTTCTGGCGACAGGATAGTTGTTCTGAAAGAACAACTGGTGATCCGTGATGCTGATGAGAATCTTTCTCAGAAACGGTAGTTTAAAAGGCCATAGATGACGTTTTCGTGATGTCATCGATATCAAAAATTGTCCATTTTCATGCTAGCTGGCGCCTCGTGCGCAACTTTGTCTCGGCCATTGTTCTGGTGCTGGTCACCATGCTTTACGGACTGCCCTTAGAGCGGGCAGCGGCCACAGGCATGAACATTGGCGAACTGCCGGGGATAACCGCGCAGGCGGAAGCTGCCGCCGGGCACGACGCGTGCCTGCCGTCGCCGAAGCACTGCGCCGGCGAGACTTCCGACGAACGCGGACCTAGCACGCATTGCCTGGGCGACTGCCCTGCGTGGCAGGCGCGTATCGAGCTTGCCACGCCGATCCGCACGACGCTTCGGAAGCTGCTTCCAGATTCCATGCCGCATCGCGTGGCGAACGTATCGCTCCTTCGGCCTCCCATCGCCGCCTGATTTCCGACCGTTCGGCCCTCGCACCGGCGAGGCCGTCCGAAATCAGTTGCGATGAGGAGACGGATGATCTTCCCGAAGAATTCTTGCGCCTGGGCCAGGCCCGAGCGCGTCCGCCATATCGGCGTCACGGGCCGGCGTTTGCCGCCAGCCCGCCAGGCGCCGGCGCGCCTCATCAGCGGCAACCGCGACATGATGAGCGCCCGCACGCGTGGACCGTCACCGGTCGGTGGCTCGGTGCCGAGCGGCTGCGTGCACGTGATCAACGACCGCGTCATCGACCTCCCTGACGGCGTGTCGCCCGAAATACAGGAAATGGTTCCAGGAGACTGCCAATGAGTACGTACACTTTTGAAACGAACGCCGCGGACGCCGCGCCGGTGCCAGGAGGTGGCTCCGCATTGAACCGCCGGCGTTTTCTCGTCGGCGTAGCCGGGCTGGGCATGCTTGGCGTGTCCGGCTGCGTCAGCACCCAGCAAGCGGCCGTGCCGGCCGCAGTCGCGCCGGTCAAGAAGGCACCGCCGGTCATCGACAGCAATGCCCTGGCGTTGTACGGCCCGCTGCCGAACGAGAAGTTTCCCATTGCTGCGATCGACCTGACCAAGGTCCCGAGCAAGTTCTACCGGCAACAGGTCGACTACGTCACCGAGGAACCGGTCGGAACGCTGGTCGTCGACACGGACAATTTCTACCTCTACCTCGTCCAGCCGGACGGCAAGGCCATGCGCTACGGCGTCGGGCTCGGCCGGGCCGGCTTCACCTGGGCGGGAAGGGGCCGCATCGGCTGGAAACAGGAATGGCCGAAATGGACGCCGCCCGACGAGATGATCGCGCGCCAGCCGAACCTCGCCCAGTGGGGCGCCGACAGGGGCGGCATGCCGCCCGGCCTGACAAATCCGCTGGGGTCGCGGGCGCTCTACGTGTTCCAGGGCAAGGTCGACACGCTCTATCGCGTTCATGGAACGCCGGAATACTGGACCGTCGGCAAGGCGGTTTCGAGCGGCTGCGTCCGCCTGATGAACCAGGACATCATCGACCTGTACGAACGGGTGCCGAGCCAGTCTCCGATCCTCGTGCTGGGCGATCCGACCCAACCCCATTCGCATGAGGTCGCCGGCGGCAGCGCTCCGCAAGCCGCCGGCTGATGCAGCAGCCATCCCGACAGGTTCCCGCCGGACGGCGTGCGAAGCGCCATCCGGCCAAGCAGGAGCAGAGACGACATGAGTGACCGCATCATCGACCTCGCGCCGCCAGGGCCCTGGAACCGCGGCGCCGTTCTCAAGGGGATGGCCATGGCCATCCTGAGCTTTGCCGCGCTGGGCACCGTCTCGGCGCTCTGGGACAATCCGCTGTTTGTCCGGATGACCCCCGTCGCGGGATGGGAACTGCCTGCCTTGGCGGTCCTGTCGGCGCTCTCGGGGCTCTACGTTGCCGTGCGACGCCCCTTCTGTTCGGCCCGCCGGGCGGGCGCCGGCGGCGTGGCGGGCTTCATCGGCATCGCATGCCCGACCTGCAACAAACTGCTCATGCTGCTGTTCGGAGGCGAATTGCTGATGACCTGGTTCGACCCGATCCGGCCATTGATTGCAGCACTTGGCATTGCGCTTCTTGCCATCGCGTCATGGCATGAAATGCGGGCTCGCCGCGCGGAGCATGCAGACGCAACGCAATTGGAGTTTCCGAAGTGACCGTCCCCGCCGCGCGCGCCGACCGGCCCGTTGCCTTTGCCTGGCGCCGGACGCTGCTTCGCCATGTCGTGGTCATCGGCCTTTCGTCGGCGCTGGTCTACGCGTTCGCCCTCGTGCACGGGCAGTGGAGCCCGATGCACAGATGGAACCGCGCATTCGCGGACGCATCGCTGGCGATGCTGGCGATCACCATGTCGATCGGGCCAGGCTCGCGCCTGTGGCCCGTCTTGCTGCGGATAGTCGCCTATCGGCGCGAGACCGGCATCCATGCGACGCTTCTGGCGGCTGTGCATACGGTGGTCATCCTCGGCGGCTGGGTCGAGTGGGATCTTGCGCGGCTCTTCGGCTTCGAAATCGTGCCGCAGACGGGGGAGTATGTGATGTTCCAGCATGGCTTCGGCCTTGCCAACGTGCTCGGCATTGCCGCGCTGGCCTATGCGCTCATGCTCATGCTGACCTCGAACGACCGCTCGATCCGGCTGCTTGGTTCCCCGGTGTGGAAGTTCCTGCAGAACGGCGCAGCGGTGCTGTGGGGGCTGGCCGTGCTGCACACGGGCTATTTCCTGTTCATGCACTTCCTGAGCTTCCATCGCCAGACGCCCGAGCCGAACCCGCTGCAATGGCCGTTCGTGACGGCGGTGCTGTCGGTGCTCTTGCTGCGCGCTGCGGCCTTCCTTTCGACCTGGAGCAGGAAGAGAAACAGCGCCCGCTGACGGCTAGAGTGTTTCCGCTTTTCTTCGAAACGCGAAAACGCTCCATGCTCTTGTTTTTGCGCAATTCCGGACGGAAAACCGCTGCACACTTTTCCTGGAATTGCTCTAGGCGACGTCGGTCGCAGGCGGTCGCGACGCCGGGCCTGCGGCGAAGATTTCCTGGTCGACATGGAGCAGGGCGCGCATCATCGCGCCCTCGCGCTTGAGCGGAACCTCGTTGGGCTCGGTGTCGAACGAGATCGCCTTCGAGTGCAGGCCGCCGGCGGTCTTGGCGATGGCCGACAGCACATGCGGCTCCATCAGGTCGAACGCCGTGGCGCCGACACCGACGAAGGCGAGCGGTGCTGGATCGAAGAGGGCGAACATCGAGCCGAGGCCGAAGCCGATGGCCTCGCCCGCCTTGCGGAAGGCTTCGCGCTCGGGACCGTCATGGTCGCGGGCGGCATCGGCGAGCGCGGTGATGTCGTCGTCGGAGAGGTCGGCCAGCGGCTCGGCATTCTCGTCGCCCAGCCTGGCGTTGCGCCAGATGGCATAGTTGCCGGCATAGGCCTCGATGCAGCCACGGCGGCCGCAGCGGCAGAGCGCGCCGTCGGGGCGGTGGATCATATGGCCGAATTCGGCGCCGGACGACTGGGTGCCGGTAAACAACTCGCCCTTGATGACGAGGCCCATGCCGATGCCGTGCGACAGGAGGATGGCGATGAAGTCGTCGCGATAGCGGAGGGGATCGCGCCAGCGCAGGGCCTCGGCGATCATGTTGCAGTCATTCTCCACCGTCACCGGCACGCCGAACTCCTGTTCGAGGCGGTCGGCGAAGGGGATGTCGTCGTGCCGGGTGATCGGCGACCACAGCAGCTTGCGCGAGCCGGAATCGGTGATGCCCTGGACCGCGATCGCAATGCGCAGGACGGGCCCGGCGGAGGTGTCGGCGCCGTCGATCAGGCGCCGGATCATGGCGATGCATTCGCTGATCAGCGCCTCGGCGGGCATGCGCTGGGTGACCAGCCGCCGGGTGTCCTCGGCCATGGTGTTGCCGGCATAGTCGATGACCGCGGCCGAAAGGCTGTTGAGCGAAAGCACGACGGCAACGATGGACGCCGCCCTGGGTTCGAGCGCCAGCGCGACCTGCGGCCGGCCGCGCTTCATGGCGGCCGGTTCGAAGCCCTTGGCTTCGGCAAGGATGCCCTCGGCGATGAGGTCGGAGGAGATGGTCGATATCGTGGAATGGCTGAGGCCGGTGGTCGCTGCAATCTCCGTGCGCGAAGGCTGGCTGGCGCGGCGAACTGCGGATATAACCATAGCTCGATTGCGTCGTCTCAGATCGTCGTGACGTATGCCGACCGACATGTGCTCGTCTTCCTCCCGGCGAAGCGCTGCCTTGTTATGCGGCAGTCCCTATCGCGCCAAGCCATTGTGACAGAGCGGAGGGCAAATGTCTTTATTTATTTCGAGCTCCGAAAAAAATACCAGGGCGCTGCGAAACCATGTTGACAGCGACAGGCGGTTGAGTCACTATTTTTTCGAGGCTCGAAAAAAAGAGCTTCTCCAAGGGCTATCGCGAAGCAGGCGCGCCCGTTGGGCGCAGGGAGGAAATCATGAAGAAGTTTACCACCGCCATCCTGGCGGGCGTCGCCATGTCGCTGTCGCTTGCGGCAGTTGCCGAGGCGAAGGACAAGGTCGTCGGCGTGTCGTGGTCGAACTTCCAGGAAGAACGCTGGAAGACCGACGAAGCCGCCATGAAGGCCGCCATTGAGGCTGCCGGCGACAAGTACATCTCAGCTGACGCGCAGTCGTCGCCGGCCAAGCAGCTGACGGACGTCGAAAGCCTGATCTCGCAGGGCGCCAACGCGCTGATCATCCTGGCACAGGACGCCAGCGCCATCGGTCCGGCCGTCGACAAGGCCGTCGCCGAAGGCATCCCGGTCGTCGGTTACGACCGCCTGATCGAAAACAAGGACGCCTTCTACCTGACCTTCGACAACAAGGAAGTCGGCCGCATGCAGGCCAAGGGCGTGTTCGCCGCCAAGCCTGAAGGCAACTACGTCTTCATCAAGGGCAGCGGAGCCGATCCGAACGCCGACTTCCTGTTCGCCGGCCAGATGGAAGTGCTCAAGGAAGCCATCGACGCCGGCAAGATCAAGAATGTCGGCGAGGCCTACACCGACGGCTGGCTGCCGGCCAACGCCCAGAAGAACATGGAACAGTTCCTGACCGCCAACGACAACAAGGTCGACGCGGTGGTGGCATCGAACGACGGTACCGCCGGCGGTGCGATCGCTGCCCTTCAGGCGCAGGGCCTTGCCGGCTCGGTGCCGGTGTCGGGCCAGGACGGCGACCATGCCGCGCTGAACCGCATCGCGCTCGGCACGCAGACCGTGTCGGTGTGGAAGGACGCGCGCGAACTCGGCAAGAATGCCGCCGAGATCGCTTCGCAGCTCGCCGACGGCAAGAAGATGGAAGAGATCGCCAACGTCACCAAGTTCAAGACGCCCGGCGGCCTGGAACTGAACTCCGTCTTCCTCACCCCCGTTCCGATCACCAAGGACAACCTCAACGTCGTCATCGACGCCGGCTGGGTTGGCAAGGACGTGGTCTGCCAGGGCGTGGCCGCCGGTTCGGTCGCTGCCTGCAACTGAGGATCGGCTTCATCCGATCGGTCAAACGCCGCGGCTTGCCGCGGCGTTTTTCAAAAGCGCCCGCTTCATGACATGGCGGATTGACCCTATCATGCGCACACCGGCTGCCGCTTAGACGGCCATCCGGTCGGGAGGTAACAATGACAGACACGACAACCAACGCGCCGGCCGACCGAGCGCGAACGACCGAACTCAGCCTTGTCGGACGCTTTCTCCGCGACACGGAGATCGACACCCGCATGCTCGGCATGATCGGCGCGCTGCTGCTGATCTGGGTCGGGCTTCACATCCTCTCGGGCGGGCTGTTCCTGACGCCGCGCAACCTTTGGAACCTGTCGGTCCAGTCGGCCTCGGTGGCGATCATGGCGACGGGCATGGTCCTGGTCATCGTGACCCGCAACATCGACCTGTCGGTCGGTTCGGTGCAGGGCTTCATCGGCATGGTGATGGGCGTGACACAGGCCGAGTTCCTGCCGCGCATCATCGGCCTGCCGCTCGGCGACCCGTGGATCTGGGTCATCGCGCTGTGCGTCGGCCTCGCCATGGGCCTTGTCATCGGCGCCTTCCAGGGCTTCCTGATCGCCTATCTCGCCATTCCGGCCTTCATCGTCACGCTGGGCGGGCTGCTGGTGTGGCGCGGTGCTGCCTGGTGGGTCACGTCGGGGCGCACGGTCGCGCCGCTCGACCCGACCTTCCAACTGATGGGCGGCGGTCCGGCCGGTTCCATCGGGGCGACTGCCAGCTGGATCATCGCGGTCGTCGCCTGTGTGGCTGTGGTGGTGATGCTGCTCAACGGCCGCCGCCAGCGCCAGCGCTTCAAGTTCCCGCTGCGTCCCGTCTGGGCCGAAGTGTTCCTCGGGACAGTCACCTGCGGCGCCATCCTCGGCGCGATCTGGGTCGCCAATTCGTATCCCTGGCCGATCGGCATCGTGCGCCGCTACGCCGAGGCCAATGGCATCACCATCCCCGAGGGCGGCCTGTTCATCGCCCACGGCATCGCCATTCCGGTCCTGATCGCAGTCGCCATCGGCGTCATCATGACGTTCATCACCACCCGCACGCGCTTCGGCCGTTATGTCTTTGCCATTGGCGGCAATCCGGAGGCGGCTGAACTCGCCGGCATCAACACCCGCTGGGTGACGATGAAGATCTTCATGATCATGGGCCTGCTGACGGCGATCAGCGCCGCCATCTCGTCGGCGCGCCAGAATGCCTCGACCAACGTCATGGGCACGCTCGACGAGCTTTTGGTCATCGCTGCGGCGGTCATCGGCGGCACGTCGCTCGCTGGCGGTTCCGGCACTGTCGCAGGTGCCATGCTGGGGGCGCTTCTGATGCAGTCGCTGCAGTCGGGCATGGTGCTGCTGGGCCTCGACACGCCGTTGCAGAACATCGTTGTCGGCCTGGTGCTGGTCGTGGCCGTGTGGCTCGACACGCTCTACCGCAAGCGCGTCTAACGAAATCCGGGAGCCAAGATCATGGAACAGACCCGTATCCCGCTCGTCGACCTCAGGAACATCTCCATCGCCTTCGGCGGCATCCGCGCCGTCGACGATGCCTCGGTCGATCTTTATCCCGGCGAGGTGGTGGCGCTGCTTGGCCACAACGGTGCCGGCAAGTCGACGCTGATCAAGATCCTGTCGGGTGCCTACAAGCGCGACAGCGGCGCGATCTTCGTCCGCGGCGAGGAGGCATCGATCTCCAACCCGCGCGACGCCAAGAAATATGGCATCGAGACGATCTACCAGACGCTGGCGCTGGCCGACAATGTCGATGCCGCCGCCAACCTCTTCCTCGGACGCGAGATCATGACCGCCTACGGCACGCTCGACGACGTCGCCATGGAGGCCGAGGCACGCAAGGTGATGGGCCGGCTCAACCCGCGCTTCCAGCGCTTCAAGGAGCCGGTGAGCAAGCTGTCGGGCGGCCAGCGCCAGTCGGTGGCGATTGCGCGGGCGATCCTCTTCAACGCCCGCATCCTGATCATGGACGAGCCGACGGCGGCGCTCGGCCCCCAGGAGACGGCCCAGGTCGGCGAGCTGGTCAAGCAGTTGAAGGCCGATGGCATCGGCATCTTCCTGATCAGCCACGACATCCACGATGTGTTCGACCTTGCCGACCGCGTCTGCGTGATGAAGAACGGCCAGGTGGTGGGCACGGCCCGCACCCAGGACGTGACCAAGGACGAGGTGCTCGGCATGATCATCCTCGGCAAGTGCCCGCCCGGGGCGATTCCTGGGCCTGGCGCGATGCAAATCGCAGCCTGAGTTCCGCGCCAACCGGCGGAGCCGGCTCACCACCTCAATGTGTGATCGCGAAAAGCAGTTTCGACTTTTCGCGATCATGCTTTAATGAGCGAGGAGTGAGACGAGCCGGCCAGAATTGAGAAAGTACTTTCCAAGCCTGATCTTTGTTGGCGTCACGCTGGTGAGCCTGACGATGGCGGGGCTCGTATACCTTGCCACCATCGAGGCGGCCCGCATCAAGTTCCAGTCGGTGGCCGATGACGCCCTCAACCGCATCGAGGGCAGGGTCGAGTTCGATCTCGCCCTGCTGCATGCAACGCAGGCGATGTTTGCCGCCCAGAAGGGCAACATCTCGCGCGACGAGTTTCGCGCCTTCTTCACCTCGCTGGGCGTCGCCAAGGGTTTTTCCGGCCTGCGCGGCATCGGTTTCCTCCGCTTTGCCGAGGCCAGCCGGGACGACGCGATCACCCGCGAGCTGAAGGCCGGCTATGGCATCGACCGCAAGCCGTTCCCTCAAACCAGCCTGAACTGGCGCGCGCCGGTGGTGTTGTTCGAGCCGATGAGCAAGGCCAGCCTCGACGCGATGGGTTTCGACATGGCCACCGATCCCCTGCGACGCCCGGCAATCGAGGCGGCGATGGCGGCCAAGGGCGATCCGCGCGGGACAGGGCGCGTCCTGCTCGGTCAAAGCAAGGACGGCGTGCGGGAACCGGGCATTCTGGTGTTTGCGCGTGTCGACCGCCCCGAGGGGGAAGGGGCGGCACCGGCCGGTTTCCTCTATGTCGCGTTCCGCACCGCGGAGCTGTTCCAGGCAGCACTCGGCAAGGCGCCGTTGCTGCCTGTGGCGGTGGAGGTGTTCGACGGGACGCGGGATGATGACAGCTTGCTGTTTCGCTCGCAGGCGCGGCCCGACACTGGCTATGCCGAGGCTTTTTCGGTGACGCGCGAGACCACGGTGGCGGGACGCAAGTGGATCGTCAATTTCCGTCCCAGCACGGCCTTCGAGCCTCCGTCGCCGCGCGCCGCGCCGCTGATGCTCGGGCTGTTCGGACTGGTGCTCGCTGCCGCCATCGCGCTGGTGGCGCGCTATCAGCAGCGCGCCTACCAGGTGGCGGCGCAACTGCATGAGACGACGGAAAAGAGCCTGCTCGAAAAGGAGCTGATGCTTCAGGAAATGAAGCATCGCATCAAGAACTCGATCGCCCGGGTGCTGGCCATGGCGCGCCAGACGGCATCGGGCGCCAAGGACATCGAGGAGTTCTCCGCGTCGTTTTCGGCGCGGCTGCAGGCGATGGCGGCGTCCCAGGACATGCTGACGCGCTCGCGCTGGCAGAAAGCCGACCTCGGCGAATTGCTGCGCACCGAACTGGGCCAGGTGTTCGGCAAGGAACTGCCCGAAGGCGTGATCGCCGGGCAGGCCGTCGAGCTCGACGAAACGACGACGCAGGCGCTGGGGCTGACCTTCCACGAGCTGGCGACCAACGCGCTGAAATATGGCGACGGCGACAATTCCGTGGGCGGGCTGAAGGTGGCCTGGCGCCTGTCCGGCAAGGGAAAGGGGCGGCGGTTGCTGCTCAGCTGGACCGAACGCAACGTCAATGGCGTGACCAAACCGGAAAAGGTCGGCTTCGGCACCAAGCTGATCGACATGAACATCACGCGCGAACTGGATGGCAGGATCGAGCGGACCTATGGCGCTGACGGCCTGAAGGTCGAGATCGACATTCCCTATCGCGGCTGAGCGGGCTGTTCGGGCAAAGAAAAGCCCGCCGACGGGCAGAGCCGTCGCCGGGCGATTTGGTCGTGCCGCAGGCTTAGCGGCAGCGCGCGGTGTAGATCTGGCCACGGCTGTTGCGGTATTCGCAGTAGCCGTTGCGCAGGTTTCGAACCAGAAGGCCGGAGGCCGCGCCGACGGCACCGCCGATGACCGCACCCCTGCCGCCGCCGATCAAGGCGCCGGCGACTGCACCAACGCCCGTGCCGGTAACAACGTCACGTTCGGTGGTCGTGCAGCCGGAGATTGCAACGACGGCTACAAGCGCAAGAATAACTTTCTTCATTCAATCAGTCCTCTCACTTTAACATCGTCCCGTTGGACACTTAGCGCATCGCCTCGACATGCGGAATCATTTTTCGAGGCCATACGTAAATTCAAGCGGTTAGGGGTGGCAAGCGCGCGCACATGACAAGGATTGCGGCGTGGGCCGCGGCTATGCGCGCTGCGATTCGGTTAGTGAAGGTACGCTTCCCCCGGTTGAGCCGGCTCGGAAGCGGCAATGACGCTGGTGACGGAAAGAGAAGCGTCGAGCGTGCCGTTCGGCAGCACATTCCAGGTCAGCTGGTTGTAATCATCCTCAAGCGCGGGGTCGACTTCGAGGCATTTGGCAAGGATGCGCGGATACTGCGGCGCGAGGATGCCGATGGCCTTGGGCAGTTCGGCCTGGCAATCCTCGAAAACCTCGAACAATGGTGTCGGCGCCGGGATTTCCCGGCAGCCGGAGAGATCCTGCGAGCAGGAAACGACAAAAAGAAGTGCTGCGATGTGTTCCATGGCAAATCACCTTCGCCAAGAAACGAGGAGACGGGGCCAAAGGTTCCGCCGCAAAACATAGCTCGATCGATTGAAACCGACCGATCGAGCCGACTCAATCCAGCTGGAAATTGGCCCTGGGCATAACGAGCCGATATTCCAGCCTGTCGGGGCCGATCTCGAGCTTGGCACTGCCGTCGAGCGCGGCCGGGACGACCCGCTCGAGCGCCACGCTGCCGAAGCGCTTCTTGCGCACCTCGCCGTCGGGAACCGCGCCGATCGCCTCGATCCAGCAGACTGTGACTTGCATCGCGCCGTGGGCGTCCGCCGCCGAGCGGGCGGTCACCTCGACGTAGCCGTCAGTGCGGGCGAGGGCGCCATAGCTTGCCGAGTTGACGGCCAGTTCGTGCACGGCCAGGCCAATGTGCAAGGCGGCGTTTGGATTGAGGTAGGGGTCGTCGCCGGAGATGCGCAGGGTGCGCCCGGTGTCGATGCTGCAGCGCGCGACCTGGCCGATCACCAGTTCGCGGAAGCCGGCGCCGCGCCAGTCGGACGACGTGACCAAATCCTGCGACGAGGCAATGGACTGGAGCCGGCCGCGGAAGCGTTCGAGAAAACCGTCGATGGAGTCGGAATAGTGGCCGGTCTGGCTGGCGATGCTCTGGATGATGGCGAGCAGGTTCTTGGAGCGGTGGCTGACTTCGCGCAACAGCGCGGTCAATGCCTGTTCGCGCCGTTTCTGCTCGGTGGTTTCGATGACCGTAACGACCACGCCCTGGACCTGGCCCTGCGGCGAGCGGTCGGCGTCGATGCAGACGTCGTACCAGCGCATGCCGGAGGATTTGTCGGCCAGGCTGATTTCGAGGCCGCCGGAATTGCCGGTGGCGAGGGCGTTCTTCTTGGCGGCGACCAGGCGGTCGGCCTGCTGCGGCGGCAGCAGGTTGCCGTCGGTTCCATGTCCCCCGATGACGTCCTGCCATGGCGGCTGGAGATTGTGCGACCACACGGTCCGCAGCTTGCGATCCTGGTAGAGGACGGCAATTCCGGCATTGCGGGAGGCATGCAAAAAGGCGGCGTCCAGTCTCGAGCTTTTTCCCATTGCTGGTGAGGGATTGGCCATGGACGAGCCGCCTTCGTTGGTTCCTCGGCCTTGCGGTGACGCGATGCGGGCATTCCGGTACGGCTGAAACGGTACCGCCGGGCAACGCTTCTTTGAGGAGCGCTACCCGGCGGCGCTGGACTCCGACTGAGGGGGCCGGCTTCCAGTTTCGGGAGGGTTCTTCATCTTGACGAGCGTGTCGGCGACATCATGCGCGCCTGAACAGACCTGCGATCAGCGAGATCACCAGGAAGGCGAGGAAGATGAAGAACAGAATCTGAGCGATGCCGGCAGACGTTCCGGCGATGCCGCCGAAGCCAAGGGCGCCGGCGATGATCGCAACGACAAGGAATACGAGCGCCCAATAAAGCATGATCTATCTCCTTCAAATGATGAATGAAAAACGTGCCGCCCCAAGGTTGGTTCCCTGGGGCGGTTGTAAAAAGCGCTATGCCGCAGCCTTTGCCTGCCTGTCAAAGAACAATGCCTGGCTGATCAGAGCCTTGACCATTTCGGGGTTGAACGGCTTGGTGACGAGGAACGCCGGCTCGGGGCGTTCGCCGGTCAGCAGGCGTTCGGGAAAGGCGGTGATGAAGATCACCGGCAGCGGCCGTGCCGCCAGCATCTCGTTTACGGCCTCGATGCCGGAACTGCCGTCGGCGAGCTGGATGTCGGCGAGGATCATCTGCGGCCGCGTGCGCTTGAACAGCGCGGCTGCCTCGGCGTGGGTGCGCGCCGTTCCGACGACGCGATGGCCGAGGCTTTCCACCATCTCCTCGATGTCCATGGCAATCAGCGGCTCGTCCTCGATGATCAGGATGTCGGTTGCGACCTGGCGCGAAATCTCGCCGCTCGCCTCCTGCAGCAACAGGGCGAACTCTTCCTGGTCGGTATCGAGCACCTCGGCCGCCTCGACGTCGTTGAAACCTTCGACGGCGACAAGAAGGAAGGCCTGGCGCGGGCGCGGGGCGATCGCCGACAGGTTGGCCGCGGCGCGTTTTTCCCATGCCAAAGGCGACTGCTCCTGCGGGACCCGGATCGAAACGGAGGTGAACAGTCGGGCAAAGACCTTGTAGAGCGCGATGCGGTCATTGGAGGCGGACGGGAACACGTCAATGTCGTCGATTAGCGCTTCGAGCATCGCGGCCACCAATGCGTCACCACTTGCCTGGGAGCCTGAAACCGCACGCGAGAAGCGACGGAGATAGGGCAGGTGCGGTGCAATTCTCGTGGATAGGGTCATGTTAGACGTTTCCCTCATGTGACGCTGTCATATCTTCATGGAAGCGAGGCACAACGCGTTGCCTGTGCAAAAGTTCCTCTCTCGTGGAACCTATCCGCATTTGGGGAGTTGGGTGCAAAATTCGGGAAACCGGACAAGGTAGTTGCGCGCCGTCATATCGGGAGCGGGACGTCTGACGGTGCAAAAGGGCAAAGCAAGCATATGACCAGGCAGACCAGTGGCGTCAGCAGCGCCGGGCCGATTCATCGCCGCGACGGCGAACCTCTCGGGGCCAATTCCGAAATCGGCAGAAAACTCAAACAATATTACGATGACCTGGTGTCCGACGACGTGCCGGATCGTTTCGCACAGTTGCTCAGCCAGCTGGAAGAAGCTGAACCCGCACAGCAGAAGGACTGAGCAGGCATGGCAGCATCCCTTGGTTTCAAAGGCGACTTGCTCGCGGCGATCCCCGGCCTGCGGGCGTTTGCGATGTCGCTGTCGCAGAACGCCGACAGGGCGGACGACCTTGTCCAGGAAACGCTGGTCAAGGCGTGGGACAAGCAGTCGAGCTTTCAGCCCGGCACCAATCTGAAGGCCTGGCTGTTCACCATCCTGCGCAACGAGTTCTACTCGCAGATGCGCAAGCGCGGACGCGAGGTGCAGGACAGCGACGGCCTGCTGACGGCGCGGCTCGCGGTGCATCCGAGCCAGCCCGGCCGGCTCGACCTCGACGATTTCCGCAAGGCGCTGGAGCAGCTTCCCGAAGACCAGCGCGAAGCGATCATCCTGATCGGCGCGTCGGGCTTCTCCTATGAAGAGGCGGCGGACATCTGCGGTTGCGCCGTGGGCACGATCAAGAGCCGCGTCAGCCGCGCCCGCAACAGGCTGCAGGAGATCCTCGACATTTCGGGCGAAGCCGACTACGGGCCGGACGCGATCGCCGCCCAGGTCATGGGCTCAACCGTCAGCTGACGCCGAGAGCTTGCGGATGCTCGCGGTGACGGCCTCGACGAGGTCTTCGCCGGAGTAGGGCTTGCTGACCAGCCGGACATCCGGGAAGCCGGCAAAGAGTTCGTCCAGCTGGTCGTATCCCGAGGCGAAGACGAAAGGAACGCCGGCGGCCTGGATGCTGCGTGCAAAGTCGAGCGTCGGCTCGCCGTCCAGCATGACGTCGATGATGGCGACGTCATAGGGCATCGCGGCCAGTTGGGCTTCGCGCAGGTTGGCGGCGAGGATGACGTCCTCGGCGCCGTGGTCGCGGCAGAGCTGGTCGACATCGAGCGCAATCAACGCCTCGTCTTCAAGCACAAGGATACGCAGTCCTGAAAGCGGGGCTGGCACGTGGCTGACACTCCATGGAATCGCAGCCGAAGATGGCGGTAGTCGAAGCCTGTGTCATTTAAAAAAGACATGGTCGGGACGGTCCGGAACCTTTATCCAGCCGCGGCGTTGCCGAGCACAATCAGGAGGTTGCATGACAGGGCGGGGTGACTCAACCGAGATGACGCGGCAGGTTCCGTGCGAGAGCTGCCCGTTGCGGCAGATGCCGGCGTTCAGGGAATTCGAGAAGCCGGAACTGGCTTTCGTCAGCAGCTTCAAGCGGGGCGAACTGGCGGTGGACAAGGGTGCAACGCTTTTGTCGGAAGGCAGCAACAGCGCGCATCTTTTCACGGTGCTGTCGGGCTGGGGCTTTCGCTACAAGCTGCTGGAGGACGGGCGGCGGCAGATCCTGAACTACGTACTGCCGGGCGACATGATCGGGCTTCAGGGAAGCCTGATGGGCGAGATGCAGCACTCGGTCGAAGCACTCTCACCCATGCTGCTGTGCATGTTCGAACGCGACAGGCTGATGGAGCTCTATCGCGATTATCCTGGTCTCGCCTACGACATCACATGGATCGCCGCGCGCGAGGAGCGCATGCTCGACGAGGCCTTGCTCAGCATCGGGCGCCGCTCGGCTTTGGAGCGGGCCGCCTATCTTCTCGCCTTCATCGCGAGCCGGGCACGCAAGGTCGGCATGAACGGCAAGGGCAAGGTCGATATTCCAATCACGCAACAACATGTTGCCGACACGCTCGGTCTCTCGCTGGTCCATACCAACAAGACGATCCGAAAGCTGATCGATCGCAAGCTGGTGCAATGGCGCGACGGCGGGTGCACCGTGCTCGACATCGAGGGGCTGATGGCGCTGGCCGACTGGGGCGGCCTTGCCGAGCATGTGCGTCCGCTGCTCTAGCGGCTGGTCCAACACTGACGAGCCCGCCGCCGCGCCGATCTGTCTTCGCTGCCTGGCCAAACGGTGCCGCCGTCCGATGCGTCTTATGCCGACATCGGCACAAGACGCATCGTGCCTTTGGCTCAAAGTCCCAGGAATTCGAAAGGTGCGGTTTCCTTGAACTGATCGTTGGCCATGCCCGCGTAGATATGCGTCTGGTTGGGGCCGAGGTCGAGTTTCATCACCTTGCCGGTCTCCGCGGTGAAATCAAGCCTGGTCAGGTCGACCCAGAAGACATTCGGGGTCAGCGCCGACTCGAAGAAATAGAGCTTGCGCTTGTGGTCGGATACGGTGCGCCAGCGCGTCGAGGATATGTTGGGCTGATCCGGCGTGGTGATGCCAAAAGGAACCGATACGTTGCGGATCACGCTGAAGGCGCTTGCGATCGCTTCGACCGGGTTTTCGCTCTTCGGGATCGCGTTCACATAGAAGGAGGCGCGCGTGAAACGGTCGGAGGCGCGATTGGTGCCAGGCAGCATGACCGTGCCGCCGATCTGCTTCCAGTATTCGTTCAGCGCAAGCTGCTTTTCGAAGACCGGGGAGTTTGTCATCACCTGATAATCGCGGCTGTGGTGAATGACCTGCTTGCCGTCGATATACTCGATGATGGCACTGTCGCCCTTGGCATCCGAGAGCGAGAGATGCAGGGTCGCAAGCCTCTCTTCGCCAGGAACACTGTCGGTGACGACGGTGAAGGGTTCGTTGGCCAGCGTATCGACCGCTTCCTGCACGGTCGCAAAATTGTCGAGTACATATTGCGCCCACGCCGCGATCGTCAGGCCGGGCTTCTTGCCGTCGTATTCCGGGTAGGAGGATTCCACCAGCCATAGCACGTTGGCGACAAGGCCAGCCTCGTTCATGCCATCGGTTGTCGAGATGTCATAGCCGGTTGCTATGACGCTGCCATGTTTCGACGTCCACTCGACCGAATTCGGCCCGGCCTCTCCGGACCGCTTCATGCCACGCGGGAACACCCACAAATTGGTGCCGACATCGAGCTTCCAGTCCATGGAACGCGCGGTGATAACTTCATCGTTCGCACCATGATAGACGAAGCGCGTGCAAGCTTCAGCCGCCGGCACAACCAGCATGGTCGTTGCCATGAGCGCAGCGATGCAGACAGCGGCGAATGAACGTTTTTTCAAGATCATGGCTTCTCTTGCCCTCAATTTCCGGTCGACTGCTCGACTACTATCAGGCCGGCCGCCTATTGGAAGCCAGCCGACTTGATGAGTTGATTGATCTTCGCCGGATTGGCATAGAACGATTGAACGCGTGAGAGGGGACGAATCTTGTTGTTTCGCTTTGGTCCGAGATATCAGCACCTGGCCCATGGCAAGGGCTGCGCCTGCCACAGCCCGCAAGCGCAGCAACTGCTTGCACGCCTCGATACGGGGCTGTCGCGCCGTTCGGTGCTGAAGGGGGTTGCAGCAAGCCTTGCCGCCCCTGTCCTCGGCATCGTCAGCCCTGCCTTCGCGCAAACCGCGACAAAGCCGATCCTGCTGACGAACGTGAACATCTTCGACGGCACGAATGGCAAGCGCGTCGAGGGCCAGGGCGTGCTGATCGAAGGCAAGCTCATCAAGGCCCTGGTCGCATCCGCGGATACGGTCGCCGATGCCGACGTGATCGACTGCGGCGGACGCACGCTGATGCCGGGCATGATCGACGCGCATTGGCATTCGATCCTTGCCGGCATCTCCCAGATGGTGGCGATGACCGCCGATATCCCCTATGTCCATCTCGTCGCCGCCCAAGAGGCCGAGCGCACCGTGTTGCGTGGCTTCACCACGGTCAGGGATGTGGGAGGGCCATCGTTTGCCCTCAAGCGCGCCATCGACGAGGGGCGCATTGCGGGACCACGCATCTATCCCTCCGGCGCCATGATTTCGCAGACGTCCGGGCACGGCGACTTTCGCATGCGCACGGATTTGCCGCGTACGCCGCAGAGCGATCTCAGCACTGCGGAGCAAGCAGGCATTTCGGCGATCGCCGACGGTGAGGCGGAAGTGCTTCGCCGGGTACGCGAGCAGCTGATGCTCGGAGCCAGCCAGATCAAGATCATGGGCGGCGGTGGAGTGGCCTCGTCCTACGATCCTGTCGATGCCCTGCAATATTCGGAAGCCGAGATGAAGGCGGCGGTGGGCGCAGCCGCGGATTGGGGCACATATGTCTGCATCCATGCCTACACGGCTGCCGCCGTGCAGCGGGCGCTCGCCTGCGGGGTGAAATCGATCGAGCACGGCCAACTGGCCGACGACGAGACGGTCAAGCGCATGGCGGATGCGGGCGCGTGGTGGAGCATCCAACCCTTTCTTGCCGACGAGGATGCCAACACCTATGCCTCGGCGGAGCAGCGGGCGCAGCAGCAGCAGATCGCCGAGGGCACAGCCAGGGCGGTCGAACTGGGGCGCAAGCACGGGGTCAACATGGCACTCGGCACCGACATCTTGTTCAACCCGAAGGGAACCGCGACGCAAGGGCGGCAACTCGCCAAGTTTGCCCGCTGGTACGACAATGCGGACGTCTTGCGCCTCCTGACCAGCGGCAATGCCGAACTTGCGGCTCTGTCGGGTCCGCGCAATCCCTATCCGGCACGGCTCGGCCGCATCGAGGCGGGAGCCTATGCCGACATTCTCGTCGTTGACGGCAATCCGCTGGAGGACATCTCGTTGATTGCCGATCCGGACCGGACGATGACGCTCGTCATGAAGGATGGGCGCATTCACAAGAACACGCTTTCGGCCTGACAGAGGAAAGAGCCTTGAACCGATTTGCCATCATCGTTGCCCTGTCCCTCTGTGGCTTGCAGGCGGCACACGCCGCCGACACCGTCCTCGGCCTTCCGGAGGAGCCGGCGCCTGAGGTGACCGAGCGCCCGCTGCGGACGCTGCGGATCACGCCCTACATGTGGGCCGCCGGCCTTGAGGGCAGCATCTCGCCGTTCCAGCGCGGCCCGACGATGCACGTCGAAAAATCGTTCTCCGACGTCATGGACGATCTCAATTTCGGCGGCTTCGTCAATGTGTGGGGACGCTATGACCGCTTCGTCTTCTCGGGCGATGTGATGTATGTCGACACATCGGACGGCCACGGTTCCGGTCCGTTGCCGGCGATGCAGATTCCGGGCCTGGGCGTGCCGATCCCGGCGGGCGCGAGCGTCGATGCCAAGGTCGACAGCAAGCAGTTCATGGCCACGCTTCAGGGCGGCTACCGTGTCATCGACACGCCGCAATTCACCCTCGACGCGCTTGGCGGCGTACGCTTCTGGCACATTTCAAACGACGTCACGGTTACTGCGAGTCACGCCCTCATTGGCAGCCGCTCCGCCAGCCATGGCGAAAGCTTCGGCTGGGTGGATCCCGTGGTGGGGCTGCGCGCATTCGTGCCCGTGACGGAAAAGCTGTCTTTGCAGGGGCAGGCCGATATCGGCGGCTTCGGTGCGGGCTCCGACTTCACCTGGTCAGTGCTTGGAACGGCCAACTACGTCGTCACCGATCGTCTTTCCGTGTCGGCAGGGTACAAGGTGCTCGATGTCGACTATGACAGCGGCGGCCATGTCTACGACACGCGCCTAAGCGGTCCGGTTCTGGGCGCAACGTGGCGTTTCTAGATATTCCACGGACTTAGCCGGGCTCGCACCGACTGCGCCGGTTTGCCGGCGCAGCCTGTGGTTTCGGCTGCCGGCTTAGGTCGCAACGGCCAATGCCGGGACGCGACATCTAGCGTCCGTACTGGCGGTCCAGGTCGTCGACGCCCCAGTTCACGCCCGGCAGCACGTTGCGGATGATGGCGTAGCCGACGAGCAGCGCCGGGATGGCGATGAAGCCGCCGATGGCGCCCCACAGCCAGATCCAGAACGCCAGGGCGAGCAGAACGACGAAGGGATTGAGCGTCATCGTGCGGCCGATGACCATCGGCGTGACGAACTGGCCCTCGATGGTGTTGACGCCGAGATAGAGCGCGACCGGCAGCAGGCTGGTGCCGATGGTGTCGAACTCGGTCAGGCCGACGGCGAACAGGATGACCACCATGACCAGGGGGCCGACGAAAGGCACGAAATTGGTGACGATCGCCAACGCCCCCCACAGGGGTGCCGAGGGCACGCCGAGAAGGTAAAGCCCGATGCCGACAGTCAGGCCTTCGGCGAAGTTGATCGCGGTGATCGACAGCAGATATTGCGAGACGAGCTGTTCGACGTCGCGGAAGATATGGGCGACGCGCCAGCGCAGGCGGCGGTTGAAGCAGACGCGAAGGATGGCGGTGCGGGTCTGGTAGCGGGTTGCTACAAAGAAATAGAGACTGGCGAAAAACAGCAGCACCTGGGCGACGACGGCAGGAGCGAGGGTCGCCATCGTCTCGACACCCATGCCTTCGTCGACGGAAACCGAAACGCCTTCGCCGCCGGTGACCTGGCGCAATTGCTCGCGCATGCTCTTGAAGGTTTCGAGAGGCCCCTGCAGTTCGGACAGCTGCGTGGCCAGCTGGGCCCATATCTGCGGCAGGCGCTGAAGCCAGAAGCTGAGCGGCGAGGCGACCAGAAGCGCAAAGATGCCGACGGCGAGGATGAACAGCAACACCACGACGGCGGCGGACAGCGCCGGCGGGACGCCGGGCCGCTCGAGCCGGGAGGCCAGCGGGCCCAGCATCAGGCCGATGACGACGCCGAGGCCGATCGGGGTGAGGATGAACTCGCCGGCGTGGAGCGCGAACACGGTGGCGATGATCCCGACGAAGATGATCGACACCTGCGAACCGCGCACCAGCAGCAGTTCGAAGTTCGATTTCGGCGGCAGGCGAACGGTCGGTGCCTTCTTGATGGTGCGGTTCGACATCGACGGTTTCCAGCTCGACGGGACTGGCAAAACGTCCGGCGGTCGGCGATGGTTCCTGCGGCGACGGGAACCGACGGGCGCATAGGGCGTTTCGACCCCATCGAACGCAAGGAGTATCGACATGGCGACAGCCGCAGGAAAGCCCGGCAACGGCACCAAGACGCCCCCGGACCTCGAAGCCGACATCAAGCAATTGAAGGCCGACATCGAAGCGCTCGCCAAGCAGCTGGCGGCGACCGGAGAGCACGGTTATGGCGCGGCGCGACGGGCGGCGGCACAAGGCGCGGACCAGCTGAAGGCGCAAAGCGATGCAGCCGTCAAGGCCTTGCGCAGCAATGCCAGGGACATCGAGGAACAGTTCATGGCCACCGTGCGCGAAAAGCCGGTGACGTCACTGGCCATCGCCGCCGGCGTCGGTTTTCTCGTCGCGCTTCTGGCGCGGCGCTAGTCGGTGGCCGGGGGACCCATGCTGGCATCACTGATTGCGGGTTTCGCCACCGGCGAGACGACACTGGCCCTGCGGCGCGCCCGCAGGGCGGCGGTCGCTTATCTGGCGGCCGGACTGGCCGCATTGTGCGGCGTGGGCTTCCTTGTCGGCGCCGCCTTCGTCTGGGCGGCACGAAGGTTTGGTCACGTCGAGGCAGCGCTCGGCTTCGGCCTGGGCTTCCTGGTGCTCGCCGGACTGATCCTGCTCATCCACAAGCTCGCCGCCGGCTCCCGCGCTCGCGCCGACCGGAACCGCCGGCGCACCGACCTTGCCGCACTCGGCACTACGGCGGCCGTAGCCTTGCTGCCGGCATTGCTGCGCAGCAAGGGCGGCATCGGCGCGATGCTGGGGCCGGTCGTGGCACTGGCTGCCTATGCCATCTACCGCGAAAACAGGAAGCCGGACGACAGCGACGGGGTGGCCGGCGAATGACCGCCTAGCTAGGCGGTGGTTTCTGCGGGCTCGCCGAACGGCAAGGAGATCTCCGCCCGCACGCCTTCGGGAGGGAATTCGTGCCTGACCTCGCTCGAGATCACCTTGGCCAGGCTGCGCCGGATGAGGATCGAACCGAAGCCATGATGCTGGGGCGGTTCGACTTCCGGGCCGCCGCGCTCCATCCATTCGAGGTGCAGGCGCTTTGCGCCCTTGCCGCCCCTGATCGTCCATGACAGGGACACCTTGCCGCCCGGCACCGACAACGCGCCGTATTTCAGCGCGTTGCTGGCGAGTTCGTGGAGGATGAGCGCGAGGCCCAGCGCCTGGTCGGGCGTCAGCAGCGCATCCTGGCCGACGATCGAAATTCGCGGCACGTCGGCGTCGTCGAACGGGCTGAGCTCCATCCTGGAGAGATCGCGGATGCCGATGCCGCGCCACTCATATTCCGACAGAAGCCCATGGGCGAGGCCGAGGGCGCGCAGCCGCTGGCTGAAGGCGTCGAGGAACTCGCGCGGCTCGCGGGCATAGCGCACGGTCTGGGTGGCGAGCGCCTGCACGGTCGCCAGCGTGTTCTTGACGCGATGGTTGATCTCGCGCAGCAGCAGGCGCTGGCGCTCCTCGGCGTGGCGGCGTTCGGTGACGTCGTAGTTGACGCCGAAGACCAGCGTCGGCCGCCCGTCGGCATCGCGTTCGACGACCCGGCCGCGGGCCGCCAGCCAGCGCAGGGGATGGGGACCCTTGATGCGGTATTCGCCGGAGTAGTCGTCACTGCCTTCGAGCGCCTCGCGGAACATCTTGCGCGTCTTGTCGATGTCGCGCCGGTCGATGGCAACGACGATGTCGCGCGCCCGCATCCTGGTTGCCGGGGGCATGTTGAAGAGCTCGGGCAGGAGCGTGTCGCATTCGACCACGCCCGTGCGCGGATCCCAGACCCAGCTTGCCAGCGCTGCCGCTTCGAGCGCGACCGCCCGGCGGGTCTCGGCATGGGCCAGGGCGGCCTCGGCGCGGGCGCCAGCCTGCGATCGGGTGCGCAGCATGACCAGGCTGGCGGCGATCCCGGCGATCGCCTCGAGGTGCTGGACCTGTACAGGCTCAGGCGGCGGACGCTGCTCGCGGTCGAGGATGATGAGCGATCCGACCTGGCTGCCAGCGGCGACAATCGGCACGGCGAAGCGGAAGGCGAAAGCCGGGCTCGGCGAAGCGGCAGCGATCACGTAGGCGGCCTCGCCGGCATCGATGCCGACATGCGAGTGGATCGATTGCACACCTGCCGTATCGACCAGCGTGAGCAGGACGGCGGGTGCCTGACAGAGTGCCGCCGCGAGGCTGGTCAGCCGGTCGAAATCCGGATCGGGCAGGGCTTCGGCAGCGCCGGCAACGCTTGCCTTGTCCTGGTCGCTTTCGACCACGCCAGCGTCGATGGTTTCGTTGTCCTGCACGACGGCCCCCTTCCCAGAATGGAAACTAGACGGGCGAAGCGCGCTTGAAAAGCCTTGGCCGAAACAGCGGAACCATGCCGGAAGACGGTCGTTAGCCCTATCCGAACCCGAAGGGAGAGTACCGATGACCAAGATCATTCCAGCCCGGAAAGCGCGTCAGGGGACGCGCGGCCGCCATGTGCTGCTCGTGCTCCTGGCGGCAATGCTGCTGGCCTTCGCTGCCTGGGGCGGCGCAGAATTCTACGGCGAGATGATCGACAAGAACGCCACCCAGTCGACCACGACGCCGGGCTAAGTAGACGTCAGCAAATAACTTTTCGAATTGCCCGCTGGGTCAGCGAAGCATGGTACCGGAACCCGTATCGGGGGAAATCAGCGGGGCAAAATTCGGAACCATGACGGGATCGCGACGTTGTGAACCGGTAAGGGCCGCGCCGGACCCTTCCCGCAAAAGACTGATCCAGGCGCGGCATGCATGAAACACGCACGAGGAGACTTTACCATGATCCGCAATCTTTTGGCCACGACCGCTATCGCAGCCCTGCTCGCCACCGGAGCCTATGCCCAGGACACCACGGCTCCTGCGCCGGCTCCGGCCGCCCCGACCGAAGCAGCTCCGGCAACCCCGGAGGTGATTCCGCACGCCGACGGCTTCCTCGCCACCAACATCATCGGCGAGAAGGTCTACAACAGTGCTGCCGACGACGCCGAGAACATCGGTAACGTCAACGACATCGTGCTTGCCGCCGACGGCACGGCCGACCAGCTGATCATCGGCGTCGGCGGGTTCCTCGGCATCGGCGAAAAGAACGTCGCCCTGCCGTACAAGGAATTCGACTGGGCCGAGAAGAACGGCGACCGCTGGCTGGTGATGGCGACGACCAAGGAACAGCTGCAGGCGCTGCCCGATTTCGACCGCCGCGGCTATGATCCCGCCCCTGCACCCGTAGCGGCGACCGATCCGGCAGCGCCGGCGGCCGACCAGACCGCGCAGGCACCGGTTGCGCCGGCAACGCCGGAAGCCACGACCCCGCCGGCCGACCAGAGTGCCGAGGCCCCAGCGGCGACGACGCCTGACGCGGCCACGACCGACGACACCAAGACCGCGGCGATCGACAAGTCGACGCTCAAGGAAATGCCTGCCGCCGACTTGCGTGCCGAAGAGCTGATGGGCACCACGGTCTATGGTGCCGATGACGCCAACATCGGCGAGATCGGCGATATCCTGATGACGGCGGACGGCAAGATCGACGCCTATGTCATCGATGTCGGCGGCTTCCTCGGCATGGGCGAAAAGAAGGTCGCGGTCGGCAGCGACAACCTTGCCTTCATGGTCGACGCCGATGGCAACAAGTATCTCTACACGAACTTCAACAAGGAGCAGCTCGAGGCCCAGCCGGCCTACGACGCCAGCAGCTGGGCTGCGAAGCGTGACGAGCAGCGCCTGATCATCACCCAGTAGATGCGGCGGACCAGGTGCCGCGCGACAGAACCGTCGCGCGGCATCGGAGCCGGAAGGCCCGCGCTTCGGCGCGGGTCTTCTGCGTTTCAGGAGAGCGTTTCAGGGCAGCCTGGCAAAATGGCCGGTAGCGCCGCCGGCGGCGAGTTCCGACAGGGCAAGCGACTGGTCGAGATGCCGTGCACGCCAGGCAAGCAGCCGCTCGGCGAATTCCAGGCGTATGCGTAGCCAGGCCGGATCATCGGCCATGTTGCGCGTTTCGCCGGGGTCGTTGGCGAGGTCATAGAGCAGCGGCGGCAGGCCGCCGCCGAAATGCACGTACTTGACCGCTACCGTGCGGATGACAGCGAGGTTGAGGGCGCGCGAGCCGAGGCCGAAATGTGCTTCGGTGGTGCCTTCGGCGACCGAGCGGAAGTCATATTCCCAAAAGGCTGCGTCGCGCCAGGTTTCGGGTTCTTTGCGGTCCAGGAATGGTTTCAGCGACTGGCCGTCGAGATGCGGCAAGGGTTCGCCGCCGATCAGGTCGAGCAGGGTCGGCATAATGTCGACGGCACTGGTGAAATGGTCGACCCGGGTGCCTGCCGCCGCGTCGTGACCGGGCGCCTTGACGATGAGCGGGAGGTGATAGCTGCCGTCGAACCAGCCGCCCTTGCCGAGCATGAAATGGTCGCCCATCATCTCGGCGTGGTCGGAAGTAAGAATGACGATGGTGTCGTCCCAGTCGCCCTTGTCCCTGATGCCCTGCCAGATGCGGCCGAGCTGGGAATCGACCTCCGAGATCATGCCGTAGTAGAGCGCGCGGATCTTGCGGAACTCGTCCTCGCTCCAATCGCCGACGGTGCCTGTTGCCCCGGGGATGAAGCTCGATTTTTTCTGGTGATGCTCGAGGTGATAGGCGAGGAAGGGATGGCTGGCCTTCTCCGCTTCGACGCTTGCGGCGCCATGATAGGCAGGCCCTTCGGCCGGGTCGTACATGGTGTTGAACGGCTCCGGGACGATGAAGGGCGGATGCGGGCTGAGGAACGAGACATGGGCGAACCAGGGCTCGCTTTGGTCCTGTTCGCCGAGCCAGCGCAGGAATTCGCCGGCGAGGAAGGCGGCCGGGGTATCGTCGGCGGAATAGACGGGCACGGCGGAGCTCACTTCCGGTGCCCCGGTGTCGGCCGGGCGATGAATGTCGGGGAAGCCGGCGCTGGAATCGATGCCGCGCATGGCGAGCCAGGACAGCCAGGCCTTCTGGTGTTCGGGCAGAAGCTGCCTGGTGGTGAAGCCGGGCAAGACGCCTTCATAGGTGCGCAGGAACGGGTCGCCGGGCGCGCGGGTGCGCGGGTCGGGCGAGACGTCGGTGTAGCCGAACAGGGTCGGGTCATAGCCGACGCGGCGGGCGGCGCGGGCGATGTTGTCGTGCCTGTCGTCGAGCGGTGTGCCGTTGCGGCAGACGCGGTTGTTCATCTGATAGAGGCCGGTATAGAGGCAGGCACGTGCCGGCGAGCACGGCGCGGTGCCGGCGTAATGGCGGCTGAACAGCACGCCTTCGCGGGCGAGCGCGTCGGCATTGGGCGTGCGGACGACCGGATGGCCGACGGCCGACAGGCTGTCGCCGCGCCACTGGTCACAGGTGATGAGCAGGATGTTCTTTCGTCGGCCGGTGTTTGCCACGCTGGTCCCCAAATGTTCAGAAGCGTGGCCAAGGAAGCGGGATTCACCGGTCCGGACAAGCGCCATTGTGCGACGAACAACCATACCAAAAAGTGTGAACGGATTTGTCTTTATTGTTCACAAAATGAGTACAGACCATTCTGCGACCGGCGCCTATGCCGCACCGGTCGATGCGCCCATATTCCTCCCGACGCCGCGGCAAGGGCCGGGCAAGCGAAAGGAGCGAGACCATGCTCAACCAGATCAAGGGCCTTCACCACGTCACTTCGATGGCCAGGGATGCGGCCGAGAACAATCAGTTCTTCACCCACAAGCTCGGTCTGCGCCGGGTCAAGAAGACGGTCAATTTCGACGCGCCCGACGTCTATCATCTCTATTATGCCGACGAGCTCGGCACGCCGGGTTCAGTGATGACCTATTTCCCGTTCCCCAATATCGGCAAGGGCCGCCCCGGCGTCGGCGAGGTGGGCACGACCGTGTTCTCCGTTCCCGAGGGTACGCTGGCGTTCTGGGAAAAGCGTTTTACCGATGCAGGCGTGAGCGGGCTCGCCCGCGGTGAAAAGTTCGGCGAGCAGCGCCTCGGCTTTGCCGGCCCGGATGGCGACGGTTTCGCGCTCGTCGAGGCCAAGGGCGACAACCGCGCCCCGTGGGTCAAGGGCGGCGTGGCCGCCGACGAGGCGATCCGCGGTTTTCATTCGGCTTTGCTCCGGCTGCGCGATGGTGGCGCTACCGAGGAATTGCTGAAGTTCATGGGTTATGAGGACGTCGATGCGTCGGGCAACACCAAGCGCCTGGCGGTGAAGGATGGCAATGGCGCCGACTTCATCGACATCGAGACGCTGCCGGGCGCCGGCGCAGCGGGACTGGGCGCCGGGTCGGTTCATCACATCGCCTTTGCGGTGGAGAACCGGGCAAAGCAGCTCGAAGTTCGCAAGGCGCTGATGGATACGGGCTACCAGGTGACGCCGGTGATCGACCGCGATTATTTCTGGGCGATCTATTTCCGCACGCCTGGCGGCGTGCTGTTCGAGGTGGCGACAAACGAGCCCGGCTTCGACCGCGACGAGGATACGGCTCATCTCGGCGAAGCGCTGAAGCTGCCATCGCAGCATGCGCATCTGCGCGACTACCTGGAAAAGAACCTGCAGCCGCTGGGCGACTGAGGAGGGACAGATGAGCAAGGACGCCTACATTCACAAGCTGCTGCCCGGCAATCCGGGCAGCCCGCTGGTTTTTGCCTTCCACGGCACCGGCGGCGACGAAAACCAGCTGATCGGCTTTGCCAGGGACCTGGTGCCGGGGGCGACCGTTGTGTCGCCCCGCGGCGACGTTTCCGAGATGGGGGCGGCGCGCTTCTTTCGCCGTACCGGCGAGGGCGTCTACGACATGGACGACCTTGCCCGGGCGACGGCGAAGATGGCCGGGTTCGTGAAGGCTCATGTCGAGGCGGAGAAGCCTTCGGAAGTCTACGCGCTGGGCTATTCCAACGGCGCCAACATCCTGGCTTCGGTGCTGTTTGCCGCGCCCGATGCGTTCGATGCGACGGCGCTGATGCATCCACTGATCCCGTTCGCACCCGACGTGAAGGGCAGCCTGGCCGGGCGCCGCGTGCTGATCACGGCCGGGCGGCGCGACCCGATCTGCCCGCCCGACATGACCAGCCGGCTCGAGTCCCATCTGCGGGACGCAGGTGCGACTGTCAGCCTGGAATGGCATGAAGGCGGGCACGAAGTACGGCCCAATGAAATCGAAGCCGCGAAGCGGTTCTTCGCCAAGACGGAGCAGGAATGATGTCGGAACAACTTCAAGAGATCGAGTTCGAGGATCATGGCGCCAAGGGACGCTACGTCATTCGCGCTCCGAACGGCGAAGAGGCGGAAATGACGTTCGTGAAGGTCGGCGACGACCAGATCATAATAGACCACACCGGGGTGCCCGATGCCTTCCGCGGCCAGGGCGCGGGCCTGAGGCTGGTGACCCGGGCGGTGCACGATGCGCGGGCCGCGGGCAAGAAGATCATCCCGCTCTGCCCGTTCGCCGCGGCACAGTTCCGGCGACATCCAGAATGGGCCGATGTGCTGAAGAGCTGACAAAGGCGGCGGGCTTCAGAGCCGATCCGCACGAACGGGTGAACTCGAAAGGGCCGATGCAAGGCAGTTGCATCGGCCCTTTCGTTTGGTTCGAATTTTGTCCGCTCACTGCAAGAGCTGTTACACGGGTGACGTGGGCCATTTCTCAAAATGGTACAGACAATTGGTCGATGTGACGGAAATTGCGGATCATTGTGACCGATTTGGCAGTATTGCTGACTGGTTTTGTGGTTTCTGGATTGTTGCATTAGGCTCTTCTGATCAGCATCCGCGCGTTACAAAGCGCGGATATGTTCATTTTAACAGGGGAATGAAATTTAGCGAAAAAGGCAAATCCGATGTCCGGCACCAAGCAGGTTTCCGAATTCGACCGTCAGTTCCAGCCGCGCGCGCATATCTACCGCCGCCCGCGCCTGGCTCTTCGCCAGCGTGCGAACGAGCACCCGATGGCGATGTTTTCGGTGCTGGTCATCGCCTCGCTTTCGTCGATGGCCTGGGCGCCGGGCAGCGGGCCGGCATTCGCCTCGGTTGGCTCGGCGCCACGGATGATGGACGGTGCGCGCACGACGCCAAAGACCGACCGGCTGCCGCAGTCGGAGACCGATATCGCCTGCCGCGGGCAGGCCTGGGGTGTCGAGAACGAGATCTGCCTCGAGGCCATCGCCAAGGAGGCCGGCATTCGCGAGGCACGCAAGGTGCGGCTGATCGCCAGCGCCGAGCCGCTCCGCACCACACCCAACATCTTCTGATCAGCGTTCGGGGCGACGGCCCCGCAACGTGGCATGTTCCCTGCCGCGCACTCAGATCCTCCAGCGCGTACCTGCCCCTGCAGCTTCGGCTGTGGGGGCTTTTTTTGTCCGGTAGGCGGGGTCGGCTCTGTAAAATGGGGGTGTCGGCGTCTGCGTGGCCTGTGCTGAACCCCGTGCCGCGTTTGCTGCGGACCCCGGGGGGGCGTCTACTCGTTGTCCGCGACCTGATCGCTGACTGCACTCAGGGCACTGCGCACGTCGAAGGTGCTGAACGGCTTTTCGAGAATGTGCGGCTTGAGGTTCGGCGGCAGTTGCTCGAGCTCGGCCTTGGCGCCGATCAGGTCGCCGGTGACGAGCACGAAACGCTGTGCCATGCCGGGCTGTTTGGCGACGATCTCGCGGAAGATGGTGATGCCGCTCCGGTCGGGCATGCGCAGATCGGAAAAGATGATGTCGACCGGCTGATCCAGCAGCGCTTCGGCATCCGAATCCCAGGTCGAGACGATCCGCGCCTTGACGCCCATCAGTTCGAGGATGTCGGACAGCGAACCTGCGACATCGGGCTCGTCGTCGATGATGACCGCATGGCGCAGGCCGCTCGACTTGGGAACGGATTCCATGGCCGTGCCGTGGCCGGCCTGCATGGGAGGGAGCTCGACGACGAAACGCGCGCCGGCCGGCTCCACCGGCTCGAACCAGATCTTGCCGTTGTGGCGGTCGACGATGGCTTTCGAGATGGACAGGCCGATGCCGGTGCCGACGCCGACCGGCTTGGTGGTGAAGTAGGACTCGAAGATGCGGTCGCGGATGGTCTCGGCGATGCCGGGGCCTGAGTCCTCGACCGAGAAACCGGCGCTGCCGTCGGCATTGCGGAACGTCCGGACCTTGATGCTGCGCAGCTCGCTTGCGGCGGCAAGGGCATGCTGGCTGTTGACCAGGAAGTTGGCTGCCACCTGGGTCATGTGGTCGGCGTCGGCCATCACGCTGAGCGGGCCCGGCGCCAGGTCGGTGTCGATGCTGATGCCGCTCGAACGCGCGCCATAGGCGGTCACTTCGAGGGCGGCGCGGATGACCTGGTTGAGGTCCGTCTCGGAGCGGGCGGTGGGATGCAGGCGCACCATGCCAAGGAAGCTCTTGACGATGCGGCCACAGCGCTCGGCGGCTGCGCGCACCTTTTCGGCCCGCAGCTTGGTCTGCGGGTCGGGGGCAAACTCGTACAGCAGCGTCGACTGGGCAACGACGACCGCGAGCGGGTTGTTGAGTTCGTGCGAGACACCGGCGAGCAGCGAGCCCATGGCTGCCATCTTCTCGTTCTGGTGCAGTTTCTCGCGCTGGCGGTTGATCTCTTCTTCGGCGTGGTGCTTTTCCCTGAGGTCGCGGATCGAGCCGAGGATCAGCCGTCGGTCGGCAAGCCGCATCTCGTTGGCGGTGAGTTCGATCGGAATGATCTCACCGGCCGCATTCTGGGTCACCGTCTCGAGCCGGTGGCCGACCATCGGCGAGCCGCGGCCCGCGAGGTATTCGGCGCCGTTGTTGTAGCCCTTGCGGTAGTAGGTGGGGATGACCGTATCGAGCAGGTCCTTGCCGAGGACCTCGTCGCGCGTCCAGCCGAACATCTTCTCGGCGGCCGGGTTGAACTCGATGATCGAGCCGGTCTCGTCGACCACCATGATCGCGTCGAGAGAGGCTTGCAGCATGGTGCGGCGGATGATCTCGCTGACATGGTATTCCGACAGCGAGCGTTCGACGGCGTCGCCAAGGGCTGCGGCGATGATTTCGAGGGCGGCGATTTCGTCGTCTTTCCAGTTGCGTTCGACGATGCAATCGTTGACCGCCAGCGTGCCCCAGAGATGGCCGTGTGCCGAGACCGCCACCGACAGAAACGACTTGATGTGCTGCTGTTCGAAATCGTTGCGCAGGAAGCCGGTCAGGTCCCGCGTCAGCCCGGCGAAGATCTTGCCCTGGCGGCCTTCCTCGGCGAGGCGTTCGAGCAGCGGGTCGGACTCCACCAGTGCCTGGTTGATCGTCGTCGGCGGTGCTGCGAAGGCGTCGATCCTGGGGTCGACCCAATAGGCGGCGATGGACTGCGCGAAGCCCTGGCCGGGCAGGTCGCGCAGCCGGAACAGGATGGTGCGATGGCCGCCGAAGCCGCGGGCAAAACATTCCAGGATGTGATCAATCTCGATCTGCCAATCCTGGGCCTGACGCAGCCGACGCACGATCTGTCCCGCCACGATGGTGGGGCTCGGCGTGCCCGACGGATTGTCGGTGCGTGAGACGGTCAACAAGGTCATCGCGGTTCCTGGCTCGGCCGGAGGCTTTGGAGCGCCGTGCGTCCCATCAGACGCACAAAGGACGCTCCAAGTGTCTAATATTGCGCATCGTGCTTTCCGAAAATCGACTCCGATTTTCGGGCCGATGCGCTAGTAGCCTTCGCTGCCGGGCAGGGAGAAGATATAGCCTTCCCCGCGCACGGTGCGCAGAAATTTCGGGTTCGCCGGATCGTCCTCGATCTTTTTCCTGAGCCGCATGATGCGGATGTCGACGGCGCGCGAGGATTCGGGGTCTTCGGCGAAGCCGATGGCCTCCGAGATCGTAGCGCGGCTGAGCAGCCGGTTGGGCCGGGTCAGGAAGACCTCGAGCATGTCGAACTCGCTCTTGGCCATGTCGATGATGGTGCCGGCGCTGCCGGTGACCAGGCGGCCGTCGAGATCGGCCTGGAAGGCGCCGAAGGCGATGGTGCGGCGTGGCGGCTGGGCGGCGAGCAGCGACTGCCTGAAGCTCTCGGGTTGCGGCACGCGTCGGATGACGCTGCGAACGCGCGCGAGAAGCTCACGCAATTCGTAGGGCTTGACCATGTAGTCGTCGGCGCCGATCTCGAGCCCGACGATGCGGTCTAGCGCGGTGCCCGCGGCGGTGGCGTAGATGATGCCGATCGGCATCCTGGAGCGCAGCCAGCGGCCAAGCGACAGGCCGTCCTCGCCGGGCATGGCGATGTCGAGAATGGCAAGCTGGAACTGTTCGGTCTCGATCAGGGCGCGCAGGGCAGCTGCGCTTTCGACGGCGGTCACGTCAAAGCCGTTCGCGCCGAGATACTCGGCCACGGCATCCCTCAGGTCGGGCTCATCTTCAACGATGACAATCCGAGCGCGCAGTTTAGTCTCGCCTCCGCTATCGGCGGAAAGTAGATTGGGTATAAACATGATGTCCAGTGATCATTTGGCGTGGGCAGTTGCTAACGGCGCTGTGCCTGGTTAGGGGCGAATAGAGGCTTCGAACGTCCAGACTGGGGATCCATCCCCGGCCAAGCGCGTCTCGCGGCATCTTCTTGCCCCTGGGAGCGGCGACAAGACCGGCCCGGCAGGCAATGGTCGCGACGACACTGTTGCTGCGGGATGGAACATGGCTGGAAGATCGGTCGTAGCACTTGTTGCCATAGCGGAGGTCGTTGCCTCCGACCTGACCGATCATCTCGACCGGCGCGGCCATGACGTGCGCACGGCGCGTCGGCTGTGGGAGGCCGAGTCGTTGCTTTCGGCGCGCGGTATCGACGTGGTCGTGGTGGGCGACGGCCTGACGCCATCGCAAGGCCGCGACCTGCTGCGCGCCTTTGGCGGCGAGGGCGGACCCGATTTCATCCTGATCTGCCGGCCGACCGAACTGGTCGACAAGGTGCTGGCACTGGAACTCGGCGCCGCCGATGTCGTGGAGAGCCCTCTCAATGTCAGAGAGCTTGCCGCGCGCATCGGCGGTCTCCTGGCGCGCCGGGGACGCGGCACCCAGGAATTGGTGGTGCTGGAGAATTCGACCGTCGACCTGAGGTCGGCGCTGGTGATGCACCGTTCCGGCGAGGAGGAGCAGTTGTCGCCAGGACAGATCGCCTTGCTCAAGCTGTTCCTGTCGCAGCCCAGGAAGGTGCTGACGCGCGACGACATCATGGCCGCGGCGCCGGCCGAGAGCGCCGACGCCTTCGACCGCTCGATCGACTCGCGCATCGTGCGCCTGCGCCGCAAGCTCGATACGGAAAGCATCACCACGATCCGCGGATCGGGCTACCGGTTCGATCCGCCGACAAAGGCGGCCGGCCAGGAGGCCGGCTCTGCTCCAACCGAAAATCCGAACTGACGTCGCTGCGGCGACCAAGATTTCAGCGCGCCGGCGCGGCTGCGGCCGGTACGGCCGTCTCGACGATGCCGGTCGTCATCGTTTCGGCGTGGGCCCTGTCCTTCAGGAGCACGCTCGCCACTGCGGCGAAGCCAAGAAGCCCCTGGGTGTAGAGAAGTGCCGAAAGCACGGATGCGACGAATTTGTTCTTCATGGTCGTGGGTTCCGTTTCCGTCCCAGGGGTTGGTGGTGTCGGCCTGCAATCAACCGAATACCCGCGCCGCCTGACCTGCCGTGGACGGCGCGGGTATCCTGTCCTCGCTGCGAGTGACGCGCGAGGTTCTGCTCACCCAGGCCAGGCACCCACGCCCATGGACCCGACCGATGTGCAGAGTTGCGACGAACAATGCTGTTGCGAAGACAAGAATGGCGTGGTCTGCCGGCGCCATGTCCTGCACCGGCAGCAAATCCGCTGCCATGGCGTTGCCCGGGTCGGCCAGAACTCCGATCCCCGACAGTATCGCCGTAGCGACGCCCACCCGCAGGAACCATCTTGCAGCCAACCGTTTCGCGCCCATCCTGCTTTCGCAACGTTCGTTTCGTCGGGAGTGAATTTGGCGGGCCGCTGTATCGGGAAGATGCCGCCGGGTTGTCCCTGACAGGCCTCTATTGTTGCAATGCTGTTGCGGATTCAGCCGTGGCGGCCATTTTTCGCCGGATGTGCGATGAGGAATGCCCGTCGCGCAGGTGCCAACGGATATCATGGGCTCTCCGCCAGCCAATTTTCGGTGGCGGATAGGTCAGAACCTGAAGCGGCGTGTATAATTTATGAAACACAACCGAAACGAGAAAATAGCTCAAACGAAATATTAACGAAACATGGAGCGCGCATAACGCTGCCCATCAATTCAACGTCCGGCGTGGCCGGCAGATGGAGCAAGACATGCAGTTCGCCCTTTCCTCCCGGTTCATCAACGTCACGGCCGTCGCAATGACCGGCGCGGCCCTTCTCCTCGGGGTCGGGCAGGGTGCGGCGCAGGCTGCCAGCAAGATCGTCGCCCGGGTGTCGATCGGCGAGCAGAGGATGCATGTCATGATCGACGGGCACACCACCTTCGTCTGGAAGGTCTCCACCGGCGGCAAGGGCTATGTCACGCCGAAGGGCTCTTTCAAGCCGACGCGGATGCACGAGATGTGGTACTCGCGGAAATACGACAACGCACCGATGCCGCATTCGGTGTTCTTCAACGGCGGCTATGCCGTACACGCCACCGACCACATCAGCCGGCTCGGCCGGCCGGCGTCGCATGGCTGCGTGCGCCTGCATCCTGACAATGCCGAGGATTTCTACGAACTGGTCGAGGCCTTCGGTCCGGCCAATACCAGCATCCAGATCGTCAAGTAGGCTCGCCGGATATCTGGCTCGAGCTTCGAGGCCCGCCCTGGGTCGGCCGCTGCGCCGTTCCCGGGGCGGGCTTTTTGCTGCCCGCAGCGGGTGAAAACTCAACTTGCACGGCAGTGCACAATTTTCTCTAATCTCATGCTGCGTTGCCGACGGAAAGCTCATTGCAAACGAATAAATTAGGCTTTTCATCCAATTTTTGCTGTTTTGCACGCCTGTGCAAAAATATGACGAATCCGGATTGACATGAACGTGCCGCGGATGGAATGAATATGCCAACAGGCGCAGCGATGCGCCGGTCTGCCCGGAGGAGGGCGGGCGTGCCTGAAGCAAGGGCGGCGAGGAAGCAGCGGACCTAGTCCGCCAGGCCCAGCCACAGGCACCAGCGGAGGAGAATGCATGTTCGTGCCAACGCATGAAGGACTGGCCGCGCGTCCGATGGATCGCGGCTGTCGCCAAGGCGCCGTCCCGACTGGGGAAGGGAGGGGGGCTTCGTGAGCGGGCCTGCCCAGACATCGACCAAACCCGCAGTCATGGCACCCAGGTCGGCATCCCGGCTTGCGGCGCCGACGCGGGGCCAGCGCCTGCGCTATCGGATGAAGGTGGCGCTGCGCGAACCGACGACGACCATCGGAATCCTGGCCGCCGCGCTGTTTGCCTATCTCATTGTCGTGCCGATCATCTCGATGCTGTCGGACGCGATGCGCGTCCAGTTCGGCGACGAACGCCGCATCAAGCAGGATGTCGGCGAGCTGACCTGGTATTATCTCGACCGCGTCTTTCTCTCGCGCATCTCGCACGATTTGTTCTGGGAGCCACTGGTCAACACGCTGAGCGTGGCGGCGGGCGCCATCGTGCTGTCGATGTTGGTGGGCGGCACGCTGGCCTGGCTGCTCAGCCGCACCGACATGTTCGGACGGCGCTGGTTCGCGACAGCCCTCATCGTGCCCTACATGCTGCCGGCCTGGACCTTCGCGCTGGCCTGGACGACGCTGTTCAAGAACCGCACCGTCGGCGGCCAGCCCGGCTGGCTGGAATCGCTTGGCTTTTCGCCGCCCGACTGGCTGTCCTATGGCCAGCTGCCGGTGACGATCATCCTGGCGCTGCATTACTCGCCCTTCGTCATCCTGCTGTTCGGCAACGCGCTGCGCCGCTTCGATTCCCAGCTCGAAGACTCGGCCCGCATCCTCGGTGCCGGCAGGCTGACAGTGGCGAGCAAGATCATCATGCCGCTGATGCGCCCGTCCCTGATGTCGGCGATGGTGCTGATCTTCGCCAAGTGCCTCGGCGAATTCGGCGTGCCCTACGTGCTCGGCCTGCCGGTCAATTTCGACGTGCTGGCGACCTCGTTGTACCAGAACATCTCGTCGCGCCAGGTCGGCGTGGGCGCGGTGCTGGCCGGTGCGATCATGCTGATCGGCATCATCACCATCACCATCGACGCCCGGCTGATGCGCGAGGCGCGTCGCTTCGTCACCATCGGCTCGAAGGGCTCGATGAACCGGTTGAGCCCGCTCGGCATCCTGAGGATGCCGGCAACCGGCTTCGCGGCGCTGATGTTCGTGCTCAGCGTCGGCCTGCCGATCGGCACGCTGTTCCTGTCGACCGTCATGCGGGTGCCGGGCCAGTTCAATCTCGACAATTTCACCCTCGACTACTGGATCGGCACCAACCTCAACACGGTGGCGCTCCAGACTGGCATCCTGTTGAGTCCGGACCTGTGGAATGCGGCCTGGAACAGCCTGCGCATCGTCGGCGTCGCCTCGATCACCTCCGGCATTCTTGGGCTTCTGGTCGGTTATGTCGTGGCCCGCACGCCGGTGAGGCCGCTCGGCACCTTCCTGCGCCAGGTGACATTCCTGCCCTATCTCGTCCCGGGCATCGCCTTTGCCGCCGCCTATCTGTCGCTGTTCGCCGTGCCGCGCGGCCCGATCCCCGCGCTCTACGGCACGACGCTGATCCTGATGCTGGCGCTGATCGCCGACCAGATGCCCTATGCCTCGCGCGCCGGCATCGCCGCCATGACGCAACTCGGCAAGGACCCGGAAGAGGCGGCGCAGATCGCCGGCGCGGGCTGGTTCCGCCGCATGATCTCGATCGTCATCCCGATCCAGAAGGGATCGCTGACGACAGGCATCCTTCTGCCCTTCATCTCGGGCATCAAGGGGCTCAGCCTGTTCGTCGTGCTGGCGGTGCCGTCGACCGACGTGCTGACCACCTATTCGCTCAGGCTGGTCGACTACCACTACACGCAGGCCGCCAACGCCGTCGTGCTCATCATCGCGGGCCTCGCCTATTTCGGCGCGCTGCTCGGCCAGAAGCTGACCAAGACCAATCTCGCGCAAGGACTGGGGAACTGACATGCCGAAGATCAACCTGAGCGGCGTCGAGAAGAACTACGGCGGCAATTCGGCCAATGCGGTGGCCGACCTCGACCTCGAAATCGGCGACGGCGAGTTCATGTGCCTGCTGGGCCCGTCCGGCTGCGGCAAGACGACGACCTTGCGGATGATTGCGGGGCTGGAGCACCTGACGGCGGGCGAGATCCGCGTCGGGCCCAAGGTCGTCGATTCCGTGGTCGAGGGCGTGTTCGTGCCGCCGGAACGGCGCGAGATGGGGCTGGTGTTCCAGAGCTACGCGCTGTGGCCGCATCTGACCATCGAACGCAACACCGACTTCGGCCTGCGCCTGCGCAAGATGCCGAAGGCCGAGCGCGAGGCGCGCGTCGACCAGGTGATGAAGACGCTGGGCATCGAGAAGTACCGCGACCGCTATCCCTCGCAGCTGTCGGGCGGCCAGCAGCAACGCGTGGCTTTGGCCCGCATGCTGGCGGTCAATCCGGAGGTGCTTCTGCTCGACGAGCCGCTGTCCAACCTCGACGCCGCCCTTCGCCTGGAGATGCGGGCCGAGCTCAAGCGGCTGCATGCCGAGTTCAAGACGACGATCGTCTTCGTGACCCACGACCAGTGGGAGGCGATGACGCTTGCCACCACCATCGCCGTGATGAGCGAGGGCCAGCTGCAGCAGGTCGGCACGCCCAACGACATCTATGACCGCCCGGCCAACCGCTTCGTGGCGCAGTTCGTCGGCAACCCGCCGATCAACATCGTCGAACTGGACGATGGCAATTCGGAGGTATCGCGGCGGGTCAATGCCTATCTCGGCACGCGCTTTGCCGAGCTGCGCGACGCCGGTTCGATCGGCATCCGGCCGGAGGCGATCCGCCTCGCCGACGCCGAGCGCGGCGTTGCGGAAGGGGCGCTGTCGGGCAAGGCGGAGGTGACCGGCATCCTGCCCACGGGTGGCAGCTGGATCATCGAGCTGACCGCCGCCAGCGAAAAACTGTTCTTGACCACCCACCAGTCGCCCGAGGTCGAGGTCGGCGAGGCCGTGACCTGGTGGGTCAAGCCCAAGGCGCTGCATGTCTTCGACAAGGCCGGCCAGCGCGTGGAGGCGGCCGACCGGGCGATGCGACCGGCCAAGTTGCATTGAGACGTTCGGTGGGCGGCGGAGGACCGTCCGCCGGGAATGAAGCAGGACTATCGGGAAACAAGACGGCCGGCATGGAGCCGGCCCGAAAGAGGGAGGAAGAGATGAGCAGACATTTCGATGTGAAGCGGCTCCTTGCTGCGACGGCGCTCGGCATTGCCGCCGGCCTGTTTGCCGGTGCAACGCAGGCCGAGGAGTTCGACCTCAACGCGCTGATCGAGGCGGCCAAGAAGGAGCCGCCGCTCAACGTCTATTCGAGCACCGGCAAGATCGTGAAACAGGCCGAGAATTTCACCAAGAAGTATGGCGTGCAGGCGACCGGCACCAAGGCCAATGCCGCCGCGCAGCTGGAAATGGTGATCCGCGAAGGCCAGGCCAAGAATGTGCAGGGCGACGTCATCCAGATCTCCGACGTGCCGGCTGGCGTGGCGCAGCTGGTGCCGCAGGGCTTCGTCGAGAGCTGGCTGCCGCCGGATCTCGCCGCCAAGATTCCGGCGCAGTACCAGAACCCGCTGACCGTCTCCAACGAGGCCAACGTCTTTGCCTACAACACCCAGCTCAACGAAAGCTGCCCGGTGAAGAACATCTGGGAGCTGACGGAGGCCAAGTGGAAGGGCAAGCTCGCCATGCAGGACCCGCTCAACAAGGCGTCCTATGTCGACTGGTTCAACCAGATGGCGACCAATGCCGACGACAAGGTGGCTGCCGCCTACAAGGACCATTTCGGCAAGGAGCTGGTGACCGACGAGGAAGGTGCGACCGCCGCCTGGGTCAAGGCGCTGGCCGCCAACGGTCCGCTCCTGACCGATGCCGACGAAGGCGCGGCGCAGGCTGTCGGCGCGCCCGACCAGAAGGAGCAGTTCATCGGCCTGATCAGCTCGGCCAAGTTCCGCAACAACCAGGATGTAGGCTCGAAGCTCGGCCTCTGCACCGGCCTGAAGCCGTTCGCCGGCTGGATGTATCCGAGCCTCGGCTTCATCGCCAAGGGCACCGACAGCCCGAATGCGTCCAGGCTGTTCATCCACTACCTGATGACCGAGGAAGGCATCGCCCCGCAGGCGGCCGACGGCAAGATGTCGACGAACACCGACGCCAAGCTGCCTGACGACGAGCCCTCGGGTATCGGCAAGGCGCTGGACCAGATCTTCCCCTACGACTCGGCGTCGGCCCAGGGCGACTGGGACGCGCGCCAGGATTGGCAGGACCTCTGGCGCATCAACTACAAGAAATAGTGCTTGCGATTGCCGCGCCCGGCGTTCGGCCGGGCGCGTTTCAGCCGGATTTTTCGGGAGGAAACAATGAAGCCGGCATTTGGAACGAGCAGGAAAGTTGCACTCGCAACGACCGCGCTGGCGGGCATGATGGCGGCAGCGGTGCTGGCGTCGGCCCCGGCGCGGGCCGAGGCCTTCGACCTCAACGCGCTGGTCGAGGCGGCGAAAAAGGAAGCGCCGATCAACATCTACGACAGCACCGGCAAGATCGTCGAAATGGCCGAGAACTTCTCGGCCAAATACGGCGTGAAGGCGACCGGCATCAAGGTGTCGGCGAGCGCGCAGCTCGAGATGATCGTGCGCGAGGGCCAGGCCAAGAACGTCAAGGGCGACGTGGTGCTGATCACCGATGCGCCGGCCGGGCTGGCACAGCTCCTGCCGCAGAAATTCGTCGAGAGCTATCTGCCGCCGGACATGGCCGACAAGATCCCGGCCAAGTTCCAGAACCCGCTGGCGATCACCACCAATGCCAGCGTCTGGGCCTACAATACGGAAGTCCATGACGCCTGCCCGGTGAAGAACATCTGGGAGCTCACCGATCCCAAGTGGAAAGGCAAGGTCGCCTTCTACGATCCGCTGTCCAAGGGCACCTATCCCGACTGGTTCAACCAGACCGCGACGCATGACGACGACAAGATGAAGGCGGCCTACAAGGCACATTTCGGCAAGGACATCGAGGTCGGCGAAGACAGCGCCACGGCTGCCTGGGTGAAGGCGTTTGCGGGCAATGCACCACTGCTTTCCGATTCGGACGATGCCATATCGGAAAGCGTGGGTGCGCCGGGCCAGAAGGAGCCGTTCTTCGGATTGATGAGTTCGGCCAAGTTCCGCGACAACGCCGACAAGGGCTTCAAGCTCGGTCTGTGCGAAGGCCTCGATCCGTGGCCGGGCTGGACCTATGTCAAGCTCGGGCTGATCGCCACCGGCACCAAGAGCCCGAACGCCGCCAAGCTGTTCATCCACTACATCCTGACCGAAGAAGGCATCGCGCCGCAGGTAAAGGACGGCAAGCTGCCGACCAATCCCGATATCGGGCTGCCGGCAGACGAGCCTTCGGGCATCGGCAAGGTGCTGGACAAGCTGCAGCAATACGACGCCTCGACGGCGCTCGAAGACTGGGATGCGCGCCAGGATTGGCAGGACCTTTGGCGCGTCGCCTACAAGAAATAGTTTCCCGGTGGGCTAGGGACGGGGCCCGTCTCCTTCGGCTCCGTCCCGCTTTTTTCCACTGGCTCGATCTGGAGATCATGGCATGACCGAACCCTCGGCGAGAACCCTCGCGGCGCCAAAGGCGCTGTTGCTCGACTTTGGCGGCGTGATCGTTTCGACGGCGCATGTGCCGGGGTGGCGCGAACGGCTGGCCTCGCATGTGCACGGGCTGCTCGGCAAGGCTGGGGTATCAGGGCTTTCGGCCGAGCAGATCGCCGCCGACATCAAGGCGGGCGGCATTGCCGATTCGCATTGGAAGGATGCGATGTCGCGGCCGTTTGCGCCGCGCGAACTGAAGCACGAGGAATTCTGGGGCGATTTCGTTGCCGGCGACTGGCCAAAACAGGCACGCGACGTGGTGGTGGCCGAGGCCTACGACCTGTGCCGCAAGATGGGCAGCTGGAAGAGCGAGCGCGTGTTGCGCACCGGCATGCTCGACCTGCTCGATGCAGCGGATGCAGCCGGCGTGCCGGTCGGCATCGTCAGCAACGCGCTGTGCGGCCAGGTGCATGTCGATTTCCTCGACGCCCATGGGTTGACCGGGCGGTTCGCCACGGTCGTCCACAGCGACGAGGCGAAGGTGCGCAAGCCGAACCCGGAGATGATCTGGCTGGCGACGCGTGAGCTGGGCATAGAGGCTGGCGAGGCCTGGTATGTCGGCGACAATTTCGACCGTGACGTGCTGTGCGGCAAACGCGCCGGGGTCGGCGGCAACATCCTGATGGAGGACAAGGGCACCTATGACCTGCCCTACGAGTTGAAGCTCAAGCCCGATGCCGTCGTTGCCGATCCAGTCGGGCTGCTGGCGCTGTTCGCCAAGACGACGCGGGGGATCGCGGCATGACCGGCATCGAGGAATCCCGGCACCTGCGAGCGATTGCCGAGAGGGCGTCGCGGTTGATGCGCGAGCCGCTCCTGGCGGCGTTCCGCTCCAGCATGGCTGTCGACTACAAGGTCGACCTGCACGACGTGGTGACGAAACACGACAAGGAGGCGGAGGTGGCGATCCGCGCCTTCATCCTGGGCGAGGTGCCCGACTCCGTCGTGGTCGGCGAGGAGGCCGGCGAGAGCGGCGATGGCCGGGTGCGCTGGTATGTCGATCCGATCGACGGCACCTCGAATTTTGCCCGCGGTTTCGCCTTCTGGTGCGTGTCGGTCGGGGTGGCGATCGACGGCGAGATCGTCGCCGGCGCGGTCTACGACCCTGTTGCCGGCATGCTGTTTTCGGCCGACCTGACCGGTGCCTGGCTGAACGGCGCGCCCCTGCGTTCGCGCGCCATAGCCGACGAGCGGCATGCGACGCTGATCACTGGCTATCCGGTGGCGCGCGACCTCAGGCTGGACGGGCGCGAGCGGGCGCTGGAGAATTTCGGCGTGCTGGCCGAGACATTCTCGACCCTGCGGCGGCCGGGCAGCGGGGCGCTCAGCCTCTGCCACGTCGCTGCCGGCTGGGTCGATGCCTCCGCCGGGTTCGGCTCCAACCCGTGGGACGTGGCGGCGGCGGTGCTCATCCTCAAGCAGGCCGGCGGCAGCTATCACCCGCTGAGCCTAGGCAAGGTCGATGCCGGCACGCCTGACTTCATGTGTCCAGGCTATGTCGCGCTGGGCGAGGGCGCCGACTATCCGACACTGATGCGCGTGGCTCGCGAAATTTCCGACAGCCGCGATGCAGCGATGGTCGGCGGGCCGAAGCTTTCGGTTGCTGGAGGCGCGGCATGATCATGCCCGGCACGGCTGTGCATCAGCGCATTCGGTGCGGCGCCATCACCTTCCGTGCAACGGAAAAACATTATTCGTCTTATAACGTTGACCAATTTGCACACGTGTGCAACTTGACCTCGAAAGCCACACATGAGCATTGACATGACCGTTCACGCAGTCGCCCCGCAGCTGAATGCCGACGCCGAGCTGGACCGGCGTACCGCCTTCTGCCGCGAGATCGCCATGTCCGCCGGTGCCGTGGCGCTCGACGGCTTCAGGAACAGGACGCCGGGCTTTGGCATGAAGGGCCCGCAGGATTTCCTGACCGAGACCGATGCCGCGGTGGAGCGTCATCTCAAGGCGCGCATCGCCGAGGCGTTCCCCGACGATGGCTTTCTTGGCGAAGAAACCGGTGGCGCGATCAAGTCGGACGTATGGGTAGTGGACCCGATCGACGGCACGGCAAATTTTGCGCGCGACATCCCGCATTTCTGCATCTCCATCGCCTTTGTCAGCAAAGGCGAGATCGAAATCGGCGCGATCTACAATCCGGCGCTCGACGAGCTCTACGTCGCCAGGCGAGGCGAGGGGGCGACCCGTGACGGCAAACCGATCTCGGTGTCCAAGACCAGCGATTTCGATGCCGCCTGCGTCGAGTTCGGGTGGTCGAACCGCAAGACCAACACGCGTTACCTCGAAGTGCTGTCCAACATCCTCGAGCGTGGCGCCAATGTACGCCGCGGCGCCTCCGGTGCGCTCGGCCTCGCCTATGTCGCCGACGGCCGTTCCGATGCCTACGCGGAATTGCACATGCATGCCTGGGATTGCCTGGCCGGGCTTTTGCTGGTCAAGGAGGCCGGCGGTGTGGTCGCACCGTTTCTTTCGCTCGACGGCCTGACCAAGGGCGGGGCGGTTCTGGCGGCGGCACCCGGCGTGGCGCAGGGCATCAGTGAAGCAACGGGCATCAGCCTCGAAGGCGCGCGCTGACGGCGGCCGGACAACGACGAACGGAAGGCCAAACATCCATGGACATGACCAGCCCGCGCCATGAGCGGCCTGCACTCAGCCTGATCGAACGCGACATCGCCGGCTACGGCGTCGACATCTATGTCGGCGGCATGGATGGCGCGGGCGATCTCGAATTGCTGCGCGACAAGAACATCACCACCGTGGTGAACTGCGCGGTCAATCTCGACTTCAACTATGCGACCGAGCCATTCGGCGAAGGCGAGGCGACTAACGCGATCTACGGTGTGGGTGCGGTGCGCTACTACAAGCTCGGGCTGATCGACGGCCATGGCAACCCGGAGACCATGATGTTGTCGGGTTTCTACCTGCTGCGCGGCGCCTTCAGCCAGGTGCTGCCGGAGAAGGCGACCTATCGACGGCGCGAGAAGGGCAATGTGCTGGTCAATTGCCGCGGCGGCCGCAGCCGCTCGGTGTCGCTGGTCGCGCTGTTCCTGCATGTCGAGTTGCCGGAGAAATTCCCGACGCTCGACGCCGCGCTCGACCATGTGCGGACCCAGCGCGCGTTGCGCCGCGACGAATGGCACGAGGCACCCAAGCCGATGCTGGTCGAAGCCGCCCGCAAGGCAGCGCAATGGATCGCCATGATCGACAGGGGATTGCCGGCGCCGGTCACGGCGCTGGCCGACAACGACTGACGGCGAGGCCGCCCAGCTGTGAGAATGACATGAAGATTGCCGTCATTGCCGACCCGCATTTCCACGACATCGACTACCGCCAGAGCGTGGGGCGCGGGGACAGGGTGGCGGTGCGGACGCTGGCCGACACCAACGCCTCGACACGCGTCTTCAACGAGAGTTTCCATGCCGCAAAGGCGCTGCTCGACGACATCGTGCGGCGTGGCATCTCGCTGGTCATCGTTGCGGGCGACCTGACCGACGACGGCCAGCAATCGACGATGGCGGCGGCGACGGCGCTGCTTGCGGACTACTCCCGGCGCTTCGGACTGCGTTTCGTGGCGACCGCGGGCAATCACGACCTCTATGCCAGCCATGGCCGGCACCAGAGCAAGCGTTTTCTCAACGCAGACGGCTCGCACACGCTGGTGACCAGCGACCCTGCGATGGCGCATGGGGATTCCGTCGAGCGCATCGTTTCGGATGAGATGTACTGCGGTGGCTATGGCTCGGCGATCCCGGCGATGGGAGCATATGGCTTCTTTCGCAGCGAAGACGACAGGCACTGGGAATGTCCGTTCGGGACCGATGACAGACTGGAGGCGCGGACCTTCGAGATCGCCTCGGCCGACGGCCGGACAGTCCGGCGCATGGTGGACGCCTCGTTCCTGGTCGAGCCGGTGGACGGGCTTTGGCTGCTGTCGATCGACGCCAATGTTTTCGAGCCGAAGGACGGCGATCTCGATGAAAGGCTGGAGAAGAGCTATCACGACAGTACCGACGCCGGCTGGAACGCGATGCCGCGCAACAAGGGTTTCGTGCTCGACTGGATGAAGAGCGTTGCTGCCCGGGCGAGGGCCTCGGGCAAGCGGCTGATCGCGTTTTCGCACTATCCGGCCATCGACCCGCTGAACGGCAGCTCGGCGGACGAGGCGAAGCTGCTCAACGACACCAGTTTCCTGCGCCGGACGCCGCTGCCGGAGGCGTCGAGGGCTGTGGCGGCGACCGGCATCAAGGTGCATCTCAGCGGCCATTTGCACATCAATGACACCGCTGTCTTCCGCGACGGCGACGACTGGCTAGTCAACATCGCCGTGCCGTCGATGGTTGGCTTTCCGCCGGCATACAAGGTCCTGGAGATCGACGACCGGCGGCTGGAGGTCGAAACGGTGGTCGTCGCCGACGTGCCCGGCCATGACGCCGCCTTCGCGTACTACCGCGTCGAGGCGGCGCGGGAGGGGACGTCCGCTGCCGTCACCGAGGCCACAAGCCATGCCGATTTCCTGAGCCGGCATCTCGCCGAGATGGTCAGGCACCGCTACCTGCCCAAGGAGTGGCCCAGGGATCTCGCGGCGCTGGTGCCGCACGTGAACCTCGGCGATCTGGAACGGCTGGCGGAAGCGGCTTCACCCTCGTCGGTGACCGACGCCCTGCCGCTTCTGGCCCCGTCGGTCCGCATGGCCGGCGACGATTGGCGCGCGCTGCCGTTCTTCGAAATGATCGTCGACTGGTACAGGCTGCGCAAGGGACGCGAGGTGGCGCTCGATTTCATCGATCCGCTGCGCATCGCCGCCTATCGACATCTCGCGGCGCGGTTCGCCGCCGGCGCGTGGCCGGAGGGCTGCCTGCAGGACCGGCTGGCATCGTTCATGCGGATGATGATGGATTGGCTGGCGAGCGCTCCGTCACGCGATTTCGCGGTCGACCTCGTGACCGGCGAGGTGACGTCGAGGGATCATCTGGGACGGACCGTGCGACGCCAGACCGGGTCGGCGTGAAAGCAGGCACGGCCGCCTTGCGCGGGTTCGGGGTCGTCGCTGTCGAGCAGCTTGGTGATATGGTCGGCGACCTGGGCGATCGGCTGGCGGAAGGTGGTCAGCTGGTATGATGCCCAGCCCGCCTGTTCGATGTCGTCGAAACCGACGACGCACAGCTCGGCCGGCACGTTCATGCCGAATTCGACGCGCGCGGCATCCATGAATCCGCAGGCGAGCAGATCGGTGACGCAGAAGGCGGCATCGGGCCGGTCCGAGCCGCTGAGCAGCAGGCGTCCCGCCTCGAAGCCGGCGCCGTAGCCGGTGGGACCGGCACGGGTGATGGTGACCGACAGGCCGGCCTCGCCGGCGGCAGCCTCGAAGGCGCGCTCGCGCGCAACCAGGCTCGGCGTGCCTGCTTGCGACGACACCACGGCGATGCGGCGGCAGCCGGCGCGGTGCAGCATGTGGAAGGCTTCGCGGGCTGCGGCCGCATTGTCGACGGTGATGTTTTCGGGGCCGTCGAGATGGTCGTCGCGGTTGATCAGGATAACGTGCTGACCGCTGTTGATGCAGGTGTTGATCAGGGACGCCGGCGGAGTGCCAGACAGCACGACGGTTGCGTTGGCCCGGTAGTTGAGCGTCTGGCGCAGCGCCGCATCGACGCTGTCGCTGTCGCCAGAAGTGTTGATGACCATGGCGACGCGGTTGATGGCCTGCAGGCGCCGCGTGATCGCGTCGAGCAGGCGCGAATGATAGGGCGTGTTGATGTCGGCGCCGATGAGGCAGACGATGCCGCTGTCTTCGTGGATCAGGCTGCGGGCGAGGTGGTTGACGTGGTAGCCGAGCGTCTCGGCAGCCTCGAGCACCTTCTTGCGGGTGGTCTCGGAAACGCTGGCGCCGTCGGTGAATGTGCGGGAGACCGCCGAGCGAGAAACGCCGGCGAGTTCGGCGACCTGCTGGGCGCTTACGAATGACCTGCCCGGCTTCAGTTCGGACATTGGCAGCTCCAGTTTGGGTCGGTCGTCAAACCGCTTCTGAGCCTTTGCACAAATGTGCAACGGCAGCCTCCTGATACAATCGGATTTGACGGCCTGCAATCCTGCAACTGGAATCTTGCAGCCGCGTATCACGCATCAGGCTGCGAGCCAGCACTCAGGCCAGTTCCGCCTCGGGCTGGACCAGATTGGCGACGGTCAGGCCGCGGATCAGGGTCGAGAGCTCGGGCTCGTCGATCAGCACCGCTGCATCCGAGGGCGTGAGCCAGGCGCGCTGGCGGGCACCCGCCTCCTGCCATTCCTCGAACTCCTCGGTGACCTGGATAAGGTAGGCGGTGACTTCGACATGGACGAAGCTGGTCGACAGCCGCTTCCAGTAACAATAGCTGCCGGCCGGCTTTTTCAGCGCCTTGCCACGGACGCCGGCCTCTTCGCGGGCTTCGATGAGCGCGGCCTGGCGGCCGCTCTTGCCTTTCATGGGCCAGCCTTTGGGAACGATGAAACGACGGGTGCCGCGCGAGGTGACAAGCATGACCTCAAGTTCGCCGGCCTCGTTCACGCGGAACGGGATGGCAGCGACCTGGGCGATGATCTCGCCCCTGTTCGCCTTGCGTATGGTCTTCTTGTCCTTCGGCATTTTCGCCCCGGCGCTCCTTTCCTGCGGCCTCTCACGACCGTCTTTCCCATGCCTAGCACTTCGGCCAGATCGTGTTCATGACACCAAAGATAGTGCGATGAACACGATTGCAAAATGCGTAAAAACCACTCACTCTGCAATAGACCAAAGCGACACCAGATCGTTAGACGGCGAATAATTATGTGGAGGGAACTGGAATATGAAAACTGTCCTTTTGCGTTCGGCCGCGCTGGCCGCATTGATGATGGCCGGCGGCGCGTCGGCGCAGGCTGAAAGCCTGACGCTCTATTGCAGCGCCGACGAGGCCTGGTGCCAGCAGATCAAGACCGGTTTCGAGGAAAAGACCGGCATCACCGTCGACATGACCCGCAAGAGCTCGGGCGAGACCTATGCCCAGGTGCGCGCCGAAGCCAGCAATCCCAAGGGCGACGTGTGGTGGGGCGGCACCGGCGATCCGCATCTGCAGGCGGCCGAGGAAAACCTGACCGAAGAATACATGTCGCCGATGCGCGGCGAGTTGCACGACTGGGCGATCAAGCAGGCCGAGGCCGCCGGCAACAAGACCATCGGCGTCTATTCGGGCGCGCTCGGCTTCGGCTACAACAAGGACCTTCTGGCCAAGAACGGCCTGCCCGAGCCGAAGTGCTGGGCGGATCTCACCAAGCCGGAATTCAAGGGCCAGATCCAGATCGCCAACCCGAATTCGTCGGGCACCGCCTACACGACGCTGGCGACGATGGTGCAGCTGATGGGCGAGGACAAGGGCTTCGAATACATGAAGGCCCTGCACGCGAACATCAACCAATACACCAAGTCGGGCTCGGCGCCGATCAAGGCCGCGGGCCTCGGCGAAACCACTGTCGGCATCGTGTTCATGCACGACGCGGTGGCGCAGACGGCGGCGGGCTTTCCGATCGTCACGGTGGCACCCTGCGAGGGCACCGGTTACGAGATCGGCTCGATGTCGCTGATCAAGGGCGCCCGCAATCCCGAGGCGGCCAAGAAGTTCTACGACTGGGCGCTGTCGGCCGAGATGCAGGGCAAGGCCAAGGACGTGAAGTCGTTCCAGCTGCCGTCGAACAAGGCGGCCGCGGTATCCGAGCTGACGCCCGACCTGTCGACGATCAAGCTGATCGACTACGACTTCAAGAAGTACGGCTCGAGCGAAGAACGCAAGCGGCTGCTTTCGAAGTGGGACACGGAAGTCTCGACGCTGCCGCAATAACAGATGCGTTCCCGCGACTTTAGCGGCGGCCTGCACCCGACCGTCATCCTTTGGATGGCGGTCGGAATGCTCGGCTTTGCCGTGCTCCCCTGGTATGGCGTCGAAGACGGGTTCTTCGGCTTGTCCTGGCTGTTCGAGGGTTATCCCCTCGACAGCAAACTCGCGCCGGCTTTGGTGCTCAATCTCAAGGGCGAGAAGCTGTGGCTGGCGCCGCTCGGCCTGCTGCTGGCTGCGCCGCTGTTGCTATGGGGGCGGCAAAAATCCGATCCGCTGTTCGGCAAGCTGCTGGTCGCGATAGGTGCTGCGGGCTTCGCCTGGCTGTTGTTCCAGGGTTTTGCCATCGGCTTGCGCGGCTGGCAGTTCGGCTGGCTGCAAAGCCTGTTCGGCGAACTGGGCGACCGCCAGTTCGGAATGGGCTATGGCGCGCTGCTGGTCGGTCTCGCCTTCCTGTTCCTGTTTTCCATCGGCCTTGCCGCGCGCGGGGCGGTTGGGGGCGATGTCTTCGTGGTCTCGACCATCGCCTTCGTGGTGGCGTCGGTCGGCCTGTTCATCTTCATGCCGATCCTGCAGATGCTGGCCAATGCGCTGATCACCGAGGACGGCAGCTATTCGTTGACGACGTTCCTCGGCAAGCTGTCCAGCCCGCGGCTGTGGAGCCTCGATTGCATTGCCGGCGGCAGCCGCTGCGGCGTCGCCTGGAACTCGCTGTTCCTCGCAGTCCTCGTCGGCGTGCTGACCACCGTGCTCGGCCTCGTCTTCGCGCTGATGGTGACCCGCACCGGCTTCAGGCATGGCAAGCTGCTGAGGGCGCTGACGGTGCTGCCGATCATCACGCCGCCCTTCGTCATCGGCCTCGCCATCATCCTGCTGTTCGGCCTGTCGGGTGCCGTGACACAGACGTTTTCGGAGCTGTTCGGTATCCAGCCGACGCGCTGGATCTACGGCCTGCCCGGGCTGCTGATCGCCCAGTTGCTGGCGTTTACGCCGATCGCCTTCCTGGTGTTGATCGGTGTCGTCGAGGGTGTCAGCCCGTCGATGGAGGAGGCGGCGCAGACCCTGCGCGCCAACCGCTGGCAGACCTTCTGGACGGTGTCGTTGCCCTTGATGCGGCCTGGCCTCGCCAACGCCTTCCTGCTCGGCTTCATCGAAAGCATGGCCGATTTCGGCAATCCGCTGGTGCTCGGCGGCAATTTCGACGTGCTGTCGACGGAGATATTCTTCGCCATCGTCGGTGCGCAGAATGACGAGGCGCAAGCGGCGGTGCTGGCCATCGTGCTGCTGGCCTTCACGTTGCTGGCCTTCTATGCTCAGCGCTTCTGGCTCGGCAAGAAATCCTACACGACGATGTCGGGCAAGGGCGACGCCGGCATGCATCCGGAGCTGCCCACCGGCCTGAAGCGCGGCGTCTATGGCGTCGCCGGCTTCTGGGTCGCCTTCACCATCTTCGTCTATGCGACCATCTTCTACGGCAGCTTCGTCAAGCTCTGGGGCGTCGACCACAGCCTGACCTTCGCGCACTATGTGAAGGCTTTCGCGGTGGGCTGGAACGAGTTCGGCATCCACTGGAAGGGTTCGGCCTGGAGCTCGTTCTGGACGACGCTGCAGATCGCGCTGATCTCGTCGCCGCTGACGGCTGCCATCGGCCTGCTCACCGCATATCTCCTGGTGCGGCAGAGCTTTGCCGGCAAGAACGCCTTCGAGTTCGGCACGATGCTGTCGTTCGCCATTCCCGGCACCGTGATCGGCGTGAGTTATGTCATTGCCTTCAACGTGCCGCCGATCGAGCTGACCGGCACCGGCATCATCCTGGTGCTGTCCTTCATCTTCCGCAACATGCCGGTGGGGGTGCGGGCCGGCGTGGCGTCGATGTCGCAGATCGACAAGAGCCTCGACGAGTCGTCGCTGACGCTTGGCGCCAATTCCTGGCAGACTTTTCGCAAGGTGGTGCTGCCGCTGCTGAGGCCGGCGATCGTCGCCGCGCTGGTCTATTCCTTCGTGCGCGCCATGACGGCGATCAGCGCCATCATCTTCCTGGTCAGCGCCCGTTACGACATGTCGACGAGCTACATCGTCGGCCGTGTCGAGAACAACGAATACGGTATCGCGATCGCCTATTCGGCGGTGCTGATCGGCGTGATGCTGGCGGTGGTCGGTCTGATGCAACTCTTGGTCGGGCGGCGCAACATCGGCCGGCGCGGCCACGAGCTGTCGCAGTCGCGCACCAATGTGAGCCAACCGGCATTTTCAGGAGGTGGCTGATGAGCCAACTCTTGGTACCATTCGCGGACTTGATACCCCCACCCCTGACCCCTCCCCACAAGGTGGAGGGGAATTTCTGCGCCTTCGCCCCGACACCAACAGTTTGCCTTGCACGCCGATTGGGAGCGAGAACCACGGCAGCGCGCCGGCAGTCCCCCTCCCTCTTGTGGGGAGGGGTTAGGGGTGGGGGTACAGCTCGCTACCCGCAAACAACCCCGAGGAGGCGCTGATGGCCGAGATCAAGAGCAACGCCGCTTCGGTGGAGTTTCGCAAGGTCACCAAGGTCTACGGCAAGAGCCCGGTGCCGGCGGTCAACAACGTGTCGCTGTTCGTCGAAGCGGGCAAGCTGGTGACGCTGCTCGGGCCATCCGGCTGCGGCAAGACGACGACGCTGCGCATGATCGCAGGCCTCGAGATGGCAACGCGCGGGCAGATCCTGATCGGCGGCGCCGACGTCACGCATCTGCCGGCGACCGACCGCGACGTGTCGATGGTGTTCCAGTCCTACGCGCTGTTCCCGCACATGACGGTCAACGAGAATGTCGAGTACGGTCTGAAGTTCTCCGGCTTCGCCAAGAAGGAGATCGGCGACCGGGCCCGCGCCGGGCTGGAGCTGGTGGGGCTTTCCGGCTATGGCGGCCGCTTGCCTAGCGAGCTGTCCGGCGGCCAGCAGCAGCGTGTCGCCGTTGCACGGGCACTGGTTCTGGAGCCGCAGGTGCTTTTGTTCGATGAGCCGCTGTCCAATCTCGACGCCAAGCTCAGGCGCCGGGTGCGCGAGGAAATCCGCGACATCCAGACCAAGCTCGGGCTGACCGTGGTCTATGTCACTCACGACCAGGAAGAGGCGCTGGCCGTCTCCGACCGCATCATCGTGATGAACAATGCCGTCATCGCCCAGGATGGCACGCCGCGCGAACTCTACGATGCGCCGGCGGACGCCTTCGTCGCCGACTTCATCGGCGAGGCCAACATCTTCGACTGTGAGATCGCGTCGGTTGCCGACGGCCTGGCCAATGTGCGGCTGGGCGGGCTGGAGACGAAACTCGACGCGCGCGGCATGGCGCCGGGGCCGGCCAAGCTCGCCGTGCGGCCGAGCCGCATCGAGATCAAGCCGGCAGGCAGTGCGCGCACGATTCCGGGCCGGCTCGACAAGGTCACCTATGTCGGCTCCGACCTGGAGTTCATGGTCGGGACCGAATTCGGCGAGGTGTTTGCCGTGTCGTCGGATGTCGATGCGCCGTTCGTGCCGGGACAGGACGTCGGGATTGGATTTGCCGCGCGCGGGCCGGTGCTGATCAGGGCTTGAGCGACAGGCTCAACTGACCCTCGTCCACTGCCGCCTCAAAGTCGGGGTGTTGCTGAGTTGAGGCTGCCAGGTCGTGCGTCCTTCGACAAGCTCAGGATGAGGAGCGCTGGTGCCGACGGATTTCGCATTGCGAGCCCGGTTTTCATGTCGCGAAAAAACCGGTAGCGGTTGCGCCCACGGTCCTCATCCTGAGCTTGTCGAAGGACGCACGGCCTAGCGGCCATCGAGTGTGCGGAGCCATGTGCTGCATCGGCCTTGGCTCTATCCATGCCGTGACAAAGTCACTGCCGATCCGGCCCAAGTCGGTCGACCAGTCGACGAATTTGGCTAGATGAAACTCTGCGCCGCCGCTGCCACTGCGAGGTAGCGCACGAGCTTGGCTATGCCAACCAACCCGAGAAAGCTCCATAGCGGCTCTTTCAGCGTGCCGGCGATCAGCGTCAGCGGGTCGCCGATGACGGGCACCCAGGAAAGCAGCAGCGACCAGCGGCCATAGCGGCGATACCAATTTTCGGCGCGGGTGAGCGCGGCGGGGCTGGCCGGGAACCAGCGGCGGTGCTTGAAGCGCTCGACCTGGCGGCCGAGCAGCCAGTTGATCCATGAGCCCAGCACATTGCCAAGCGTCGCGACGCCGATCAGCACGGCAAGCGAATAACCGCCATTGATGACCAGCCCGGCGAGCACGGCTTCGGACTGCGCCGGCAACAAGGTCGCGGCCGCGAAAGCCGCGACGAAGAGGCCGCCATAGGCGGCGAGGTTGGTCATGCCAGGGCCCGCGGCCTGCCGCTTACTGGGTCGCCTTGCCGGACAATCCGTCGATGATCGGGCAGTCTGGCCGGTCGTCGCCGTGGCAATTGTGCACGAGGTGGCGCAGCGTGTTGCGCAGCTCGGTCAACTCGGCCAGCTTGCGGTCGATCTCGACCAGCTTGATTTCGGCGATGGCCTTGACGTCGGCGCTCTCGCGTTCCTTGTCGCCATAGAGCGACAGCAGCTGGCGGCACTCCTCGACTGAAAAGCCGAGGCTGCGCGAGCGCTGCAGGAAGCGCAGGCGGTGCACGTCCGACATCGAATAGTCGCGATAGCCGTTGCCGGCGCGATCGGGGCGCAGCAGGCCGATGTCTTCGTAGTAGCGGATGGTCTTGGCCGGCAGGCCCGACTTCTCCGAAGCGGTACCAATGTTCATGGTCACTCCTCGATCAACTTGGGTCTCATATAAGGCTTCCAGTAACTGGAAACTCAAGGGGCTGGCGAAATCGTGATGCAGGCCGGCGCCATTGGTGCGCCGGCCTGCTGTTTCAGGTCAGTTGTCGTAGGCCATCGAGGTCATCATGCCGCCGGCCATGTGGTAGAGGTGGTGGCAGTGCAGCGCCCATTTGCCGGCATTGTCGGCGTCGAAGGCGATGGTCACCATGCCCATGTTGGCGGGGACCAGAACCGTGTCGCGCATGGCGCCGGCGAAGCGCTTGCCGTTGACCGCGACGACCTGGAACAGGTGGCCGTGCAGGTGCATCGGGTGCGACATGGTGGTGTGGTTCATGAAGGTGAGCTCGAAGCGGTCGCCGCTCTTGACCGCCAGCGGCTTGTCGGAGCCGTGCATGGCGCCGTCGAGTGTCCAGACATAGTTCTGCCCTTCGCCCAGCATCATGGTGTGCTGGCGCGTGGCGGTCTTTTCGGCCAGCGGACTGGCGGCGCGCAGCTTTTGCTCGAGCTCGACGCCGACAGCCGGGAAGTCCTCGTCGGCCACATCAGTGAGCTTGCCGACCGATGCGCCCTTGGCAGCGAGTACGACACCGGTGCGCATGCGGCCTCCTTCCTGGACGGCGAAGACCGGCCAGGCCGAGGCTTCCTTCGGCAGCTCGAGAACGATGTCGAGGCGCTGGGCCACGGCGAACTCGAAGCGCGAGCCCTCGATAGGCTCGACCGGCATGCCGTCCACGGCGACCAGCTTGCCCTGGAGCTTGCCGAGGTCGAGCCACATGTTGGTCGAGGCGGCACCATTGATGAGGCGCAGGCGGACGCGACCGCCGGGCTCGACGGCGAACACCTCGGGGTCGTCGAGGGTGCGGTCGTTGGCAAGCAGGGCGTCGTATTGCACGTCCTGTAGATGGGACATGCCACCCGGCTGGCCGTCCATCTGCGTGCCGCCCATGTTCATCGAGCCGCCGCTGCCCATAGACATGCCGGACATCCCCGACATGTCATGGCCTTCATGCCCGGCTGCCGCCGGGGTGGGGGCCTGCATGGCGCCCATGTCGTGGCCGCCGGCCTTGAGTTCGGCGAGGATTTCCCGCGGGTCGCGGAAGGTGAAGTCGTGGAACAGCACCACCACTTCCTGCATGTCCTGGCCGGCCTCCGCGGGGTCGCGCACGATCAGCGGAGCGGCGAGCATCAACTGCTCCTGCAGGCCGAAATGCGAATGCATCCAGAAGGTGCCGGGACGGGCGACAGGGAAGTCGTAGTCGTGGCTGCCGCCGTCGGGGATAGGTTCCTGCGAGATGCCGGCGACGCCGTCCTGCTGCCATGGCGGGGTGAGGCCGTGCCAGTGGATGACGGTCGGCTCGCCGATCAGGTTCTTCAGCGTGACGCGGAAGTTGTCGCCGGCATTCATGACGAGGCCGGAAGAGCCGTCGGCCTGGGTCAAGCCGAACACGTTGGCGGCCTTGCCCTTGACCTCGATGACGCGCTTGCCGGCCGTGATGACCTTGTGGGCATCGGCGCGGGCCTGGCGCACTGGCATCAGCAGCGACGGGATGGCGGCAGCCGAAAGCGTAGCCGCCGAGGCCGCGAGGAAGCCGCGGCGTGAAAGGGTATTCATTGCGATAATCTCCAAAACTGGTTGTCTCCCGGCCGTGGGCCGGGGTCGTGCGCATCGATGCGCGTCAGTTCAGGAGAAGGATGGCGGTCGCAGGTGAGGCGATGCCGTGGCCCCGTGCATGGGCTCGGTTACCGCGGGAGGCGGCGACTTGATCGTTGCGCCCGGGAATGCCGCAGGCACGGGGAGCGGCGTGCAATAGCTGCACGACGCCAGGCATTGGGCAAGGCAGGCATTGCCATCTTCGTCCTGCGAGTGATCGCCGCAGCAGGCTTCATCGGCCGCTTCGGCGTGATGCGACATGGTCTTCATGGCATGCGGCTGGTGCTGGCTGGCAGCCGGGTGGGCGGAGGCCGCCTGCCCGAGCGCGAGCAAGAACAGAAGCAGCAGCGGCAACATCAGTCGCAGGGCTCTCAGCGCCATGGAGCGGCCATCGGCGACAACGGCAACGCGCACGCCAGCCTGTCCGCGCTGGGTCGCGCGGTGGGGCTGGGTCGTGGCTGAAATGTGCCGCATCGAATGCATGCCTTATCAATGGGTACTGGACCCGCCGTGGTCAAGCGGCGTTGTTGTCGCTTCCCTCGGGCGTGAAGAAAACATCGGCGTGAATGTCCGCCGCCAAAACTCCACGGGCGCCGAGAACGGCCATGGCCGCGTCAACCATGGCCGGAGGGCCGGCGACATAGGCCTTGGCGCCGGTGAGGTTGCCATGATCTGCGGCGAGGGCATCGGAGACGAAGCCGCTGCGCCAGCCATCGGAAGCGGTCTGCGACAGCACCGGCACGAAGGCCAGGTTGGCGAATCTCCGTTCCAGCGCGCGGAAGTGTTCGACCAGATAGAGGTCGCGTTCGGCGCGGGCACCGAAATAGACATGGATCGGCTGGTCCATGCCGGCATGGAGCGCCGTCTCGACGATCGACTTGATCGGCGCAAGGCCGCTGCCGCCGGCAAGCGCCACGATCGGGCCGGCATGCGCCTCGCGCAGATAGGCGGAACCCGCAGGGCCCTCGATGCGGACCGTGTCGCCTGGCGCCAGCGACTCGTGAATCAGGCCGCTGGCGCGGCCGCCGGGTACTGCCCTGACGTGAAGCTCGACAATTTCCTCGTCGGGCCGGTTCGCCATCGAATAGCTGCGCGGCGGTGCACCCGGCACCGACAACGACAGATATTGCCCGGCGGCGAAGCGGAAGCTCTCGCGCTCGGTGAGTTCGAGCCGGATTGCCAGGATGTCGTGCGTCATGCGGTCGATGGCGATGACCTGTGCATCCTGTGCAGCAGGCTGCCCGGCAGCGAAAGCCTCGTCGAGCCATTCGACGACGACGTCATCGATCGGGATGGAGCGGCAGGCGAGGATGAGCCCGTCGGCGCGCTCCTGTTCGCTAAGCGCAAATGGCGAGTGCTTGCCGAGCTCGACGTGGCCGGAAACGAGGCGCGACTTGCAGGCGCCACAGCGGCCGGAGCGGCAGCTGTGCGGATAGCTGATGCCGGCCGCCTGCGCTGCCTGGAGGATCGTCTGGGCATCGCCGACCGCAATGCGGCGACCGGGCTGTGGCAGGGTAATGTAGGTCATGGTCATGCTGCCCGGGTCAGGTCCAGAAGCGCTTCGATCTCGGGGCGCTGGGTGGCGAAGGTGCCAAAGAAGACGTGCTTGTTGTCGATGATCGTGATGGGGGCGACGCGCACGCCGGTGCGGCGCTTGGCTTCGTCGGCGATGGCAGGATCGCGCAAGTCGCGCTCGACAAAAGGCAGGCTCTGCGCATTCAGCCAGCGCTTCAGCGCCAGGCAATCCGGGCAAGTGGGCGTGGTGAAGATTTCGATCCAGGGAGCGTTGGGCATGGCGGCCTCGCGTGATGAGGAGATTTGATTTGGGGCGGAGCGGCCTGCCTTCTTTGTTGGAGCATGATCTTGCCCGAAAACCGGGTCCCACTTTTCGGGATCATGCTCTGCGAGGCAGGCCGTAGGTGGAGTTACTCGGCCGGGACCAGCGATGGGGCGCCCGACGGGGCCGCAGCACGGGCCGGGGCCTTGAAGCGCTTCAGCCGCATCGCATTGCCGAGCACGAAGACGCTCGACATCGCCATCGCACCCGCCGCCAGCATCGGCGACAGCAGCGTGCCGCTGACCGGGTAGAGCACGCCCGCCGCGACCGGAATGAGGGCGGCGTTGTAGGCGAAGGCCCAGAACAGGTTCTGCCTGATGTTGGCGATGGTCGCCTTGGACAGCGCAATCGCGTTGGTGACGCCAAGCAGGTCGCCGGACATCAGCACCACGTCGGCGCTTTCGATGGCAACGTCGGTGCCGGTGCCGATGGCAATGCCGACCTCGGCCTCGGCGAGCGCCGGGGCGTCGTTGATGCCGTCGCCGACGAAGGCTACGGCCCTGCCACCGGCGCGGAGGCGCTTGATGGCATCGACCTTGCCGTCGGGCAGCACTTCGGCGACGACCTCGTCGATGCCGAGCTGGGCGGCGATGGCCTCGGCCGTGCGGCGGTTGTCGCCGGTGATCATCGCCACCTTCAGGCCCATGTCGTGCAGGGCGCGAATGGCCTGCGGCGTCGTCGCCTTGATCGGGTCGGAGACCGCGATGGCTGCTGCGAGCTTGCCGTCGATCGCCGCATAGAGCGGGGTCTTGGCCTTCAGGCCCATGCGGATCGCAGTTTCGGCAAACGCCTGCACCGAGATGCCGAGCTTGGTCATGTAGCGGTCGGCGCCGATGGCGATGCGGTGCGCACCGACGTTGGCGCTGACGCCGAAGCCGGGTTCTGCTTCGAAGGCCGCGATCTCGGCCAGGGCAACGCCTTCTTCCTTGGCAGCGGCGACGATTGCGGCGGCAACCGGATGCTCGGACTGGGCCTCGACGGAAGCGACGAGCGCCAGCACCTTGGCACGGTCAAAACCTGTGGCAACTTCCAGGTCGGTCATGACAGGCTTGCCGGCGGTCAGCGTACCCGTCTTGTCGAGCGCCACGACTTGCGTCGACTTCAGTGACTGCAACGCTTCGCCGTTGCGGAACAGGACGCCCATCTCGGCGGCGCGGCCCGTGCCTACCATGATCGAGGTCGGCGTCGCCAAACCCATGGCACACGGGCAGGCGATGATGAGCACGGCAACCGCGTTGACCAGCGCGAAGGTCGCGGCGGGCTCGGGGCCGAAGACCAGCCAGACGAGGAAGGTCAGTGCGGCAGCGACCATGACGGCAGGCACGAACCAGGACGTGACCTTGTCGACCATCGCCTGGATCGGCAGCTTCGAGCCTTGCGCTGTCTCGACCATGCGGATGATCTGGGCCAGCAGCGTGTCGGCGCCGACCTTGGTGGCACGGTAAGTGAAGCTGCCGGTCTTGTTGATCGTGCCGCCGACGACTTCCGCGCCCTCGCCCTTGCTGACGGGGATCGGCTCGCCGGAGATCATGGATTCGTCGACGAAGGACGAGCCGGACAGAACCATGCCGTCGACCGGAACCTTGTCGCCGGGGCGCACCTGGACGACGTCACCGGCGGTGACTTCCTCGAGCGGAATGTCGACGAACTCGCCATTGCGCTCGACCCGTGCCGACTTGGCCTGCAGGCCCATCAGCCGCTTGATCGCTTCCGACGTGCGGCCCTTGGCCTTGGCTTCGAGCACGCGGCCGAGCAGGATCAGCGTGATGATGACGGCCGACGCCTCGAAATAGACGTTGACCGTGCCTGCCGGCAGTACGCCGGGCGCAAAGGTGGCGACGACCGAATAGGCCCAGGCGGCGGTGGAACCGAGCACCACCAGCGAGTTCATGTCGGGCGCGAGGCGCAGCAGGGCCGGGACACCCTTGCTGTAGAAGCGCAGGCCGGGGCCGAACTGGACGATGGTCGCCAGCACGAAGTAGGCAAGGTACAGGCTTTGCTGGCTAATGTTGGCCAGCAGCCAGTGGTGCATCGCCGGGAAGGCGTGCGAGCCCATTTCCAGCACGAAGATCGGCAGGGTCAGGATTGCGGCGATGCCGAAGTCGCGCTTGAGGTTGGAGAATTCGCGGTTGCGGGCGTCCTCGCGGCTGTCGCCCTCGACGCCCGCGGTGTCGCTGCGGCGCGGCTCGTAGCCTGCCTTGCGGATGGCGGCATCGATGGCAGCGCGGGTGGTGCCGGCCAGGGTCTCGACGGTGGCGCGTTCGGTAGCGAGATTGACCGAAGCGCTCTTCACGCCGGGGACGGCTGCGATGGCCTTTTCGACGCGGCCGACGCAGGAGGCGCAGGTCATGCCCTCGATCTCGACCTCGATCTTTTCGACCGGCACGTCATAGCCGGCGTTGCGGATGGCGGCGATCACGCCGTCGGAATTGATCTCGCCGCCGAAGCTCACATCGGCGCTCTCGGTGGCAAGATTGACGGCAGCGGTGGTGACACCCGGGACTGCCGCGATGGCCTTCTCGACGCGGCCGACGCAGGAAGCGCAGGTCATACCCTCGATCGGGAAACTTTGCCGTGTGGTTGTCAGGTTCAAGGGAGCGTTCATGGGTACCGGACCTCTATTTCATCACTTTCGGCCCAGAGGTCTAAGGGTTCCAGCGTTGGGAAGGTCAACAGGATTTTTCCGGAATTTTCCAGTTTCAGCCAACTCGCTGAAAATATTATGTTTTCATACGGGCGTCAGTCCATTGCCGGGTTTTGAGGCGTGATCCAGGTCCGGTAACAAAGCCGTGATCGAAAAGCCAATTGACCTTACAGTGGCTGGAAACACCACATTGCGGTTACGGCGCTGTGCCGGCCCGAAACAAGGTTCTTGAAATGCTGAAGATGAATGTTCCCGACATGACCTGTGGCCATTGCGCCGGCATGGTCACCAAGGCTGTGCAGAGCGTGGATGCGGCCGCGCGCATCGAGATCGACCTGAAGTCGCAGACGGTCTCGATCGAGACTTCGGCCGATGCCGCCAAGGTGGCGCAGGCGCTCGACACTGCCGGCTATCCAGCCCAGGCTGTCTGACAGGCGACCGAACATCAGGGCGGTGCGGCGGGGAAATCCAGCCGCACCGCCTTTTGTATTTCGTCCGGCCGGCAACAACATAACGCCGGTCGCGCAACAGTTTTCGCGACGCGGTCAAGGCGGTTGCAACATGACGCGACCTTGCCTGGACCGGCTCCCCTAGTATTTCGACGACAAATCAAGCTATGATGCGGCCGGCCTTCCTCAGGGGACAGCGTCCCCCGGAATGCCGGGAGGACAGAGGATGGCCATAGCGCTCGTACTCGTTCTTGTTGTCATCGGCTCGGTGCTGTTCCATGTGCTGAGCCCCTGGTGGTGGACGCCGATAGCCTCCAACTGGGGCTACATCGACAGCACTCTCGTCGTCACTTTCTGGATCACCGGCGCCGTCTTCTCGGCGGTCGTGCTGTTTATGGCCTATTGCGTCTACCGCTTCCGCCACAAGGAAGGGCAGAAGGCCGCCTACGAGCCTGAAAGCAGGAAGCTCGAATCCTGGCTGACCCTGATCACGGCGGTCGGCGTGGCGGCGATGCTGGCTCCCGGCCTCTATGTCTGGAAGCAGTTCGTCACCGTGCCGAAGGATGCGACCGAGGTCGAGGTCGTCGCCCAGCAGTGGCAGTGGAGTTTCCGCCTGCCCGGCGCCGACGGCAAGCTCGGCACGTCGAATGCCCGGTTGATCAATTCCGACAACCCGCTCGGCATCAATCCCGAGGATCCGAACGGCCAGGACGATGTCGTGGTCGAGGCGGCCGACCTGCACCTGCCGATCGACAAGCCGGTCAAGATGCTGCTGCGCTCGATCGACGTGCTGCATGATTTCTACGTGCCCGAGTTCCGCGCCAAGATGGACATGGTACCGGGCATGGTCACCTATTTCTGGTTCACGCCGACGCGGACCGGCACGTTCGAAGTGCTGTGCGCCGAGCTCTGCGGAACAGGGCACGGCTTCATGCGCGGCATCGTCATGGTCGACACCGCGCAGGACTACACGACGTGGCTGCAGCAGCAGTCGACATTCGCCCAACTGACCGGGCCCGCCAAGGTGGGCGCGCTGGTCGAGAAGGCGAAGGCTGCGGCGAAACTGGAATAGGAGACACGGCGCGACCGCTTGAAGGCGGCCTCACCGCGACAGGCAGAGGCAAGAGCAACAGGTGCACGCATGGTCGATGTCACGCCCCACGGAGCAGACCTGATCCCGCCGGCCGAAGTGGGCGAGATGGATCTCTACCATCCGCACAGCTGGTGGACGAAATACGTCTTCTCGCAAGATGCCAAGGTCATCGCCATCCAGTATTCCGGAACCGCGATGGCCATCGGACTGGTGGCGCTGGTGCTGTCCTGGTTGATGCGGCTGCAACTCGGCTTTCCCGGCACCTTCGATTTCATCACGCCCGAGGCCTACTACCAATTCATGACCATGCACGGCATGATCATGGTGATCTACCTGCTCACGGCTCTCTTTCTCGGCGGCTTCGGCAATTACCTGATCCCGCTGATGGTCGGCGCGCGCGACATGGTGTTCCCCTATGTCAACATGCTGAGCTACTGGATCTACCTGCTCGCGGTGCTGGTCCTGGTGTCGAGCTTCTTTGCGCCGGGCGGGCCGACGGGAGCGGGATGGACGCTCTATCCGCCGCAGGCGATCACCTCGGGCACGCCGGGCGGTCAGGACTGGGGCATCATCCTGATGCTGGTGTCGCTGATCCTGTTCATCATCGGCTTCACCATGGGCGGGCTCAACTACGTGGTAACCGTGCTGCAGGCGCGCACGCGCGGCATGACGCTGATGCGGATGCCGTTGACCGTGTGGGGCATCTTCACGGCGACCGTCATGGCGCTGCTCGCCTTCCCGGCGCTGTTCGTCGCCTGCGTGATGATGCTGTTCGACCGCATCATCGGCTCGAGCTTCTTCATGCCGGCCATCGTCGAGATGGGCGAGCAGTCGCCGCACAATGGTGGCAGCCCGATCATGTTCCAGCACCTGTTCTGGTTCTTCGGCCACCCCGAGGTCTACATCGTGGCGCTGCCCGCCTTCGGTATCGTCTCCGACCTGATCAGCACGCATGCGCGCAAGAACATCTTCGGCTACCGCATGATGGTGTGGGCGATCGTCGGCATCGGCGCGCTCAGCTTCGTCGTCTGGGCGCACCACATGTACGTGTCGGGCATGCACCCGTATTTCGGCTTCTTCTTCGCCACGACGACGCTGATCATCGCGGTGCCGACCGCGATCAAGGTCTACAACTGGGTGCTGACGCTGTGGCGCGGCGACATCCACCTGACCTTGCCGATGCTGTTTGCGCTCGCCTTCATCGTTACCTTCGTCAATGGCGGGCTGACCGGCCTGTTCCTCGGCAACGTGGTGGTCGACGTGCCGCTGTCGGACACGATGTTCGTGGTGGCGCATTTCCACATGGTGATGGGCGTGGCACCGATCATGGTCGTCTTCGGCGCGATCTATCACTGGTATCCCAAGATTACCGGCCGGATGCTCAACGAGGCGATGGGCCGCTTCCACTTCTGGGTCACGTTCGTCGGCGCCTATCTGATCTTCTTCCCGATGCACTATGTCGGGCTGGTCGGCGTTCCCAGGCGCTATCCCGAACTCGGCGATACGGCGTTCATCCCACCGTCGGTGCATACGCTGAACGAATTCATCACCATCGCCGCGCTGACCGTCGGTTTTGCCCAGATGGTGTTCCTGTTCAACCTGTTCTGGAGCCTGCGCAACGGCAAGGACGCCGGCGACAATCCATGGCGGGCGACTTCGCTCGAATGGCAGACGGCGGGGACGCCGCCGCCGCACGGCAATTTCGGCAAGGAACTGCCGGTCGTCTATCGCTGGGCCTACGACTACAGCGTGCCGGGCGCGCCCGAGGACTTCATTCCGCAGAACGACCCGCGTCCGATGACGCAAGGCGGGCCGGCATGAGCGTCATCCTGGTCTTCCTCGCGCTGATCACGGCCATTGCGGGCTGGTGGCTGTCGCGCCAGCGGCTGATGTCCAAGCCGTGGCTCGAAGCGGGGCCGGTCACTGCCTTCCCCGAGACCGAAGCGCCGATCGTGCATCCGGCCAAGCTCGGGCTCGGGGTGTTTCTCGCCGTGGTCGGCGCGCTGTTCGCGTTGATGATCAGCGCCTATTTCATGCGCATGGTCTATGCCGACTGGCAGCCGGCGCCAGTGCCCGGGCTGTTGTGGCTCAACACCGCGATGCTGGTGCTGGCCAGCGTGGCACTGCAATGCGCGGTCGTGGCCGCGCACAAGGGGCAGGTCGACAATCTGCGGCTTGCGCTGCTGGCCGGCGCGCTGACCTCGACGGTCTTCCTCGGTGGCCAGCTGCTGGCTTGGCGGGATCTGGCGGCACAAGGCTATTTCGCGACCGAGAACCCGGCGGTCAGCTTCTTCTATCTGATTACCGCGATGCACGGGCTGCACATCATCGGCGGCATGGTGGCGCTCGGCCGGACCAACGTCAGGGCATGGCGCGGCGAACGCTCGGCGCGGCTCGTGCTCTCGACGGAGCTGTGCGCCATGTATTGGCACATGCTGCTCGTCGTCTGGCTGGTGCTGTTTGCCGTGCTGATGGGCTGGGCGGCCGACTTCATCGACATCTGCCGCCGGCTGTTGAGCTGAGGAGAACAGGGATGGCCGAGACCACGCTGGGACATGCCGACCACACCGCGCCACGGCCGCCGGGCCTGCGCGGCTTCGTTGCCGATTGGTCGTCGGACCAGAGGGCGTTCAAGGGCGTCTCCTGGGGCAAGGCGATGATGTGGATCTTCCTGCTCAGCGACACCTTCATCTTCGGCTGCTTCCTGCTGTCCTACATGACCGCGCGCATGTCGACCGTCGTTCCGTGGCCGAACCTGAGCGAGGTCTTCGCGCTGCATCTGTTCGGCCAGGACATCCCGCTGATCCTGATCGCGATCATGACCTTCGTGCTGATCTCTTCCTCGGGCACGATGGCGATGGCGGTCAATTTCGGCTACCGTCGCGACCGCCGCAAGACGGCGATCCTGATGCTGTTGACGGCGGCGCTTGGCGCGACCTTCGTCGGCATGCAAGCCTTCGAATGGACCAAGCTGATCACCGAGGGCGTGCGGCCGTGGGAGAACCCATGGGGCGCGGCGCAATTCGGCTCGACCTTCTTCATGATCACCGGCTTCCACGGCACCCATGTGACGATAGGCGTGATCTTTCTTCTGATCGTCGCGCGCAAGGTCTGGCGGGGCGACTACGAGACCGGCGCGCGCGGGTTCTTCACCAGCCGGCGGGGCCAGTATGAGAGCGTCGAGATCATGGGGCTCTACTGGCACTTCGTCGATCTGGTTTGGGTGTTCATCTTCGCGTTCTTCTATCTTTGGTGAGGTGAAGCGATGGCACAGGTAGAAGCGCGGGATCATGGCCTCCACGGGCACGCCGCACCGGCTCAGGCGGGCGCGCATGCGCAAGGGCAGCAGCACCCGATCAAGCTTTATCTCGTGGTCTGGGGCTGGCTATTCATCCTCAGCGCCTGTTCCTATGCCGTCGACTATTTCGCCCTTCAGGGCATGCTCAGATGGAGCCTGATCCTGATCTTCATGATGCTGAAGGCTGGGCTCATCGTTGCCGTGTTCATGCACATGGCCTGGGAGCGGCTGGCGCTTGCTTATGCGATCATCGTGCCGCCGCTGGTGATCCTGGTGTTCGTGGCGATCATGGTCGTGGAGTCCCGCTACACCGAAATCACGCGCGTGCTGTCGTTCGGCACCGGACAGTAGGCACGGCCGCTCCAGGCGGCCGGCGCGTTCTTCGTTGACAGGAAAAAGGATGGGAGGAGAATGTGGGTTCTCGTTCTTCGAGGATCCCCCCAACAGAAGGACGCCCAAGATGACGATCGCAAGGAAACTTCAAGACTACATAGCCGGCAAGGGTATCCCCTTCGATACCGTTGCCCATCACCGGACCTCGACCAGCAGCCAGACGGCGCAGGCGGCACACATTCCGGGCAGGCGGCTTGCCAAGCCGGTGCTGTTGCACCACGAAATGGGCTACGCGCTGGCCGTGGTTCCGAGCAGCCACAGGGTCGAGCTCAACACGCTGCAGGACGTGCTTGGCAAGCGACTGGGCCTCGCCTCGGAAGACGAGCTCGGGCAATTGTTCAGCGACTGCGACATCGGTGCCGTGCCCCCGGTGGGCGCCGCCTATGACGTACCCGTCATTCTCGACGAAAGCTTCGGCGCGGAAGGCGACGTCTATTTCGAAGGCGGCGACCACAAGACGCTGGTGCATGTCAGCGGCGGCGATTTCCGCAACCTGCTGCAGGGCGCGCAAGTGGCGCGTTTCAGCCACCCGGCCTGACGGGGCCCGGAAACTTCAACGCCCGCCCCTCATCAGGGCGGGCGAAGTTTTTCGAGACAGAACCGGCGGCAGGGCCGCCACCGGCGAAGTGCGGGTCAGGCGCGATTGCCCGTCGATGCCGGTGCTGCCTCGATCACCTTGCGGTAGAGGTGCCAGGTCGAATGGCCGAGCACGGGCAGCACAATTGCCAGTCCGACGAGCAGGGGCAGCGTGCCGATCACCAGTCCGACCGCGACGATCAGGCCCCAGAGCAGCATCGGCATCGGGTTGGCCATGATCGCGCGTGCCGAGGTCTCGACGGCGGCGTAGGCGCCGATGTCACGATCGAGCAGCAGCGGGAAGGCGATGACCGTCGTGCTCAACGCGACGAGTGCGAACAGGAAGCCGATGACGTTGCCGAGGATGATCAGCGTCCAGCCTCGCTGGGTGGTCAGCACGTCGTTGGCGAGACCGAAGAAGGTCGCCGGAGCGCTGTCGCCGTATAGCCACGAGAACAAGGCCTGCGCGGTGAACAGCCAGACGATGAACAGCGCCATCAGCATGACGCCGAGCACGGCAATGGCCGGCATGGCGGGCGAGTTCCTGACTTCGAGCGCATGCCACCAGGAGGTGTCCATGTTCTGCTCGCGCCGACGGCTGATCTCGTAGAGGCCGATCGCGGCGAATGGTCCAAGCAGCGCGAAGCCCGTCATCAGCGGGTAGATCAGCTGCAGTGCGTTGCCGCCGGAGGTCCATGTAATGAGGAACACGCCGACGACCGGATAGATCAGGCATAAAAAGACGTAGTGTGAAGGTTTGTCCCAAAAGTCTTCAAATCCTCGGCGAAGCGCGTCAAATACATCCGAAACCCCTATCCGACGTATGGCGGGATGTTCGACGTTGCTGCCGGTTCCTGCTGCGTAAACGTGGAAGTTTGCCATGAACCATTCCTCCGAGATCGGGCCCGGTTCGGTCGCGGCTTCGCGGTGCTGCCGTCCAGCGTGACTGGTCACGCGAACCGCGACCTGCACCGTGGACGATGATAGCAATCATCGCGGCCCTTGTCGCCCCTGCCGCACGGCCTCCTATTTCGGCGGTGCTGGCTCCAGAAGCTGCAACGCAATGGAGCATGGCGCGTTACCACAGCCGGGGATAGTATCGCTGGCGTCGACGTGGAGCGCCGACCCTGACTTAGGAGATAGCCATGAGACTGACGGCATGGGGCGCATTCGCCCTTCTTGCAGCTTCGGTTCTAGCCAACAATCCGGTCCATGCGGCAGGCGACGCGGCCGCCGGCAAGAAGGTGTTCAGCAAGTGCATGGCCTGCCATGACCTGGCGGTCGACAAGAACAAGATAGGCCCGTCCCTGCACGGCGTGGTCGGCCGCACGGCGGGAACGCTCCCCAGCTTCGAGGCCAAATATTCCGATGCCATGAAGCAGGCTGGTGCCGGCGGCCTCGTCTGGGACGAGACCAACATCGCCGCCTACATGAAGGCGCCGAAGGAAAAGGTGCCCGGCAACAAGATGGCCTTTCCCGGTCTCAAGGACGATGCCGACATCGCCAATGTGATCGCCTATATCGAGGAAGCCTCGAAATAAACTGCCAGCGTGGTTGCGTGTGGGCATCAGGTGGCCCGTCGCTGCGCGGCGACCGCGCGGACCATGCCTAATTTTTGGGCGGCATACTCCAAACGGGGGATGCTGCAGAATTTGGAATCGTGTTGGTAGTTTGGGTGCTCTAACAACGCATGACATATGCAGAAACAAGATATTGCCGTTGGCGCACAGCCATTTCTACCTAAGTCTGTATTGCAGACCTGCGTTTTAAATAATCTAGCTATTACAGCCTCTGTGAGGGGGGAAACTGCGGCTTCTTGGGGGACCCTCGGAAGCCGCGACATTTTCCTTTAGCCGCGAGCTTCCTTCATCTCCGAATTGTCCAGACTCAGCCATACGTCAGCTGCTGGCGACCGGCGCGACCTCAGTCCGGCGCATCGAAATCCGGCGTGACGGCTGCGATGTTGTAGGCCTCGAGCCGCGCTGCCGGCGCATCGGCGGTATCGAAGCTCAGGATCGTCGCGGTACCCGGCGTCACCGGAACCACGCGCGAGGGCGGAAGCCCCAGGAAGGCGTGGCAGGCGGCTCGGATGACGCCGCCATGGACGATGGCAAGCGTGTCGCCGCTGCATGTTCTGAGACAATCACGCAGGCCCTCGACGATGCGGGCGCAGAAATCCGCCCATGGCTCGCCCCTGTCGGGCGTGAAGGTGCCGGCGCGCCAGGCGAGATATTCATGTGGACGCTCGGCCTCTAGCTCGTGCTTGATGCGGCCGGTCCAGTTGCCCATGTCGATCTCGCGCAGCCGCGGATCGAGCGGCGCATCGCCATAGCCGAGCAGGCTGGCCGTCTCGCGGGTTCGGCCAAGATCGGAGACCACGACATGGTCGGGCTCCATGGCCTTCGCGAAATCGATGAAACGCTGGACCTGCCTGATGCCACGTGGCGACAGCGGCGCGTTGTCGTGGCCCTGGAGCCTGTGTTCGGCATTCCAGGTGGTCTCGCCATGGCGCACCATTATCAATCTCATCAGTCGATCCTTTCACCAGTCATTGCAAAAACCGCGCTCGGCTCACCCAGGAAGCTGAGGCGTATCGTGTCGCCGCTTGCGGCGCGGAAGTAGCCGTCGGCCATGGCGGTAAGCCGCTTGCCGCCGGAAAAGGCCGTCACCATGGTGCGTCCTGCGATCGGCGCCGCCTCCTCGAAGCGTGCCGTGATTGCCGGCCGTCCCGGCACGTCGCCGACCGCCAGGCCGTGGGCGGGATAGAGAAGCTGCACGCCCTCCTGCGCTTCGGCCCGCCTGGCGTCGGCCAGACGCAGCCCTTCATAGACGAGGCCGTCGCCGCTTCGTGTCACCTCGATCAGATTGGCAGGCGGCGTGCCGAGGAAGGTGGCAACGAATGTGGTGCGCGGGTTTTCGAGCAGGTCGAGCGGCGCGCCGAACTGCTCGACCCGTCCGTTGTTCAGCACCGCGACATGGCTCGCCATGGTCATCGCCTCGACCTGGTCGTGGGTAACGTAGACAGAGGTCGCGCCGGTGGCCCGGTGGATGCGCATCAGTTCGCTGCGCATCTCGATGCGCAGCTTGGCGTCGAGGTTGGAGAGCGGCTCGTCGAACAACAGGATGCTCGGCTTGGGGCCGATGGTGCGGGCGATTGCCACGCGCTGTTGCTGGCCACCGGATATCTCCGCGGGGTAGCGCTCCTTCAGGGCCGAGATGCCGAGAAGGCCGAGCACCTCGTCGACGCGGGCGGCGCGATCGGCCTTGCTCCATTTCGCGACCTTGAGCGGCCATTCGATGTTGCCGGCGACCGTCATGTGCGGCCACAGCGCGTAGCTCTGGAAGACCAGGCCGGCATCGCGGGCACCGGCGTCGGCGACTAGGCCGCGCGTGCCGTCGGAGACGGTGCGGCCCATGAAGACGAACTCGCCTTCGCTGGGCGTCTCCAGCCCGGCCAGCATGCGCAGCAAAGTGGACTTGCCGCAGCCGGACGGGCCGACCAGCACCAGGAACGATCCCTGCGGCACCGAAATGTCGACATTGTCGACGGCGGTGAAGCCGCCGAAACGCTTGGTGACGCCGCGGATCGCGATCGCCGGGACGGACGTGCCGTTTTGCGTGTTCATGCGGATTTCCACTTCTGGACGCGGTTCTGGAGGCGATGCGCCAGAAGCGTGGCGACGACGCAGAGGACGAGGATCACCATGGTGATGGCGTTGGCGAACTGCATGAAGCCTTCGGCGGCGTAGCGGTAGGCGAGCATGCTGAGGACCGGCGAGGTCGAGGTGAACAGAAGCACCACCAGCGACAGGTCGCGGACGATCTTGACGAAGACCAGCAGCGCACCGGCAAGCAGGCCGCGGATGGCGAGCGGCATGATGATGGCGCCCATGCGACGGAAGAAGCCGGCGCCGGTCAGCCGGGCGCTTTCCTCGATGTCGGCTGAGATCTGGCCGAGCACCGAGCGGCCCGACTGCACCGCGTAGGGCAGCAGATGTGCCGAGGCGGCCAGCACCAGAAGCAGGAAGGTGCCGTAGAGCGAGGGCAGCGGGCCGATGGGCGCGCCGAACAGCGCGATGTATGCCGCTGCGAAGGCGATGCTCGGGATGAGGATAGGGGTGAACGACACCTGGCCGAGGACGGTGGCCAGCACCGAACCCTTGTTGCGGGCGATGGTGTGGGCCAGCGCCAGGCCGAGCGCCATCGTGGTGAATGCCACGGTGACGGCGAGCTTCAGCGTCATCCACAGGGCTTCGATCAAGACAGGGTTGCGGAAGATACCGGCCTGGCCCTGCGCCATGTCGGTACCGCCTTCGCCGATCCAGAAATGTGTCGTCCAGTTGGAGAACAGCGAGCCGTTCTGCAGCGCGAAACTCGATGCGGTGAGGATCACCGCCGGCAGGAAGGTGGTCAGCGCGCACATCAGTACGGCGACCGTAAACAGTGGCCAGCGCCATTTGCCGAGTGGAAAGCGCTTGGTGCGGCCGCCCTTGCCGGTGACGGTGACGTAGCTCTTGCGGCCGGCGACGAGGCGCTCGCCGAGCCACAGGAAGGATGCGGAGACGATGATCAGCAGCAGCGCGATGACGAAGCCGCGTTCGGTCTGGCCGGTCTCGATCATGCCGAACAGTCGCGTCGACAGCGTTTGCATCCTGACCGGCAGGCCGAGCAGGGCAGGGGCGGCGAAGTTGGAGACCGCACCGGCGAAGGTGAGTGAGGCCGCCGCAATCAGCGCGGGCGTGACGACAGGCAGGATGATACCGAAGAAGATCCGCGACCGCTTGGCGCCGGCCACCTGTGCCGCCTCGACGAGGTCGGCGCCGACAGAGCTGAGGGCCGCCGAAATGACGGTGAAGGCCAGCGAATAGTAGTGCGCGATCAGCACGATCAGGGTCGGCAGCAGGCCCCAGGCGAGCCAGTCGGGCACGATGTAGCCGTTGGCTTCGAAGAAGCCGACCGAGCCGCCAAGCCGGCTGTTGCGGAACAGGGCGCCCCAGGCGAGGGCAGCGGCAAAGCTCGGGATCATGAAGGGCAGCGTGGCGAGCAGGCCAAGGGTCTTCGGCGCCGGCACGTCGGTCAGCACAACCAGCCAGGCGAGGAAGCCGCCCATCAGGATGCAGCCGGCTGCGACGCCGATGCCGAGCAGGATGGTGTTCCAGAGCGGACGCCACCACAGGTTCTCGGACATCTTGCTGGCAAGCACGGCCTGCCAGGCATCAAGGCCCTCGACCGTCAGCGTCGACAGGACGATCTTGACCAGCGGCGCGATGACCAGGATGCCGACGACCAGGATGAGGATGATGGGTACGAGCGTTTCGGAGCGCAAAAAGCCTCTCCGGGACAACACGGATGTTGCAGCGGCGGACATGACAATCTTTCTCGCGGAATTGAAGCGCGGGGCAGCCGGGCCGCGGCGACGCGGTCGGAAAGGCAAGGGGAACGGACCGGCGCCTCCCCCAAGGCGCCGGTCCGGCCGCAGTCATTGCAGCGTCAGCACCAGGTCGGCGATACGCTTGCGGGCGGCGGCAGTCTTCACCGGATCGATGCGCCAGGCCTTGAGGTCCTTGAGCGGTACCGAATCCGGGCTGTCCTTCACCGACGGTCGCACGGCATAGTCGCCCGGCACATTGAAGGGCTCGAAGGCCGGTCCGCCAGTGGCCGAGTCGTCGCCCATCATGAAGTCGATCAGCAACCGAGCCGCAGCCGGGCTCGGTGCCTTGTCGACCAGTGCAAGGACTGCTGGAAACAGAATGCCATTGGAAGGCGCGACGTCGTTGGCAACCTGCAACGCCCAGCCTTCCTTTTCGTTGTCGCGGCGGTCGGAATAGGTGGCGAAACCGACCGGCGGGTTCGCCGTCGTCTTGTCGCCGATGGCCTTGTTGATGGCGTCGCTGTTGGGCACCAGCACGAGGTCGTTGGCGAAGAGGTCGCGGATGAACTGTTCTCCCGCGCCCTCAAGGTCGCTGTCGACGGCGATCGGCTTGCCGAACTGGGCCTCGTAGGCCTTTGCCATGTCGTCGGGCCGCAGCGAGAACTCGACAAGAAGGTCGAGCAGTTCGCCACGTTGCATCGGGTCGACCATCAGCACGCGGCCCTTCCACTCGGGTGTGGTCAGCTGCCAGAGGTTGTTGATCGGCGCGCCATTCGGGTTGGCCGCCTCGTTGTACATCAGGACCTTGGTCGACAGGCGCTGGGTCAGCAGCGGCGTCTTGTGTTCGTCGGCGAGTTCGCCCGCCACGCGCGGCGGGATGTAGGGCACGACGCGGTTGGTCTTGACCAGGTCTTCGTAGACCACGGGCGTGTCGGCGATGTAGAGCACGTCGACGGCGTTGACGCCGGCGGTCTGCTCGGCGACGACGCGGGCGATCTGCTTGACCGAACTCATGTCGACGCCGACGAGGTCGATGCCCGGATAGGCTTCCTCAAATGCCTTCTCGACCTTGGCGATGCGGCTCGACAACGAGAAGACGGTGACCTTGCCTTCCTTCTGCGCGAGCGGCAGCAGTTCGGCCGTGCTCATGGTGTCGAGCTCGGCAGCGCTGGCTGCAAGGGGCAGTATGGCGACCGTTGCAAACAGCGCCCATTTCATCGACTTGAGCATGGTTCCCTCCCAGGTTTTCTCAATCGAATTCGTCGAACAGACCCGATAGCCGCTCCAGGGCACTCATGACGCGGGGCTGGTGGCGGCCGGCGATGGTCAGAAGGATGGCGTTGACGATGGCGAACGGCACCGTCGGTGTCTGGAACTCGCTGCCCGAACGGCCGCGCGGTGCTGCCAGCACCAGGTCGGCCTGTGGCTGCATCATGGTTCCGGCAAGGTCGGTGACCAGCATGGCCTTGGCGCCTTGCGCATGGCAGTGCTCGACAAGCGGCGCGTAGCTGGTCGGCTGCTTGCGGAAGGCGAGCGCCAGGACGAGATCGCCCTCGCGCATGCCGACGACGCGCTCGGCGATGTCGCGGCCGCGGCCCTCGAGCACGATCGGGGTCATGCCGAAGCGGTCGAGCCGGCGGCGCAGGAACTGGGTGATCGACTGGGCGTGGCCCTGGCCGAACAGGAACACCCGCTTCGCCTCGACGATCATGTCGGCGGCGCGGTTGATGCTGTCCTGGGGGACGGCAAGGCGGAGATGTTCGAGCGCCGCGATCTCGGTGCCGATCAGGTCGAGCAGGAAGTCGCCATGCTCGACCTTGGCAACGGAGCGGCGCATGCGCTCGGCGGCATCCTGGCTTTCGACCAGTTCGCGCTGCAGCTGCGAGCGCAGCTCCGGGTAGCCCTTGAAGCCAAGCTTCTGGGCAAGCCGGGTGGTTGCAGCCTCATGCACGCTGGCGCGCTCGGCAAGGCGGGCGCTCGACAGGAAGGCGGCTTCGGCGGCGTTTTCAAGCAGGGCGGAGACGAGTCGCTGGTCGGCCTCGGTGAGGCGGGTCGAATGGCTTTTGATGCGATCCAGCAGCGTCATCATCTTGCATCCACATTGCACTCGACTCTTAGAATGCAAGATATCTTGCAGTCAAGCGCAAAGATTGCAAGATCGACTTTTCTGTCTTGCAGGGGCCATGCGGGAAAAGAAAAGGCGCCCCAAGGGGCGCCGTTTCCCGAGGACGATCAGCCACGCGCGAAGCGGTTATTTGTATTCCAGGTACCCGACGAAACCGGTGATCTTCCAGCGGTCGCCGGCCTTGCGGCAGAAATAGAGCGTCTGCCAGTTCAGCCGATCGTCGCTGCCGTCGGCACGGCGGATGGTGCCGTCAAATTTCTTGCGGGCCACGGCGACGTCGTTCGTGATGTCGATCTGCGTCAACCGCGTGGCACGGAAGATCGCGTCTGCCAGCGGCTCGGCATAGGCGGTGGCGGCCGTCTCCGCCGCCTGGCGCAGCCACTCGTCGCGATAGGTTGCGAGCGAGGGGAAGGCGGCATCCCAGTGGTCGGGGTCGGTCGAGTTGTGGGCGTGGACGCCGAGAAAGCGCTGCTCGTCGAAATCGCCTGCGACTATGGCCCAGTCCTGGCCGACAAACGCTGCGATGTCGCGGCGCACCAGCATCTCCCAGATCGCGGTGCGATCCGGGTCGTTGGGGAAGGGGTTTTCGGCAGGGGGCATGGTGACGTCTCGCGGCCCGGCGACTTATGTCGCCGGACGGAATGGCTTTGCCAGCGATGCCGGGAAGTGCAGGGCGAGCATCTGCCGGTTCTGCGAGATGATGACCAGCACGACGATCGTCGCGAGATAGGGCAAAGCGGAGAGCAGTTCGGAGGGAACCGCAATGCCCAGCGCCTGGCCCTGAAGCTGCAGGATGGTCATGCCGCCGAACAGCCAGGCGCCGAGCAGCACGCGCAGCGGCCGCCAGGTGGCGAAGACCACGAGCGCCAGCGAGATCCAGCCCTTGCCGGCCGTCATGTTTTCGACCCAGAGTGGGGTATAGGCGACCGACAGGTAGGCACCGGCAAGCCCGGCCATCAGCCCGCCGAACAGCACCGCGAGATAGCGGATCCTGATCACCGGATAGCCGATGGCGTGCGCGGTCTCCGGCGACTCACCGATGGTGCGCAGGATCAGCCCGCCCTTGGTGCGGTAGAGGAACCAGCTGATGACGGCGAACATGACGATGGCGAAATAGACCATCGGGTCGAAACGGAAGAACATCGGCCCGATGACGGGGATGTCCGACAGGAACGGGATGCTGATGCGGTCGAGCGCGTCGATCGGAGCGGAGCCGAAATTGCGCCCGAGGAAGGCCGAGACGCCGGAGCCGAAGATGGCGAGGGCCAGGCCGGCGGCATACTGGTTGGTGAGGAACGTCAGCGCCAGCACGCCGAACAGCAGCGAGGCGGCTGCCCCGCCGAGCGCGCCGGCGAGGATCGCCACCGGCATCGGCAAGCCTGCGATGACCGCCCAGAAGGCGAAGGCGGCGCCGATCAGCATCATGCCTTCGATGCCGAGGTTGAGTACGCCGGATTTTTCGACGACGAGTTCGCCGAGGGCCGCGAAGATCAGCGGCGTGGCGGCAATGATGGTGCCGGTGAAGATGGCAATGAACAGGTCCATCAGGCGTGCTCCGGGATGCGGCGAAGTCGATAGAAGATGAAGAAGTCGGCGGCGAGCAGGAAAAACAGCAATATGCCCTGGAAGATTCGCGTCAATGCCGCCGACAGGCCAAGGTTCATCTGCACTGCCTCGCCGCCGAGGAACAGCAGCGACATCAGCAGGCCGCCGAGGACGATGCCGAAGGCATTGAGACGGCCGATGAAGGCGACGATGATCGCGGCGAAGCCGTAACCGGGCGAGATCTGCGGCGACAACTGCCCGAGCGGTCCGGCCACTTCGGCCATGCCGGCAACGCCTGCGGCAGCGCCGCCGGCCAGCAGGCCGATCCAGACGGCCGAGGATTCGCGGAAGCCCGCATAACGTGCCGCCAGGGGGGCGGCGCCGCTGACCGACATCTTGTAGCCGAGGAAGCTGCGGTCGGTGAACAGCCACATCAGGAACACCGCGACCACGGTGATGAAGACCGAGGCGTTGAGCCGGTAGGCATAGTCGAAGGGCTCGAACATCGCAGCGGCAGACAGAAGTGCGGTCTGCGGATAATTGAAACCGGCGGGGTCGCGCCACGGCCCGTGCACCAGCCACGACAGGAGAAGCGTCGCGATATAGGTCAGCATCAGCGTGACCAGGATCTCGTTGGTGTTCATCCGCGCCCTGAGGAAGGCCGGGATGGCGGCCCAGGCCATGCCGCCGCAGGCACCAGCCAGGACCATCAGCGGCAGCAGGATGGGGCTTTCGGGGTTGGGGTAGAACAGGCCGACGCCGCAAGCGGCGATGGCGCCGACGATCAGCTGTCCCTCGGCGCCGATGTTCCAGACATTGGCACGGAAGCCGACGGCCAGGCCGCAGGCGATGAGGATCAGCGGCGACGCCTTGAGCAGCCATTCGGAGAGCCCGTTCAACGAATTGAGCGGAGCGATGAAGAAGGCCTGCAGCGTCGCCAGCGGGTCATAGCCGAGCGCGGCAAACAAAAGCGAGCCGACGACAAGCGTCAGGCCGGTCGCGACGACCGGCGCCGCCACCCGCATCCTGGCGGATGGTTCCGGTCTTTGTTCAATCCTGTACCGCAACTTCGCCTCTCCCGTTGGTTCCGTTGCCGCGGTCGACCCTGGTCATCAGCAGGCCTATCTCCTCGCGGTTGGTTTTTGTTCTGATCAGCGGCGGCGAAACCTGTCCCTGGCAGATGACCAGCAGGCGATCGCAAATCTCGAACAGCTCGTCGAGTTCCTCCGAGATCACCAGCACGGCCGCACCCGAACGGCTGAGATCGACCAGCGTCTGGCGAATGAAGGCTGCCGCGCCGACATCGACGCCCCAGGTCGGCTGGGCGACGAGGAACAGCTTGGGCTGGAGTGCGATCTCGCGGCCGACGATGAACTTCTGCAGGTTGCCGCCCGACAGGCTCTGGGCGCTCGCCTGAGGCCCGTTGGCCTTGACCTTGAAGCGCTCGATGATCTTCGCGGCGAAGCTGTTTGCTCCCTTGCGGTCGACGAGGCCGTTGCGGACGAGCCCGGTGCGGTGGGCGGTCAGCACCGCATTCTGCCACAGCGCATGCGGCGGCACGGCGCCGCGGCCAAGACGTTCTTCCGGCACGAAGGCCATGCCGAGCTTGCGCCGTTCGCTGGCGTTGAGATGGGCGGCAGCCTTGCCGTCGATGTGGATCGTCAGGGCATTGGGATGGGTACGCTCGCCGCTGAGCAGCGAGATCAGCTCGGCCTGGCCATTACCGGAGACGCCGGCAAGGCCGACGATCTCGCCGCCACGCACCTCAAACGAGACGTTCTTCAGCTCGACGCCGTAGCGGTCGCGCGCCGGGGCGGTGAGGCCACGCACTTCGAGCACCGGCTTTTCGCTCGGCACCGAGGGGCTGACGTGCATCTCCGGCAGTTCCGCGCCGACCATCAGCCGTGCCAGTTGGGCGGAGGTGCTTTCCTTGGGCCGTGCCGTGCCCGTCACCTTGCCGTTGCGCAGCACGGTTGCGGTGTCGCAGAGTTCCTGGACCTCGTCGAGCTTGTGGCTGATGTAGACGATGGAGCAGCCTTCGCTGGCGAGCTGGCGCAAGGTGTCGAACAGCTTGACCACCGCCTGTGGCGTCAGCACCGAGGTCGGCTCGTCGAGGATCAGCAGTTTCGGCGCCTGCAACAGGCAACGCACGATCTCGACGCGCTGGCGCTCGCCGACGGAGAGGTCGTGCACGCGGCGGTGCGGATCGATCGGCATGCCGTAGCGGTTCGACAGCTCGGTGATCTGGCGGGCAAGCGCGTCGAGGTCGAAGGTGTTGGAAACGGCCAGCGCGATGTTCTCGACCACGGTCACGGATTCGAACAAAGCGAAGTGCTGATAAACCATCTCGATGCCCAGCGCTCGCGAGGTGGCTGGCGTGTGCGCGGCGATGGGTTTGCCGTCGCAGAAGATTTCGCCGGAATCGGCCTGGGCCGCGCCGTAGATGATCTTCATCAAGGTCGACTTGCCGGCGCCGTTTTCGCCGAGCACCGCATGGATTTCGCCCGGCATGATCGACATCGAGATGTCGTCATTTGCAACGATGCCGGGATAGCTTTTGGTGATGTTGCGCAATTCGAGGCGTGGGGGCATAGCCGGTCCTGCCATTTGGGTTGGACGATGCGCAGCCATAGCCACCGGAGCCTGGGCTCCGGTGGACTTGCTAGCGTGGGGCGGAAATCAGCCGAGCTTGCCGATCATTCCCTTGACGAACCAGTTCATGCCGCGGATGTCGGCATCGGCCAGCACGCTGCCGGCTGCGACCTTGACGTTGCCGTCCTGGTCCTTCAGTTCGCCCGCATAGGGATGGATCTTGCCCGAGCCGATGTCGGCTTCGAGCTGCTTGAGCTTGGCGATGACGTCGGCCGGGATGGCCTCGTTGTAGGGCGCCATCTTGACCACGCCGCCGGCGAGGCCGTCCCAGCGCGATTCCGGCTTCCAGTTGCCTTCGGCCACGCCCTTGGCGGCGCGGACATAGTCGCTCGACCAGTCGAGGGTGAAGGCGGTCAGCTGCTTACCGGAGCCGAACTTAGCCATGTCTGAGGCATAGCCGATCGACCAGGCGCCGCCTTCACCCGCCACCTGCACGCCGGTGGCGGTATCGGTCATCGAGCAGATGACATCGCAGCCCTGCGACAGCAGCGTGTTGGCCGCTTCCTTTTCCTTGCCCGGATCGAACCAGGAATTGAGGAAGATTGCATTGCAGGTGATGTCGGGATTGACGCTCTGGGCGCCGAGCAACAGCGCATTGGCCGGGCCGACGATGTCGGGGATCGGGAAGCCGCCGATGAAGCCGATCTTGCCGGACTTGCTCATATGGGCGCCGGAAGCACCCGCCACGTAGCAGCCTTCATAATATTTGGCTTCGAAGGTGCCGAGATTGGCCAAGTGGACAATGCCCGAGCAATGCTCGAAGGCGACCTTGGGGAAGCGCGGCGCCACTTTCTGCATCGGCGTGCCGTGCGAGAACGAGGTGCCGAAGATCAGCTGGTTGCCGGAGGCGGCGAGTTCGCGGAACACGCGTTCGGCGTCCTGGGGCATGAAGATGTTGTCGATGACGGTCAGCGCGACCTTGTCGCCGAATTCCGCCTTGATGGCATCGACGCCCAGGCTGTGCTGCTTGGTCCAGCCGATGTCGGCGATCGGCGAGACATAGACGACGCCGATCTTGAGTGGCTCCTGGGCGCTGGCGAGGCCAGCCCAGCTGCCGGTGCCGAGTGCCGCGCCGGCAGCGCCGGAATATTGCAGGAATTTGCGTCTGTTGAGATTAAGCATTGTGGTAACCCTCTGTTGGTAGTCGGCGCCCGGCTTCGTGCCGGGTCTATTTAGCGGTGTGGACGTGGGCGTGCGCCCCTGTTCCACCTCTATCTCCCGTCTTTTTTCGTGGCGCAGGCTTCGGCGCTTCGCCGGCCTTGCCGTCGAGATACGGCTCCAGCGCTTCGCGGGGCGTCAGCTCCGGGAACACCTGCCGGTCCATGATGTAGCCGCGCACGACGCTGCGGTGATGTGCATCAATGAGCTCCATCGCCGGCTTGAGCCGGCCCTTTTCGAGCAGTTCGACCACGCGGGCATGGTCGTCGAGCAGGTTGCAGTAGTCGAAATCGGCGGTGATCAGCGACCGGAGCAGCGTGGTGCGGCGCACCAGCTGGGCGTGGATTTCCTGCATCACCTTGTTGCGGCTGAGGCGGACGAAAACGGTGTGGAATTCCTGGCCGAGGACGTCGGCGAGGGCATCGTTGCCCGAGGCAACCGCCTGGCGCTGGCGCTCGACATGCTGGCGCAATTCGGCCCAGCCGGCGGGGCCGAGGCGATCGCTGAGCTGGGCCGCCACGCCCTGTTCGACCAGGGTCAGGGCGTCGTAGATCTCCATCGCGTCCTGCATGCTGGGACGGGCGACGAAGGCGCCGCGATTGCGCTCGATCTGGGCAAGCCCGTCGTCGGCAAGGCGGATCAGCGACTGGCGGATGACAATGCGGCTGACGTCGAAAATCTCGGACAGCTCGCGCTCGCCGAGCTTGCAGCCGGGCACGAGCCGGTGATCGAGGATCGCCCGGGTCAAAATGTCGGCAATCGCCTGCGAGCGGCTCATGCAACTCCCTCCTCCCGCCAGTGCCTTTTTGGCTTCTTGGCGGCCAGCTCCGGTTCGCGCTGCGCCGACGGCGCCGCATATCCCGAGTTACGGTATTCCATATCGGTATTCAATCGGTTCGCGCTGTCAACCAAAATTCTTAACTGGATATGCAATTTCTTATTGATTGATATCCAATCCTGTGTTTCCAATTGAGGCATAAGAGAGCTAGGTTCATGGGGAAGTGCTAGCCAGGGAGGGTGCCATGAGCATAGCAGCCCTTTGTAGCGACAGAGTCCTTCTCAACGACTGGCACGTGGTGGCGGATCTGGCGAACCTGTCCTCGGCCACGGCGTTTCAGACAAGGCTTCTCGGCGTCGATCTTACCATTCGAAGCCACGGCCGATACGACAAGCAGATCATCCGCGAAGACAGCGGCGAGGTCGTCAATTCGACCAAACGCTATGGCTTCCTGTGGGCATGCCTGGGCAAGCCCGAGCGGGACATCGTCTTCGTGCCCGAAGCCGAGGAGGGCGATCGTTATCTCGTCACCGGCGGCTCGATCGCCGTCAAGGTGTCGGGGTTGAGGATGGTTGAGAATTTCCTCGACATGGGACATTTTCCTTTCGTCCACACCGGCTGGCTTGGCGAAGAACCGCATACGGAAGTAGCGCCCTATAAGGTCGAACTGACAGCCGCCGACGAGCTGGTGGCGACCGAATGCCAGTTCTACCAGCCCGTCGCCTCGCCGACGGCTAGGGAAGGCTTCATCGTCGACTACGTCTACAAGGTGATCCGCCCCTACACGGTGGCGCTGTACAAGAGCAATCCGGCGCAGAAAGGTCGGCTCGACGTCATTACCCTGTTCGTCCAGCCGGTCGACGAGGAAAATTGCGTCGCTCATCCCTTCCTCACCTACCTCAAGGAAGGCATCGACGAGGCCGGGATCCGCAGCTTCATGCAGTTGATCTTCGCCCAGGACAAACCGATCCTGGAGAACCAGGTGCCGAGGCGGCTGCCGCTCGATCCGCGTGCCGAAACGCCGATCCGCGCCGATGCCGTGGCCGTGCTGTACCGGCGCTGGTTGCGCGACAAGTCGGTCACCTATGGTGCCATACCGGCGCGGATGTGAAACCGCGCCTTCACTAAGGAAACGCATATGACCAAGACGCGATGCACGGATCAGGTGATCCTCGACCTCTGGCACCCGCTGGCCGCCCTTGCGGAGGTGCGGGCAGGTGTCGTCGTCGATACGGTGCTTCTGGAGGAACGCCTCAGCCTTGCCATCGACGGCAAGGGCAGCGCCGCGGTCTGGCGCGACCGGGCCGATCTTGCCGAGGGCAGCCTGGTGGACGTGGCGGCCGTTGACGGCAAGCTGCCGGTCAAGCTCGCCTATGGTTATATCTGGACGTCGCTCGGCAATCCGCCGGCCGACCTGTTCCCGATACCGGAATTCGACGAGCCCGACCGCCGCAAGCTCAATGCCGCGACCGTCGGCGTGAACGTCTCGGCGCCGCGGGCAATCGAGAATTTCCTCGACATGGGACATTTCCCCTATGTCCACACCGACATCCTCGGCGCCGAACCGCATACCGAGGTGAAGGAATACGACGTCGAGATTTCGGTCGACCGCGACGAGATCCTGGCCACGCGCTGCCGCTTCTTCCAGCCGATGGCCTCGACGACGTCGACCGAGGGCGCCGACGTCGACTACATCTACCGGGTGCCGCATCCCTATTGCTCGGTGCTCTACAAATCGAGCCCGGTCGATGAAAGCCGCCTAGACGTGATCGCCGTGTTCCTGCAGCCGGTCGACCAGGAGCATGTGCGGGCGCACATGATGCTGTGCATCCTCGACGAGGAGAACGAGGACAAGGTCATCAAGCGCTTCCAGCAGACGATCTTCGGGCAGGACAAGCCGATCCTGGAAAACCAGTTCCCGAAACGGTTGCCGCTCGATCCGCGCGCCGAAACACCCATCCGTGCCGACAAGTCGGCGATCGCATACCGCCGCTGGCTCAGTCAGAAGGGTGTGACCTACGGGGTCATTCCCGCCGCTACCTGAGCGCGAGCCGCGCGAAACCCAGTTCTGGAGACAACAATGCTCGATACCGCCAAGACCAGATGGCATCCCGTTGCCGCGACCTATGACCTGCCGTTCCGGCATGTCTTCCATGCCCAGTTGCTCGGCCGCGAGTTCGCCGTCTGGCGTGCCGACGACGGCTACGTCAACGTCTGGGAAAACCGCTGCCTGCACCGTGGCGTGCGCCTGTCCATCGGCATCAACGATGGCCGCGAACTGAAGTGCCAGTACCATGGCTGGCGCTATTCGAACCGTACCGCCGGCTGTACCTACATTCCCGCCCATCCGGCCGACGCGCCGGCGCGCACCATCACCAATCGCACCTTCGCCGCCGTCGAGCGCTACGGCCTCATCTGGTCGGCCGAGGAGCCGCAGGGCGAAGTGCCCGAGTTGCCCGGCCTTGCCGAGGGCGAACTGCTGACCCTGCGCGGCATCCCGGTCAACGCCCCGGCCGACGTCGTTGCGGCCAGGTTGGAGGGCTACCGCTTCCAGCCGAACGGCCGGACCGACGGCAGCGACGCCAAGGTCTCCGTCGAGGCATCGAACGAGTTTTCGGTCGCGCTGCGTGCCGTCGATGGCGAAGCTTCGACGCTGGCCGTGTTCTTCGTCCAGCCGGTCGATTCCAACCGTTCGGTGATCCGCGGCGTCCTCGACGGCAAGGTCGAGGGTGCCGTGCGGCTGGCCGTGCTCCATCACCACAACGACCTCCTGTCGAAGCTGCGCGACATCGCCGAGCACGAGGCCCAGGCACAGCCGGTGCCTGCACCGCTGGAGCCCGTCATCGACCGGGTTTCGCCGGAACTCGCCGAGATGCCGGAAGAGACCAAGCACGGTCGCAAGGCGACGATCCGCGTCGAGGTTGCCAGGAAGTGGCAGGCTGCCGACGGCATCGCCGGCTTCGAGCTTCGGCCGATCAAGGGTCTGTTGCCGACCTTCCAGCCCGGCGCCCATATCGACGTGCATCTGCCCAACGGCCTGATCCGGCAATATTCGATCACCAACGGCCCGGGCGAAAGCGACAGCTATATCATCGGCGTCAAGCTCGAGCGCGACTCCAAGGGCGGCTCGACCTGCCTGCACGAGACGGTGCGCCAGGGCGACGTTCTGGCGATTTCCGAGCCGCGCAACAACTTTCCGCTGCGCCGCGATGCGATGAAGACCATCTTCGTCGCCGGCGGCATCGGCATCACGCCGCTGCTCGCCATGGCCCAGGCGCTCAGCAACCAGAGCCTCAATTTCGAACTGCACTATTTCGCGCAGAACGAGGCGCAGCTTGCCTTCCCGGAGAAGACCGCCTGTCTCGGCACATCGCTCAAGCCGCATCTCGGCCTTTCGCCCGAGCAGACCGGCGCCAGGCTGCGCGAGATCCTGTCCGGCTACAGGTCGGATGCGCATCTCTATCTCTGCGGCCCCGGGCCGATGCTGGAAGCCGCGCGCCATGTCGCCGCCGAGGCCGGCTGGCCGGAAACGGCGGTGCACTTCGAATACTTCAAGAACACCAATGTCATCGACGACAGCTCGAGCTTCGAGGTGGCGCTGGCGCGTTCCTGCGTCACGCTCAAGGTGCCCGCGGGCAGGACCATCCTCGACGTCATGCGTGAAGCCGGCATCGACATGCCGTCGTCTTGCGAGCAGGGCGCCTGCGGCACGTGTCTCGCGACCGTCATCGAAGGCGAACCGGATCACCAGGACGTCTATCTCAACGATGCCGAGCGCAAGTCCGGCACCAAGATCATGACCTGTGTGTCGCGTGCCAAGTCGGCGCGGCTCGTCCTCGACCTCTAGGAGTTTCCCTTGTGATTACGCTCTACGACTACGAACTGTCGGGCAACTGCTACAAGCTGCGCCTGCTGATGGGCATGCTCGGCGTCGACTGGACGACGGTGCCGATCGACTTCTACCCCGGCCGCGAGCATAAGTCGGAATGGTTTCTCAAGATCAACCCGCTCGGGCAACTGCCTGTGATTGAAGACGATGGCCTCGTCTTACGCGACGCCCAGGCGATTCTCGTCTATCTCGCCTCGAAATACGATGCCGCGGGTACCTGGTATCCGCGCGACAGCCCGGCGCTGCTCGGCGAGATCGGCCAGTGGCTGGCCTTCGCCGACGGCATCACCGGCACGGCTTCAGCGGCCCGGTTGCATGACGCGCTGTTCTACGACTTTGACGTCGAGGCGGCCCGTGCCGGCGCCCATCGCCTGTTCCGCATCCTCGATGAGCATCTGTGGTTCGGCGAGCAGGAGGGGCGGCAGTGGATCTGCTCGGCGGCGCATCCGACCATCGCCGACATCGCCTGCTTCCCCTACATCATGCTGTCGGAAGAGGGCGGTGTCCCCAGACAGGACTATCCGGCGATCCGCCGCTGGTGCGATCGTGTCAAGCGCATCAAAGGCTTCACGGTGATGTCGGGGGTGTTCCCCGCCGGACCGGCCAAGGCAGCCTGACCCGTTTTAAGCAATTCCGCCGGCCATCGGTCCGGTAACCGATATTTTGGGAGTGTAAACCATGAAAACCCGCGCCGCAGTTGCCGTCGGAGCCGGAAAGCCGCTCGAGATCATGGAGGTGGACCTCGAGGGTCCGCGCGAGGGCGAGGTGCTCGTCGAGATCAAGGCGACCGGYATCTGCCACACCGACGAGTTCACCCTGTCGGGCGCCGATCCCGAAGGCATCTTCCCGGCGATCCTCGGCCATGAGGGTGCCGGCGTCGTCGTCGATGTCGGCAAGGGCGTGACCTCGCTCAAGAAGGGCCCGAAGATATGGCAGGTCAACGATCCCGACTTCCGCTGGGAAGGCCGGATCGCGCGCGACAAGGNGGCGCCCGTCGAAGAGTAACGAGGACCTGCTGTTCCTTCGTTTTTTCAAGCGCCTCCGCCAATTGCGTCATCTCTTCGGATAGGGCGACAAGCTGCAATGAGGGTCCGCGCGAGGGCGAGGTGCTCGTCGAGATCAAGGCGACCGGYATCTGCCACACCGACGAGTTCACCYTGTCGGGCGCCGATCCCGAAGGCATCTTCCCGGCGATCCTCGGCCATGAGGGTGCCGGCGTCGTCGTCGATGTCGGCAAGGGCGTGACCTCGCTCAAGAAGGGCGACCACGTCATCCCGCTCTACACGCCCGAGTGCCGCTCGTGCCCGTCGTGCCTGTCGCAGAAGACCAACCTRTGCACCGCGATCCGCTCGACGCAGGGCCAGGGCCTGATGCCGGACGGTTCGAGCCGGTTCTCGATCGGCAAGGACAAGATCTTCCACTACATGGGCTGCTCGACMTTYTCGAACTTCACCGTGCTGCCCGAGATCGCRCTSGCCAAGGTCAAYCCCGACGCGCCGTTCGACAAGATCTGCTACATCGGCTGCGGCGTCACCACCGGCATCGGCGCGGTCATCAACACCGCCAARGTCGAGATCGGCGCAACGGCCATCGTCTTCGGCCTCGGCGGCATCGGCCTCAACGTCATCCAGGGCCTGCGTCTCGCCGGTGCCGACATGATCATCGGCGTCGACCTCAACAACGACAAGAAGGAATGGGGCGAGCGTTTCGGCATGACSCATTTCGTCAATCCGAAGGAGGTCGACGGCGACATCGTKCCSTAYCTGGTCAACCTGACCAAGCGCGGCGCCGACCAGATCGGCGGCGCCGACTACACCTTCGACTGCACCGGCAACGTCAAGGTSATGCGCCAGGCGCTGGAAGCCAGCCATCGCGGCTGGGGCCAGTCGATCGTCATCGGCGTTGCGGGCGCCGGCCAGGAGATTTCGACGCGGCCGTTCCAGCTGGTCAC